>DAOTTZ010000136.1:0-9703 GCA_034437535.1 Anaerolineae bacterium | reverse complement strand
CGCAAGCAAGAAACGGTTCAAAAGCAGCTCATTCGGCGACTCGAAAAACTTGGTTTAAGAGTTACTGTTGAACCTGTGGCTGCCTAACCTCTATTTTCAGAGGAGACGTATTATTATAAGGACGAAGGCGCGGCGTTCCTGTTCGTCTCAACCCAATTGACGACACGGGCGGCCCTCAAGCATTATAAGCGGTTGGGTATGTTTTATGGCCGTACTGAGCATGTGTTCCGCCTGGTTATTTAACCCCCAGGCCGCCGAGCCAGCCATGCAGATACCGCGCATGGGCGTCATAGTTGGCTTCCATCATGGCGTTGTGGGCGGTGTTTACCATTTCGTAGTATTCGGCATGGTAGAAGGCGGCCAGCTTCTTCTGCTCTGGGATAGTGAACAGCGCGTCTTGATCTGCCGCCATGACCAAAACCGGCGACTCGACATCTGGCCGGGGCCGCCACAAGCCGAAGTTCAGTTCAAGCGCGACCAACAGTGACTCAGCATTCAGCCGTTGGTGCAAAGCCTCCGCGCCCATCATGGCATCCGGGTTGATGAGCTTACCAGCAGCAACCTGTGGATTGCGCACCTGTGGCGCACCGGAAAAGGTGAGGACGGACAAAACAGTACCGATGAAATCCCGCCGGAAATAGCGGAAAATGTTATCTCTAAGCGGGATAGAGGCCAGCAAGACAACGGCGGGTAGATCACCATAACGTGCCAGGTACCATTGTGCGATCATGCCGCCCATGCTATGACCGACCAGCACCGGCGGACGCTCGCACCGGGCGACGGCCTGGGCCAAAAAGCGCGTATAATGACCGAGTGTATAGAGGCGCGGCGGCCTTCTGCCGGGGGATGAACCACCATGCCCCGGTAAGCTGGGCGCGTGTGAAACCCAGCCCCACCCGGCAAACAAAGCCTGCCACCAACGCCAGCACCAGCCACCATGCCAGGCCCCATGCTGGAAAATGATAGGCGTTTCATAAATCGGCTGGTGGGGACGATAGGTAATCGTCTCGATGCCATTGTCGAAGCTCCGTTCGATTGTATACTGGCTCATCGCGCCCTGCTTTCTATCGTATCTTTGCTAATCATTATAGCTGATGGTGGGCGGCAGGTCGGCGGCGTGGTAGATCCAGGCGTAGGTGATGCCGTGAATCTGGACGGTGTGCCGGGGCGCGACATCTTGCACCAGGGCCAGCACCGCCGGGACATCAATGCTACCGTCGCCCTGTTGGTCGTCGTCCCACAAGCTCTGCACCTGGTTGATGTATAACACGATGTACCCGGTGTCATCCAGGCGGCGCACGCCGTCCGCATTGACCGGGTAGAAGGTGCTACACGGCAGATGATCCGACGTGATAATATCCCCCCAGGAGGAGACGACGGCATGACCGCACGCCTGCCCGGAATCCGCCCGGATGTAATCCGCCGCGTGGCCCAGGCCCTCCCCCCACCCCACCATGATGACCTCCTCAGCGACATCCCCGCCGCCAGCCAGCGGATTGTAATAGCTGAGCAGATAAGGGAAGTACAGCGCGACATTGCCCGCCAGCAAGATCACCGCCGCGCCCCAGATGACGGGCGGACGCAGGCGGAACAATTCCGGGCGACGTTCGCGCCAGCGCGACACCACCCCAACCCACCCGACCGCCGCGAGCAGGTTCAAGGCCGGGAAGAGGGGCAACATGTAGCGGTCAAACTTCTTGGATTGCAGGGCCATCAGGCCGAAGAAGACCACGCCGAAGATGAGCAAGCCGGCCACCGCACGACGATGCGCCCGCCGCGTTTCACCGGCGAAGATCAACGCGACCAGACCGAACAAAAGCCAGGGCGTCATGCGTAGGAAGACGGCGACCGGGTAATAATGCGGGCCGGGGCTAGGGATCACCTCCCCGAACAGGAAGTTACTATGATCGCTCACGCCCAGGCGGAAGCCCTGAATGACGATCTCAAAGGTGCCCAACAGGTTCACCCAGGCCGCCGGCCAGACGATGCTCCACGTCAACAACACGCCCACCCCCCACAGGATCAACGGCCCCAGCAGACGCCGCACCCAACGCAGACGCTCAAAGGCCTTGAGATTGACGCCGAACACCGCGAAGAACAACACCGGCCCGGCGATTAAGCCGGTGGATTTCGAGAGCGCGGCCAACCCGCCAAACACTGCCGACAAGGCCAGATACCGCCAGCGTACCGGCTCCTGCATCTGGTCGGGTTCGTCCAGCCGGAAGGCGACAAAGCCGCTCAAAACGGATAGCACAATGAACGACGTGACCGGCGCATCGGTGTGCAAGATCTGGCTATGGGCAATCAGGAACGGATCAAAGGCCCAGAACAACGCGGCCAGGAGCGCAATCTGCAAGGCGAACAACCGCCGTAACAAGAGAAACCCCACCGCCACACACAGCGCGTTCAAAACGCCCATCGGCAGGCGCATGGTCTGCAAGAAGCCGAAGTAATTTTCCTGTTGATGATCTGGCCCGTTGACGGCCTCATCCAGCGTCAGGCCGAGCGTGCCCATCCACATGGTGACGACGCCGGGATGCGGGGCAACCCGCGTATCGGCCCAATCTCCCTGCTGGATGGCCTGGCGGAAGACCTGCGACCGGGCCACCCAGAAGGTGTTTTCGTCAATCGTCAACACAGATTGCGGCGTGATGCGGGGCACCAGGGCCAGCACGAAAACCAGCAGTACCAGCCAGCGGGCCAGCGTGGGCTTAGTGTTAGAGGTTGCAACCATGTGGGTTATCTCCCTGGTTCGGCGGACATATGCGGTGTGGGCTGGTGGGCACGCCAGCGGCGCAACCCGTCCATCAGGCGGTCGGTGCGCCAGGACTGCCACCAGCAACGCAAGTAAATGACTAACGGGATCACCTGCAAAAAGGTGGACAGCACAAACCCGGTGACAAAGCTCACCTGCACACCCCAGGCAACCGGCCCGATGGGAAGCAGGATCAAGAATGTGAGCGTCCACACGTAGAGATATGGCACCGTCAGCACCCAGGTAGCCGTCCACCAGATGAAATCTTTGCGGCGGGATAAAAAGACCGGCACCCATAGCAGAAGGATGGCCGGGCCGGTGTAACGCCACAGGTCGATGCTGTAAGCCAGATTAGGCGGCACCGCCGCCGCCCGCGCCAGCAGATCACCGATCCAGTTGGGCCATAGCACCAACGAGAGCAGACCATAGACCGCCATCAGGCCGACCACGCGCAACCGGGCGCGATGATCCGCCGCGAAGTAAACCAACAAGCCCAGGCCCAACGGCCCACCGACATAAAATTTGACGATGGCGATCATCCAGCCGATGCTGGCAAGCAGATGATTATCCCGCTTGAGCGCGAGATACATCACGGCCAAGCCGAAGGCATAGATGCCGTCTACCTGGCCGTAATACGTCAGCATGAGGAAGGGATAGGAGATGAACAGGAGCAGGCGACTGCCCTTGAACACCCACAGCGCGAACAAAAAGCCGCCCCAACTCAAGAAGTTGGCGACGACCGCCGCCAGCGTGAACGGCAACAGATCCAGCAGAGCGAAGAACGGCAGGCTCCAGGGGGCGTAAAAGAAGTCGTTGAGGTCACGCCCGGCCCCGGCATCCAGGAAGATTTGAAGATCAACCGGCGGGAAGGGTGTCATCAGCGGGTAGATGATGGCCCAGGTGAGGCCGAACATCACCAGGATGATCTCTAACCGGCGTCGCCAGGCGGGTTGACCATCGTGTGCAGGTTGAAAATCCATGTAATGAATCCCAATGAGAACCTTTTAACGACTCTATTGTATGCCAGAAAGCCATAAATCAAGCATAACGCGCAGTGTGATGATGCGTTTGCCCTGGGTGGATAGGTGCAAGCCGTCACCGACGATCAACCCATCTGGATTATCTCGCCAGTAAACTGCCAGCAGATCCGCCGTCGCTGGATCAAACGGGCGATAGCCATTACGCTCGTAGGTGGTCTGTGTGACGGCTTGCAACACCATCAACTGCGGCGGCACCCAACCCGGCCAGAACCAACATTGCACCCGTTCCGACGAGCAAAGCGGCGCGATGGCGGCATCGGCCCGCGCAACCGCAGACGGTGTGATGGCTCCGTCGTAGATTTGGTCGGTCAGCGCGTTGGGTGCAATCGGGTGGACGCCCATCAGCACGACGCGGGCAACCGGCAAGGAGTCGATCAACCGCGAGAGATCCGCCGCATACGTTTCTGGCGTGGCGATGTCGTTCATAAACGGGACGATCAGCGCGTGATGGCAGGGGGTGGCCGTAACGGTTTGATATTGGGCCGTCTCAAAATAACCATCGCGCAGGCTGGTGGCGGGCACGCTGTAATCTTGCGCCGGGATGAACGCATCAAGCGTCTCGGCCAGGGTGGGCGTCTGGATGACCGGGAAGCCCACGCCCGGCACCTGCACCACCGCCGTCCCGTGAGCGACTGAATCACCGATGACGGCGATGCAGGCGTCTTCCGGCTGGAATGTTACGAGCCACAAAATACTGAGCCACAGAGTCCACATGAGGTAAGCCCTTCCACATCAAAGGTACACAGTATAGAATAGGCGCGATTTGACGACCAGCATAACCCTAGAGGAATCCATATGGCATTTGTGTCCATCGTGGTTCCGGTCTATCACAACGCGAACAGCCTGCCCGACCTGCTGGATCGCTTCCAGGCGATTGCCACGCGCAACCCGGATGACCGTTTTGAGTTCGTCTTCGTGGATGACGGAAGCGGTGACGATTCCTTCCAGGTGTTAACATCGCTGGCGGGCGGTGATAGCCGGGTGCGTGTGATTAAGCTATCGCGCAATTTCGGCAGTAACCCGGCGATTCTGGCGGGTTTAAGCCAGGCGCGTGGCGATGTGATCGCCGCGATAGCCGCCGACCTGCAAGACCCACCGGAACTCATCCACACGATGCTGGCGGAATGGCGTGCGGGGCGCAAGGTGGTGCTGGCGGCCCGGCAGAACCGTTCCGACCCCGGCCTGACCGCCTTCATCGCAGACCGCTTTTACGCGCTGTTCCGGCGATACGCCATCAAGACCATGCCAGAACGAGGCTTCGATTTCTTCTTGATCGACCGGCAGGTGTGCAACTTGATTAACGGCATCCAGGAAAATAACGCCTATCTGATGGGGTTGATCTTGTGGTTAGGCTTTGACCCGCATGTGATCCATTATGACCGGCAAGAGCGCGAAGAAAAATACGGGCGTAGCATGTGGACATTCACCAAAAAGCTGAAGTATTTTATCGATTCGTTCGTGGCGTTTAGTTATTTCCCGGTGCGCTTGGTGACCGGAATCGGCCTGACGGTGAGCTTGCTCGGTTTGTTGTACGCGGTGGTGATCGTGGTGACGCGGGTCTTGTTCGGCGTGGAAGCCGAAGGGTGGGCGTCGTTAATGGTCGTCCTGCTAATCATCGGCGGCGTGCAGATGATTATGTTGGGGGTCCTGGGGGAATACATCTGGCGCAACCTGGATGAAACACGCAAACGCCCCCGTTTCATCATCGAGCGCACGGTGGAAGGCCAAACCGCCGACGCGCAATCAGCCATCGACAACCCGTTACCCTTCATCGACTCATGAACCGGCGGCTGTTGACCCTGCTTGGCGTGGGGATGATCGCGCTTGGCTTGCGGTTGGTCTTTATCTTCACCGCCAGCGGGACGAGCATCATATGGGATGCCAGCATTTATTGGGACGGCACCCAGGCCGTCCGGTCGATGTGGTGCAATATTTCCTTCATCTGTGAACCGACTGTAGAAGCGACGACCCCGGCAGAGTTGGCGAGCTTAATCTTCGGGCGTGAAGGTCTGTTACCGGCGATTATGGGCACGTTGTTAACCGTCTTGCCCAATGAACCGGACACGGCTTACGTCATCCAGGCGGTGATGGATGCGCTCTTGTGCATGATGATCGTGCAGATTGTGTTGCGGTTATATGGCGGGTGGACGGCGGCCCTGCTGGCGGGGTTGGCCTTCGCGCTGTATGTGCCGGCCATCACCGGGACAGGTGTCTTCCTGCAACAGCCGTTATTACGCTTCGGGTTGGTCGTCGGGTTGTGGGGGTATACGCTGGCCTTCACCGCGCAGGATAGCGGCCACGCCCGCGCTTACGTGTTCATCGGGATGATCGGCGCGTTGCTGGCCGGTTATGGGAGCATCACCACGCGACCGGTCTTGTGGCTGATGGTGCTATCCCCGGTTGTGATCGGTTGGTTCAAACGGCGCGACCTTGTTTACCGGGCGGTGAGCCAGACCAGCCTGGGGGCGACGGCGGTGGTGGTGGCTTTCGCGCTGGCGTTGGCCGTCATCGGTGGCGGCGGCGGAGACCGGGGGGATGCACTCTTGCGGAGCTTCAGCGGGCTGGGTAGTGGCGGCCAGGCGATCCGCGCTCAATCGACCATTGTCTCATTCGATGAAGTGTGGGCACCATCATCCTGGGAGACACTGGCCGTCAGCGAAACCGAGTCCATCATCGGGGATGCGCTGGGCCAGCCGGTATTGTTCGCCCAACGCCTGGGGTTCAGCGTGGTCGCCAACTTCCGTTACCCGGATACCAGTTTTATGCAGGCGTTCGGCCTGGGGATCGACGGCCAGCACAGCCAGCACACCCTGTTGATGCTGGCCGGTCTGCTGGGGGTCGTCTATCTCATCAGCCAGCGGGATGCCCGGCGGGATGCCGCGCTGTGGATGATTCTGGTCGGCGGTGCGGTGGGCCTGTTGCCGAGCATCGTCGGCATGGAACCGCGCCGAGTCAGCCCGGTGTTGCCGTTGCTGGCGGTGGGGGCCGGCTTCGCGTTGGATAAGCTGGCGCGGACGGTGTGGGCGCGGCGCGGATTTTTGCGCTGGTACGATGTGGTGCTGGTCGTCATCACGGCGGTGATGTGGGTGCCGGGGGTACGCTTGCCACTCCAACCGGCAGTATTGGGGTATAGCATCTTGCTGTCGGTGCGCCTGGGCTTGACGGCGGCGGTGGTGTGGCGGGTGCTGGCCTACTGGCGGACTGACGACGCGATTGACTATCGCTGGCCGGGGGTGATCCTGACGTTGGGCTTGCTGGGGGTGGCCGGTGCCGGGTTGATCCAGGATCCGACCTGGCGCGAATATAGCGTGCCCATCGGCGGGGAACGCACCCAGACAGTACGCGGGTTGCAAGTTGTCGAGCATCTGCACCCCTGGGTGATCGTCGATGTCGATGATCCCAACGCGATTGGGTTGTGGGCGGCAGATCGACAGTTGAAAGCGGCTGACGCGCCGATGCTTGGCTGGCACGCGGGCTTGCCGCCGGTGTGGTCGCCTTACGGCACCATCAGCATGATGGCGACTGCCGCCACCACGCTTGAGGAATGGCATACGGTCGCGCTCCCGCCGGATTTATTCCGCGTGGAAACGCTGACCTTGCGCGTGACCGGAGAGGCCCGGCTTTACGCCGACCGCATCGACAACCCGACGCATTACACCGGGCCGGCGTGGTCACCGTTTTATGATGGCGATTCGTTCTGGCGGTGGCAGTGGAACGGGCGTGATCCGCGCATCCCGGTGACGCAATTTTTAGGCCGGGCGCGGTATGAGAACGACACCGACGGATTATACCGGTTGTTCGTGGTGCAGATGCCCTTCGGCCCGCAGACCAACGCCTTCGGCGCACCGCAGAACCCGGACGCGGCCAGCCTGTGCGGGCAAGATGTGCTGGTGATCGCACCGGGGGACGACGACCATTACATCTGCCGCCGGGGAGATGCGGTCGATTTCTACGCGGGCGGCACCTTGACCGGCACCACACCCTTGAGCACTTTCACCCGGCAGGAAGCACAAAATACCCTGCTGGCACGGGTGGAGACCGAAGCCGGCCGCGTGGATGTCATCCAGGTGTTGAACCCGTTGTTCGTGGCGAGCCTCTACACACCTGACGGCGATTTCATCTACTCGATTCTGTTTGAGATCCGGTGATGGGAGCGGGTTAACCGGGCGATAAATTGAATGCGGCGGCCAATGATCCATTGGAACGGCACCGGATACATGCCGGGGACGGACTCCTGCCGGTGGGACTCTTGCGCGGCCAACCCACGCAGGCCCGCCACCCACTGAGGCCGCGTCAAATAATTGTATGGCAAGGCGACCCCGTGTGAGGCATTGCCGACCCAATCCAACAGGCGCAAGATGGCATGTTCCAGCGGATTACCGTAGAAGTGATCTTTGACGACGACCACCGGGGCGACCCGTAACGCCTCTTGCAGGACGGTGCGGAAATCTGGCGTGTGATGCAGGACATCAACGATCATCACCGCGTTGAACGTATTCGCCGCGAAGGGCAGTGATTGGCCGTCATAATGAACAGTCGGGATGGCGGTTTGAGGCCGCAGAAGCACATCGACGCCGGTCATGGTGATGTCGTCACGCTTCGCCATAATCGCCTGGGCGATCATGCCGTTACCACTGCCCAGGTCGAGCACCGGCCCGGCAGGTAACAAGGGGGCGATGGCTTCGGTCAAGGCGCGAAACCGGCGTTTGAAGACGAATTCATGATGGAGCTTGCCAATTGATTGATTGACCATGTGATTTTCTCCCCGTTGGAACACGATCTTCAGTATACAATCGGGACTTGAAGCCCGGCAATCGCAAGGATACACTGTTTTCGCGTAGAATTTGAGAAAAGACTTATGACTTTACAAGAGAAAATCGCGCCGGATGCAACCACAGAGATTGACCTGCAACTGACGATCCTCATGCCATGCCTGAATGAGGCAGAGACCATCGAGGTGTGCATCCAAAAGGCGCATCAAGGGGCGGCGGGGGCTGGCATCGACGCTTATGAGATCGTAGTGGCCGATAATGGCAGTACCGATGGCTCGCAAATCCTGGCGCGGGATGCCGGGGCGCGGGTGGTGGATGTGCCGGTGCGCGGCTATGGCGCGGCCCTGAAAGCGGGCATCGAAGCGGCTCGCGGTCAGTATATCATCATGGGTGATAGTGACGACAGTTATGACTTTGCCAACATCAAGCCGTTTACCGACAAGCTGGATGATGGCTACAGCCTGGTGATGGGATCACGCTTTAAGGGTGAGATCAAACCGGGGGCGATGCCGTTTTTACACCGTTACCTGGGCAACCCGCTTTTGACGTTCATCGGCAATTTGTTCTTCAAGTGCGGGCTGAGTGACTTTCATTGTGGCATCCGGGCCTTCCGGCGGGATGATATGCTCGCGCTCGGTTTGCAAACCGACGGCATGGAGTTTGCCAGCGAAATGGTCATCAGCGCGACATTGGCGGAGCTAAAACGAACCGAAGTGCCGACCACGCTCTACCCGGATGGGCGATCTCGTGCGCCGCACCTGCGGACGTGGCGGGATGGTTGGCGGCATCTGCGCTTTATGTTGCTCTATAGCCCGCGCTGGTTGTTCCTGTATCCTAGCATTTTGTTTATGACGCTGGGTGGCGTCATCAGCCTGGCGACGGTGTTCGGCCCGCTGGAAATCGGCGATGTGGTGCTGGATGTGCATACACTGCTGGGCGGGGTGACCATGCTCATCGTCGGGATTCAACTGCTTTTGACCGGACTTTTCGCCCGTGCCTACACCACCCAGGCCGGCATCTTGCCGCCCAGTGAACGCTTAGAACACTTCATCGAGACGTTTTCGCTCGGTTGGGGGTTATTCGTCGGGTTGATGCTGGCCGTGGTCGGCGTGGGTTTTTACGGGGCCGCTGTGTTG
>DAOTTZ010000135.1:0-14039 GCA_034437535.1 Anaerolineae bacterium | reverse complement strand
GGATTTACTGCTCACCGACCAGTACACACTGGCACAAATCTGCGAGAAGCTCTATGAACGCGGCTACCGGATGCGAGATGGTCGTCCATTTGTGAAGGTCAACGCCAACGGCGAGCGCAAGCCCTACATCCAGCAGGTGTCGCGGGTATTCCACAACTGGCACTATGCCGGATGGGTGGTGCTGGAAAACGACTGGGCGCAGATTCCGCCCAAGACCGTCCGCGCTGAGTGGGAGCCGGTTGTCACCACCGAGGAATTTGAGCGTGGTCTGGCGATACTGGCAAAGCGCAGTCACATGCCATCTCCGAACAAACGACATTTTTATCTGTTGCAGGGGATGCTCTATCTCGATCAGGGGAACGGCAAGATGCTGAAGCTGCGATGCAGCACACCCAACGCCAATCGTGCGCGGGGCGGTGTCGCTTACTACTGCATCGACTCCAGTGACCAGAACTACCTGTGCTGGAAGGTTGATGAGCAGATTCCGGCGCATCTCCGTGCCATTCAGGTTGACCCGGCGCTTATTCCCGACATCCGTAAGGCATATCTGGCGGATATGGGACGCTTCACCACCAATCGCAGCCGCGAGATCGAAGAACTGCAACGGGCAATTAAGAAGCTGGAAGAGAAAGAGATCAATCTGTGGCGCGGGTTCACCGAACATGGAATGCGTCCGCAGGTTTTCGAGAAGTTGTCGCGTGAATACGAGGACGAACGCCAGCGCATCACCGCCGCCATTGACCTGATCCACCAGGAGCAGGGCGATGTGGTCGATAATCTGGATGCCGCGTTGACGGTCATTTCGGAGATTGCAGACCGTTATGCGGAACACACACCGGCGCGACAACGTGATATACTGAAGCAGATGGTCAAGCGGGTTGTCATCAACCCGGAGGGTAGGATCATCCGCATGGAGTTGAAGCCACCGTTCAATTATCTGGACACACTTGCAAAGGGTGGTCCGCACGGTGGACGAGGTGATGGGCCTTCACCTGAAACGAAAAGAACCAGCATAAATACTGGTTCGCTTCAGATCAAACGGAGTGACCCCGGTAGGATTCGAACCTACAACCAATTGATTAAGAGTCAACTGCTCTGCCAATTGAGCTACGGAGCCTGTATTAGGGATGGCATTATACGCACCGAACGGCCCAGAGTCAAGGCGATATTGTATGGGAACTAAGACATTTGGTTTCCTCTGATGGCGCGGTTTGATAGAATGAAGTGATAATCATTCTTATAATAGATCGAAAACATGGCCTATTTAATCATGCGACGCGGCCCAGAACCCGGTAAACTCTACCGATTGGCAGAAGAAGATGTTCATCTGGGCAGAGGCAGTAAGAACGACATCATCATCCATGATAACGAAGTAAGCCGAGAGCACCTGCGCCTGCGCCGGGTCACCAGCGGTTACGAACTCAAAGATCTCAACTCTAGCAACGGAACCTTCATCAACGGTCAACCCGTCGATAAGCCCTGGCTTTTGCGCTCGCAGTGCATCATCGAACTGGGAGACACGATCACATTTGAGTTTCATCTGGGTGATCCTGACGACTCTCGCCAGGATGCTGACCTTAAAATCAACAACAAAAAGCCGGTGTATCTGGTGGTTAATACGGAGTCTCAGGACGAACCGGCAGTATACCCGCTGGATAAGCCAACGGTGACCGTCGGTCGCTCTACGACCTGTGACATCGTGGTGATTGAGCCGGAAATCAGCCGGGAGCATTTTCGGCTGACACTGAATCGTAGTGGCTTCATCATCCAGGATATGGGAAGCACCAATGGCACCGTGGTTAATGGGGAAATCATCCAGACTCCCCGGCTGGTACGAACACGCGATTCAATTCAGGTTGGTAAGACCATCAGCTTTCAGTTGACCGATACGCCAGAAAATTATGCGAACCTGATTCGGACCTCGCTCCTGGTGGATACACAGGAACTCAAAGGATTTGAGCCAACCCAGGCACACCGAAGCACCAGCGACCGCGAAGTACCGGCCATCATCAACAGCCAGAAGGCGATGCCAAGTGAAGCTGGCACAGGCCTGGACGATATGGCACTGCAAGATCAAGTCTTACTCAGTTACGCTCGTGAAGAATGGGAAACACTCGTCGCCCCGGTTATCAACGCACTTTATGATGCGAAGATTGATGCCTGGGCCGACCAGTACCTTACACAAGGGAGTAGTGACTGGTTAATCGCCACTGAACAAGCCCGTCTGGAATGCTGGGCCTTGGTGGTGGTGGTTTCGCAGGCGGCGTTGCAATCTGACGCAGTGCGGAAAAACTGGCGGCACTTCCACAACCGCGAAAAACCGATCATCTTGTTGATGGTGGAGTCCGTCGAACGGATGCCAATCGGCGCGAGCAAACTGAAACAGATCCAATACGATACCCCGAAAGCGTTTAAGCAACTGGTGGCGGAACTGCGGCGTCTGCGGCGTCCGTAGTAAAAATCCAAAAAAATTATAAATTTGGGATGCATCACATCGTATCATCCGCTATACTCTATTATGAATAAGATCGAAGATTAAGATATGCGATGAGTCCACCGATTGAGAGCCTGTATCAGTTGGCGCGTGCGTTGCAAAAGCCGCATCAACATCCGCGTGATATTCTCCAAATTATCACTCAACAGACGCATGCGCTGTTTGAATTATCTCAGAGCGGGTATGTCATGCTCCATGAAGATGGCGACATCCTGGATGGTTATCTGTTTACAATCACAGAGACTGACCATGCCCTCTGGCATGCCTTGTTAGAGCGTGGGCTGGCTGGATATGTCTATCATAATTACCGGCGAGTCGTAATCCACAACGTCAAGACTGATCTACGCTGGACCACACACCCGACATTACCGCAGTCTGGATCTGCTATTGGGTATCCGATTTATCGCGGCGATCATGTCTGCGCGGTTTTGTTGTTCATGCAAGAATCAATCGCATTCTTTGACGACGACGTAACCGACACGCTACAGGAGATTGTAGATATGGCGCAGGATGCATTGAATCAGGTGATGGATTATCGCGGTGGGACTGACCGCCGGTATCACACATTGTTTGATAACGCAGTCGTCCCGATCATCCTGACGGACATGAACGGTCACATTATCGACCTCAACCAGCAAGCTACGAATTTGATCGGATACATGCCCAATGATCTGGTCGATAAGCCGATCACACAATTGCACCCACTAGACACTGAAACGATATACCAGCAACTCGAATTAGACACCGAGACCAGCATCCAGACGACGCTCCGCATCCGCGATGGCGACGACATCCCGGTGATGCTCCGGTTGCGTCATTTGCAGATTGATGGGAATCATGTTGTGGAGTTAATTCTGAACGACATCCGCCCGCAGATGGAACTGGAGCAATTGCGGCGTGATCTGGCGGCGATGGTCTACCATGATCTACGCGGGCCACTCCATACCCTGCATTCCAGCATTCAGAAGCTCTCGCAATTGCTCGCCAACCACGAAGAACCGGCCATCTGGACTCTGCTTCAGGTGGGGTTGCGGAGTTCGCGCCAGCTACGGCGCATGGTCGATAGTCTGTTAGACGTCCAGCGGCTGGAAGAAGGAAGCAAGATCCTGGATACCGGGCCAACAGAATTACACGCTTTGCTGGCAGAAGCGACCGGACTGGTACAACCGTTGGCGGTCGAAGCCGGCCAACGACTGAAGTTTGCACTGGCGGATAATCTGCCAGTGGTAACGATTGACAGTGATATGATCATCCGGGTGGTCGTCAACCTGCTGGAAAACGCGGTGAAATATACACCCGCAGGCGGCATGATCACGTTGATCGCTTATGCTCAGGATCGTGAGGTTGTCATCCGGGTGCGAGATACCGGCCCCGGCATCCCGGAAGAAATGCAGGAAAAAGTTTTCGACAAATTCAACCGTGTGAAGTACAAGCAGGCTCCTAAAGGCATCGGGTTAGGTCTGGCGTTCTGTCGGCTGGCCGTCAACGCACATGGTGGTGAGATCTGGGTTGATAGCCCCCCTGGTCAGGGATCTGACTTTGTGTTTACCTTACCGATCCACAATAAGCCAGAAAGCACCAGCGAAGACGACACGACACAATTAGCGACGACAGCCTAATTTCAGTATTTCATCACGATGACGATGACACATAAAGGGGTGCATTGGTGAAGAGCAAACAGTTTTTTGAGCGTGTGCAAGAGCATGAGCGAGACTGGGGTAACGATAAGTATCCAGGTCGGCCCAGTCTCATAGAAATTATGAGTTCGCCTGTGGTCGTGTTCTGGCAAAATCAAGAAAATCAGACGATCCCCGAATACATTACACTTCACGATAGCATCTCAGACGTCGAAAAGCACTTTTTGCGCCTACTGTTCACCTATCGTGGGCAGAAGATCGATAGGACGATCAAAGAAGTGTATCAGAATCAAAAACGTATGCTCCCCAGTGGCGTGAAGATCACGTTCAAAGCGGCTGATGAATAAGGTGTGGCGTGTTGCCAGTTAATCCGCCGGACGAGAGGCAACCAGGACGGTCCAGGTGCCCTTTTGTACCAGCGCGTCATCCGTCGTCTTGATGATTCGCACCCCTAGCGTGACGATCCCACCGCCAAGCCGCCGGGCGGGCTTCAGCGCATCGACCGTGATCTGTACGACCATCGTATCCCCGATGTAGACCGGCTGGCTAAACTTCATCTCGATGGCGCGAAACGCCAAGACGGTTTGTTCCATAAAGCCCAGTTGATAGGCTTGCCCGACCGCGTAACTGATGGTGAGCATGCCGTGTGCCACGCGCTGGCCTAGCATATGATCGCGCATATAATCGGCATCAAAATGCATCGGGTTAAAGTCTCCGGTCAGGGTGCCGAAGTTCACGATGTCGGCTTCGGTGATGGTACGAGCGCGAGTCGTCATGACCTGCCCGACCTCATAATCTTCAAAAAACAAGCCCATTGGACGATCAGGATTCACGGTCGGCCCTCTTATATTGTGTCGATCATTTCGTCCTTCATCCTACTGGGATCTGAGGGTATTTAGCAAGTACAAGATGATGTCTTTCAGCGTCATGGGGCTGGCCTGAACCTGGGCACGTTCGACGGCCACGGCATCCAGGCGTGGTTTGATCGTCTCGATCTGTTGTTTCAGGTCGTCAGTTTCGGTGGGCAAATCTTCGCCAAAGTTCAACGCGGCGTAAGCACAGACGAGCGCGGGGTAAAAACGGCCCTGCTCGATTAACAACGGGATGGTAAACCGCACATTTTGAAGGACCTGTGCCCGGTGTTCGATCTCAAGCAAAACTTCCAACGAGCGGATGAAATAATCGGTAGCAATGTCATATTGCTGGCGTTCGAGCGCGATCATACCCAGGCCGCGCAAGGAAGTCGTCATGCCGACGCGCTCTCCAATCTGCTGGCGAATGGTTAAGGCTTCCATCTCGTAGGTTTCGGCCTCATCGTAATTTTCAATCTGGCGGTAGACGTTCGCCAGGGTGGATGCGATGCTGGCGGTTGCCATCTTCTCGCCGACAAATCGAATATGCTCCAGGGCTTCTAATAGCATCGACATGATGCGCTCGGTATCAGCTTGCTTCTGGCCCTGGTACAGTTGAGACAAATTGACCAGGCTGTAAGCGATACCTTGCCGGTCGTTGATGGCCCGGCGTATGGCGAGACTATCTTGATAGAGGGTTAACGCCTGATCGAAATCGCCGCCGACGTCATACGAAATGGCGAGATTATTCAGGGCGCGGGCGATAGCAATCTGATTACCCGTCTGGCGCATTGTTGCCAGGCAATCTTCGAAATAGCGGCGGGCAGTCGCCTCGTCCCCGCTGTGATGTTCGATAACGCCTAAGTTCATCAATGAATAGCCGATGTCAATCAGATTTTCACCCAGTTCCCGGCGGATCTTCAGGCCGGCCTGGACATGACCGCGTGCTTCTTCATACCGCCCCTGGCGGAAATCTGCCTCGCCGCGCACATTACGCGCATCTGCGTACAGGCGACGGGAATCGATTTCATTGAAGATGGTAATCGCTTGATCGGCATAGCGGCGGGCGATGTCAAAATTGCTCAGTCCGTAGGCACTCTTTGCCAACCCCAGGTAAATTTCCCCCAGTGCTTTACGCGGTTCATCCGCCTGGGTGTGTGCTTCTAACTGAAGCGCACGATTGAAGAAATGATCGGCTTCCTGGAAGTTGTTGATGGCGATCAATGTACTGCCGGCCATCAGGGCGTAATAGGCTTCGCGTTGGTCGTTGCCGGCGGCCTGGAAGTGGCGGGCCAATATAGCGGCGTAATCAGACAGAGAGTCTGCGTAGAGGCGTTCGATGGCTACTGCGACGGTCTGATGATGGCGACGGCGTGTCGCTGATGGCAGATGATCCAGCACGCCTTCACGGAGTTTGTCGTGGGCGAAACGATACCCGCCGTCGGTGACTTCAAACACGGCAACGGAGACGCAAGCGTCAAGCCACTGTTCGACCGGAAAATCCGAGTCAATATGGGCGATAATGTGTGTATCGATGACGCGACCCGCAATCGCGGCTAGATTGAGCATCTGCCGCGCCCACCCTGGCACGCGATCCAACCGGTACTGGATGACCTTCTGCACGCCACCGGCGAAGATCTGCGCGGGAACGGTCACCTGGCCGATCTGTTCGATGCTACCAGCGTCTTCCGCCAGGGCACGCACCACCTCAACGATGAAGAAGACGTTGCCTTCGGTCTCACGCTGGATGAGATCTACAATGGGGGCACGACCGCCCGTTTGGCCTAGCATGGAGGTCGTCAAACGGGCGATCTCGTCAGTAGTCAACCGATCCAGCGTCATGACGGAGGCATTGGATAACTTCTCCGGCAGATCACGGGCTTCGTCATCACGGTAAGAGATGATGACCATCAGCGGGATTCTGCTTGATAACAGACACATGGTATTCACCATCCGCATCTCGACATCGGAGTTGACCATCCATTGCAGGTCTTCCAAGACCAGGACAATCGGCTGTTGGGTGGATGCTTTTTGGAAGAGCGACTCTAACATGAATGTTATTCGTTTTTCTTGATCCTGGGGGGCGATTTCGCTCATGTTGGGAAGCGACCGCCCGATCACCTGTTCCGCATCTGGCAGGATCAAAGCCAGGGCTTCGGCTTCGGAGTCATCCAGCGGGGTGGATAACGCCAGCCGCTTGAGGGCCTGCCGCCACAAGGCATAGGGGACACCGATCTCTGTGGTGGCCTGCCCGCGCAAGACCAACGCACCATCAACCAGGGCGCGAGTCGTCAACTCATCAATCAAGCGGGATTTCCCGACGCCAGACTCACCACCGATGAGCCAGGCTTTCCCCTGGTCGATAGTTTTCATCGTCTCTAACGTCTGGCGTAAGGCGCGGAGTTCGTCTTCGCGCCCGATGAAGCTGGCGGCTTGCAAGAAACTTTCACGGATGGCCGGTGTCTCGACAGTCTCAATGTTGACCGCCTGGCTGAGATCTTGCAGTACCTGGGTAGCGGCTTGGTACCGGTCGTCGGGATCTTTGATAAGCAGTCGTTCGATGATCGCGCTCAAACTGGCGGGAATATCTAACTGACTGACATCGACCATTTGATACAAGATATGCTGGATTAGCTCAACGGTTGACCGGCTACTGTAAGGATGCTGGCCAGCGATCATCTCATAGAGCATCAAGCCGACGGCATACAGATCGCTGGCCGGGGAAACACTCCCGTTTTGCAGGGCTTCGGGTGCCATGTAAGCGATGGTGCCGGCGATATTGCCAGAGCGTTGATCGCTCTGCTGGATTGCCAGACCAAAATCAACCACATAGACATTTTGATCTTTGACCATGACGTTGCTTGGCTTCAAGTCACGGTGTAGCAGGCCGCGCCGGTGGATGTAGGCCAGTCCTTGCAGAAGTTGAATGACGAGATCAATCTGCGTTTCGAGCGGTTGCCCCTGGCTGGCCTGGATGAGTGTTTGCGGAGATTCCAGCAAGGTCATGGTGTAATAGGCTTCGCCCGAATCCGCAAAGCCATAATCGGTGACACTGATGACGTTGGGATGGCGTAAAGACGCCAACACCTGGAATTCCTGGGCCAGTTCAACACGCGGGTCGTTGGTCGCCAGGGTGCCGCGCAGGCTAAAGGATAGATCACCGGGCGCGGTCAGCACACGCTTTAAGGCCACCGACTCGCCGTTTAGATGGTCGATAGCCCGGTAGACCTCGCCCATGCCACCCTTTCCTAACGGTTCCATCAATTGATACCGACTGGCGATTAACGCTATTTTATCCATCGTCATTCGTCCTCGATCTGTAACGAAACTGTACGGCTCCCCCACGATTGTAATCTGTTCCAGCCAAAAAAGATAAATTCGCTATCCCAGATTTCTGTTTTGTTGTAACATCAAAGATGGGAAACAACACATAACCCGATTTTGGTGGCACGGTAGATGAGTCCCGTGCCACCATGTATACAATGAGTTATAGGGAGGCAGTTTTTCGTATGTTAAGAACCTGGTTATTGTTGATCGTTAGTGTCACATTTTTAGGTGTGGGGGCCGTCCATGCACAGGACGAAGAAGCCACCCTGACCGGCGTCACCGCTGATGTCATCAGCGCGTACCAACCGAACATAGAGCGCGTGGGTGTGAGTGACTCCATCCTCAACCGGCGCGATTATCGCCAAGTGTTACAACAGGTCAACGTCGTAGATGCCCCTGGGAGCGGTAATGTGCTGTATACCCGCGCCGAGGCGGAATTTTTCGTCAGTGTGAACCGGATCGAAAACGGTTGGGCAGAGATCAACGAAGGCGAATGGATCCCGGCCAATGTATTAGGCCCGGCCTTTGACTCGCGCTTGAACGGCGTGATCTTCCCCGATGGGGCCGAAGTGCTGGAATACCCGCTAGGCTTTACACGGTACGAAGTGGTCTTCTGGAGCGAAGCCCCCGGTGAAGAAGCGGCTATGGTTCAAGAGCGGGCATTAGCCCCGTATCACATGGCCCATGTCTTCGCGGAAGTCGAAGTCGATGGGGTTACCTGGGCGCAGATTGGGGTTGAGCAGTGGATCCCGCTGGAAGAACTCAACATCCTCAAGCCCATCGAACGACCAGAAGAGATCGAGACGGAAATCTACATCGGCATAGACATCGCCGAGCAGATGGTAATGGCCTATGAAGGGGACAAGCTGGTATTTGCCTCGTTAGTGGCGACCGGCCACACCTGGAGCCCGACCGAGCCGGGTGTATGGCGCGTGTATCTGCAATATAATGCCCGCCGCATGACACGCGGCAACCCAAGCGATAGCTGGTACTATTATATGGAAGATGTGCCGTACACGCTGTACTTCAACGGCGACCGGGCCTTACACGGGGCTTACTGGCACGATGCGTTTGGTGAGCGTCAGAGTCATGGTTGTGTGAATATGTCACTCAACGATAGTTGGTATCTGTATAAGTGGGCGACAGATTGGATGTGGGCGAACACCAGTGCCGCGTCAGAGTGGCCGCAGGTGTACGTCTACGACACAGATCTGCCGGATCTTGGTTTCGGGTTGGTGCGGGAAGACCACGATTAGCTGAGGCCGGGTTAACAGTTTAACTCAAAGCGGGATGGCAATGTGCATCTCGCTTTTTTTGTCCGTCTTGCGGTCGTTTATTCCGGGGTGCCGATGGCGGAGCGCATTTCGACAAAGCGACGGATGAAATCTCCGCTATCAGTGGCGACCAATACCCCGGTCAACTTATTGATGACCAATTCCCCTAGATGGTTGATGAGATGTGAAATTTGCTGGCGCATAATCATCATCACATCGTCCCAATTGACCCCCTCCGGCAGTTGCGGTTCCCGTAGGGAACGGGTTGTTTCCAGGTATTCCATCACCGGTTCGATTTCCGGGAAGATCAATTTACTGGGTAGGTCATGCCGCATAACGGCGTAAAAATGCCGGGCCAGCCGTCGTGATCCGTTTTCAAGCGCGAAGCGATCACTGGCCGGGGTCGGCGGTTGGATCTGGCTAGTACCAGTGCGGGCCAGGAGCAAAATCGCCCGGCGCATCAACACCTGTAGCTCTGGCATAGTCTGGACGCTGTTTGTCGCCACGAGCAAAGCCCCGCCAGGCTTCAAAACCCGACGAAATTCAGCCAGTGCGGAGTCAATATCTGGCAGATGATAGATCATGTGATTTGCCATCAGCACATCAAAAGTGTGATCTGGCAGGGGGATATGGGCGGCATCAGCCTGAAGCAAGCGCGGCCCAGGGTGATTGTTGAGCATCCCGGCGGAATTATCCAACCCGACGTAATAGACTTCCGGGTGTTTGTTCAGCAGAGGCTCGTAATACGCACCCGATGCTGAGCCGAGATCAAGAACGGTTTCATCCCCGCGCCATAAGATCGTATCCAGCACCCAGGTGAAGTAATTGGTCTGGGGTACAGTGTAACGGTCGTGGATGGCTTGCCGTGTGAGCAGAGCTTTATCATTTACATATTGACGGCGGACGGCGTCCTGATCGTTGGATGCTGACATCGGCTTATTCCCGAACTCTATGCACAAGCGGTCTTTGATTAGACTATACTAAGGCCAGATATTGTGCAACTACAAAAAGACGATATGATGCAATTTGACGATATTATTTTAGCGCAGGAACGCCTTTCCGCCCACCTTACACCGACGCACCTAGAGCCAGCCATCCTGCTGGATGGGCCGATTTACTTCAAACTAGAAAACACCAATCTGACGCATAGTTTCAAGATTCGGGGGGCACTCAACGCGGTGTTATCGTTGGATGCCCCCCAACGCGGATTGGTGACGGCTTCATCCGGCAACCACGCGCAGGGGTTAGCCATCGCGGCGCAGATGGTCGGGGCGCGGGCCAGGATTTTGATGCCAGCGCACACGCCCCGGCGCAAGGTAGCGGCGGCCCGGCATTACGGCGCACAGGTGGTGCTGGATCATGAAACCTATGATGATTGCGAAGCGGTCGCGCTTGATATGGCGCGAGATGAGGGCCTGACTTACGTCTCCGCTTACAATGATCCGCAGGTCATCGCGGGGGCTGGCACCATCGGGTTAGAGATCCTGGCGCAAATGCCGGATGTAGCGCGGGTGGTGGTTTGCGTCGGCGGGGGCGGGTTGATCTCTGGCATTGCATTGGCGATCAAAGCGCGGCGGCCCGATGTGACCGTGATCGGGGTCAACGCGAAGGCCGCCCCCACCATGCATAATCTGCTGTATGGTACTGATTACCCGGAAGTATGGGAGACGCTGGCGGAAGCACTCTCCGGCGGGATTGAAGACGGTGCCCTGACCATCGACCTGACCAAACGGTATGTCGATCAATTGGTGATGGTAGATGAAGACCAGATCGCGGCGGCCATGCGCTGGATGCTGGATCATCAGGGATGGTTGGTGGAAGGTGGCGGCGCGGTGAGTGTGGCGGCTTTGTTGCACGGTGTCATCCCGGTGGATGACCGACCGACCGTTGCGCTGGTCAGTGGGGGTAATGTTGATCCTACAACTATTCGACAAATCATATGTGAGGCCGATCATCATGCAACTGATTTATGACCGCTATGAGACGAAAGACACGATCACAATCCGTTGGACGCGGGCCTTTCTGTTCTACGTGATCGCGCTAATCTGTGTCGTGGTGGCGTTAACGACGGTGAATAACGCCTGGGTGCGGATTCTTCTGCTTGGTCTGCCGCTGGTCGTCCAGGTGGTGACGACCTGGCAAGTACGGCAGGAAATCTTCTACGCGGAGCAAGCGGACGCCGCCTATTACTCCGGCACCACCTGGAATCCCTTTATGCCGCGTGTGGTAGAAATCGATAAACGTCGCCTGCCCTAGTGCAGGAATGAGGCAGTGGCTTGGAATGATATCGCACTTTGAGGGAGAAACTCCTTGCCACACTCAAACTGTCAGCCAAAACCTTGCACTAGCCGGTCTCAGGGTGTATGTTCATATAGCACATCGGCTGTACCGCCATCTAACACGCGCAAGACGCCATCCTCTACCTGCAAAACGGCAGTGTGCTGGAAGATGGACTGCCCGGCCTGATAAGTGGAGGGGCGCAAGCCAGCGGTCACCCGGTCACAGAAAGCACCGATCAGACCACATTCGTACAGTGTGTATTCATCCAAGACGACGCCGATCTCGGTATCTGCCGTGTTGACCTTACCGAGGTGGTAGACCTGGCCGCCGGTATTGATGGAGGTGCCGTGTCGTATATCACGGAAGTTGTTACCGCTGAGTTGAAAGGTCATGGTGCCCAAAATCAGCACGCCGGCGATTACAAACAGGATCAAGCTCCGCACCGGGCTATTATGCTGGGCGTAGAACACCAGGCCAAGCGTCAGGCCGACGACTGCCATGATCTGGCCGATGAGGTGGGCACGGGTGAGCGGCCAGTAAAATACACTGGCTTGATCTACCTCAGGCGCGAAAGCATACAGGCCGAAGCCGAACACAGTCGCGGTCAGCGTGATGACCACCAGCGGCAGGGGTTTTTGGTAAATGCGGGTGAGGAATGAGTCTATAGATTCAATCATCGTCACGGCTCCAGATGCGGTACGAGCGAATGGTCCACATTGTATCGGTTAAGCGCATTTTCTTCGACTCGGTAACGTCGTATAGCACTATTGTATTGCCGGGTGCCAGCGACTGAACATATACGAAAGCCGACCGATCATCCAGCCATGTGATCCTATCCCCGGCGGGGATTTTTGCGATGGTCTCCCCGATATTCGACTCGTAGACTAACAGCGTCCAGTCTCGCACGGAACGTCCATCAGTGAAGGTCATGTAACGACCGTCAGATGAAAAGCTGAGACCCACCCCAGAGCCTTCTGTCGTCAAGGTCATCGCGTTATCGTCATCATCTGGCGCGATGGTGTACATACCGTTCTGATTACTTTGCCTATCCGACTTATCAAAGATCAGTCCCTCACTATCAGGCGACCACGCCAGAGATATGATAAATTCGAGTTTCACTTCCCCGCCGGTCAGGGTGCGTTCATCGCCGGTGGTCAGATCAACGAGATGCACCACCCCGGCGGGGCTTTCTTCAACGGCGATCCAGCGGCCATCCGGTGACCATAGCGGCGCATTGCTGAAGCGTTCACCGATCAGGTATTCGTCACCTGCGGATCCATCTACCGGGATAATCTGTAAGCGATCATCTGCCGCGACCACCAGCCGGGTGCCATCCGGCGACCACGCGAACAGCACCTGATTGCGAGCCGTGCGATAAGCCTCAAACGGCTCATCATCGAACGGGACGACGATCAAGCGGCCTTCGCTCTCATAGGCCAACATCTGGCCGTCAGGGGATTGTTGGACTCGGTCGATGTGATCATCAGTCGTCAAGGCTTCGGTGCGGCGGGTGGAAAATTCGAGCAGGTACAGGCCGTTGACGTCGGGGTTATCGATTGTCGGCTGGCACCTGAAATACACCCGGTCGCTATCAGGCATCCAACCGATGTTTTGCTGTGACGTTCTACAGGGGTTATATGCCGCCGGTGGTCGATAAACGTCACCGCTGGCGATGTCCCACACGAACAGCGTGGTCTGCTGGGCCGGGCCACTGTACAACAGGATGCGGCGGCCATCGGGCGAAATCTCACCAATCAGGTCATTGACCTCAACCGGGAGAGCCAGCCGGTGGCGCAGGGGATGGGCGGTGTCTATCATTAAGACGGTGAATTGTTCATTCTGTTGGTCATAAGCCAGTGTGGTGAGCGTCATGCCAGGGTTGAGCCGTGCGCCCAGCGTGATCCCCAGGGCGATGCTAACCCCGGTCATCAGCAAAAGAATTATCGTGAACCGCACGAAAATCCAGCGCATTGGCTCACGCATTTCTAAACATATTAAACAGGGGATATGATTCGTTTAAGGCCATGCCATATTGCTTGACGCAGGCCATTCTATATCTCATACTGGCCTTGTTGAATAAATACGTTGAGTGGGCGTAATCGTCCCCGAGAGGGGGTCTAACGGCTAGGCGACACGATCACTATCGGGCAGACCAAGCTGTGCCATTCGGTTCAGC
>DAOTTZ010000134.1:0-34464 GCA_034437535.1 Anaerolineae bacterium | reverse complement strand
ATGCGATTATTTTCTACAATAGTTTCCAACATGATCCGAGCTTTCGATGGTTTGTCACGACTCTATCTTAAACTCGGATTTTGTTTTCTGCCAAAAGTGCATAACTCTAGTGAGGCAGGTATTGTAAATGTTTCTTCGCAAACCCCAGCATCCATACACTGTTGATATTGTGCTCGCGTCACTTCGGTGCGGTCAATCCAGAATGGCTCTGTGAAAGTTTGGGTGTTGTCACCGTTTGGTGCTTCATTTTCAAACCAACTGCGTTGACATTCAGCATCATTATCTGCCGCTTGCTGGCACATCTCAAAACCGAATTCGATTTCTTCTTCGGTGCTACCCATCTCAAAGCTACCCGGCGGGACGAGTACCATTGTCACCGTGCTACCTTGTGGCGTTTCAAATTCACGCTCGACCGGTGTCCAGTCGGCGTTCGTCTCGACGCGCTCGACGGTCTCTGTCTCCGGGATGACAGTTGCGGTTTCAGTAGGTGGCGTATCTTCCGGCGTTACATCCCGCGCACAGCGAAACCCGTAGCCGTGGCTAAAGTAATCGGGGTCGTTCCCGCCACGAACGGCAGACCGCAGGACGATCCTTGAATCGAAGAACGAGCCGCCGCGCAACACGCGTAAACCACTCGTGTCACTATCACTTTCATGATCATCGCCATAGGGATAATCTATATTGAGCGAACTGATCCACTCCCACAGATTGCCGCTCATATCCATTGCACCCACCCACGAAGCACCTGCCGGACGACTGCCGACGGGTGCTGTTCGCGTGTCCCCGTAGGTCGGATCATCTCTACCGATGACCAGCCCCGCGTCATAATCATTTCCCCAGGGATATACCAGCGCATCCGGCCCGCGTGCCGCATATTCCCATTCCGCTTCGGTCGGTAAACGTCCGCCGCGTGCCTTACAAAAATCGCTCGCGTCAAACCAGTCCACGCAGTTGCGCGGTTGGTCGGGTTCTGATGACCAATCTAAACACGAGTCAAGCGGTGACACAGAACCGTACTGCTCGTTGGTTACCTCATATTTGTCAATCCAGAACGGCTCATCGAAGCAAATTTCGTGTATCGGTTGTTCGTTGTCATTGCCATCTTCGCTCCCCATCATGAAGCATCCCGCCGGAACCAGCACCATTTCGACGCCGTTGAATTCACGCTCAACCGGTGTCCAGTCCGCGTTCGTCTCGACGCGCTCGATGGTGCGCGTCTTCGATAGTGGTGCTTGCACGACGGCGGTGTTTTCCGCCTCGATCTCATTCAGCATCGCTTCAAAGGTCTGGGGGGCATCGGCGGTTGCGGTGCCACTGGTCGCCAGCAGAAAGATCAACCCGGCGATGACCAGCGTCACCACGACCGCAATCAACGGAATCAACCCGCGCCGGCGAGCAAAATTGGCCTGGATCGTGCGGTGGATGTCGTCCATATCGCGGTGAAAATCGGTGCGGCGCACGCGGGCCGCGTTGAGCGTCAGCAGGCCATGTGCGGCTTCCGGCAAATCAGCAGTGGTCGGAAAGGGCGTGTCATCCAGTAGAACCGGGATGACCAGCGGCACGCCCGCCAGCCCGCGCTGAACTTCCAGCAGAACAAAATCACCATCGGGGTCACGCTGGGCGAATTCTGCCGCCCATGTCTTGCCGATGATGACAAGCATTACATCACTTTCCTGCACGCTCCGGCGCAGTTTATCCGGGAAGTTTTCCCCTTGTTTGATCGCGTCAATATCGATGAAAACATTGTCTTCACCATACTTGAGCACGAACCAATCCGCGATGCGGTGTGCGAAGATTTCGGAGTCTACCCGGCGGTAAGAGACGAAGATTTTCGGCATCATTTGCCCATGAATTCGCTACGTCATGGTTATTATGCCGGGAAGTAGCGGGTTTTGCAAAGGATTCCTGCTGGCAAGGTGGATCATCTGCCGGGGGTGCGCCCTATTCAAAATCGCTCGCCGGGGCTATCCTCCCTCCTGTCAGTTGTCGGATGAGGATTGCCAGCTTATGCACCGTTTTTTGAAAGAAGCCGGGATCGCCGGGGTATTATTGCTTTTGCCGTTGGTGATGTTCTGGGCGCAAACCCTGGGCGGGCGCACCCTCCTGCCGACTGAAAACCTGTATAAGTACGAGCCGTTCGCCGCGTATGCCGATGTAGTCGATGCGCCGGAGCCTCATAACGCGCTCCTCGATGACTTGATCCTGCAAAATTACCAGTGGAAGTCCTTCATCCGTCAGTCCATCGCAGAAGCCGAAGTGCCGCTGTGGAATCCGCATCAATTCGGCGGCACGCCCTTCTTCGCCACCGGCCAACAATCCACGCTGTATCCGTTGAGCATCGTCTATTACCTCCTGCCGCTGGAAGCCGCCTACGGTTGGTTCACGGTGCTGGCGTTGTGGCTGGCTGGCTGGCTGATGAGTGCGTTTTTGCGCGGGCTGAAGCAAGGGGTGCTGGCCGGGTTAATTGCGGGCGTGGTCTATCAGTTGTGTGGATTCTTCATCGCCAGCGCGGTTCACCCCATGATTTTAGGGGCGGCGGTGTTTATGCCGGCCTTGTTGCTCATGGCGGAATTTATCGTGCGGGATGAACCGGTTTTCGGGCGTCCGGCCCGGCCTTTGTGGGCGGTGCTGGGGGCGTTCGCGCTGGCCTTTAATATCTTCGCCGGCCACCCGGAACTGACGATCTACACGTTGCTCATCACCGCGTTTTATGGCGGCCTGCGTCTGCTGGATGTGGGCTGGCGGGCGCGGTCGGCCTGGCGGATTGTGTCGCCGTCTGCCTGGCTGGCGGGGATGGTCGCGTTGGGCTTTGCGTTGGGCGCGGTGCAATTCATCCCGCTTTATGAGGCGGCAGAGGGCAACTGGCGCACCGAACGCGGCGAACTGGCGACGGTGCTGGGGTTCGCGCATCCGCCCCGTGATGTAATCCAGTTCATCCTGCCGAACTTCTACGGCAACCCGGCCCATGATCGCGTCTTTGATTGGTTCACGCTGGATTGGCAACCCGTCACGGTCAACGCCTTCGGGGATGCGGTCGCCAGCACCGATTGGGGCATTAAAAATTATGTGGAAGCCGCCCTCTACGTCGGGATTATGCCGCTGGTGCTGGCATTCTTCGCTTTGATCGACGGCTGGCTAATCCACCGCCGCCGGGATGATCCGCCCTACCGCCTGATCTTCTTCGCGCTCACGCTCATCTCGTTGACGTTTATGTTCGGCCTGCCCACCTACGCGCTGATCTACCCGCTACCGGGTATCAATCAGTTGAACACGCCCTTCCGCTGGGTGTACGGCGTGACAATCGGTGTGGCGGTGCTGGCCGGATTCGGTACAGCGGCCCTGGGCGGCACCCTCAGCGATGCTCGCCGCCGCTGGATTCGACGGCTGGCGGTCGGTCTGCTCGGCCTGGGTGCGTTGATCCTGGTCGGCTTGTTGGGGGCGCGGCTGGCCTATGACTCTATCGTGCCGTTGGTGGAGCGTGTGTTCACGGGTATGGCGAAAGCGCAATTCGCCTTCCCTGATGTGCGGACGTTCTTCAACTACCAACTGACCAATGCGCTGGTTCTCGGCGGGATGCTGGCCGGGGGCGGCGTGATCTTGTTGGCCGCATCCCGCCGGGCGCGGCGGGGATTGTGGGCGGTCGCGCTGGTCGGCTTGATCGCGCTTGACCTGATGATCGCATCGTGGAATTTTAACCCGGCATCGGATCCGGCCCTGCTGGATTTCACGCCGCCGTCGATTCAATGGTTGGTAGACCGGCAAGTCGCCGGTGAGCATTTCCGTTATACCACTGTTGAATCACCGGTGGATGGCCTGGACAAATTGCTCCAGCCCAACATGACCATGATCTACGGCCTGGACGACATACGCGGGTACGATAGCATCATCGACCTGGATACCGTCGCCTACATGCGGGCTACCACCATCCAGCCGGGGCTGGATGCTAACCGCATCGCGCCGCTGTACCTGGATCGCATCGAAAGCGGTGAGGTCGATTGGAACCGGCTGGATCTGCTCAATGTGGGTTATGTTGTGACTTATGCCGGTGTTGATCTACCCGATGACCTGACCGACGGCGATTCACCGCGCTTGAGCGTCGTCCACGAGACGCCCGTCGTCCGCATTTATCGCAATAACTTTGCCGTTGGTCCGGCGGTCTTACTGCCAGGGCGCGACGATCAACCCCCGGCGGTGGGAGATATGCGCCCGGCCAGCACCTTCGCCATCCAGGATTTCACGCGGCCCAACAGCCGGGAACGCCTGCTCACGGTCGATTTTGAGTCTGCCGGGGCGCAATGGCTCGTCCTCAGCGAGAGTTACGCCCCCGGTTGGCGGGCCTTTGTGCGTCCGCTCGGCATCGACATCAACGGCGAGCAAGCCGACGAGCGCGAACTTTCTGTTGTGCCCGCCGCTGATAACTTCTCGGCGGTCTTGCTTGATCCGATCCAGCTTGCCCGCTCGTATGTTCTTACCGGACTCAGCGCTGTGCAAGACGAAGCCGTGCGCGAAGGCTTGTACGCCGTCCGCTTGATCTACAGCCCGACCAGCTTTCAGGTCGGCGCGTTTGGCTCGGCTATCGGGTTGGCGGTGGCCGTCTTCCTGGGGGGATTATGGGGCTGGGGGGTGCTGGTCGGCGCGGGGACGGACGAAAGCAGTGACGCCTCATTGGTGGCCCGCAACAGCATCGCGCCGATCTTGCTCAACCTGTTTAACCGGGGCATTGATTTCGCGTTTGCGTTCGTCATGCTTCGCATCCTCGGCCCGGAGGCCGCCGGGATCTATTATTATGCGATTGTGGTCTTCGTCTGGTTCGACATCATCACCAATTTCGGCCTGGATGTGTTCTTGATCCGCGAAGCCAGCCGGGAAAAACCGCGTGCGGGCTTCTACCTGTTCAATACCACCGTCTTGCGGTTGGTGCTGGTGTTCGCGTGTGTGCCGCTGGTACTGGGCTTTATCGTGGTGCGGCAGGCCACCGTTGACCCGCAATTGAGCCAGGAAGCCCTGCTGGCGATTGGCCTGCTGTATATCGGGCTAGCCCCGGCCAGCATCAGCAAGGGCCTGACGTCGATCTTCTACGCCTTCCAGAAGGCCGAATATCCCGCCGCCGTGACGACCGTCACCACCATTAACAAGGCCGTCCTCGGTTTGATCGTGCTCTTGCTTGGCTTCGGCATCGTCGGGTTGGCCGCGGTCAGCATCGCGGTGAATCTGGTCACGTTGGCGATCTTGAGTTATGCCGCGCTCGGTGTCTTACGCCTGAACCGTCCAGCCACGCCCCCGCCGCCGGAAGAACGCGGCGCGAACTTCGGGCTTGTCCGGCGCATGGTGGGCGAAAGCTGGCCGCTGATGCTCAACCACTTCTTAGCGACTATCTTCTTCCAGATCGACATCATCCTGCTGGAAGCCCTGCGCGGGGCGCGGATCGTCGGCCAGTATAGTGTGGCTTACCGCTGGTTACTGGCGATCAACATTATCCCGGCTTTCTTCACGCAGGCGTTGCTCCCGGTGATGAGCCGTCAGGCGGAAAACAACCGCGACCAACTCAAGCGGACGTACACCCTGGGCATTAAGTTGTTGGTCGGGTTGGCGATTCCGTTGGCGGTCTTGCTCACCTTTTTAGCAGAGGCGTTGACGTTGTTCCTGGGCGGGGCGGCCTTTATGCCTGCCGGGGCGGTCGCACTTCAGATTATGGTGTGGAGCATTCCGTTCGGCTGGATGAACAGCCTGACGCAATACGCGCTGATCGCGGTTGATCTGCAACGGCGCATCACCCGCGCCTTTCTGCTGGCGGTCAGCTTTAATATCATCACCAACCTGCTCTTCATCCCGGCCTTCGGTTATCAAGCCGCCGCCGTGACGACCATTCTGAGTGAGATCGTCCTGTTGGTGCCCTTCGGCCTGCTGATGCAATCCGCATTGGGTAAGCTGGATTGGCTGGATATGGTGTGGCGGCCAGCGGTGGCCGGGGCGGTGATGTTCGCCATCACCGGCCTGCTGTGGCCGCTTGCGCCATTGGTTGCGCTGGTGGCTGGTGGGCTGGCTTACGCCGGGTTGATGATCGTCTTCCGCCCGTTAAGCCCGCGTGAATGGGCTATGCTGGCCCCGGTTTTGCCGGGGCGTGTTAAAAAATTATTACCGATTCAATAGGGCACGCAATCCAGCCAAATTATGCTATACTGTAGAACAAAGTATCTGTAATGTGAGAGAATGCTTATGCCGTTTATAGAAGCGCCGACCACCTTCTACCTGGGCCGCCGTTATGACCCCGGTACCGACCGGCTCACCGACGATGTGGTGTATTACGACTCGCGTGATCTCAACACGCACGCCCTCGTCGTCGGCATGACCGGTAGCGGTAAGACCGGCCTGTGCGTCACCATGTTAGAAGAAGCCATCTTAGATAACATCCCGTCCATCATCATCGACCCAAAGGGCGACATCACCAACCTGATGTTGAACTTCCCTGATCTCCAACCGTCCGACTTCCGGCCCTGGGTGAACACCGACGACGCCCGCCGCGCCGGGCTGGATATGGACTCCTTTTCCGCAGACATCGCCCAACGCTGGAAAGATGGCCTGCAAAGTTGGGGCATCGTGCCAGACCGGATGCGCTGGTTACAGCTTGCCACCCAGATGAGCATTTACACCCCCGGCAGTGACGCCGCCCTGCCCATCAGCATCCTGGCCTCTCTGCGTGCCCCGCGTGAGGGCTGGGACGGCAACGAAGAGGGCATCCGCGAGAAGATGAACGGGATCACCTCCGCTTTGCTGGCACTGGCGGGCATCAACGCGCAACCCGTCAAGGATAACGAACACGTCCTCATCGCCAACATCATCGAATATGCCTGGCGACGGGATCAGGATCTCACGCTAGAGGAGATCATCAACCAGGTGCAACAACCCCCGTTTGAAAAGTTAGGGGTGTTGCCGGTAGATAAATTCATGTCGGAGCGCAAACGGTTTAATCTGGCGATGGAACTGAACAACATCATCGCGTCGCCGTCCTTCCGCGATAGCTGGCTGGAAGGCCAATCGCTCGATGTGCAAAGCCTGCTCTACCAGGATAACGGACGCCCGCGCACCTCGATCTTCTATATCGCGCACCTCAACGAAGCAGAGCGCATGTTCATCACCACGCTCATCCTGGAAAATGTCCTCAGTTGGATGCGAACGCTCAGCGGGACGACCAGCCTTCGGGCCATTCTCTACATTGACGAGATGTTCGGTTACTTCCCGCCGTACCCCAAGAACCCGCCCACCAAAGAGCCGATCCTGCGCTTGCTAAAGCAAGCCCGCGCCTTCGGCATCGGCCTGGTGATGGCGACCCAGAACCCCGGCGACCTGGATTACAAGGGCCTGACCAACACCGGCACCTGGTTCATCGGGCGTTTGCAATCGGATAACGACCGGCAGAAGGTTATGGCTGGCCTGCGTGAGATGGCCTCCGCCGATGAAAACCTTGACCTGCGGGCTGTCTCCGACATGGTGGCGGAAGTGCGCCCGCGTGTCTTCTTGATGCGTAACATCCACGAGGACGGCGGGCCGGTGCTGGTACATTCCCGCTGGGCCATGAGTTACCTGCGGGGGCCGCTCACCCGCCAGCAGATCAGCACGTTGATGCGCGACCAACGGCGCGAACTCATGCAGAAGGTGGCCCAGAGCCAGGGCCAGCAGGCCACATGGCAACAGCAAGCCGGGATGCAATCTCAATATGCCGGCCAGGGCGCACCGCCGCCATCTTTGCCCGGCGGGGGTGGCAATATGCCGATGGGCTTACCCGGTGGCGGCGGCTTCACCGCGCAGAGCGCACCCGCCCGCACCGGCCCATCCCAACCCGTCCGCGCCAGCCAGCGTGAACTGCCGGAGGGCTTTAGCAATAATAAGATGTCGGTCACATCACGCATCTCAGAGTATTTCCTGCCGCCGCAACTCAACCCGAATGATGCGGCCACCCAATGGAGCCAGCAAACCGGGAGCGCACCGGGCAACGTGGGCGGCGCACGCTTGATCTACAGCCCGTTGTTACTGGCACAGGCCGTTGTGCGCTATCAAGACCGCAAGGCCAATGTCTACACCGCCCGCGTCTATACCTACGCGGTGCCGAAGTTGCGCCAGGCCGGGTTGATCCGCTGGGAAGAACACCAGATCCAGCCGATTGACGCCCGCAACATCGAAGACCAACCGCAAGACAACGCCGGTTTTTCTGATGTGCCATCGGCCCTGACTGATAGCACCCGGATGAAGGACATCAAGCGCGAAGTGACCGACATGCTGTATAACACGGCCATGCTGGTTGTCCCGTTCAACCCGGAACTGAAGATCTACGGCAGTCCGGATTCCGACTTTAACGAGTTCCAGGCCGCCGTCCAGCAGGCCGCCCGCGAAGAACGCGACGCCGAAATGGATAAGACCAGCCAGAAATACGCCGGACAGATGGAAAAGTTAGAGGAACAACTCAAGCGCAAGGACATGGAATTGCGGGCCGAGCAGAAGGAACTGCGCGACCGTAAGCGCGAAGAACTCTTCACCACTGGCGAAGCATTGCTCAGCCTGTGGAAGGGCCGCACCAATTACACCCTTTCTCGCATGAGCCGCGCCACCCGCTACCGCCGCCAGACCAAAGAAGACATCTCCGAGAGCCACGAGACGCTGGAAGATCTCGAACGTGAAATCGTGGAGTTAGAGCAAGACTTCGAGCGTGTGCTACAGGGGATCAACGACAAGTGGGCGCAGATCGCCGACCGCACCGAAGAACACGTCATCAACCCGTACAAGAAAGACATCCAGCTAGAGTTATTCGGTATTGGTTGGTTCCCGGCGTGGTACGTGGTGATTAATGGCACGCCGACGATTGTCAACGCCTTCCGTAAAGGGATCGCGTTACCGTCCGGCCAGTAGGGGCGTGATGAATCGCGCCCCCGCGCTCCCATTGTTAACGTTAACCGGCGTCGGTTTCCAGTTCAATGATGATCGTCGCCAACGGCGGGATCTCCGGTAACGGGCGATAATCTGCAAAACCGCCCTCTGCATTGACATCGGGCAGTGTGATCTGTGCATCTGTGCCGAAAAGGGCGCGGGCATCGGTCACATTGCCCAGGCCACTGGCCTCTAACACCATGCCATAATCATCGACCAAACGGTCGCGCAAGTTGACGACCACCAGCACAGCCTGATCTTCGGTCTGGCGCAGGGCGGCGAATACGTTCCCAGGGCCGGCGTCAATCGGGGTGTAATCACCGTAGCGCAGGGCGGGGGTCGCGTTCCGCAGGTGAACCAGATTGCGGTAATGGCTGAGCAGGCTATCCGGGTCATCGGTCTGGTCGGCAACGGTGATTCCGTCGGCCCAATCCGGGTTGACGGGTGACCAGGGTAGGGCCACGGTAAAGCCGATTCCTGGCTCCGGCCCGCCCCATTGCATCGGCGTGCGGATCTCCGGGTCGGGCTTGGTGCCGGTCATGCCGATTTCTTCGCCGTAGTAGATGAATGGCACGCCAGGGAGCGTCATATACACCGAAGCCGCCACCCGCGCTGAGTCATAATCGCCGTTGAGTTGGTTAATCACCCGGTTCTGGTCATGGTTGGTCAGGAAGGTGGCATATTGCCCCGGCGGGTAGCTTTCCAGCACGGTTTCCATCTGGCTGTGGATGGAACTGCTGATGCCGAAGCTGGCCCCGCGCAAGATCGCTATCGCCAGGTCGAACTCAAACACGATGTCTACCGCTTCATCGACGTAATTAGAGGCTAGATTGGTGCTGGTCCAGGCTTCGCCCACCAGTAGCGTGTCTGGATCAACCGACTCGACGTGATCGTGGAAGCCGGCCAGCCATTCTTCCGTCGGGATGCTGTTTTCCAGCACGTTGTCATCTTCCACGATGTATTTGATCGCATCCAGGCGGAAGCCGTCTACGTTCAGGTCTTCCAGCCAGAAGCGGGCGATGTCGTACATCTCTTCGGTGACGGCGGGGGTATCATAATTGAGGTCGGGCATTCCACTCCAGAAGACGCCATAATAATAACGGTCGTCGGCCTGATGCCACACGACGCCGCCCTCCGGCCCGCGCAGATTGGGATCTTCATCGCGCCAGCGGTACCAATCGCCGAATTCACCATCCGGGTCTTGGCGGCTTGCCACGAACCAGGGATGATCGACGCCGCTATGATTGACCACCAGATCCACGATGACCGCGATACCGCGCTCGTGCGCCGCCGCCATAAACGCCTGGAAGTCTTCCATCGTGCCGTATTCCGGGTTGATGCCGCGATAGTCGATCACATCATACCCGTGATAACTGGGCGATGGTGAGATCGGCATCAGCCAGATGCCAGTGATGCCCAGGTCGTCAGTCGTCTCCGGGTCGCCATCGTTGAGGTAATCCAGCGAGTCGGTCAAGCCCTGGAAGTCTCCAACGCCATCCCCGTTACTATCGCGGAAGCTCCGCACGAAGATCTCATACCACACGCGGTCGTTCCACCAGGGGTAAGGGTCTTCGGCAGGTGGCTCGTCCTGGGCCAGCCCAATCACCGGGAGCAACGCCATAATCAAAAATCCAAACAGGTATTTACGCAACATAACAAAAATCCTTTGTCGTCTTATGGTTGCTAGATTGTAGCAAGAATCACATCGGTTTTGCACATGCCGTCAGGTGTGGATCCATGTTATGATTGAGTTAAATTGAGGCGCACCAAAAATAATCCAATTTTTGAAAGAGGTTTTATGATGAGTCCTTCCAGCAAGATCACCACGATTGAACGCCACATCTTCGAGCAACAGAAACTCTACCCCGGCGCGACGGGTACCTTCACCAACCTGCTTTATGACCTGGCCCTGGCCGCCAAGATCATCTCCCGCGAGACTAACCGCGCTGGCCTGGCGGATATTCTAGGCGCGGCTGGGGGGGAGAACGTACACGGGGAACGCCAGCAAAAGCTCGACCTGTTCGCGGATAACGTCATCTACAAGATGAACGACCACACCGGGCGGTTGTGTGGCATGGCGTCGGAAGAGCATACCGACATCCTGAGCATCCCGCCGCATTATGACACCGGCAAGTACGTCCTGCTTTATGATCCGCTGGATGGCAGTAGCAATATCGACGTGAACGTTTCAATCGGGACGATCTGGTCGATCTTCCGCAAGGTGACGACCGGGGCAGAAGGTACCATCAAAGACATGCTCCAACCGGGCTATAAGCTGGCCGCCGCCGGGTACATCATCTATGGTTCTAGCACCATGATGGTTTATACCACCGGCCAGGGTGTACACGGCTTCACTCTGGATAACAGCGTCGGGGAGTTCTTGCTCAGCCACGAGAACATCAAGATACCCGCCGCCCCCCGTTACTACAGCGTGAATCATGGGTACGAAAAATACTGGACGCCGGGGGTGCGGCGTTATGTCAAGTATCTTCAGGGCATTTATGCCGAAGGCCGTGACCCGCTGGCCCACCGTTACATCGGCTCTTTGGTGGCGGATTTCCACCGTAATTTATTGCGCGGCGGCGTCTATCTGTATCCGGGGGATTTGCGTGAGGATGACGGCTACAAGGGCAAGCTCCGGCTGATGTATGAGGCGCAAGCCTTAGCGTTCATCGCCCGGCAGGCCGGCGGGTATGCCTCCGACGGAGCCGGTGACATTCTCGACGTGCAACCGCACGACCTGCACCAGCGCACCCCGCTGTTCATCGGCAACCGGGATCTAGTGCTTAAGGCAGAGGAATTCATCCGCCAGAATGACAACGAATGGATCCAGAAGTTCTTGCCCTTCCGCGATCAGGAAGAAATCATTGACCGCGCCCGCCGGGTGCCGGATGTCGAAAGCGCGACACAATAACTGTGACAGATTTTGAACCGCTGGTCTTCCAGCATATGAGCTTGGACGAAAGCCGGCGTCAATCGGAGAGCTTTTTAGCGCGGATGGTGACACGGCGCACCGTGCGCGATTTTTCCGATGAGCCGGTCCCGTTCGACTTGATCGAGAACGCCATCCGCACTGCTGGCCGTGCGCCTTCCGGGGCCAACCAACAACCCTGGACGTTCTGCGTGGTGAGCAATCCCGATCTCAAGCGAGCCATCCGCCAGGCGGCAGAGGCCGAAGAACGTGAAAGTTACGAGCGGCGCATGAGCGACGAATGGCTAGACGCCATCCGCCACCTGGGTACCGACTGGCAAAAGCCCCACCTGGAAGACGCGCCTTACCTGGTCATCGTGTTCGGGCAGGCCTATGCGCTTGATCCACACGGGCAAAAGATCAAGCATTATTATGTGCAGGAGTCAGTCGGGATTGCGGTGGGCTTCCTGCTGGCGAGTCTGCATCAGGCCGGGTTAGCCACGCTGACGCACACCCCCAGCCCGATGAAATTTTTGTCCGAGATTTTGAACCGACCGGCCAACGAACGCGCCTACGTCGTCATCCCGGTCGGGTACCCGGCGGAAGCGGCCCGCGTGCCGGTCATCGAGAAGAAGCCGCTAACGGAAATCCTGGTGCATTACGATTAATCCGTGTAGCGGATGACGACCTTGCCGTTGTTCTTGCCGGATTGCAGGTAATTGACCGCATCGACCACTGACTCGACGCCCACAAAGTTGGTCGGGTCGATCTGCACTTGCAGACTGCCGGCTTGCAACATCTTGCTGAGTTTCATCAGGTGTTCGGTCATGTGCTCCGGCAGATAATGCGTGAGGAACATCGAGCGAATACTGGCCGATTTGAACAGAATATCGGTGTAAATGCGCGGGCGTTCTACGATCTGCGGGGTGCCTTTGTACTCGGTCACATAACCGATGATGACCAGACGGCCTTTACGTGCCAGGTGCTTCACGCTGATGTCGAACATCTCTCGCCCGACCGATTCGTACACAATATCCACCCCACGCGGATATTCTTCCTTCAAGATTTGATCCAGGTCTTCGTCTTTATATAAAACCACCCGGTCACAACCGATTGATTTGAGGAAATCGGCCTTTTCCTGGGTGGAGCAGGTGCCGATGACGTGGTTGCCGGCTTGTTTGGCAAGCTGAACGGCAATGTGCCCGGTGCCGCCCGCCGCCGCCGTGATTAAAATGGTCTCGTTGCTGGTCATCTCGCCCACGATCTCCAGCCCGAAGGAGGCGGTTAACCCACTCAGCACCAGCGTCATGATCTCTGGCGTCGGGGTGGGGATCGGGATGGCGCGGTCTGCGGCGATGGCGTAATAATCACGGTAGCCGCCGCCGGTGGTCAGCATCATGACCGCATCGCCCACCGTGTAATTTTCCACCGCGTCACCCACCGCGATGACCTCGCCGACGGCCTCCGCCCCCAGGTCGATGGGCGGGGTCGCACCGGGGGTATACAACCCGGCGGTGATGTTGGGGTCGGTGGCGTTCACCCCGGCGTAATGATTTTTGACGACGATCTCATTGGGTGCTGGCTCCGGGATCGGGTCGTCTACGATCTCGACGGCATCGGCAAAGTCTCGTGAAAATTTGGTTGCAATCAATTTTTTCGGCATGTAAGTATCCTTTATCTTTTGTAAAGTGCTAGGAAGAATACATCGGACTCACGGCATAATCCACTGTTGATGTTCAGGTGTGGACGCAAAAAGGCACCCGCTGGGGGGTGCCTGTGGTTGATTTCGGGGGGGGTAGTCCGCTGATTCTAGCTGGTCGGTTCCGCTACTGGCGCGTCCAGATCTTGCAGGCTGTCTTCGCGTTCTTCCAACCAGTGGATTGCGCTCATGGCGGCGGCGGTACCCTGGCCGACAGAGGTAGCGACCTGACGCCATAACTCGTCCTGGATCTCGCCCGCCGCGAACACGCCGTCAATGTTGGTGCGGTAACGCTGGTCTGTGATGACATACCCGCGCTCATTGACCGCGATCTGATCGCCATAGATCACGCTGTTGGGGATGTGCCCGATGAACACGAACACGCCATCAGTCGGGAAGTCGCTGGTCTCGTCGGTTTCCACGTTCCGCAGGCGCACAGAGCCGACCTTGCCGTCGTCCCCGGCTTCGATTTCCTCCACCACTGTATTCCAGATGAAGTCAATCTTCTCGTTTTCGAAGGCTCGCTTTTGCAGTTGTGGCCCGGCGCGGAGTGAATCACGGCGGTGGACGACGGTCACCTTCTCTGCGAAGCGTGTCAGGAAGATCGACTCTTCCATCGCGCTATCTCCACCGCCGACTACGACCACTTCCTTACCCCGGAAGAAGAAGCCGTCGCAGGTGCCGCAGTAGCTCACGCCCCTGCCGACGTATTCTGCTTCCCCCGGCACCTTGAGCTTGCGCGGGTCGGCCCCGTTGGTCACCAGCACGGTATCGGCCAGGTACATATCGCCGCCGCCGGTCGTCAGGGTGAAGGGGGTGCCGTTGCTAAAATCGACATCGGTCACCACATCGTAGATCGTCTCGGTACCGAAGCGTTCGGCCTGAGCCAGCATCTTCTGCACCAGTTCTGTCCCGTTCAGTGGCTCCGGGAAGCCGGGGTAATTTTCGATCTCGTGCGTCAGCGCGACCTGCCCGCCGAGTGTGTTCCCGGCGATCAAAATCGGGTTAAGCTGGGCGCGGGCGGCGTATAGGGCCGCCGTCAACCCGGCAGGGCCAGAACCAATAATGACCATTCGTGTCTTACGCATTATGCATCCTCGTTTGTTATGTCGTCATCAAGTACAGCCGAAATTTGATCGAGTGCATCGGAGACGCTGGCGTCGTTTTCTGCCTTTAACACAGCCACCAGTGCTTCGAATTCCTCCCGGCAATCTTTCCAATAAACCAGATGTTCGTTGAGGGCTGGCAAAACTGCCGCGACCGGCGTGCCAGCCGCTACGCGCTCTGCGATAGCCGCCAGTTGATCGCAATCGCTACAATCCATCCCAATCACGACTTCATCTTCCGGCGCGTTGAGAAAGTCAAGCATGTTTTTAAGTTGTTCGTCCTGGTCAGCCATGCGTTCACGCTCCCCATAAATGATTTGCTTCTGTTATACAGACTATGAGACCTGGCTCCATCTTACCAAAAATCTGACTAAATCGGGAAGAATCGCACGTTTTGCGATGATGATTATGCAGAATTCATCTGTCGCTCAGTCAATGAGTCCAAAATGGTCTTGTAGGTTTGGGCAATGGTTCGCCTGGTAATTTTGTTGTATTGGAAGGAAAACTACGTGGATCCGCATCCGCTGAATGTCACACTCGACCGGGAGGGGGAAGACCCCATCTACCGGCAACTGATCGACAGCATCCGCTTGCAGATCGAAAGCGGCACATTGACGGCAGGGGTACGCCTGCCCGCCAGCCGGGATCTTGCCAAGCAATTAGGCATCAGCCGCATTAGCGTGGTCAATGCTTATGCGGAACTACGCTCCGAAGGCTTTTTGAGTGCCCACGCCGGGCGGGGTACGTTCGTCGCCAAAGACGTGCAGAACGGCACCGCACTCGACCAGAGCACCAACGTCAACACGGTGACAGAAAACACCGCGCCGGATAATTCCATTCGAGATCTGATGCGCCTATCGCGCAAGCCGGGTGTCATCAGCTTTAGCAATGGTTCGCCACCGTTAGAGTTCTTCCCGATGCAAAATCTACGCGATGCGATCAACGTGGTGTTAGAGCGTGACGGCCCGAAGGCCCTCAATTATGAAGTGCCGGAAGGGTATGGTCCGTTGCGGGCGGGTGTGCGAGATTACGTCAGCGCGTTGGGCATTGATTGTCATCCCAGTAACGTCCTCATCACCGGCGGTACCCAGCAAGCCCTTGATCTGGTGATCCAGGCGTTGCTGAGCGAAAATGATACGCTCGTCACCGAAGATCCGACTTACATCGGCATGATCGACATCGCCCGCACCCGGCGCGTAAACTTACACGGCATCCCGGTGGATGAAAACGGCATCCGGCTGGATTATCTGGAAAATTATCTGATTGACAACGACCCGCGCTTGATCTACATCATGCCGAGCTTCCAGAACCCGACCAGCCATGTGATGCCCCTGCACCGCCGCCGCCAGTTGATCACGCTGGCCGCACAACACGACGTGCCCATCCTGGAAGACGCGGTCTACCACGAGTTCCGCTTCGAAGGCGAGGCCATCCCGCCGCTGAAGGCCCTGGACGAAGACGGCGTGGTGATCCACGCTAGCGGCTTTACCAAGATGCTCTTGCCCGGTGTGCGGATTGGGTATCTCATCACCGATGGCCGCTATTATCACCGGTTGGTGCGCGTTAAGCAGGCGGCGGATATTTCTACGCCCGGCCTGAACCAGCGCACCATCCATTATATGCTTCAACGCGGTATCTTCAGCGGCCAGCTAGAGCGCAACAACCACGAACTCTTGCGCCGGCGCAACGCCGCGCTGGATGCGGCCCGGCGACACTTCCCCCCCGGCACCCACTGGGAGCAACCCAAAGGCGGCTTGATCCTATGGGCAGAACTGCCGCATTCCGGCCCGACAGCGGCGGAGTTATACATCTCGGCCATCCAGCAGGGTGTGGCTTATGCCATTGGCAATGTCTTTTACGTCAACGGGGGTGGCAATTATAAGATGCGCTTGAATTATGGGGCGCACCCGCCGGAGACCATCGAAGAGGGCTTCCGCCGGTTGGGCCGGGCCTGGCGTGAACTGGCGGCGGATTACGCCGAAATCGAGAAGTCACCTTTGTTATAATTATCCAGCAAATCCTGTAAGAGGCGCACAAATAGTGTTAAGGTCTCATAATGACTATCAATGAAACCTTAATGTCTGTCAGTTCTTCACAAAAAATTCGGAGAAATTCCAGCGATTCTTAAGGGTTCATGAGGTAGAAGTAAAGTTATAATAAAGACGGTGCAATCAATATACTTTCCTCCTTGTGAACACGCCACATAACCCCGAGTTATGTGGCGTTTCGCATTCTTATGGGTCTACGCTTTGACCTCTACCTTGCCTTTATAAAATGCGATGTGCTCTTTGATGTTGCTGGCGGCGTCTTTCGGCTCGCGGTAAGTCCAGGCCGCGCCGGATTGCGTCTCGCCGTCTACGGTGATGTCGTAGTAACTGGCGGTGCCCTTCCACGGGCAGACGGTCGTGCGGTCAATCGGCTGGAAGAATTCCATCTTCACCGAGTCCGGCGGGAAGTAATGGTTGCCTTCTACCATTTCTGTGTCGTCGCTCTCCGCGATGACGGTTCCGTTAAAGATAGCTTGTGGCATTGTTCAGTCTCCTCAAATTATATAGATGATAACGCCATCATGCCGCAGGTTGATGGGATGAGCATTAATCCGTGATGTGTTCTCGCACATCAGCGAAGACGGCCTGTACTGCTTCGGCGTCGTCCCCGGCGGCCTGCAAGCGGGCGGAGACTTCGAACGCGGTCTCTGCGGGTAAGTGATGCACACGGAAGGGCCGGGTAACCGGTTGATCGATGCGGCGCAGGGCGAAGCGTTCCCATTGGGCCAACTCTGTCTGTATAGATTTCGTCGCGTCTGGTTCTGGCGTGGTCGGCTCCGGTATGGATGGCACATCACCGACGGCGGGACGGTCGCCCCACTCAACCGGTGGCAGGCCATAATATTGCGCCCGCATCTCGTTGATGCTCAACACGCGGTAAGCGGTGCGGATCTCGTTCAGCCGGGTTTGGGTGTCGGTCGGGCGGATGTCCTCAAAGCTGGCGTGGTGCATCCCCGGCCAGAACGGGAGCAATTCCGCGTTGATCTTGCCGACCAGGCGCACCAGCTTGGGCCACAGCGTCCGCTCGATGAAGGTGCGTTCTGCCACGCGGGCGTTGGCTTCGGTGGCGTTTTCGCTGATGAGGCCGACCGGCACGCCGAAGATATTCAGGATCTCGTCACGGTTGGCCTGCCGCCCCTGCAAAAAGTCCATGTCGCGGTAAGTCAGGCCGATGTCGTGCCACTCGATGCCGCCGCCGCGCAAGAAGGCCGTCCGCCGTTGTGGCCCGCCGTAAGTCTGCCGCCAATCACGCTTGATGCGCTCGAAATCGGCATCACTGACGAATTCTTTGATGTTCACGATCCCGGCTGGAATGCCGTTGTTCTGGCCGAAGGTCGTGTGATTCCAGGTGCTCATGGCGTGGTCGGTGTTGACGGCCAACCGCGCCGCACTCAACGCGGAGAGACCGTAATAATCGTTGGTGGGGTGCCAGCGTTTGAAGTGGATCACCTCTACCGGTTCCAGCGGGATCTGGGTGCCATCCAGCGTGTAGACATACCCGGCGATAAAGCGTCCATCCCCCGGCACAATGCTGACGCGATCCGGTCGCAGGGGCCAGATCTCCGCCGGTTGGCCCTGGGCATCGCCCGCCAGGAACCAGTAAGCGTTGCCGGTTAATTCCAGCATTCCAATGGTCTGCTCGAACAACTCAAAGCGGCTCATGTGCGGGTTGGGCCGTTGGAGCAGGGCGTGCAGGGGATGGTCGGGCGCGGTGGTGCCCGCCGCCGTTTGGATGTTCAAGGGCACTAAAGCGCAGGCTTCCGCGATCTTATTGACCGCGATATAGACATAGGGCGATACGCTGTATGTCGCCGGGTCATCCGCTGGTGGTGCGGGCCAGGCCCGGTGCGCGGCCACCGCCTCGATATGCGGCACCGTCTCGCGCAGGGTTCCCCGCCGGGTAAATAAGTTGCTGATCCAGTTTAACATCGTGCTCTCTCACTCCGTTCACTTGTCATGGTTCAGCCTTTAGCGTAGTGGTCTGTTGGGCTGGCTGGCGGATCATATCACCGGTTAAAACGTCCGTCTGGGACTGATATTCCTCCTTGATTCTGCGCGATGCGTCATAAATTGGTATCTTCTTACGCGCAAGGACGTTACAATAGCGGTTAAAATCAAACCGATGGATTGAAGGATCGTTTCATGTTCGACGATTTCAAAAAACCGACTTATGACGAGTGGCGGGCTGTTACGGAAAAATCGCTCAAAGGGGCGAATTTCGAAAAACAGTTGACGACTCGTACACCGGAAGACATCACGCTCCAACCGTTGTACTTCGACGCGGACGGCATCCAGCACGCGCTGACCGCGCCGGGTGCGTTCCCTTATGTGCGCGGCATCCATGCAGAGCCGCGTCCCTGGCACATCGCCCAGGAATTGCCCGCTCCCACCCCGCAAGACTTCAACACGATGCTGGTGGCTGATATGGCGCGGGGGCAGACCGCCGTCAACATCCCGTTGGATGATCCCTCACGCGCTGGAACTGACCCCGACCAGGCCGAACCGGGTGCGGTGGGCGCGGTGGGCGTCTCGCTTGCCAGTGCGGCGGATTATCAAGCCGCACTGGCCGGTATCCCGCTGGATGAGACGCCGGTTACGGTTCATGCGCCGGTCAGTGCGTTGGCCCATGCCGCCCTGCTGGTAGCCGCCGCAGATCTGCCACCCGGTGAGATCAACGGTGCGGTGGGTTATGATCCGCTGGGTGTGCTGGCGGCAGTCGGTTCTCTGCCGGTATCGCTAGAGCGACTATATGATGAAGCCGGGAGTCTGCTGGTCTGGGCGGTACAAGCCGCGCCCGGCCTGCATACCTTCCACTTTGACCTGACACCCTATGCCGATGCCGGGGCCAGTGCGGTTCAAGAGTTGGCCTATGCGCTGGCGACCGGGGTGGATGCCCTGCGGGCGATGGTGGCGCGTGGCCTGGATCCGATGGCCGTATTCAAGCATAGCCGCTTTACGTTTGCGCTCGGCGCGAACTTCTTCATGGAAATCGCCAAGCTCCGCGCTTTTCGTGGCCTGTGGGCACAGGTCGGCGCGGCCTATGGTGTGCCGCCGGAATTCTGTAAAGCCTACGTCTACGGGCGGACCGGACGCTACAACAAGACGTTGTATGATCCCTACGTGAACATGCTCCGCACCACGACCGAAGCCCTGGCCGGGGCCATCAGCAACCTGGAAGGGATGCACGTCGCCCCGTTCGATGAGATCATCCGCCAACCGGACGAATTTTCCCGCCGGGTGGCGCGTAATCAGCAGATCATCCTGCAACAAGAAGTCAACCTGACGGCCTTGCTCGACCCGGCGGGTGGTAGTTACTACGTCGAGACATTGACCGACGAATTAGGCGGGGCCGCCTGGGAAGCATTCCAGCAGATTGAGGCTGAAGGCGGGATGGCCCAGGCCCTTCTACGTGGGGATGTGCAGAAGGCCGTCGCGGAAGTGGCCGAAGGGCGCATGAAAGCCTTTGCCAAACGCAAGACGCGCCTGGTCGGTACGAATATGTACCCCAACCTGGGCGAACCGCGTGTGACGGCGGATGACCTGGAGACCGATGTCATCCACCAGACCCGCGTAAAAGCCATTCAATCCGCCCGCCCGGAGAAAGCCCCCGATCCGCTGACGGACTTCAGCGCGGCGGTGGCGGCGGCGGAAAACGGCGCGACACTCGGCCAGTTGATCCCGGCCCTGCGCTCCGCCGATGAGACGACCGGGCCGACGGTCGAGCCGCTGTGCATTCAGCGGTTGGCGGTACCGTTTGAGACCTTGCGCCGGGGGGCGGAAGCCTACGCCGACGCCAACGGCCACCCGCCGCGCATCTTCCTGGCGAACATCGGCCCGCTTAAGCGGCACAAACCCCGCACCGATTTCACACGCGGCTTCTTTGAGGTCGGCGGATTCGAGATCATCGACCCGACCGGCTTCGACTCGGCCTCTGCGGCGGCCCAGGCCGCGCAAGATTCCGGGGCTAGTGTGACGGTGATCTGCGGTAACGATGACGATTACGCTGATTTCGTGCCAGCCTACGCGGAAGCGGTCAAGCCGGGGATGACGGTCATCCTTGCCGGGCGGCCTTCAGAGGATCTGGCCGACCTGGTGGACGACGCGATTTACCTGGGCGCGGATTGCTACGCGATCAACCGCCAACTGCATAAGCGTTTGGGGATTGAAAAATCCTGACAATCACAGGGGCCGACACATCGGTCGGCCCCTACCAGATGCAAAATCTCTTGGCATAAAATTATGGTGACAACCATTTGTACGAAAGATCGACTCAAGACCAAACCGGTTATCTAGTGAAATGAGGAGACTATTGGTATGACTCAACAACCGGACTTTACGAAAATCAACTACCAGCGGCAGTATGATCCCCGATCCTATGAGGATTGGAAGAAAGCCCTGGAAGACGCCACCGGCCAAGCCGCCGGGGACTACGTGTGGCAAACGCTGGAACAAATCGACGTGAAACCACTCTATACGGCGGAAGACACCGCCGACCTGGAGCATATCGGCTTCCAGGCGGGCATCCCGCCCTATCTGCGCGGGCCATACCCGGCCATGTATGCCCAACGCCCCTGGACGGTGCGCCAGTACGCTGGCTTCAGCACGGCAGAGGAAAGCAACGCCTTCTACCGGCGCAATCTGGCCGCCGGGCAAAAAGGGCTGTCGGTCGCGTTCGACCTTGCCACGCATCGCGGTTATGATAGCGATCATCCGCGTGTGGTGGGGGATGTGGGCAAGGCCGGTGTCGCCATTGATAGCATCCTGGATATGAAGATTCTGTTCGACGGCATCCCGCTTGACCAGATGAGTGTTTCTATGACGATGAACGGCGCGGTTCTGCCGGTGATGGCCTTCTACATCGTCGCGGCGGAAGAACAGGGCGTCAGCGCGGATAAGCTGACCGGCACCATCCAGAACGACATCCTGAAAGAATACATGGTGCGGAACACGTACATCTACCCGCCCGCGCCGTCGATGCGGATCATCGCGGATATTTTCTCTTACACCGCGCAAAATATGCCGCGCTTTAACAGCATCAGTATCAGTGGTTATCATATGCAAGAGGCGGGCGCGACCGCTGACATCGAATTAGCTTACACCCTGGCCGACGGCCTGGAATACGTGCGGACGGGCCTGCAAGCAGGTATGGGCATCGACCAATTCGCGCCGCGCCTGTCGTTCTTCTGGGCCATCGGCATGAATTACTTCATGGAGATTGCCAAGCTCCGCGCCGGGCGGCTCATCTGGGCCAAGCTCATCAAGCAATTCGGCCCGCAGAGCGACAAGAGCATGGCCCTGCGCACGCATTCGCAAACCAGCGGTTGGAGCCTGACCGAACAAGATCCGTTTAACAACGTGGCCCGTACCTGCATCGAGGCGATGGCCGCTTCGCTTGGTCATACCCAATCCTTGCATACCAATTCGCTCGATGAGGCTATCGCCTTGCCGACGGATTTCTCCGCCCGCATTGCCCGCAACACACAACTTTTCCTGCAAGATGAAACCGGCATCACCCGCGTAGCCGATCCCTGGGGCGGCAGTTACTTTGTGGAAACACTGACCGACGAACTGGTGAAACGCGCCTGGTCTCACATCGAGGAGATCGAAGAATTAGGCGGCATGGCGAAAGCCTTAGAGACCGGCCTGCCCAAGATGCGGATCGAAGAAGCCGCCGCCCGTCGTCAGGCCCACATCGACAGCGGCAAGGAAACCATCGTCGGCGTGAACACCTACCGGCTGGATAAAGAAGACGCCATCGACATCCTAGAAGTCGATAACACCGCCGTGCGCGAATCGCAACTTGAACGGCTGGCCCAACTGCGGGCGGAGCGTGACGACGCGGCGGTAGAGGCCGCACTGAACGCCATCACCCAGAGTGCGGAAGACGGCGACGGTAACCTGCTGGAACTGGCAGTCGAAGCGGCCCGCGCCCGCGCTACCCTGGGCGAGATCAGCGATGCGATGGAAACTGTGTGGGGCCGGCATCGCGCCGTCATTCGCTCCATCAGTGGTGTGTATAGCACCGAGTTCGGCGAAGAAGAGCAGGTGCAATCTGTACGAGAAAAAGTGACCGCTTTCGAGCAAGAGGCCGGGCGGCGTCCGCGCATTATGGTCGCCAAGATGGGCCAGGATGGGCATGATCGCGGTGCGAAGGTCATCGGCACCGCCTTTGCCGATCTCGGCTTCGATGTAGACATCGGCCCGCTGTTCCAGACGCCGGAAGAAGTCGCCCGGCAAGCGATGGAAAATGATGTGCATGTGGTCGGCATTTCGTCATTGGCGGCGGGGCATAAGACGCTTCTGCCGCAATTGGTAGACGAGTTGGCCGCCCTCGGTCGGGACGACATCATGGTCGTCATCGGCGGCGTCATCCCGCCGCAGGATTACCAGTATCTCTACGATCACGGTGCGGCGGCTATCTTCGGCCCTGGTACCGTCATCCCGGTGGCGGCCCTGCGTGTGTTGGATGAACTGGTCAATCGCACGCTGGATCTCGTCTAGCAAACGATAAACGGGGCGACGGCCATCCCGGCTGTTTGCCCCACCCGATGCGGAATCAAAAAACCCGGCTTGATAGCCGGGTTTCCGAAGCTGAACGGTGAGCGAAGAAGGAGATGCGATGCTCTTTTATGTAAGGTAGAAGTTGCCTTGTGTTCTGCGATGCGCCACAATGAGATTTTGATGCACTAGCGATGCGATGTCATTGGAATGTCATGTTGTCAGCGTCGATGTTGCCTGTGATGAGCGTCAATGTGATTTTAATGTTCGTGATGTTGCCTGCGATGGTCGTCGATGTCTACCTGTTAAATAAGACCTGTCAATGTTTGGCTCGATGTTGTTTCTGTTCAGCTTGATACCAGTATACATCAAAACAGCCTGGAATAATCCGAATTTTTTATGAAGATTTTTACCCTATTTACACGCTTCAATGGCAATGAAAAGACCCGGCCACCGGTGCCGGGTCTCTTGCTGAATAGTGAGCGTTAGTAGAAGGAGATGCGATGCTCATGCTTTTGGGTAGTGTTGAGCCGTAATGTATTTTCGTTGTTAAGTTCAGTGGTGCGTCGATGTCTACCTGATGATAAGACCTATTGCTCAACGTTGTGATGCATTGGCTATTCAGCTTAATAACAGTATACCTGAGATCGGGCAAAAATGGTCTGAAAGTTTTCCGAATAATTCCAAAAGTTCGTAAAATTATTCTTTCTTAATATAGGCCGTCTGTTTATCTTGTTTTGTGTTACGTCCGGGCGGTTTTGCTTTCTGCTTCGGCTGGCTTGGTTTCTGGCATATAGACCGGCAGGCGGAAGCCGAAGGTGCTACCGATCCCTTGCTTGCTCTTGAAGATCATGGTGCCGTTGTGCCGTTCGATGATATTTTTGACCAGATGCAAGCCCAACCCGGTACCTTCGACTTTGCGCGTCGCTTCGCTCTTGGCGCGGAAGAAGGGCTGGAACAAGCGGTCTTGTTGATCCGCCGGGATGCCATACCCGTTATCCTTGACCAGATAGGTGACATGATCCGGCTCGGAGGTATCCAGCGTGACAGTGATTTCGCCCCCTTCTGGTGTATATTTAATCGCGTTGCTGATTAAGTTGGTCATCGCCTCATACAGTTGAGGCGAATCGCCCAGCACCATGACCGCGCCCGCCGGGATCGCGTTGATTAGTGCCTGCTTCTTCTCGTGGGCGTGGAAGTTGAACTCTTGCAGGGCTTCGATCACCTTGATGCGTAGGTCGAACGGTTCGCCGCCGGCGTCCTTATTGCGTGCGATGCGTTCGATGCGCTCTAACGATAAGATGTCGTCGATCATGACGTTCATGCGCCGTGTCGCGCTGAGCATCTGCACGATGTAATTTTGATATTCCGCGTCGAACAACGCGATGTCCAGTTCCATCACGGTGAGATAACCTAGCAAGACCGACAACGGATTGCGCAGGTCGTGCGCGGCAATGCGGATCATGTCGGTCTTGATGCCTTCCAGGTAGCTGACCTGCTCATAGAGCTTTTGCAATTCGCCGATCTGCGTCTGGGCTTGCCGGTAAAGCCGCGCATTTTCCAGCGCGACCGCGATTCGTGTGCCGATGATTTGCATCAATTCGTAGATCTCATCGTCGAAACGATCCGGGTTATTGGTCTCCAGGTTCAAAAAGCCGACCACTTGCTCATGCGAGATCAACGGTGCCACGATACGCGCAGAGGTATCGGCCAATTGCACCGCGTTAGCCGGTAGGTCATCAGCCTGCCGGATGAAAACCGGCTCACGATTTTCCAGCACATGCCGCAACAGATCATCTTCCAGGTAATGCCGCCGCCGCCCGTTGGTCGCTTGCGCGTAATCCCCGATGGTTTTCGTCGCCAGGATGTGATTGGACTTGCCCAGTAAGACGATGTACCCGCCTTTGCCCGCGCTCAGGCGCAGGGCCGCATCCAGCGAAATTGACAGCACATGATCGACGTTGAGCGTGTCGCCGATTTCTTCTGAAACCTGCCGGAGCAATTGCAGGTGGGCCACGTTCCGCGCCATTTCTTGCGTGGCTTGCTTCTGCACCGTCACATCCCGCAGAACCGCGATGAAAAGTGACTCGTCGCCTTCCATCAGCGGGGCGAACGATAGATCAATGGTGATGACTCGCTCATCTGCCCGGCGCAATTCGAACTCAACCCGGCCACTGTCGGTACTGCTGTCGCGCTCACCGACTTGAAAGGCGTGCATGGGTTTGCCGATTAAGCGTTCTTTTTTGTACCCGGTGAGTGAGGATGCGGCGGGGTTGGCGTCGATGATGATGTCATCGTGGCCGACGATCAGGATTGCATCCGACGACCGCCGGAACAGGGCGCGGTAGAGCGTTTCGCTTTCGGAGCGTTGCCGTTCGATCCGGCGGCGGTCGGTCACATCGCGGAAGACCATCAACCGCCCCTGGAGTGTTTTCGTCCGGTCATAGAGTGGCTTCACCTGCAATTCGATGTGCCGGTCGCCCCAGGTCAATTCGGTCTCCAGGTAGAGCCGCCCGGCGTATCGCTTGCACAGATCTTTTAAGCCGGGGAAGGCCCGCTTGACGACCTGCATATAAACGGTGTTGGTCGCGGTGTCGGTCAACGCTTCCATCGTCGAATTCATCATCATGATGCGGTTTTCTATATCGACGATCATCACCCCATCGGGCATATTGGCGACAATTGTATCGTAAGCGACCGGCAACAGGTCGAACACCCGCAGGCGCAATAACCCCACCCCCAGCACCAACGCGGTGATCGAAAACGTGATCGGCACCAGATCCAGGTTGGCGGCGCGGGCTACTGGCGTCAGCGTCAGGAATACTGGCAGGATGAAGATCAATAACATCAGGATGATCTGATTCTTAATCTTCCGCACTGCGCGGAAGGCCGACCAGATCAACAACACACTGCCGATCACAGAGACGGTATACATGTAAATCAGATAGATCAAGAACAGGTCGCCGGGGGTGGCGGCCAACCGTGTGACATCTAAGGAAGAGACGACCGATAATTCTTGTGAGAACAACCCGTTGACGTTCGTCAGGATGACGACGGTGCCTGCTGTCGCCGTCGCCAGCAACCCGCTTAAGATCCGCCGGTTGCTCAGGTTGACCAGTCGCAACGCCAGCACCATCCACGCGGAACCCGTCCACAATACGACGCTGGACCGCAGACGATACAGCCCGGTCATGATCTCTACATCGCTGACGGCTAATTCCAGCATATAAAGGAAGGCCCAGCTTCCACCTAGCACCAGCATAAACGCGAATTCTGGTGCGCCACGTATCACTCGTCGCCGCCGCCAACTGAGATCGGCCAACCACCAACTCGTCAACCCGGAGATAAACGATAGGGTTATGAGTGCTAATTGCCAATCAACCATTTTTTACGATTTTCATAAAATTGCCCGGTATATACGCGATTTATCCGCCACTTATGAACATTGTAACGTAGTTTGGCTTCAAATTTCAAAGTAGAATCAAAAGACCGGGGATCGCCCCGGCCTTTTCTTGAGGAGAGATGGTTCATCTGGATGGTTTTGACCATCCGTTACGCGTATGTCCATTCTTGTTTATAAGGATATGCTAAGCAAGCGGATTTACGGAGTGAAGAAAATCACATCTCTTATATGATCTCTATCACCTCACGCTATAATGATGACGTTTGAATCGTATTGTTAGAAAGCAAATCCTGGTGATCAATGCAGAAAAGTACCCCAAATTAGCCGCGTGGTACAGCGCGACCCGCCCGCGAGTCTTCACGGCGACCTATGTGCCGATGGCCCTGGCCGGTGTCATCGCCATTGATGACGGCGTGTTCCGTCTGTTGCCGTTTTTGCTGGCGACCCTGGGCACACTCTTATTGCAGACCGGCGCGAACCTGGTCAACGAATACGTTGACTTCCGGCGCGGTACCGATGACCTGAAAGAGGCCGGCCAGGGACTCACGCTCAAGCACAAGATCCTGACGCCTAATGAGGTGTTATTCGGGGCGATTGGCAGTGTGGTGGGCGGCGCGTTGATTGGCCTGTTTCTGCTGGTTCATAGCGGCCCGTTGCTCTGGTTGATCGGCGTGGGCGGGGTGTTGGTGGCGGTGACATATACCGCCGGGCCGTTCCCGCTGGCTTATAACGGCCTGGGCGAAGTCGCCGCCGGGGTGTTCATGGGGCCGGCTATCGTGGTCGGCGCGTATTACGTCATGAACATCAATGTGTATTGGGGGTTGGTGTGGGCCGCCTTGCCGATTATGTTCATGGTGGCGGCCATCTTGCACGCCAACAACATCCGCGATATGCAATCCGACCGGGCTGTGAACAAGCGCACACTGGCCGTGATGTTTGGCCGACGGGCCGCCAACCATGAGTACGCCTTCCTGACGCTGGGGGCTTATGCCTTGCTGGTGGGCGTGGTGCTGGCCGGGATCGCGCCGCCCACCGTGTTGATCGCATTCTTCACCCTGCCGGAAGCGTGGGCACTCACCCGCATCTATTACACCACCGATGATGTGCCGCTGATGCACCAGGCCCAGGGGCGCACCGCCCGTCTGCATGGCCGGTTCGGTTATTTGATCGCGGCGGGTTGGTTGGTGTGGGTCTTGTTGGGGCAGGCCAGCATCGTTTAATCGTCGGTTGAACATCGACATAGCCGCCCGGTACAATGCTAACTACAACGACAATCATGAGGAGATACTATGCGCTACTTGCTTGTGAGCTTGTTATTTTTGTTGGGCGGGGCCGCCCACGCGCAATCGGACGATCTACCGGAGACCTTGCCATTTGAAGACTCCGTCGTCGTGCAGTATCCTACCGGCTGGGAGGTCACCACGCTTGATGATGGGCGGCAACGCCTGACCAGTCAAGATAGTATCGTTGATTTCTTCCCGCCGGATCTGCTGGTGGAGCGGTACGACATCGACCCGGATGAGGGCTTTATTGACCTGCTGTTGCAGTTCTTCCCTAATTGGGATTATACCGAAGGGGTAGCATTTGATGCCGACGCGGTGACCCGTGTCACTCTCGATGGCCGCGAAGCCGCGACTTATGATTTTACCGATGCCTTCGGTGATGAAGCTCTGCTGGTAGCCGTCACCTTCCGCGATGGCCGGCGCGGTGTGGTCGTCGGCCTGACCTTCGGCGGGGCACTCACCGAGCGGGAGACCATCCTGGAGATCGCCGCGACCTTTGACCTTGAACGCCCACAGACCGATCTGGACGAAAAATCTGGCTCGTTAGAGAACGCGCTCGACGGCATCAGCCCGGAGCTACCGCCGGGGTGGGAGTTGATCACGTTCTTCGATGACACCCGCATCGGTTATGATCCCGCGTTGTGGGACGTTAACCGTATGGAGCCAGAGATCGTGAATCTGCGCACGGACGATCAATCGCTGATCGTCATCATCTATTCCGCTGATACCCTGGCCGAGGCTAACGCCAACACACCCGCCGATGTGCTGGCCTATGACCTGCGGAACGTAGAAACTGCCGACTTCGACCCGGCCCGGGTCGAGCCGATCACCGTTGCCGGGGTCGATGGTGTGACGGACGTTTACCAATTGGAGACTGCCGAAGGCGTGCCGTTTGATATGCGGATGATCGCGCTCCCGGTGGCGCAGGGTAATTATCTGGTCGCCGCCATCGTGCCTACCCAACAGGCTGAATTGCCCGATCTGACGGAGTCGTTCGCGGTGTTGGATACACTCGTCACGACGGAAACCGCCCAATCCACCGGGGCGGAACTCGCCACTGCCGATACCCCGCTGTCGCAATCTTACACGCTGGAATTGACCAGCGCGGTGTTGGAAATCTCCCTGCCGGAGTCCTGGCAGGTGGATGACGATGGCTCGCCGATCCTGTTCTTGAGTGAATACACCTCATATCTACCGGGTTGGATCGCGCCGGACGAGCAGGCCAACTTCGACATTCAAGACGGCGACCTGGTACAGGCCCTCCGGGCATTTTTCCAGCCGAGTGACCCCGAACTGACCTTCCGACTGGAAAATGTCAAGATTCAGGCCGTCGGTGACGAGACTGTCGCCCGTTACGATTATTTAGATAGCGATGGTGAGAGCGCGGTCACGGTTACCTTGTTGGCCCGGTTGGATGCGAATGGTTGGATCTTGTTGGCGTCGTATTTGCCGCGCACCGACGACCAGATCATGGAAGCGGACGCGGCCTTGAACGTGTTTTTCAGTACGACGGTGACGCCTCAATGATCGGTTTCGGTGTAGGCCCGTTGTTGTAAGATCAGGCCGCGCAGGGCGGGGGCGTTGGCATCCAGCATCGCATAAGATTGAATCGGCACTTGTCGTTGGCAGTCAGCATCACCCTGGAGTAACCCGTGCGGGTCGTCCAGCATGTCGCCATTCACGAAGCCGATTTGAACATGATCTTGAGACGGTGTAATCATCACCGTCTCACCCGTTTGGAATGATGCGCCAGTTGTGAAGATCAACGCCTGACGCTTGCTGTCGATCACCTCTTTCGTCCCTGGCAGAGTATCGCGCAAAAGGCGTAACACATGCCAGAAAAGGGTTTGCACCTGGGGATCATGATCCTTGAGAAAATAACGGATAAAATTATCGTCGTTCGTCATGACATACGTCCTTTTGTGTGGAGCAGTCTTCCTCCATATTGTAACAGACTTATCCCTGTGGCCCGTTGAAAGGTCACGCTAAAATGAAGCCATAACGTCATGTTAATCATCTCTTGGCATAACGATGATAGAGTGACGCCATTATTTTGATTCAAATTGAAAGATATGATGCTGTGAACTCAACCGTCCGCACCCAGACGTTAACGGTCGATCCGCAATCCCCGGCGGAAAAGACCCTGCAAACTGCCGCCGCTGTGTTACAAGCGGGCGGTCTGGTCGCCTTCCCGACGGAAACCGTCTATGGGTTGGGGGCCAATGCGCTGGATGCCGACGCCATCGACCGGATCTATGTCGCCAAGCGACGCCCGGCCAACGATCCGATCATCGCGCACATCGCGCATATCGACCAACTGGCAACCCTGGCCGACTCGGTGCCGGAGGCCGCCTATCAACTGGCGGAGGTCTTCTGGCCGGGGCCGTTGACGCTTGTGCTTCGGCGGGCGGCCCAGGTGCCGGATAACATCGCCGCTGGCCTGGATACCATCGCGATTCGGATGCCGTCCAACATCATCGCCCAGGCGTTGATCCAAACGGCGCGGCTTCCCATCGCCGCCCCCAGCGCGAACACCTTCACCCGGCCCAGCGCGACCACGGCCCAGCACGTCCTGGCCGACCTGGGCGGGCGGGTAGACCTGGTGTTGGACGGCGGGCCGACGACCATCGGACTGGAAAGTACGGTGTTATCACTCACCGGGGAAAAGCCGACCATCTTAAGACCGGGGGGCGTGGTGCGGGCGGATTTGCGCCGGGTGGTGCCGGATGTGCAGGTTCAGGCCCATTACCAGGACGAGACGCAACCCGCTATCTCCCCAGGGCAGATGCTCAAGCATTATTCGCCCTCCGTCCCGTTACAACTTTATCGCGGGCCGTTGTATTCGGTGCTGGTGGCGATGCGGCAGGCGGCAGAACGCCACACGGCCCAGGGCCAGCAGGTCGGCTTGCTCCTGGCGGATGAAGATACGTTCCATTTGCAATCGGTCGGTCTCATCAAGTCATTGGGCCGGCGGGATGACCTGCGTCACATCAGCCATAATTTATTCGCCGCCATGCGTGAACTGGATAATGCCGGGGTGGATCTCATCCTGGCGCGTGATTTCGGGCGCAAGGGGTTGGGTGTCGCCCTGTGGGATCGCCTGCTCCGGGCGGCAGAGGGCAACGTTATTGATATATGATGGAATCAACCGGCAAATAGAGAGGGAATGCCATGATAAAATTAGACTGGTACGACGAAGGCAAACACATCCTCTATTATGATTTCCCGGCGGAGTGGACGGCGGAAATGCTCCGTCAAGCCTTTGACCGCGCCGTTAGCTTGCTGGCCGAAGTGGATCATCCGGTTATTTCCATTCTGGATGTTCAGGAAACACGCGGCATCCCTAAAAACAGTCTAAAGGTCGTCTCTCGGAATGAACGGCGTGCCCCTGACCACTTGATCGGCGCGATCATGGTCACACCGAATCCCATCGTCAACAAGGTGTTGCAGTTATGGGAAAAAATGCCCATGATGCAGACCAGCTTTACCAGCACCAAGACGTTCGAAGACGCGCTGACCCTGGCGCAGGTGCGTCTGGCGGACGCTGGCATCTGAGCGCAGTTACTCCGCTGGTGCCCAGACCCGGACGGTCGCGCCGTCATCGGTCTGCACGCCGACCGCCAACGCCAGCCGGCCATCCGGCAATTCCACCGCGCTGAGGTTGGTCGTCAGCGTGCCATCCAGCGGGAAAGACCAGGCTTCGACCACGTTATACGCGGCATCGAGTTGTAACCCGGCCACCCGCGAGCGATCTTGCGAGGGCAGGACGATCTCCGGCGTGCCATCGCCGTCGAAATCCCCGGCGACGGCCATATCCAGGTTGCGGCTGTTGATGACGTGCGAGGTGAAGCCGTCGTAACGGGCTACGCGCTCCAGGCCGCCCGCGCCATCGTAGCGGAACCAGCCCACAATCCCGCCGATGTGCGGCGTCAGCACTTCCACCAGCAGATTTTCCCCCGCCGGGCCGAAGGCCGCCCACGCCAACTGATGCCGCCAGCGTGCCCCGCGCCCGATGGGATCGCCCTGGGCGATGATCGCGCCATCGGTGCCGTAAACGCGCAATTGCGCCCCGGCGTCGAAGTCGCTCACCGTCGTGATGAGGTCGGGCTGGCCGTCCGCGTCCACATCGGCCCAGATGGGCGACAAGCCCTCAAAGACGGCGGTGCCGGGTAGCATCACGGTGTTGCTGATGGTGCCGAAGCCCATGTCCATCACCAGCAGGCCGGCCGCTTCCAGTTCATCGCCCATAATGTTGTGGACGTAGCGGGTGTTGGTCGCCTGGATGTAACTGGCCGCTTGCCCCAGCGCGTTGATGACCGGGCGGGCGTCGGGTTGGGCGTCCGCGTCGATGATCTGCAAGGGGGCGTTGTTGCCATCCAGCAGGACAAGCTGGCCCTCCTGGTTGATGTAGACGGTGCGATCCTGGATGCGGGCGGCGTGGCTGGCCGGGGATAAGTTCAGCGGATAGGCCACGTCCAGAAAACTGCCGACGGTATCCGTCACCATCACTGGCGGCATCCCGGCTGGTAGTGTGTCGGATAAGGCCGGGGTGAGGGTGTACGCGCCCGGTTCCAGCTCGTACACGCCATAGAGCGTCCCGGCTTCATCTGCCACGATCCACACCGGGCGGTCGGCCACCACCGCGCCGACGATCCAATTGAGCGCGTCCGGCGCGTCTACGTCGAATTGTTGTGCCTGCGGGAAGGTGCCGCGCCCGCTGACGACGCGATTCCCGTCCATGCCATGACTGGTCGGGGTGTAATCGGTGGCCGGGCTGGCGGGTAGATCGTCGGTGTCGTCATCTTGCGCCAGCGTCGGCCCGGCGCACAGGCTTACCGCTAGCAAGATTAGCAGGCTCCAATATCGCATAGGATTTTCTTTCTTGAGCGTTCGATTTCGCACATTATAGGCGAGAGGCATCGGCCAGGGATACCCTGTGTTGGTGTTAACAGCATTTGATGTTATACTGCGTTGGCAAATATGGATCAATGGTTAGTGCAGGAATGAGGCAGTGGCTTGGAATGATATCGCACTTTGAGGGAGAAACTCCTTGCCACACTCAAACTGTCAGCCAAAACCTTGCATTAGGGAGATGGCTGTGCCCACATTTGACGATTTATCATGGCCGTCGCTTGATGCGCCGCGCCCGGAATGGCAACACCTGCCGCCGGATATTACCGGCCCGACGTTCAAGCACATCGGGGAGCGCGTGACACCGTTACACGCGATTAAACGGGCGTCTTTCCACGATGTGGAGAAAATCGCGTTTACCCGCTTCGGCCTGGAGCGCGACCGCCAGAGTTTCATCGGTCGTCTGGAGACCACGTTCAGCGATGCGATGGGTGCATTGGCGGACGGGCTGAAGTCGCTTGGCCTGGGGTTGACGCGCTTCGGCGGCAACGTCGCCCTGCAAGGTGCCAAGCTGGCCCTGATCGGCGGCTTGGTCTTCGGTGGGGCGCACATCGCCTCCCCGCCGGCACCTGCGCACGCGGCGGCGGACATTGTGGTGGATGATCCCGATGGTGACCTTATCAACGTTAATAATCTGTGTTCACTGAGTGAAGCGATCATCAACGCTAACAACGATGCGCTGACTTACGCAGACTGTGCGCCGACCAGTGGTTCGTTCGTCATAGGGGCGGCAGATACGATCACGTTAGACACCGATGTCACGTTCGACGCGATTTCTGGCCCGATCTTGACCGGCGCACCGGCCATCGCCTCAGAAATTACGCTCCAGGGTAACGGCAATAGGGTCGCGCGAGTTGTCTCCGGGCCAGGTTTGCGACTATTTTCTGTGAGTCCGGGGGCAACCTTCACGATTGACAATACCATTGTCCAATTTGGTGATGTCGGTACCAGCCCCGGCGGGAACATCCTCAATAGCGGCACGCTCACCTTGCAAAACAGCACCAACGTGCAAGATAGTGGCGGTGCCATAGCTGGCGGTGGCATCTTCAACGACGGCGGCACGGTCGTTGTGCAGAGCTATTCCAGGGTGCAGTATAACTCAGCGACTCGTGGCGGCGGGATCTACAATGATGGTGGTGATGTGACGATCAACAATGCCCGCGTCCAGGAAAACACGGGCGGGCTTGATGGCGGCGGCATCTATATGACCAGCGGCACCCTGACGATCCAAAACTCCGCCTATCTTAACGATAATAGTGCTATTAACCGCCATGGTGGCGGCATCTTTATAAGGACTGGCACGCTGACGGTTGATAATGCCAGCGTAGATGATAACTTTGCGGATGGCCGGGGCGGCGGCATTTACGCCTATGACGCCAGCGTGGATGTGCTCAACGGGGCCAGTGTAGATAGCAATGATTCCAACGACGATGGTGGTGGTATCTACATCCGCGCTGACACATTGACGGTTGATAACGCCAGCGTCAACTCGAACTTTACCAACAGCTCCGGTGGTGGCATTGACACTTATGGCACCGCTACTGTCATTATACAGAATACAGCGAGTGTGAATAGTAGACTTTATCGGGAATAACTCAATCAAGTTACCAAGACAGACTTCCCCATGTGCTTTCGGCATTAACGCTGGATCGGAAAGTCAAGACGTAGGTTGTGCAAACCACAAGC
>DAOTTZ010000133.1:0-37840 GCA_034437535.1 Anaerolineae bacterium | reverse complement strand
GCTTGTGTTTTGATATTAGAGGCGCGTTTTTCAGCGTTTTCACGTCTTCAGATCAGTTTTGGCGGTATTTTTTCTGCGCTCCTGTAAAATTATTCTGAAGTTTAACTAATGCCCTGTGCATACGACAAGGTGAACTATACCAATCCGGTTTGGTCGGTTGAAATTTTCTATAAATTCTGTACCATATTGGTAGAATTTAGCAGATTTTGTAGAGATAACTACAGGTATTGGTATGGCAAAACCCTCTTTTTTGACGAAATCTGGTCCCCCAAAGTCCCAGCCGTCCGCGCAAGAACGTGGACACAACCTGACAAAGCGGCAGTATGTGCGCTTTGCTTTCTATAAGGTAGATCCACAGTGGCGGCGCTTGCCAGCAGAAACGCAAGCCGAGCACAAGCAAGCCTTACTCGATGTCATCCACACCTTTAACCGGCGGATGCTTCTGCGGCCCTATAGCTTGATGGGCACACGAGCCGATGCAGAACTGCTCTTGTGGCAAATTGCGGAAACACCACAGGCTTTTCAAGATCTGGCGGCGGCCATCATGCAGACGGCAATGGGTGGCTATCTGACACTGACATATTCGTATTTTTCGCAGACTAAGCGGTCTCTATATGAGATCCGTGATGGTGGCGAAGATGACTCCGAAGAAAGATTAGTGATCGACCCGACTGAAGCACAATATCTTTTTGTCTATCCCTTCATCAAGACCCGTGATTGGTATCAGCTTTCGCTGGCGGCACGCCAGGGCATGATGGACGAGCATATCACAGTTGGGCGCAAGTATCCGTCTATCCGGCTGAACACGACCTATAGTTTTGGAATTGATGACTATGAGTTCATCGTCGCCTTTGAGACTGATGAACCGTCAGATTTCCTCGACCTGGTGCAGGATCTACGCGAGACGAGCGTCAGCATGTATACCTTGCAAGATACGCCATTGTTTACTTGCATCAACATGCGGCTAGCAGATGCGCTGGATGCGTTGGGTGGGCCTGCGATTGCAGAGCCAATAGACCCAAGCCAACCGCGTGAGGTCTGGCAGGAAGTCTGCCCGTTGGATGATCTGGGCGATGGTGAGACGCGAACCGTTTACCTGGATGGCAAGATGGTCGGTGTGTTCAACATCGACGGCGAGATCTATGCCATTAACAACCGCTGTTCCCATGCACGCGGCCCGTTGAGTGATGGCGAAGTCAACCCGGCGGAATGCTCGGTGACTTGTCCCTGGCATTATGGCAAGTTTGATCTCAAGACGGGCCAGCCAGTCGATGGCGTCGTCAATAAGCCGGTCGCCACTTATAACGTAAACATTCGTGATGGCATTATCTTTGTAGGGACATATTCATGAGCATACGTGGTGCAAGATCACTTGATGCGCCTCGCTTCCAGGATGAGGCGCGAGATTATGATGCGATCCTGGTGATGTCTTTCGGTGGGCCGGAAGGCATGAATGACGTAATCCCGTTTTTGGAAAATGTGACACGCGGGCGCAACATCCCGCGTGAGCGGCTGGCGGAAGTCGGCGAGCATTATAAGCTGTTCGATGGCGTTAGCCCGATCAATTCACAGAATCGTGCGTTGATTGCCGCGCTTGAAGATGAACTGAAGGCCAACGGGCCTGATCTGCCGGTTTACTTCGGTAACCGCAACTGGCACCCCATGATCGCAGATACCATCCGGCAGATGCGTGATGACGGCGTGAAGCGGGCGGTCGCGTTCTTTACATCGGGCTACAGTTGTTATTCTGGTTGTCGTCAATACCGTGAGGACATCATGCGGGCCTGCGCGGAAGTGGGCGATGATGCCCCAGCGTTTGATAAGATCCGCGTATTTTACAATCATCCTAAGTTCATCGCACCCAACGTCGAAAACTTACAACGGGCGTTGAGCCAGTTCCCGGTAGAGCAACGAGACCAAGTCCATGTAGTCTTTACCGCACACAGCATCCCGATGGGGATGGCGAACCATAGCGATTATCAGGTTCAATTGCAAGAGACGGCCCGTTTGGTCGCCCAAGGGGCAGGGGTGCGTGATTACGCGCTGGTCTACCAGAGCCGCAGTGGCCCGCCACAGGTGCCCTGGTTAGAGCCGGACATCATCGACTACATGGAAGATCTGGCCGCCGACGGTGTGAAGCATCTGGTGATCCATCCGATTGGCTTTATCTCTGACCATATGGAAGTCATGTTCGACCTGGACACCGAAGCGGAAGAGAAAGCCGAAGCACTGGGCATGACGATGGTTCGAGCCGCGACGGTGGGAATACATCCGACCTTTGTCTCGATGATTCGTGATTTGATCGTCGAGCGGATGACGGAAAACCCGGAGCGGCCCGCCCTGGGCGAGCGCGGTCCTAATCATGACGTTTGTCCGATGAATTGCTGTTTGCTTGGGGCCAGACGACGTGCAACAGCAGAATCTGCCGGGTGAGTGCCTGAGATGATACATGCGATATGTGCGACACATCACACCGCACCGGTTGCCTGGCGCGAGCAATTAACCATCGCTGATAATAACCTGAGTGACTTCTTACTCCGGCTAGCCCCGCTGGTAGATGGGGTGGCGGTTTTATCGACGTGCAATCGACTTGAAATCTACATCGACGGAATAGGCCAGGCCAATGACGCAATCCTGCCCATATTGGCGGCATTTGTCGGGTTAGATCAACCGATGATAGAACCCTATTTCGTCCATTATGCAGAGCAAGACGCGGTATCACATCTGATGCGTGTTGCCTGTGGATTGGATTCGATGGTGCTGGGGGAAACGCAGATTCTCGGTCAGGTGGCTCATGCTTACGCGCATGCGCATCGCATCGGCACGACGACCGCCGCGTTGAATCGCCTGTTCACACAGGCCATCCATGCAGGTAAGCGCACCCATGCAGAAACTGACATCAGCCATAACACGACCTCGGTCAGTCATGCCGCGTTGACATTGGCGGAAACCGAACATGGCCCATTGTCTGACGCGCACGTACTGGTGATTGGTGCGGGTGAAATGGCCTATCTTGCGGCGGGGGCGGCGGCCCAACGTAAGGTCAGCGCGTTGAGCGTTATCAACCGCACATATTCGCACGCCCAGGCCCTGGCCGAACAAGTGGGCGGGGCGATGGCGTATCAATGGAGTTCTTTGTGGTCTTTATTGATGACAGTCGATATTGTCATCACGGCGACTGGCGCACCCCACACCGTGCTAGAAGCAAACGACCTGGAGACCGTGCTTTCCCGGCGTGACCGACCCCTGAGCGTTATCGACATCGCGTTACCGCGTGATGTTGACCCAAAGGCCGCCGACTGTGAAGGATTGTTTCTATATGACATCGACAGTCTTCAGCAGATTGTCGATGATGGGATGGCGCAACGGTTGGCCTGTGTGCCGGCGGTAGAGCAGATCATCCGGCAGGAAGTCTTGCATTATACGGATTGGCTTTCCAGCCGGCAGATCGTGCCGACAATTACCGACTTTCGGCGTAAGATTCGATCCGTTGCAGATGCTGAAGTGCAGGATGCATTGAAACGGTTAAATCATCTGGATGAACAAGATCGTGATGTCGTCTTACGGTTGGCACACCGCATGGTGAACAAAATCTTGCATACGCCGACGGTCAACCTGCGGGAACGTGCGACACATGGCGATGCTGAACGATACTCACGCGTTCTGCGTGATCTCTTTGCCTTGATGCCGGATGGTGCATCCAATGGCTGAGACGCTGGTCATCGGGTCGCGGGGGTCACGTTTGGCCCTGTGGCAGAGTCATTATGTCGCAGATTTGTTAGCGATGGATGGTTATGTCACGCAGGTGCGCGTCTTTTCCACCCGGGGCGATCAAATCCAGGATCGCCCTCTGCCAGAGATCGGCGGCAAAGGGCTGTTCACGGCGGAATTAGAAGCTGCTTTACGGACCGGGGAAGTTGACCTCGCTGTTCATAGTTTGAAAGACCTTCCGACTGATTCACCAGCGGATCTATGTGTGGGGGCTATCCCGCATCGGGCAGATCCCCACGATGTAGTGGTCAGCCGGGATGGGGCAACGCTGGATGCTCTGCCACATCAGGCGGTGGTCGGCACCAGTAGTCGTCGCCGCGCCGCCCAACTCAAAGCTTATCGGCCCGATCTTCAAATTATGGCTATTCGAGGCAATGTCGAGACGCGGGTGAAAAAAGCCCGGATGCCAGATGGCCCATACGACGCAATTGTACTGGCCCGTGCCGGATTAGATCGGTTAGACATGCTGGCGTTTGCCACACAGACTCTTGACTTTAACGTCATGCTCAACGCGGCGGGGCAAGGTGCGCTGGGTGTGCAATGCCGGGATGATGTCATCAGCCGGGAGCGGTTGTCGTCGCTCCATGACGCGCCGACCGCGCATTGTGTAACGGCGGAGCGGGCCTTTCTGGCGGCTCTGGGTGGCGGGTGTTCGCTCCCGGTGGCGGCACATGCTACCCTGGATGCCGGTCAGGTGTTCTTGCGCGGGCGCGTATGTGCGCTGGATGGCTCACAGGTGATTGATGTTCATGGGCAGGCTTCCCTGGGGGTAGATCCTGCTGACGATAGCCGAGAATTAGGCAAAGCGTTAGCTGTCCAGGCTCTTGCCCAGGGTGCAGATGCGATCTTGTCGCGGCTTGTACCATGACAGGCTTAACCAACCGGCGGATCGTCGTAACCCGTGCCGACCATCAAAGTGGGGCGATCTGCCGCCTGTTAAGAGATCATACAGCTCAGGTTGTCCGCTATCCTTGTATTGCGATTATCCCGCCGGCGGATACTCGACCGTTTACGGCGGCCCTGGAGACTTTATCCCGCTTTGATTGGCTGATACTTACCAGCAAGAACACGGTTTACGCACTTTCAGAATATGACCTGCCGCTCGATCAGGTCAGGGTGGCGGCAGTGGGGGCTTCCACCGCGAAGATATTTCAACGGTTGTTTGGTCGTAAGGTGGATTTTATCCCCAGGAATGCCAGTGGCGATCATCTAGCACACGAGATCAACCTGGGGCCAGCGGCGCGAGTCTTACTGCCGCAATCCAGCGCGGCGGATGCGACATTGGCACAAGACTTGAGGCGTACCCACCAGGCTGAGGTGATCGCCATCACAGCTTACCAGACAGTCATTGGATCTGGCGGGGCCGATGTGCCAGCGTTGCTTCGTCAGGGTGAGATCGACGCGCTGACGTTCACCAGTCCATCAACTGTGCATAACTTTCTGGTGCGTGTCGGCTTTGCCGTTGATTTTACGGTGCCGTGTGCTTGCATCGGCCCGACGACCGCCCAGGCGGCCCGTTCTGCCGGTTTCCAGACGGTCATCATGCCGCCCACATACCGATTATCGACGATGATTCAGAGTTTATCGGAGTATTTTGATGGTAGTTCAAGACAAGACCGGGTTGACCCTGCGCCCACGTCGTCTGCGTCGCACAGCGATGCTCCGGCGGATGGTGCGTGAAACGCGCCTCAGCCCTGATGACCTCATTTATCCGTTTTTCGTCCGCTATGGCGATGAGGTGCGAAATCCTATTCGTTCAATGCCCGGCCAGATGCAGTTATCGGTGGATCAACTGGCCGGGGAAGCGCGGACGATTCAACAGCTCGGCATCCCGGCGGTGATCTTGTTTGGCATCCCAGCAGTGAAAGATGCCTGCGGAACCGACAATTATGATCCCGATGGCATTGTGCCGCGTGCCATCCGGGAGATTAAGGACGCGGTGCCGGATTTAACCGTGATCTCTGACATGTGCTTTTGTGAGTATACCGATCATGGGCATTGTGGCCTCATCAACACACCGGAGAGCGACCATTACCGGCAAGATCTACCGCAAGGGTATGTCCTCAATGATCCGACGTTAGATTTACTGGGGCGGGCGTCAGTCGTCCATGCGGATGCCGGGGCCGACATCATCGCGCCCTCCGGTATGATTGATGGGATGGTCGGGGCGATTCGAACCGCATTGGATGCCGCCAGCCACCAGCAGACCGCGATCATGAGTTATGCCGCCAAGTATGCCAGCGCATTTTATGGCCCGTTCCGCGATGCGGCACAAAGCCCGCCGCGCTTTGGAGATCGCAATCAATACCAGATGGATCCAGCCAACCGGCGGGAAGCTCGAAAAGAAGTCGCGCTGGATGTGGCGCAAGGGGCCGATGTGCTGATGATCAAGCCTGCTTTGCCCTACCTGGATGTTTTGGCTGATCTAAAGCGGTGTTATGACTTACCGACGGCGGCGTATCAGGTCAGCGGAGAATATGCCATGATGCACGCGGCGTCTGCAAATGGCTGGATCGATTTGGAACGCGCCGCGCTCGAAAGCCTGGTCAGCATTAAGCGGGCCGGGGCTGATATGATTTTGACGTATTTTGCGAAAGAGGCCGTTCAATGGTTGGAATAGACGATAGAAAGACAAGCCGACAGGATTCAACAATCTGGCAGACCAGCCGATTTTTACGAGCTTGCCAGGGAGAGTCTGTGGATGCCGTGCCGATCTGGTTAATGCGCCAGGCGGGGCGTTACATGGCAGAATATCGGGCTTTACGCCAGGAATACGGTATTCTGGATATTATCAAGACGCCAGAATTGGCCCGTGATGTGACGTTGCAACCGATCAATGCTTTCGACCTGGATGCGGCGATCATCTTCGCCGATATTCTGCCGCCGCTGGAAGGCATGGGGCTGGATCTAGAGTTCATCAAGGGGACTGGCCCGGTCATTCATAACCCGGTACGCACACCAGCGGATGTTGCCGCGCTGAAGACGCCTGACCCGCGTGAGTCCTTGTCGTTTACACTGACGGCGATCCAGTTAACACGTCAATCGCTTGATCCGCGTGGCATTCCATTGATCGGGTTTAGCGGCGCACCGTTTACGCTGGCGGCTTACGCGGTTGAAGGGGGCAGCAGTAAAAATCATGAGACGCTCAAGTCGATGATGATGGGCGACCCGGATGCATGGGATGCCCTGATGAGCAAGTTAGCGACTGTCGCCGGGGAATATCTGCTGGCACAGGCCGAGGCTGGTGCTCATGTCTTGCAACTTTTCGATAGTTGGGTGGGGCAACTCGCGCCGGATGACTACCGGCGGTATGTCGCGCCGTATAGCCGTCTGGCATTCGATATTGCGGCGTCTGCTGGCGTCCCGATCATTCACTTTGGCACCAACACCAACGGTATGCTGGAAGACTTGCGCGACGCCGGCGGCGACGTCATCGGTGTGGATTGGCGTATCGACATCGACCGTGCGGCGGAGCGTCTGGGGCCGGCGGTTGGTATTCAGGGTAATCTTGATCCGGTTGCGTTGTTCGCCCCCTGGGATGCGCTGAAGACGCGGGCGCAAGCGGTCTTAGATCGTATTCACCAGCGACCCGGTTACATCTTCAACCTGGGGCATGGCATTTTACCCAAGACGCCGGTAGAAAATGTTGACCGCCTGGTGGATTTTGTCCATGATTATACGCGACGCTAACATGCCGTATGATCTGGTGATCATTGGTGGCGGAATCGCCGGTTTGAGCGCGGCCTGGTACGCGCAACAGGCTGGCCTGCGCTATGCGGTGTACGAAAAATCTGAACGGTGGGGCGGCAAGATCTTTTCGGAGTTGATCGAAACCGGACGGGGTGAGCCACTCCGCATCGAATATGGCCCGGATGGTTTCATCACGCGCAAGCCCTGGGCGATGGATTTTGTACGCGATGTCGGCATCACCGAGCAGGTCATCCCGGTGAATAAGACTCGTGAGCGCATCTATGTGCTGAGCGAGGGCGGCTTGCATCCTCTGCCCGATGGCTTGCGTTTACTCGTGCCGACGAAAGTATGGCCGTTTTTACGGTCACGCCTGTTTTCGTCCTCCGCCAAGATGCGCATGTTACTCGATTGGGTGATCCCGGCGAAGCGCGATGACGCGGATGAATCCCTGGCGGATTTCATCCGGCGACGGTTAGGTGAGGAAGCACTGGAAAAACTGGCGGAGCCTCTGCTGGCCGGTGTGTATAATGCAGAGGCAGATAAACAGAGTATCCTGGCGACGTTTGGCAATTATCGCAAAATCGAAGCCGACTACGGTAGTTTGATACGTGGTCTGCGTCATCGCCAGCCAAAGACCGAGCCAGATTTCCCGGTCCTGGTCTCATTCCAGGGGGGCATGGGTACTTTGATCGACGCATTACGGGCGCGTTTGACTGGTGATCTGTTCATAGGGCAGGGCGTCCGTGCGATTGGGACGACTGACCTGGGTGGATACCGCCTCCACTTGAGTGATGGTGATAAGGTCGCGGCGGAGCGAGTTCATGTGGCACTGCCTGCGAACATTGCGGCAGGCTTACTGAATACTGTCGCGCCATCAGCGGCAGAGCATCTCGCTCACATTCGGTATGAAGGCGTGGCGAGTATGTCGTTAGCATTTCCGCGTTCTGCCGTGCCGCATCCGCTTGATGCATACGGTATCGTGATCCCCAGTCGCGAAGGTCGTCAAATCGACGGTATGACCTTCCTCAGCAGTAAATGGCATAACCGCGCCCCGGCAGATATGGCGTTGATCCGCGTGTTCTTTGGTGGGCCGCACACACGCGATATGCTTGACCGACCGGATCATCAGGTGCAAACGATCATCCAGCACGAGCTGAGGGACTTACTCGGCATCCAGGTCAACCCGCTGTTTTATCGTATCCTGCGCTGGCAGAATGCTTATCCACAGTATGATGTCGGTCATCAACAACGGGTTGCCGCGATTCTGGATGCGTTGCCAGCGAGGTTAAGCATCAGCGGGAATGCGTATCAAGGGGTTGGCCTGCCAGATACGATTCGCATGTCTCGGCGTGCGATCCAGGCTATGAGTAATTTACCGCAAGTGAACGAGGTATAACGCGATGCAGACGCATAATTCTGAAGCACTTTTCCAGCGGGCACAGCAATTGCTCCCCGGTGGTGTCAATAGCCCGGTGAGAGCGTTTAAGAGTGTGGGCGGTGTGCCCCGCTTTATCGACCGGGCTGATGGTGCCTATCTTTACGATGTGGATGACAATCGTTACATCGATTATGTGTTGTCTTGGGGGCCGATGATCCTGGGGCATGCTCATCCTAATGTGGTGCAGGCACTGGAAGAAGCTCTCCACCGGGGAACCAGCTACGGCGCACCGACTGCGGTGGAAAATCAACTGGCGGAACTCGTGATCGACACAGTGCCATCGGTTGAGATGATCCGCTTCGTCAACAGTGGAACCGAAGCCTGTATGAGTGCGCTACGCCTGGCCCGTGCTTATACCGGGCGAGATAAGATCGTCAAGTTTAGCGGATGTTATCATGGTCATGCAGATCTTTTGCTGGTGCAAGCCGGGAGTGGGGTCGCTACCTTTGGCCTGCCGGATTCACCGGGGGTGCCACAGGGAACGACCAGCGAGACCTTGATCGCCCCATTTAATGATCTCAACGCCCTTAAGACTTTGTTTGCGCAATACCCGGATCAAATCGCCGGGGTCATCGTGGAACCCATCGCGGCGAATATGGGCTTTGTCACGCCGGGGAAGGGTTACTTGCAGGGCTTGCAGGCCCTCTGCCAGGAGCATGGCGCATTGTTCATTCTGGATGAAGTCATGACGGGTTTTCGGGTTGCGCCGGGTGGTGCCCAGGCAATCTACGAGCTTGACCCGGACATCACCTGCCTTGGGAAAGTGATCGGCGGTGGTCTGCCGGTGGGGGCCTACGCCGGGAAGCGTGACATTATGCAGACGGTCGCGCCAGCCGGTACGATGTATCAGGCCGGGACGCTCTCCGGCAATCCATTGGCGATGACTGGTGGTTTGGCGACGATCCAGACGGTGCTGAGTGGTGATGTCTTCAGCATCGCGGAACAAAATGCCCGCCAACTGGCAGATGGAATGCGGCGGCTGGCGGATGACCTGGGGGTGCCGCTCCAGGTGGGGCAGGCCGGTACGATGTTCGGCTTTTACTTCCTGGATGACGCCAGCGCGGTAATCCGTGATTTCGCCAGTGCAAAAGCTCATGCGGATACTGCCCGGTATGCTCGTTTTTTCCATGCGATGCTGGGTCGTGGTGTTTATTTCGCGCCGAGCCAGTTTGAAGCGGGCTTCTTAAGTGCGTCCCATACCGAAGCGGATATTTTCGCCACGCTGGAACATGCTCACGACGTGCTTGAGTCGATCATGGCCTCCGCATAATGCCGTAGGCATAACGGGGGGCGGTGCGTACAAACCACGCCTTGAGATTGGCCCGCCAGCGACACCGGTAAGCAATCAATTGTAGTCCGTAGGCTTGCAGGGCTTCACGATCTGCCGCATCCAGATAACCGCGTGCCGGCTTAAGGAAGTAAGGCTGATTGTATTCGGCTTGCATGTGCTTGTTTTGGGCGGCAACTTGCTGTATCCGCCAGGTTGCGTCAGCGTGTGTGATGATCCCCAATACGATTAATGTGCCACCAGGTAAGCACTTATCACCAGCCTGCTTGATGAGATCGTGCGGATCCGGGAATAAGTGCAGTCCGTGATTGACGATCACATAATCAAAGGCGGTTGGTAAGGCTTGCAGGTTGGTGAGATCCATCTGGATGGCGTGCCACGTTGTATCATAGTGACGCATCGCACCCAGGGCCAGCGTCGGATGATCGCTGTATTCCAGCGCGGTGATCGGGTGCCCCATGCGCCGGATGTGATGGCTCAACCAGCCATTCCACGCGCCGATCTCAAGGACATTGGCGGGGCGGCGGTCGGCCAGATGATCTTGAACGACGCGCAATCCTTCCGCCCGGATCTGCCACTCAGGGCCGCTGATATGGGGCAGGACGTTATAATCCTGGATGTGCTTCATCTGCGGGATGTATCGCTCGCGGAAGGTGTAGATTGCGTCTACATGAGCTTTGAGTTCCGGCGTGATACGCTGGCAGATGCCCCGCTCATATCGCTCACACCCGTTCGGCTCCTGGCATATCGGGCATTGGATGGTCATTTTGCACTTCCCATCGGTAATAAGCGAACATGCCCCACTGCATGACTGCGCTGGCAAGCAGTGCGCCGCTGATTCCCAACGGTGGGATCAACAGGAGATTGAGCGCAAAGTTCCCCCCGGCTCCGGCCAGGTTCACCCACAGGACGACGTTTTGCTCATCGCGTTTGTACAGCCGGTGGATCAGCGGCAGGTAACCATAAAGCGGCAGGACGAATAGACCGCCTAAAATCATAAATTCTGGTGCATAACGGATGTCATACACCAGGATGAACAGACCATACGCCGCCAACAGGGCCACCGGCACCAGTGCCAGACCGAGCGTAAATAATCGTCGCCCGATCCGTAAGATGCTGGTTTCATTGAGCCGGTAAACACCCTTCAAGAAGGGCAGTAGGATGAATTGTGCGGTCGCCTGGAGATACAGCATCAGGTTCATGAAGACTTGATAACGCCCGATGTCGTCGTCCGGTTGTGTCAGGCTGACTGTGTACAGGTCGATGCGTGATGCCAGGATGCCGCTCAGGCCAAGCAGGAAGAACGGCCAGGCGTCCCGGTAAAAGTTCCGGTCGAATCGAAATTGAATCCCACGCCATAGATCCCGGAAGTGCCAGGTCACCCCAATCGCCTTAAGTGCGGTGGCACCGGTAAATAAGCCGAATAAATGCGTCAGTGTCAGGTCGCTACCCGCGCTGATGACCCCGCCTACGATAATACCAGCCCAGACAATTTCTACGACCAACGCGAAGACGAAGTGTCGCCGATAAGTAATCATGACGGCATAACTCTGCGCCAGGAACGCGGCCCCTGCCCAGACGATAATGAGGGGGTGCGTGAAGATCATCAACAACAGACAGACAATTATCAGCAGGGGCAAGCGACTGGTAAGGCTGGTCTGCCACAATGACGGGATCGCGTTCGGCTGTCTGCTAAAAGCGCGTAACAGATAGTCTTGATTGCCCCATCCGGCGAAGAAAATGCCTAATTGTACGAACACCAGCACAGCGACGAACGCGCCCCATAACTCCGGCGCGGCCAACCGCACGACCAATGCGGAAATCGCGACGTTGAAGACGGGCTGAAGCAGACTCTGAAGCGAATTCTGCACGATCAACCCGGCCCGACGGAGCGTCTTACGAGACATCGGCCCGTGCGCCTAAATACAGCGAACAGGTACACCGCTGGCAGATCGGATCGGTCGCTGTGTCGAGATCCCGCCGGAAGCGCACCGCCGCCGGGTTATTGAGTAAGTCATCTAACGGGCCGTCATCCAGATGACCGGTGGCGGGCTGAAAGAAACAAGGCCGCACGGTACCATCTGTTTCGATGACAGCAGAGACGGACGGCGCGTTACAACGGGGCACCGGGAACGCCCCCTGACCGGCCAGCGCACGATAATAAGCCACCATGCGCCGTAGCTTGGCGGGATTCTCCGCGATGAAGCCCGAGTCAAACGCTGGCCCATAATCCTGGATGACCTGTTCGATCACACCCTCGAACGCTTCCAGATGATCCGGCGGGATGGCGACTGTCTCCACCTGATCGGACTCCCATCCAGCCGCATGATTGAAGGCTTCACTGGAGACATCTGCCGCCAGGAAAGAGATGCCATCCAGCGGGATAGTCTGCGCGGCCTGGATGATGTTGGGCCAATCCTGATAATTCATCTGCTGGATGACACACCGCCCGGTGACGCGAAACGAAGGCTCAACCGTTTTGACGGCTTGCACCCCCTGGGTTAGTCGCTCAAAGGCCCGCGGTACACGCCGGATCGAGTCATGCACGGTCTGGCTTCCGTCTAACGAGACGATCACTTCATCACACCAGCGTACGACGTCTTCGGCGTGTTTAGCCAGTAACAGCCCGGTCGAGAGGAGCGTAATCTTGACGCCGAGCGTGCGTAACCCTGCGCACAGTGCCCATAAGTTGCGATGCATCAGGGCTTCCCCGCCGGATAGCACGACCTGCTGGACGCGCAGGCGACGAAAAGCATCAAGATGCGGGTCGAGTTGTTCCAGTGTCAATTCTTGTCCGGCGCGGTTCGCCTTCCAGATGTCGCACATCACACACCGGCAATTGCACCGGCTATGTGGCAAAAGTACCAGTACAGGCAGGCTGTAAATGCGACCCGTCCAGCGGGTGAGCAGACGGCGGCTAATTTCGATGAGCGATGGCATGGTTAAAATCCTGTCGTTTCTGGCCGGCGATAGTGAAAGATCTTATGCAAAGCGCGGAGTTCCAGCGGGTGCCGGTATACCTGGCTATGATAGCGGATCGCGCTGATGCCCCGTAGCAGGTGGCGCAACGGACCACCGAAGCGATGATCGGTCACAGTGGGATAGTAAGCGTTCAGCACGCGCTCGAAGTCGCGCACCTTGCGGCGGATTGGATCGAGCATGTAGGGTGTGTTTGCACTCCGCCGCTGGACGAAATCTTGCCATTCGTCGCTCACCCAGGCTTCCAGCGTCTCCGGGAAGGCGAAACCATCGGCCTGAGCCTGGTCGTAAAGCTCACCGGCTAATGGTACCGGCGTGTACACGTAGAGGATGATTTCAGTCTGTGGATTAATCTGTTTGACACGACGGATGAAACGGATGGTGTCGTCCAGGTCACGCGCCGGGTCTGGCGGGTTGCCGACGACGAACGACATTTCCGGGATGATGTCGTAATCTTGCATTTTCTGTGCGATGTCGAGCGTCTTCTGGGTGCTGGCCCGTCCCCCTTTATCCATCCGCTTGAGCGTTTCATCGGAGCCACTTTCCGCCCCCAGGAAGACCATCTTCAGGCCGCTATCACGCATGAGCCGCCAGGTGCGGTCGCTGTAACTTTCCATCGTGTCGATCCGGCCTTCGCCCCACCAGGTGATATTGAGATCCATAACGGCTTCGGCAAAACCCGCGACACGCTTTTCGCTGGTGAAGAAATTGTTATCGTAAAACTCGATGGCATCAACGGCGTGTTGCTCCACCAACCAGCGGACGGTATTGGCCGTTCGTTCTGCGGGTTGCGCTAACCAGCGACCGCCCACCATGTTGACCACCGCACAGAAGTTACAGAAAAATGGGCACCCATAACTGCTATGATGGGCTATGGTGCGCTTGCCCATAAACGTCGGGCGGATGTAGCGTTCAAGATCAACCCGGTGATAAGGGAAATCGGGCAATGCTTCCGGGTGGGGGATGGGAGCAGGGGCATTGCTGACGATTTCGCTGTGATGCCGGTAAGCGATCCCGTTCAACGCGACCGGGACGTCCTCTCGTGTCAGCACATCCAGCAGGGCGATGAACGCTTCCTCACCATGTCCACGCACCACATAATCGACGTAATCGGCTTTGAGCACGATGTCATAATGTTGTGTCGGGAAGTAACCGCCCCACACGATTGTCAGGTCGGGGAATTCCGCCTTGAGTGTCTCACAGGTTGGAATCGCGTCTTTGAGTTGTGGCCCTGGCATCACGGTGACGCCTAAGACCTGTGCGCCGTTTGTCTTTATCGCATGGCGCAGGGCGGCTAATGGATCATCATGCAGGTTGCCGTCGATGATACAGTACGCATAGCGATCTTCCAGCACCGCACCCAATGCCAGCAAAGACATTGGCAGGACGGGCTTTTTATTGGCAGAACTGGGTGGATTGTATAAGACGATCATAATGTCGCCTCCAGGCGATAAACGGTCAGGGTTTCGTTAATCAGATCGCGTCGTGCCGCAATGCTGATTTGTAATGGGCCGGTTGTCGTCATTAAGTCCGGGGTATCGCTATCACTGGAAAGCACGACGAACGCGACTCCATCCGGTCTCAAATAATGTGGCAGAATGGTCAAAAAGTGCTGGATGACACGCTCCCCCCGCCAGGCATGATCGTAAGCATCCTGCGGCCTGGAGTCATAAAACGGCGGGTTGAACAAGACCACATCGAAGCAATGCTCTGCTGTTAATGCGTCGAATAGGTCGCTCTGGTGTATGCTGATCGAGTCTTCCAGGTTGTTGAGCAGGGCGTTGATTCGGGTACAACGGATGGCCGCCGGGTTAATATCCAGCGCGATGACCTCTGCGCCAGCCTGTGCGCTGAGGATCGCCCCCACGCCGGAACCCGTGCCCATATCAAGCACTTGCTGGCCCGGCTTGATGTGTGGCCGGGCGGTTTCCATCAAAAATGCCCCGGTGCGAAAGATCACCGGGTTAAAGACCTCCGGCAGGACGACCAACGGCACACCCATCACTTGTTCCATCGTCAGATGGCGGTGTCGCTGGCGGTAGACGATCCGTGAGCGCAGGGCCAAAGCCCGCCGGTATAACGTGCGGATCATAAGCGGCTTCCGATCAAAAGATGGAACCGGGCCGGTTCTCGATGACCGCGTAGTCGTGCCTTCAGTGGGCGCAGGTGCCACCGGAGGCCGTAAAATGGGCGCACAATCTGCCAGGTGACCCCGATTTGCTGGCCTAACTGCTGGATGCGGTTATCGGTCAGGTATTGCTCAGAATCAAGCGCGTTAGAGCGGGTGCCGTAGCGTTGCTCGAATTGTGCTTCGCGCTCTTGCACCATTTGTTCGCCGCTTTTGCCGTCATGATAAATCGGCGTGTCGATCACGATCAATTGGCCGTCTGGCTTGAGCAACCGCAGACCTTCACACAACGTTTGATTGTAATCCTCCGAATAGTGCAAGGCCCCGTTATAGATGACCACATCACACTGATTGTCTTCCAGCGGGGTGCGGTCATACTCCGCCTGGATCAATGCAAATTGTGCGTCGTAATGCCGCCAGGCCCCCAGGCCATCGGTTGAGTTCGTCAGTAAATCAACCGCATAGACGGTGTGTCCAGCATGACTCAGCCGGTTGGAAAGCCAGCCATTCCCTGCGCCCATATCCGCGATCTTCAACGGTCGATCCGGCAGATAACGTAAGAGTGCGCGGTAGCTGACCGCACGAATCCGCCAAGCCGGGTCGTCATGAAATGGCAACGTCTGGTACCAGGCCGAGTCATCAGATCCGCGCCCTTCTTCCGCCCGGATGTGTTCGTAATCACCAATGAACCGGGCGTAATGCGCCACCCGTTCGGCTGGCAGAAACCGCCAGATGCCGTCGACCTGCTCAAATTCGCAGGCATGTGCGTTGCAAATGGCCGTCGTGCCATCGATTGTCAGTTTGGCGCGGCAGGTCGGGCAGATCATGTACGTTCCATTTCGATCAGGTAATGATCGCTCAGGGCGGCGGCGATGTCGCTATGTGCGGTGTGTTGATCTAACCACGCCAACCGGCGCAAGGTACGGGGATAACGCTCGATGCGGTCGGCCAGATAGGACGGCGGGAGCCAGGCCCCAGCGTTACGGGTGGCGATGTGACGAAAGGCCGGTTCGAATTCCCGCCGGGTATGCCGTGCCGATGGATACCATACCCGTACTGTCTCCCCGGCCCCGGCATGAGCGGTGCGACCATCCCGCCAGCGGCGGAAGGCCCGGCGGGGTTCCGCGTGAAGCAGGTGCCAGCCGATTTCCCACAGGCAATGACGGCCCATCACGACCAGCACCACACGCCCCCCAGGGCGCACCCGTTCCGCCAAACCAGTGATGATCGCTGGCCGGTTGGCGGCACAATTCCACACGCCGAAGTTGGCGAAGACGCCATCAAAGGGTGTAAACGACTGGAGTGACTCCCAATCTGGTTGATTGAGGTCAAAACGCAGAACAGGCACATCTGCCGGGACGCGCTGGCGGGTGTGAGCCAGCATCTGCTCGGCGGCATCCGTCGCGACCACCCGAACCCCTCGACCTGCCAGCCACGCCGCGTCTGCGCCGGTGCCAGCCCCCAATTCTAAGACGGTTTCCCCCCGCTGGAAAGGCAATTGCCGCCGGACGAGATCACGGAGCAGTCGGCCCAGGGGGCGGTCGGTAAAGGTCGCATCATACGCTGGTGCGATAGCGTCAAAGCTCATCGAATGCCCTGCTCGACTTGATGCTGAGTCAACCGCATACCGAGTCGCCCAACCTGAGCGTTCACATAAGCCTTTGCCATACGGAGCCAATCCCGTTCGGTTGACCGGCGCTGGCGGTTGAACTCGACTTCGCCTACCATCCAGCGGATGGTGTGTTGATAATAACGATGAGAATGCCGACCGGCGACGGTATGATCGCGATCCGAACCATCGTCCCATGCCTTGAGTGGGATGATGCGATCCTGTACTTTTTCGTGGTATTTCGTCCCGGCGATAGGATAAGCGACGGTTGTCAGGAAGATATCCGGGTTGGCACGCTTCAGCGTTTCGACGGTGGCGTTCAAGTCGGCTTGATCTTCGCCTTCATAACCGACCATGATAAACATACCGGCTTCGATGTCATACTTCTGTAGCAGGTGTACCATCTCGATCACACGATTGACATCGGTCTTGCGCTCCATGCCATCAAGGATCTTCTGTGAGCCGCTTTCCGCGCCGACCCACAACCGGTAACATCCCATCTCCGCCAGGGTTCGCACCACATCTTCGTTCAGCCGGTCTTCACGCGAGATCGTCTCAAATGGGGTGTGCAGGCCGCGCCGGGTGAGTTCTTCTGCATAACGGAACAACCAGCGATGGTTAATTGTGAACACATCATCGGCATACCATACCAGATCCGGGTTGTACGTCGTCTTGATCGCTTCGATCTCATCGACGACGTTTTCCGCAGAGCGTCGGCGGTGGGTATAACCGAAGACGGCATGACTGCACCAGTTGCAATGATACGGGCATCCGCGCGCGGTGATGAGCGAAACCGCGCTCTGGCCGTGATGTGTCTTCCAGATGTCCATGTATTGGGCGATGTCGATAGCGGCGCGATCCGGGAAGGGTTGCGCGTCGAGATCCTGGATATATGTGCGGGGGGGCGTGCGGTGGATTGATGCATCATCCGCCCGGAAGACAATACCGGCGACTTCGTGTAGTGGGGCGTTCTTGAGCAAGCGCGGTAGAAGATCAGTCAAGGTGACCTCACCTTCGCCGATGACGACGACATCCGCGCCATGTGCCAGGAATGTCTCGGCGTAATTGGCCGGGTCTGGCCCACCTAACACCACTTTAACACCATTGGCCTGACAGATGCCTGCCATCTTTAGCACCGTCCGCCGCGTGAGCATGTTGGTATAAATGCCGACGACTGGCGGGTGGTGTGTCTCGATGTGGCGGCGAAAGGCATCCAGGTCAGCAAATGTTGAGTCGAACACGTCAACATCAAATCCCTGTGCTTTGAGATGTGACGAGAGATATAGAATGCCCAGGGGCGGGTAAGGCCGCATGATCTTGCGTTCGTGCGGATCATCGTAAAGGAAATAACCGTGTGTCAGCAGAATATCGGTCATGATTAATGATCCTGCGGGCTAGGTGTGGCGGCGGCGGCATAATCCATGCCTGGTTGCAGATGGATCACGCTATGATGCGGCACTTGGGCCAGCCGGTTGAGCTTGCGCTGTGCCAGTGGCAGGGTCAGGCGATGATAGATCATGGCGGCGGCGTCTCGTAGATACCGTCGCCGGAATAAGCCGGGCTGGCGCAGGCTGGCTTGCAGAGCTTGCCACGTCCGGCGAGAGCGAAATTCTTTATGTATAACGGTGTGCAATTGCCGATAAAAGCCGGTTGTAAATGGCCCTTCATAGAGCATTGCCATGTCATTGCTGTCGGCCCAGTTATGTTGGTCACCCAGTTGATCACGCACCCGTGCATGGAATGGTGTTCCGGGTAATGGATATGAGACTGACATGCCGATGTCATCTGGCTGGCAATCGCGCACCAGTTGGCGGGTCAACACGATGTCGTCGTGCGTCTCACCGGGATACCCGAATTGCAGGAAGAAGCCCACCCGTACCCCCGCTGTGTGGAGTCGTTCTGCCGCTTGCCGGATGTCATCTACGCGGGTGCCTTTTTCCATCGCATCCAGCACAGTCTGCGAGCCGCTTTCCGCGCCGACCCACACGATGTCACATCCAGCCCGCTTCAAGTCGGTGATGGTATCACCACGCAACAGCAGATCAACCCGGCTCAGGCATTTGAACGGTAGGCGGGCATCGCGGGCGTCTAGTTCGTCTGCGAATTCAGCGAACCAGCCGGGCTTAAGCCCCATGATGTCGTCGGCAAACCAGATGTGATCGGGTTGATAAGTTTCTTTGAGGTGCTGGATGTGCCGGGCGACATAAGCCGGGCTATGCATGCTATACCGCTGACCCCAGATCGGCTTGGCGCACCAATTGCAATGATATGGGCATCCGCGTGTCGTCACCGCGTTCATCGAGAAGTAACCGTGTCGCTCCAGCCAGATAGCGCGGTATTTTTCCACATCGACCAGATCCCAGGCCGGGAGTGGTAAAGCATCCAGGTCTTTCATGACCGGGCGGCGGGTTGGGGTGGGTTGGGTCGCCGTTACCACGCCAGTGATTGTATCTGGCGGAGTCGTCTGCTGGCCGCTTAAGCTGGCGAGCAAGTCAATGAGTGTGGCTTCGCCTTCACCGATGAGAACGTAATCTGCTCCTTCTGCGATGTATTGCGCGTGATGATCGGTTGCATCTGAGCCGCACACAATAACGGTACAACCCCAGTCCTTTGCCATGTGGATCATCTTAAAGGCGGCTTCACGCATCCGCGTCAAACACATCTTGGATAAATAATTGAAGTTGTCTTCGTATATGACCGCGTATTCTGGTTGTTCACGCCGGATGGCGTCTAGCCAGTCGCGCTCGTCTTCCGCCAGCATCGCATCGAACAACGCGACCGGGTAACCTTGCTCGCGGATGGCACTGGCGGCATACAGCGTGCCGAGTGGTGGATAGGGTTGCATTGCATCCCATAATTTCTGGTCAAAGCGTAGATAGTACGATTGACCGAACAACACTTTATTCTCTTGCATGGTCGGGGCGTCCGTCCGGGAAACATAAGCGTGCAGGACATTTTGCATGTGATGGTCGAAATGGCCCTTGCATTGGTCAGCCGTGAAGTTGGCCTCGTCACAATCCGGGGCCTGGGCCGTTAACTTGCGGATTTTGCGCTTCATCTCCCAGCTTTCCAGCCAACTGACCGGTGGCAGGCGAAGCAACGGTTCGCTCATGGCGGTCAGCCGGTCGCGGGTGCCCAGGTCAGCCGGGGTCGCAGGGGGAGATCCAGCCGCGTTCGGCATGAAGTCAGCCGTCCAGGGGTTGAGGTCGCGCAGGGTCTGGTAGGTCTCGAAACCAGCCAACGGGATCATCTGCACCAGTTCGCGGGCGGTGAAAATGTTTTGCGTTGCGAAGGTCAGGGCATTGGTCGTCACCAGGTAATTCGGGCAGAGGACGACGCCTTGATGTTGCGCCAGCTTGACCAGGCCGATGACCAGCAGGCGGACGAGCCATAACCGGTCTGGCTCGGTGACGATCAAGTAATCGATGTCGCCGCGTTCATCCGGGTTATTGACAGATAGCGAACCGGTAACGGCGACCATCTGGACAAAGGGTAGATGTGCGATGCGCCGGCCATAATCGTAAGCGACCGGCCATAGCGTCTCTGCGATTTTTGCCCGATGGTGGCGCGTCTGGACGTGGTCGGCCCGACCGGGAAGAAAATAATAACCTTCGGATGCGTCCAATTGCTCACAGGTACGTAAATCATCCAATTTTGTAATAACGGTTTTGACAGGTGCGGGGTATTCGATCAAGTAGCGGTGAATCTCTTCAGAGGTCAACGGATAATTGAAAATATCCGCATACGACACCGTCCGCATGATCGCCTGTTCTAAGGTTTGCGGGGGCATAACAGTACTTTCTACAATCGGGTGTGTTTGGAATCCATTATAGTCATCTTTGGAATAAGGGCCAGTAAGCCCCACAGTAAGCCTGCATGGTGGAGGAATGTCACCGGGTAATGATCGACAAACCCGATGACCAGCAGGGCGATGACGCCACCCCCTAATGCGCCGTGTGTCAAATCAGCAGAACGGCCCAACCACAACCCGCCGAGAACCAGAACCAGAAATAGCGTGATGCCAATCAAGCCGAGTTCTGAGGTAACGGTCAGGTAAATGTTGTGGACGTTATCCCCGCGCCGGTCAGAATCTGTGCGGTAGAACAGGTAATGACTGGCAAACCAGGGGAAGTTGCCACTCCCTACGCCCAGGGCCGGATGCTCCTGGATGGCGACGAGGGCGATGTCATTATAAATCTGGCGATCCTGGATCGACCGGGTCTCTAACCGCTCCTGGCCGACCCCGGCGCGTACCAGGATCAATGGTTGGTAGCGTGCGAAAAACAATAAGCCGAGCATGATGCTTATCCCGGCGGTGATTAGCGCATGTCGGCGTATGGTTGGCGTTACCAGCCGATAGAACCGGATAATCAGCGTGATGGCACCGAGTACGAAGGCTAACCAGGCCCCGCGTGAAAACGTCAGGAACAGCACCCACAATACAAAGCCAAATGCCCCCGTTGTTAGCCAGCGGATGCGGCGGGACTCAGTTCCTAAAAACGGAGTCATCGCCAGCAGACCGACGACCAGATACCCGGCGTAAATGTTTGGGTGGGCGGATAATCCGTATGCTCTTAACCAGCGGATGTCACCGGCCTGGATGACAGAGATGCCACTCTGCGCCGGGTCGAGTGAGAATTCACCGAGCAGGCTCAACCCGATGTCGCGCTGTATGGCAACTTGAAGCCCTCCAATGATGGCATGTATCACCGCGCCGATGCTCAGGACGGCGGCAATCTGACGCACTGGTGGTTGGATGCATAACACAACTAACCCGAACAAGCTACCTAAAGCCGGGATCATCGATGCGCCGGGTGTCACTACCGGGCGGCGTTCCGCGATGAACGCCCACAGGGGCGAAGCACAAGCCCACAGGGCGAATGTCATCAAGCCCAGTGCCCACCAGCGTTGAGCCGGACTGAGGTCACGCAGGCCAGGGGCACCCCGCAAGATCCATAAGCCGACTGCTGATGCCATTGGCACGAAGATCCAGAAGCCGGCCACATAATCGACTGTGAAGGGGGGCGGCGCACCAGGGAGCCTCAACCACATCGGCACGCATAGCAGGGTGAGATAGATCAGCAGTCTGATAATGTTCATCTTCCTGAGACTTCGCTATAATGACGATGTTCCTATTCTATGACCTCATGCGAAAGTAAGCCACATGGCACAAATTCCAGTTGAAGCGATTGCAGATTTCCCGGCACCGGGGATGAATGTGCCGGGGGCTTTTAGCTTCTCTCAAGATGACACAACGCTGACTTACCTCTGGATAGAATCGCCGGAAAACCCGACTCAACAACTCTATGTGCTGAATGTGGAAACGGGAGAGCGACAAATTCTGGTTCAACCGCCGGGGGAAGGCTTAACCGAAGATAACCTCTCGTTAGAAGAAGAACTGCGCCGCCAGCGGGCGCGGATGCTGACGACCGGGATCACTCGTTATCAGCGTGCGCCCAACGATGACAATTTGTTGATCCCAATCGGGGAAACACTTTATATCTACGATGGTGATCTGCGCGAATTGGTAACCGGATCTGTGCAGACGCCGAAGTTTTCCCCCGATGGTGCCTGGGTCGCTTACGTCCAGGATGACGAGATCTCTGTGATACCGGTCGCGGGGGGAGATCCTCGCCAAGTCACGGTGGGGGCACGCGGTACCGGCAAGACCAATGGTCTGGCGGAGTTCATCGCGCAAGAAGAACTCTATCGCAATGATGGCTTCTGGTGGTCGCCGGATAGTACCTTGATCGCTTACACCGAAGTCGATGAGACTCATATCCCGGTGTATCGCATTCCGCACCAGGGCAAAGACGAGCCTGTACACGAAGACCACCGCTATCCTTTTGCTGGTAAAGATAACGCGGTTGTACGATTGCTCATTACCCCCCGTGAAGGTGGGGAAGCGGTTGAGATGGATCTAAACTATACCGAAGAAATTTACCTGGGACGTGTGTTCTGGTGGGCCAGCGGCAAGCTCGGTGCCCATGTGCTGAACCGTAAGCAGAACCGGCTGGAACTTGTGGCCTTCGACCCGGCGACGGGTGAGCGTGAGACGATCCATACCGAGACCAGCGATTACTGGATCAGTCTTCGCACGCGCTACTTCTATCAGTTATCGGATGGCGGTTTCATCTGGGCGTCGGAGCGTTCGGGCTACAACCATCTGTACTATTACAACGCGGCGGGTGCCCTCGTCGCCGGCTTAACCGAAGGCAGTTGGATGGTCGATGATATTGTCGGCGTTGATGAAGCCAACCAACAGGTTTATTTTACGGCGAATCGCGCCGGGCCGACCGAGAAGCAACTATACCGCGTCGGCCTCACAGGTGACGAAGTTCACCCGATCACACGGGCCGCTGGCACTCATCACATCAAAATGAGCCGGGATTGCACGTTGTTTGTCGATGTTTTCAGCGCGTTAGATCGACCGCCGGCTGTCTCTCTACGGCGGGTTGCAGGGGATGAGCCTGTTCATACCATCACCGAACCGAATGACGCCCGCTTATCGGCCTATGACTTACCCGCCCCGGAGATTGTCACGCTGGAAAGTGATGACGGTGATACGCTCTATGGTGCGGTCTATCGTCCGCCGCCATCGTTTGGTGATGGCCCCTTCCCGGTGGTGGTCTATGTATATGGCGGGCCGGGGCCACAGTTGGTCACCAATGACTGGAAACTCACAGCGGATGTCCGCTCACAGGTGCTTCGCCAGAAGGGATTCGTGGTGTTCCGGCTGGATAACCGGGGGAGTGCGCGGCGTGGTACGGCATTCGAGGGCGCGTTAAAACATCGCATGGGAACTGTTGAGGTAGCCGATCAAATCGCCGGGGTGAAATGGTTGGTCACGCAGGGGCTTGCAGATCCGGCGCGAGTGGGCATCTATGGCTGGAGTTATGGCGGCTACATGGCTTTGATGTGCCTGGCCAAAGCCCCAGATGTGTTTCAGGTGGCAGTGTCTGGTGCGCCGGTTACCCATTGGGACGGCTACGACACCGCATATACCGAACGTTACATGGATACCCCGCAGGCGAACCCGGCGGGATATGACCAGGGCAGTGTAATGAACCATATCAAACGACTACAGGGCGATCTGCTGATTATTCACGGGATGCTGGACGAAAATGTACACTTCCGGCATACAGCCCGGCTCATCAATGCATTGAACCGGGCACGTAAACGTTATGATCTGCTGATCTTCCCTGACGAACGACATATGCCCCGCCGTCGCGAAGATCGCGTATATCTCAACCAGCGTATTGTCGATTATTTTACGGATCATCTATGATTTACCAGGATTTACTGCCTGATGATGAACTGAAGTCGTATGCCCAGGCGATTAATTCCCGCGCCCGTCTGCTGTCTGTGGCGGGCCGGGTGAGTGTCGCGCATCTGCGTGATTGTATTCTGGAAAGTGGCGGGCTGTGTGCCTGGTGTGGAGAGTCAATTGTTGGTGATCCGTTTGAGATTGACCATATTCAGAGCCTGGGTAAGGGAGGATCGAATACAGCGGATAATCTGGCGGTAGCCTGCCAGCGATGCAACCGCCAGAAAGCTGATAAGTCGCCATTGGTTTTCGCGCAGGAAGTTGTCGCCATCTATGGCCGCCAGACGCCGCTGGTTGCGCGGTTGCTCTCAGCAAATGATGAGACCGCGCATCACCAGCCCCGCCTGTTCGGAGTTCCACCGGATGACGATTTATCCCGGTAATCTCTTTCTTATAGCCGTGTGCTACATTTATTTTACAAATCATCGAGTCGAGGACACGACATGACGAAATTCAAGCCGACACCAGAGATGCTGACGGCGATCATCACCCGTGTGCCGGAAGGCTTTATCCATAAGAACGTTTTACGACGAGAAGTCCGTGTGTACGGGCGTAAGAACGCCCCGGCCTTTAAGGTCGCGATTGATCGTGGTGATTTGGCCCGTACCGGCCCGTACTTCTATGATCCATCCCGGTTGACCGCAGAGCAGGTCGAGGCGATGGTTGGTTGGTGTGACCCGGCCTTGCCAGAACTGGCCGATGATGGTCTGCCAAAAGAACGGCCCATCCTGGAAAGACGGGCCGAACGCGACCAACAATTACATCAGTCCGATGCGACAGCTTATGTCGCATTGGTGCGCCGCATAGAAGACTCGCCTGGCTACTTGCCAAAAGACGCGCTATTAACCGAGCCAGATGATGTCTCCCGTTTGCAAGATCTGCTGAATGTCGGTGTACTGAGTGAGATCAACGACCTGATTTATGATCCGCTTTACCTGAGCCAGCGGAGTATGCGTGAGGTCATCCGCCAGCGTGAATTACAAGACCTGATCGACGCGGTACAGAATTATTTGCAAGCCAGGCCCGGGGCGACCGCACCGCGTGATGAACTCAGCCAAAAGTTCGGGCAACAGGCCATCAACGAAGTCATGCAGGCGGGCTGTGTGACCTTATTCAAAGTGGAGAGCAAACGTCCGTCTTATCAATCCGAGTGGCTTTTCCCGGTGGGGGGTGACCGTGACGCGGCCCAAATCGCCGCTGAGGAAGCGGTGAAGATCCACGATACGGAATGGCAACCGGCACTTGAGGCTTGCGGGGCAGATCTTAAGCCGGGGGCGGTGGCAGGTGAAACCTGCCGCGATCAAGTTATCGCCCGGTCGTATACGGTTGGGCAAGCCGCCAAGCGGCTGAAGTTATCGAGTAAATCAATTGAAAAGGCCATCCAGGATCAACTGATCGATCATTTTACCGATCCGGAAGGTCGGCGGCGTCTGCCAGCTCATGCCGTTGAGTCCGCATTGAGCGATGAGGCGCAGGGCGAACGCATCGCCGGGTATGAAGTGGTGCCTCTGCGCGACCTGGCGACAGTAGAAGGCGTGAGCTATTCTACTATCAAACGGCGTTTGCGCCGATTGGGGGTCAAGGGAACCCGGCCCCGGTGGGAGGATCTGCGGGGGCAGTGGAGCCTGCCGGAGACGTATCCTGGTTATCAGCAAAAGCTCTTGCGGGTGGTGGAAGCAGTGCGTGCCCAACGTGAGGCCGAGCTTGCCGAGCAACAACGCATCTTACAAGAAAAGCGGGAAAACGAACGTCGCGAGCGCGAAGCCTTGCGCCAGCGGTTGGTGAATGCCTTCCCGACCTGGCAACACGAAGGCCGGTTAGATCAGCACATCTCACTGCACATCGGGCCGCCCAACAGCGGCAAAACACACGATTCACTCAACGCGCTCAGTGCGGCAGAAAGTGGCTGGTATCTGGCCCCTCTGCGTCTGCTGGCGTTTGAGATCTTCGACCGCTTGAACCAGCGCGGTGTGCCATGTAATCTGCTCACAGGGGAAGAAAGCATTGATGTGGAAGGTGCGACGATTACCGCCGCCACCATCGAGATGTTCAACCCCGCAGAGAGCGGTGAGTGCATTATCATTGATGAGGCACAAATGCTGGCGGATACAGATCGCGGTTGGGCCTGGACGCGGGCCTTGATGGAAGCCCAGGCACCAGAGATCCACGTCATCGGGCCGGATACCGCCCGTGATCTCATCGTTCAAATGGCGAAGGAAGCCGCGATCCCGTATACCGTCATTGCACACCAACGACTCGCACCGATCAAAGTGGCGGCGCGGCCCTGGTCTTTGGAGCAGTTGCCAGCGCGGACGATCCTGGTGGCTTTTTCGCGCCGGATGGTGTTGCATCTCAAGACGGAATTGGAGCAACTCAAGCGAACGGTGTCTGTGGTCTATGGCAGTCTGCCGCCGGAGGTGCGACGTAAACAGGCGGATCGGTTCGCCACTGGCGACACCGAAATTTGTGTCGCGACGGATGCCGTCGGCATGGGCTTGAACTTGCCAGCTGATAACGTATGTTTTTACGAAGTGGAGAAGTTCGACGGAACCAGTGTCCGCACGTTGAATCCATCCGAAGTCCAGCAGATTGGCGGGCGGGCCGGACGGTACGGTTTTTCACGGGCGGGGGAAGTCGGCGCGGTGAACAAGCGCGACCTCAAGACAATCGAGGCTTTGTTTTATGCGCAACCGAAGACACTGACCCATGCACGGGTCGCGCCGACGGTGCAAGACTTAGAGTTGATCCCCGGTAGTTTGTATGCTCGGCTCGAACGTTGGGCAGAATTGGAATCGATCCCGGATACGTTGCGCCACGCCATCAAGACGACCGACCTTGACGAGCGCATTGAACTGGCGAAGATGCTCACCGATGAGGACGTGGCACAACTCGGCCTGAGCGCGGCGGTGCGGCTCATCAACGCACCTACGCGCCAGAGCAGCCGGGCTTACTGGTTCAGTTGTGCCCAGGCTGTCATCAAGGGGCGGATGATGCCATTACCGCCCAAGGCCCCGGCGCACATCCGTAACAGCCGTGACCTGGAAACAACCGAAAGCGCGATTTCCTGCGCGGATATTTACCTGTGGTTGTGTAGCCGGCGAGAATTTCATATGTTCGGGGATGATGAAATGGCGGTGCGTGAGGAACGGCGTCACTGGTCCGGGCAGATTGATGATGCATTGCTTCGCAAGATCGACACGGCCCGGCGGTGTTCGTCTTGTGGCAAGCGTCTGCCGCGTGGTCATCGCTTTGGCATCTGCGACCGGTGCTTCCACATGCAACGCCGCCGTTAGTCTTTAAAGTACCGCCGCTGTTGGATGACCTGGCCGGGGTAATCGTTCGATTGATAGACGACAATCGTCCGCGTCAGGATGTCATGCCAACCGCGCCGCCGCTTGTCGATTAAAATCCAGATGATGCCGACCATGCCCAGCCCGATGACGAATGTAAACATAAAAAAGCGTAGGGCAGATTTGCCGATGCCGATTGCGTCGCCGTTGTAGTTCGTCACGCGGATGCCCATCAGGAGTTTGCCGAACGTCTGCCCGAAGATCCCGGTCAGCACGACAAAATAAAGCACCGGGAATAGCAACTGCAAGAAGATCCGCTGGAAAATATCGAACGCATCCATCAGCCAGCGATCATCAATACCCAGGAAGTTAATCACCAGGTTCAAAACTTGCGTGGTGAACAAGATAGCCGCGCTGATGATGATAATATCGATCACGAGGGCTAGTAAGCGTGTGATGATCCCTGCATATTCACCCTGGATTCTAGATGGTTTCATGATTCGTTAGTTGATGATTTCCATGCATTGTGAGTGGTTTTCTGGCGTGACCGACGGCCCAGGAATGACCAGACCAAATTTTCCAACCGGTCATCCGCTTCGATAGAGACTTCGCGCACGCTGGTGATGACATTGCCAGCCAGATCGACGCTCTGCTGACGAATCATCGCCATGACTTCTGGATTGTGCGACAGATGATCGAGAAATTCATCCAGAATGGCGGTATAGGCTTTGCTAGCGACCTGCCGCCCTAAATTTTCTTCTGCCCGGCCCCGGTTGATGATCCGGTTAACACGATGATCTAACCGCGAGATCTGATCGTCCAGCCGTGTCGTGATCGGTCGCATTAGCCGGTTATCTAGCAAAGGAGAAAGCCACCGGCGCACCCGGTTGCGTCCTTTTTGAGATTCGGTCAATAGGCGATTAGCCTGATGTGTTACGGCGTCACGCGCTTCGAATAGCAACCCGATTAGTAGATAGCGTGCGCGGTCGAGATCGGTCTCGAACTTATCCGGCATGCTGTGATTCTGCTGGCGTAAGGCGGTCTCCCACTCAGCAATGCGGTTGACGAGTTGCCGGTTGCCTTCCAGCAACGATCCGATCAAGAACCTGAGAAGCAAGCCGAGATCATCATCATGATCGCTTGTGTAAATAATCTGCTTATCTTGCTGGCCGGTTGATTGACGTTTATCCGGCAGGACAATCGGTGGTAATTGGCGGTCGTTTTGTGTGTTCATAATAGATTAAGCTCAGTTTGGGCCGTGCATGACGCATATCGCGTCATTGCACAGCGGCATCGTTATTCGTTTTCTGGTTGCATTTCGAGATAATCAAGCTGGATGATATCTTGTTCTGTCAGGCCAAGAATTTCCAGCATCCGGCTGATTCCATCTGCTTTATGCTGTGCATCGGAAAGTGACCAGGTGCGGGTCTTAATCTCGATGTAGTAATCTGGCAGGCTCGGTTGGATGAATTTATCGATGTTGACGAAATACAATACCCCCTGGTAATGAATACGCCAGCGTTGCCGGTCTTTGCGGATGTTCTCTACCTGGGTTGCCTGGAAGTATTCTTCATAAAAGCGCAGGGGGCGATCTGCCGGGGCGATGAAACGCGAGTGCGAGAGCAACACGGCAGAGTTAAATTCCCGTTCTTTGGTTGGCATGGTGTAGGTTAGCCGCGCCCGTACTTCGCTAACTTCGCCGTGTTCATCCAACTTATCGTCTTCGCGGTAGCGCACCCGTCCCATTTCCTGTTCGTCGAACAGGAAGTAGGTATCATACTGGCGATAATGCACTTTACGTAATTTTTCCACGTCTTCATGGGCGAAAAGCTGTTCGACAATCTCCGGGTTGCTGATGCGTGCTTTCGCCTGTACCTCAAAGCTCTCGGAGCGTTCCAGCCCGCCGACGGCCAGTAACTTGCTCAGTACATCGCCTTCATGGGCGATCAAGAACTTATCGACCTCTGCGGCGTAGTGGCGGGCTTTTTCCAGCACGGTATCCAGGTCGATGGTCGTCAATTGCCGGTCTTGCATCATCCACCGGCCATCGATCATGACATGCTGGACGTCACTGCTCTTGCAAGCATAGACAATCTGCGAGTAAATGTTCCCGTCATCCCGGCGGAAGTGAGGCAGATTGTGGGGTGTTTCGGCATCCAGGATGATTAAATCAGCCCGTTTGCCCACTTCTAGGCTTCCGGTCTGGTCACCGATGAACAAAGCCTTCGCCCCTTCGCGGGTAGCCATCGCCAGGGCTTGCCGTGCCGGGAGCGCGGTTGGATTGCCTGATGCGGACTTCGCGAGCAGGGCGGCCAGGCGCATCTCTTCGAACATATCCAGGTCGTTATTGCTCGCCGGGCCATCTGTACCGATCCCGACTGTCAGGCGATGTTCTAACATCTCGCTGACCGGGGCGATGCCGTTAGCGAGTTTGAGATTGGCCTGGGGGTTGTGCGAGATGGTGACATCATGCTCGTAGAGTGTTTCCATATCGCCTTTGTTGATGTGAACGCAGTGTGCGCCCAATACTTTGGCGTTGAATAATCCGCTGGATTTTAACCAGGGGACGACGCGCATCTCGTACTCGTTAAAGCTGTCTTCTTCTTCTTGTTGGGACTCTGAAATGTGAATGATGACCGGCACATCGAATTGCATGGCGAGTTGGGCACATTGTTTGAGCATTTCTTTGGTGCTGGAATAGGGCGCGTGTGGGGCGACTGCGGGTGTAATCAGTGGGTGCCCGTGCCAACTCTCGATGAATTGGCGGGCATAGGCGATGCTCTCCTCAAAGGACTCGGCATCGGGTGCGGGAAACTTGAGGATGGTCTGGCCGAGTACGGCTCGCATCCCAACATCGGCGGTCACCTGTGCGATGTCGGCTTCGTGGTAGTACATATCCGCGAAGGTCGTCACACCACCTCGGATCATCTCTGCACAGGCCAACTGCGTCCCAAGCTGGCAAAACTCCGGGCTGACAAACTCACGCTCGGTTGGCATGATATAGCCCATCAACCAGACATCAAGCCGTAGATCATCGGCTAGCCCGCGTAGCAGTGTCATCGGGGCATGGGTATGCGCGTTAATCAAACCGGGTAGGACATAGCGTCCCTGGCATTGTATAATCTCGTCGGCTGTATATTGTGCGCTGATCTCTGCACTGGTGCCAACGGCCACAATTTGGTTATCTTTAACGGCGACTGCGCCATCCAGGAAGATATCGTACTGGTCGTTCATGGTGATGACGGTTGCGCCGGTGAGTATTGTGCTGACGTGTTCCAACGATTGGCTCCTTACTCGTGGGAATTTGCGAAATTATACCACACTTTCACGCAGATATGCTCAGGAGGGCGTGTGCTGAAACGCTTACGATCATTGTTCCATCCGACCGTCTTTTACATCGTCGAAGCCACTTTGATCGGCCTGTTCTTTGTGCAGGCCCTGCGCTATCTCATCGGCGCACTTTATGCCCGTGCTGGCAGTGCGTCCCTTTACCCAACGCTGGATCCAGCGTTGATTGATCCGACGTTGCCGGGGCTGGTAGAGCCGGATGTCTTCGTCGGTGAATTGTCGTTTACGGCTTATATGCTTTTCCTGCCGATATTGGCGGCCTTGTTCGGTCGGTTCCGGGTGTTGCTGGTAGTGGGGGCGGTCGTGGCTGGGGCCGGGCGTTATTTGATGACAGCTAACTTTGATCTTTCGCCGGATGTATTTGGCGCGGCATTGACCGTCGGGGGTGGTCTGCTTTACATTGTGCTATTGGTGCGGCATCGGGCGCGGGTTTTGCCATACATGATGATCCTCGCATTGTCGGCAGATCAACTTTTCCGCGCTCAAGGGGATACGCTGGATCCATCCTGGTCAGCGGCTTATCTCAACACCCAATTGGTCTTGATGATCCTTGTCATCGCCTTGAGCCTGGCGACGTTCATCTGGCAGTCGCGTTTATTATCCCGCCAGGAAGACAACGCGGAGTCTCGCCCAGATCGTGGCCTGATGACATTTTGGGGTGGCATCGGCTTCGGCGCGTTGTTGTTCTTGCAGTTGTCGCTCCTGGCTTTGCCCAATGCGATTGCACGCCGGGCGGATTCACCTTATACGCTTATTGTGCCGTTGGTCATCATCGCGACGTTGTTCCCCTTACTGCCCTATGTGCGGAGCCGCGCCCGTAAGTTCATCGGCTTGTTTGATAGTGGTTTACGCGGGTGGGTGTGGATGCTCCTGGCGATGCTTCTGTTGGTGTTTGGCATTCGCTTCGGCGGGGTCGTCGCCAGCGTAACTTTGATCCTGGCGCAGGCCGCATTGAGTATGATGTGGTGGTGGTTTTATCGCCCACAGGCGGAAAAAGAGCGAAATGCCAGCGGCATCTGGCTGGCGGTGGGCCTGTTGGTCTTTGTCCTCTTGCTCGTCTTTGATATTTTCACATATGAGTATGCTTTCGTGCGAGATTTCGGCCCGGAACTGGATGCGTTGAACCCGCTGGTGCCGTCATTATTGCGTGGCTTCCGGGGGTTGGGTTGGGTCGTGATTTTGTTTGCGGCGTTTTTGGCTGTCTTGCCGATGGTGATGACTCAACGACGGATTGCCTGGATGGGTGCCCCGGTTGGGCGGACGTACTTCGCGGCCAACATCGCGGTGATCTCATTGATCGTCGGGGCCGGGGCTGGGGCGGCCCTGTTAGCGCGTCCGCCTATCGTACTGGCGGAAAATAACCCGGCGAATGTCCGCGTGGGGACCTACAATATCCACGCGGGTTACAATGAGTTCTTCTATTTTGATCTTGATTTGATGGCTGATACCATCGCCTTCAGCGGGGCGAGAGTTGTCTTGCTTCAAGAGGTGGAAACCGGACGACTGACCAGCTATGGCGTCGATCAAGCGTTATGGTTGGCCCGGCGTTTGGGTATGGATGTGCGCTTCTTCCCGACGAACGAAGGATTGCAAGGTTTAGCCGTGCTGTCTCAAGTCGAAATCGTGTTCGATGATGGCACCTTGCTGGATAGCCAGGGTAACCAGACCGGCCTTCAGCGTGTCCAGATCCGCCCGGATGATAACGTGATTACCATCTACAATACCTGGCTGGAGCCTCTGCTCGATACTGGCGGAACTGGAACCCTGGCAGAATTAGAATCCGCGCAGAACGAACAACTGACACAGTTGATCGCGACGATTGCGGCTCATCATCCCGATGGACGGCTGGGGCGTATGGTCCTGGGCGGGACATTCAACAATATCCCAGATTCTGATGTCATCCGGCGTGTGCGGAACCTCGGCTTTGAGGATCCATTCGAAGATGAACAGGCGCGACTGGCCGTTACTTTTCAACGCACTGGCATCGAAGCGCGGCTGGATTACCTGTGGACGACACAGGCGAATAACTTCCAGGTTGTCGAATCAGGTGTGATTAACGATCTTTCACGCGAGGTCTTGCCGCGTCAGGCGTCAGATCATCTACTGCCGGTTATCGACATCCGTCTGCGCTAGATGCGGTGGGAGCCGAAGTTGTCGCTTTTCTTTTAAGCGGATGGCGACACGGGCGGCATCCTGGGCGGCGGCCCGCTTGGAGCGTCCACGCCCGACCGCCACTTTTGTTTCTTCCAGGTAGGCTTCGACGATGAATTCTTTTTCGTGTTCCGGGCCTTCAGTATCACTGACGCGATACTCCGGCGTGATGTTTAGCTCGGCCTGTGCCCATTCTTGAAACTGACTGCGCGGGTCTTTGAGGATGGCCTGATTCATCACGGTGTCGAGCATCATCTGTAGACGTGGTACGACGAACGCCTTGACTGTCTCTATATCACGATCAAGATAGATCGAGCCGACCAGGGCTTCGAAGGCACAACACAGGTTATAATCACGCTCGCGCCCGCCGCTATTGGCTTCGCCCTTGCCGATGAGCATCGCTTCCCCGACGCGACAATCCAGCGCGATGCGTGCCAAAGACTCCGTTCGCACCAACGCAGACCGCAAGCGTGTCATCTCACCTTCGGTCATTCCTGGGAATTGTGTATAGAGCATCTCTGCGGTGATGAAATCGAGGATGGCATCGCCCAGGAATTCGAGACGTTCATTGTCCTGTGCATCCTGATCGACCTGTTCATTAATGTACGAGCGATGCGTCAAAGCCTGGCGGAGTAGTCCCTCATGTTGGAATTCAATGCCAATAACTTGTTGAAAATCTGCCAGATCCAGGTCATAAAAACGGTCATTATCCTGCGACATACTATACCTTTTTGAAGATCAAAGACGAATTGTGACCGCCGAAGCCGAATGCATTGGTCATCACCATCGACATCTTGAGATCACGGGCTGTGTTCGGCACATAATCGAGATCACAATCGGGATCTGGGTCATGCAGGTTAATGGTTGGTGGGGCGATTTGATCGCGCAAGGATAGCACACAGAAAGCCGCTTCCAGCGCGGCAGTCATGCCCATGCCATGCCCGGTCATGCTTTTGGTAGAACTCATCGGTGTTTGATAGGCTTGTTCCCCGAAGACACGCTTAACAGCCAGGGTTTCCATCGGGTCGTTAAGGGCGGTTGCGGTGCCATGTGCGTTGATATACTGGATGTCTTCCGGGTTGGCCTGGGCGTCAGTCATCGCCAGTTGAATCGCATGGCTGGCCCCGATGCCTTCTGGCTCTGGTGCTGTGACGTGAAATGCATCTGACGTGGAGCCATAACCGCATAATTCCGCCAGGATTGTTGCACCGCGTGCTTTAGCGGAGTCATATTCTTCCAGCACCAGGGCCGCCGCTCCTTCGGAGAAAACCAGCCCGTCACGATCTTTAGAGAAAGGTCGTATGGCCCCATGTGGATCATCATTGCGCCGGGAGGTTGCCCCTACCCGGTCAAACACCGCGATGCCAATCGCCAGGATGGGTGCTTCGCCGGTGCCCGCAATGGCCCGGTCGATGCGACCTGACCGGATCAAATCGTAAGCTTGCCCGATGCAATCTGCCCCGGTCGCGCAGGCCGATGCCGGGGTCTGGCTGGGGCCATGTGCGCCGATTTCGATGCAGACCATGTTGCTGGCTCCGTTGACGACCAGCATCGGGATGCCAAATGGTGTCACCTTACGCAAATTATTGGTGCGGTTGACCATCAAGACTTGATCTTCGAAGCTATTCATCCCGCCGACGGATGACCCCACGACAATACTGGTTTTCATCCGGTCAATCTCGTTGTGGAGTTCAATGCCGGATTGCCTCCAGGCTTGCATGGCGGCGGCATAGGCAAACAGTTGATAGCGGTCTCGCCGGCGCAGTTCTTTCTTATCGACGTAAGTCGTTGGATCCCAATCCTTGACTTCTGCGGCGATTTGAACCTGGTGATTAGATGGATCATAGACTGAGATCCGTTCAATGCCGGATTGACCGTTCTTAATCGCGGACCATGTCGATTCAACATCGTGACCCAGCGCTGTGACCATCCCAAGTCCGGTTACAACGACACGTCTGGACATAGTGCAGCGTCTCCTTTTGAGCGTTGATAAAATCGAAATGTTTGTACCATAGGATCAAATGCTTTGCTAGTCCACGCAGTCTGTTGGGTTTGGTGCATAATCACCTTCGATCCAGATTTCGCCACCTGGATTAACTTCTTTTTTCCATACTGGGACGATCTGCTTTAAGCGGTCGATCCCGTAACGGGCCGCTTCAAAACAGCCGTCATCGCGGTGGGCGGCAGAACACGCGATCAGCACGGTGTTCTGGCCGACTGATAACTTGCCGATGCGCTGGCAAATCGCGATCCCTTGCACGTTGGGCCACGCCGCCCGAATTTCTACGGCGACCTGGCGCATTTTCTCCAGGGCCATCGGCTCGTATGCCTCATACTCCAGGTAATCGGTCTGCGGTAGATGCCCTTCGCGGTCGGTCTGCCCGCGTACGATACCGCTGAACAATGCGACGGCCCCGGTCGCCGGGGTGGTGATCGCTTCGATGATCGCGTCGTGGTCGATTGGTTCAGTTGGGAGCCGGATGACCTCCGGCCAGTTGCCGCCGCTCACAGGCGGGAAGAACGCGATCTCATCGCCGGGGTGTACCGGGTCGGCATCGGTGGCGAAATCTCGATTACGGGCGGCGATGGCGTGCTCGACATTGACATCCATTGACGGATACCGGGCGATTAAGCCGGCGCGCACATCACCGACTGTCGCCGTATCATCCAGGGTCAGCGTCAGGCGGGCGGTGCCAGCACGGTCTTTGAGTGTAGCAAACAATAAGACATTAACTTCCATCGGTGTCTGCCTCTGCCAGATAATCTCCATGTATGCCGCCTCGTTTTTCTAACAAGCGAACGCCGCTGATGACCATCGCCCGGTCAACGGCTTTCGCCATGTCATAGATCGTCAACGCGGCCACATTGACGGCGGTCAGGGCCTCCATTTCGACGCCCGTTTTGCCGGTGGTGCGGGCCTCTGCCTGGATGCGGATCCGGCTGTGTTCGGCCTGCGGTGTGATCTCCACGCTGATTTTATCCAGCGGTAATGGGTGGCACAGTGGGATGAGATCGGCGGTGCGTTTGGCCGCCATGATTCCGGCGATCCGTGCTATTGCGACTACGTCGCCTTTTTTCAGGTTGCCAGCCTGGATCAATTCTAATGTATCCGCCTGCATCTGGACGTAACCTTCTGCAATAGCGAGCCGTTGGCTGGCGGGCTTATGGCCGACATCGACCATATCCGCCTGACCGGTTTCGTTCAAGTGCGTTAGTTTTTTATCCATAAACGTTGCCCCACTTAGCGGGTAGATCAAGACATCGACTCTATTGTAAACTAATGTAACGTATCTATCGTGTTGGATTCGAATCAAACTTCCTGGAAAAAGCTACAATCGGAGAAATTCTGTGGGAATATTCAACCGAGGACTTTCCAAGACGCGAAAGTCATTCTTTGGCCGCATTGCCAATATGTTCAGTGGGAGCGAACTGGACGAAGAAGCCTGGGATGACATCGAAGCAATTCTCATCCAGGCAGATCTGGGTGTTGAGACTACCATGAAAGTGATTGACGAACTTAAGTCGCGTAATATCACCAATGACGAGGAATTGCAGACTGGACTGCGTGAAGTCTTGCAGGGCTTACTGCGCTTCCCGCCGCCGATGGACATCAGCGACCGCGAATTGTCAATCATTCTGGTGGTCGGTGTCAATGGCAGTGGCAAGACGACGTCAATTGCCAAGCTGGCACACCGTATGAAGCTCGGTGGCCGGCGTGTGATGCTGGCGGCAGGGGATACCTTTCGGGCGGCGGCTATCGATCAGCTAAAGATGTGGGGCGAACGGGTCGATGTGCCGGTGGTTGCGAATAAACCGGGCAGTGACCCGGCGGCGGTCGTCCATGATGCGACCGAAGCCGCTCGTGCGCGTGAGTATGAGATTTTGATTGTCGATACAGCCGGTCGCCTGCACACCAATTACAATCTGATGGAAGAATTGGCAAAGATCCGGCAGGTATCTGGCAAAGTGGTGGAAGGTGCGCCGCATGAGGTTCTGCTGGTGCTGGATGGTACCACCGGCCAGAACGCACTGCAACAGGCGAAGAAGTTCAAAGAGATGATGGATGTGACCGGTGTCATCATCACTAAGTTGGATGGCACGCCCAAAGGCGGTATGGTCTTTTCTGTCTTTAACGATCTGGATCTGCCGGTACATTACATCGGGCTGGGGGAAGGCATGAACGACATGGTGCTGTTCAACCCGGAGATCTTCGTCAAGAGCTTGTTTGATGAAAATTAGCGGCGAGATCACCAGCCTGCAAAATAGCCGCGTCAAACAAATCGGCCATCTGCGGGGCAAGCGGGTGCGTCTACAAACAGGGCGTTTTGTAATCGACGATATGCGTGATCTTCAACGGGCACTGGCCGCTGGCTTTACAGTGGATTATTTGCTCTATTGTCCGCAACTGGCAGATCAAGCTGTTGTATTGCCCGAATTAACTGTGTTTGAAGTCTCATCTGATGTGATGCAAAAGGTCAGTTACCGGGAAAATCCGTCGGCGATAGTTGCGGTGATGATCGCACAACCACCCAAGCCACTGATGGATTTGCCTGCTATCGCTCAACCGTTGTTGGTATTGGTCGATCTCAAAAAGCCGGGGAACATTGGCGCGTTGCTCCGCACGGCAGATGCGACCGGCGTGCAGGCGGTTATCCTGGCGGATACTGCGCTTGATTTGTATAACCCCAATATCATCCGCGCCAGCACCGGGGCGTGCTTTGGGGATGCGCTCTATGCCGCCGACCGTGACGACATCCTGCAATTTCTGGCAGAAAATGGGTATCGCACAGTGGCGGCGGTCGTAGATGCCGACCAGGTACT
>DAOTTZ010000132.1:0-10133 GCA_034437535.1 Anaerolineae bacterium | reverse complement strand
GCTTGTGTTTTGATATTAGAGGCGCGTTTTTCAGCGTTTTCACGTCTTCAGATCAGTTTTGGCGGTATTTTTTCTGCGCTCCTGTAAAATTATTCTGAAGTTTAACTACTGGTTGGATCAGCCTGTGATAAGCACCTGCCGGAACAGCCAGGTACAACGGATAGGGTATCTCCATTTTCCGCATTAAATTACGATATACAAGATATTGCCCAACGGCTGTATACAATTCATCAAGCGTTTCTTTAGGAAAACACTTGACTTCCACAATCAGAATCTCGTTTGTGTCCTGTATCGCTCGGATGTCGGCCAGCAAGGGACGATGAGACGGCACGACAATCGGGAACGGATGAGAAGAAACCTGCCAACCGTCCTTTTCTAATCCAGCAACAAGGGCCTGATGACACCGATCTAGCCGAGACATGCTCAGTACGCATCCGCCGTGAGCGGCCACATCGTCCGCACATCCATGCTCAGGTCGGCGGTCAGCGTGCCGGCCTGGATGGCCTCGCCATAACGATAATAGGCCGCCGCCGCGATCATTGCCGCATTGTCTGTACACAGATTCAACGGCGGGTAGCGCACCGGCAGATCGGTCTCGCGCTTCATCAGCGTTCGTAGACGACTGTTGGCACTCACCCCGCCGGAAAGAAAGATCTCGGTCGCGCTGTGCTTCTTGGCGGCACGGGCCGTCTTCTCGACCAGGATTTCGACCAGGGCTTCTTGAAAGCTGGCCGCGACATCATTCACCGAGACATCGGCCCGCAATTGTGCCTTACGGCCAGATCCGCGCTTTTGCTTCTTGTTGCGGGCTTCCGCATTCTGCTTGACGGTCACCTCGCGCATGACGGCGGTCTTCAACCCGGAAAAGCTGAAGTCGTAACTGTCATCACGTAAGGCACGCGGGAAGTTGAAGGCGGCGGCATTGCCCATCTGTGCGCTCTGTTCGATGTTCGGCCCACCGGGGAACGGTAGATCCAGCAGACGCCCAACCTTGTCGAACGCCTCACCCGCCGCGTCGTCAATGGTGCCGCCGAGTCGCTCATATTGCCCATGCCCGGTCATCAACAGGAGTTCGGTGTGGCCGCCACTGACGATCAATACCAGCACCGGAAATTCTGGCTCACGAAAGGGTTGAGTCAGCCAGAGTGAATAGACATGACCTTCCAGATGATTGATCCCCAACAGAGGTTTACCGGCGGTCAGGGCCAGTCCTTTGGCATAATTGATGCCGACCAACAATGAGCCAACCAACCCCGGCCCCTGGGTCACCGCGACCGCATCCAGTTGTTCATGCGTGATGCCAGCATCCGTCACAGCTTGATTCACGACTGCGCTGATGGCCTCAACGTGTGCCCGTGATGCTAGTTCCGGGAAGACACCGCCATATTCCGCGTGCAGGTCGATCTGCGAAGCGATGACATTACTCGCCATCACACGTCCGTCGATCACGACGGCGGCGGCGGTCTCATCGCAGGAAGACTCGATTCCAAGAATGTGCATGGGCCTCTACCTATCTGTACGTCGTTGGATCTGTTTAGTGTACCAGACCAGACAGAATCCAGCCCGATACGGTTATTCTTCTAACAACCGGTAAGCATTGGCGGCGTAACGCCGGGCATCCCCTTTGACCGGCTTTTGCATGGTACCGTGTTCTTCGGCCTGGGTCTGCACATCTTCCAGCTTTTGCCGCAGTTGTACAATATCTTTGTCATTAGCTTCATATTCAGCGGCGGTATCGAGCAGTAGCTCAGTGATGTGGGCGTGCCGCCGGCTTCGCATCAGCAGGCGCGAGACATCGACCAGTAAGCTGACGATGTTGTCCTTATCACCAGCTTCAAATGCCAGATGTAAAGCCTGACGATAACGTAGGAGTGACTCCGACAAATTCCCCGCCCGGAGCGCGGCATATGCCAGACTGCTCAATTGCAGGGCTTCCTCTTCTTTGTCGATCACCTCACGGGCGATATACAAAGCGGATGTGTGGAAGCTGACCGCTTCCTCCCACCGTTCCAGGTCGCCATAAGCACTCCCCAGGCCGCCCATCACGCGGCCTTCGTATCCGCGCTTGTTCTGCGTTTTGAACAGACTCAGGGCTTGCTCGAAGGTATCAATGGCAGTAGGTGTGTCGCCGTCATCTAATTGGGCAAAGCCCAGCTTATACAACACGATGGCCTCATGTTGTGTGTCGTCGGTTTGACGCGCTACCGATAAGGCTTCGGTGTAATCGTCAATGGCCTGGCCGGATTCACCGAGTTGTTGCCGGGCGTCGCCCAGGGTCATGTAAAGTTGGAGCAAGTTCTCACGGTCGCTGAGATCTTGCGCCAGCTTGATGCCGCGTGTCGCGTGCATGACAGCCGGTTGCGCGTTGCCCGTCTTGACCATCAACGCAGAGAGCATATCCAGCGTTTCCAGCGTGCCGTCGTCATCATCTTGCGCTTCATAGGCTTCTAGCAATTCGTTATAGGTGGAGATGGCCTCGTTCTCCATGCCTTTTTCGACCTGACGATCCCCAATGGATTGCAAGATCTCGATCTGACTATCCACATCGTCTTCCTGGCGGACGCGGCCCAGTAAGCTCCGCAGTTGAGTCTCATCTTGCGCGTCGAAGTCGATCTTTTCCGGCGGGAGTTCCATCATGGCTTCGGGCGATAACGCCCCGCTGGTCTCCTCCACGTCGATTTCTTCGCTCTCGTCGATGACTTCCAGCGCGTCTTCATCGACTTCGTACTCACTGCTTTCGTCGTCCTCATCCAGGATGGGCGCGTCTGGCAGGGCGTCTTCCGGGTAAGCCGGGAAGGCCCCGGTACTGCGTGCGCCGGTATCACGCATCTGGACGATCTCATAAGTATAGCTATACGCTTGCACGAAATCCCCCGCGCCGTTGAGCAAGTCAGCTAATTCCAGCGCGATCTGCTTTTGGTCATTCTCCCTGGCCCAGCGGGCGGTCGCCAGGAAGGTATCCATCTCGCGGTAGAGTTCGCTGTTGTTCTGGCCGGTGGAATATTTGGCGGCGTATTGTGTGACCGATGTACGGACTTTGGTCTGCAAGCCTTCCAGCTTGCCCGCATTGACCAGATACCGGCGGGCGAAAGCATGGGTGATCGGATGCATCCTGTAGTAAAAATCCCCGGCACGGTTGATGCGCTCAACGATGTGTAACTGGGTGAGGATGTTCATGGCCTGCGCGACCGACTCTTGCGGCGCACCGCTGACCATACTCAGCAACTCCGGCCCGGCTCCCCCGTCGAACATCGCGCCCATCATCAACACGAGGCCCTGCAACGCACCGTTAAGCGTGCGGAAGCTGGTCGTCAGCGCGACAGACGGCCCTTGCTCGGTGCTCTGCGCGACCTGATCGAGGATGTCTGCAAAGGCTGGCGGGGTGCGCTTGCTGGCGACCATGGCCCGTGCCGCGACAATCACGCTGAAGGGCAACGGATCAACCAGATCAACGATATGAGCGATCACGTTTTCATCTTCGTTGACCGCAACCCGGCCTTCACGTTTGAACAGGGCGACGGCCTGCTCGGTCGTCAGGCGTGGCACCTCGATGGTCTCCCACATACCGACGTGCGGCTCTGGCGTGGCGACCAACACCGGCAGATCCGTCACACAACGGCTGATGAACCGGGCCAAAATACCGCCGTCGATCTCGCCATCAATCACGATAAAGGGTTTGTTCGTCCGCAGGGTATTTTCCACCGCGCCGACCATGCCCAACGGGGTGTCGCTATTGGTAATCTCTTTCACATCATAGGCCCGGCCCACCCGGACTAACAATTCTTCCAGCCGGGGATGATCGACCGATAACCAGAGGACGCCGCCTGGTTGCTGAGCATAGGCCGTCGCCAGGGTAGCCGCCAAAGCAGTCTTGCCGACGCCCGCCTCGCCATAGATCAAGGTCGTGTTGTTCTCTTTAAGCTGGGCATAGACCTGGGCCAGCACCGCCTCTCGCCCGATCAATTTACCGGGGAGCATGACGGGTAATTCTTTTGGATCGTGCGCGATGCCTTTTTCGGACATAAATGACCTCGCCGTTCGTTGTATTTTGGTTATCATATGTGGAGAGTATAACCCGGTCTGCGTGGACTAGCAATTTAACGCCGCACAACTTCCCACGCCAGATGATTAATCTGCGGCAGGATGAGCTTCTCCATCGCCGTCTTGACCGCGTTCGTACTACCCGGCATAGAAAAAACCAGCGTCTGCCGGTAGACGCCAGCCACCGCCCGGCTCAACATGGCCGCCGCGCCGACCTCATCATAACTAAACATGCGGAACAACTCACCGAAGCCGGGCAAGGTCTTTTCCAGGTGACGGCTGACTACATCATAGGTCGTATCCCTGGGGGCGATGCCCGTCCCGCCATTAAACAGCACGATCTGGATGGTGTCATCACCGCACAGATCATCCAGCGCGGTCGCAACTTGATCTGGCTCGTCCTTGATGATGCGGTAGGCCACCACCTGATGCCCGCGTGCGGTCAATTCTGCCTCGATGTAAGGCTTGTTCTTATCGGTTTCCGGGGTGCGGGTATCGCTCACGGTGACGACCGCCACCTGAATCGGATCATCCCCGGCTTGTGCTTGATGTGCATCTGCGCTCATACTGTCTCTCACTTTCACTTCGAATTTTCGTATGAATCATACCCTAAAACCCTGGTACAATGCACAAAACGCAAAGGAAAAATTTAAGAGGGTGAAATCGAATGCTAAAACAAAGTTGTTGGGATACAATCTGGCCGGATCGCGGGTTCTTGTGCAACCCGGATCCACTCATCTCGTTAAATGACGCCGAAACCCCGTTATCATCATCGGTGATCGAGCAGTTGGAAGACGCCGCCGGCCAACTCCCAGACCGGCTGGCAGATCGTTCGATCCGTGATTGGCTGGCACAATTCCCCACGCTGGATCTAACACCGATTCACGACACACCGACCGATTTCCGCGTGGTGGAACGCCTGATGACGATCTATGCCTATCTGGCAAGTGCTTACGTCCACATGGAGCCGGAATCCCCGGCCAAAAACATCCCGGCGGGTATCGCCCGCCCGTTGGCCTTCCTGAGTGGCCTGGTGGATCGTCCGCCCATCCTGACGTATACCAATTACGTGCTGACCAACTGGCAACGCAAGGATCCGGCGGGCGGCATTGAGGTCGATAACCTGGAACTGGTTCAAAAGTTCCTGGGCAATGATGACGAAGCCTGGTTTATCCTGATTCACGTTGATATTGAAGCACGAGCGGCGGCGGCCCTGCGTGGCATCATTGACGGCAAGCAAGCCGTTGCTGAGGAAGACCCGGCGGCCTTGCATACCGCGTTGCAGGCCATCGAAACCAGCATCGCGGCGATGATCCAGACCTTTGACCGGATGCCAGAAGGCTGTGACAGTGACGTATATTATTACCGGGTGCGCCCGTATATCTTCATGTTCCAGGATGTGACGTATAACGGCGTCAGCACACTGGGCGGAGAGCCGAAGACCTTTCGCGGGCAGACCGGGGCGCAGAGTTCCATCGTGCCGGCCCTGGTGGAAGCACTCGAACTACAACACGAAGCCAGCGGCCTGACGCATCATCTCAAGGTCATGCGGCATTACATGCCCAAACCCCACCGCGAATTCATCGCCAGCAACCACGAATCCGGCATTCGTGGTCTGGTACGCCGGACAAATGACCCCGCGCTGGACGGTGCTTATAACGCCTGCCTGACCCGCCTGCTGGAGTTCCGCCGGATGCACTATCACTACGCGACCACTTACATCGCGGAGAAGGTCAAAGACCCGATGGGAACCGGTGGCACCATCTTCATGGATTGGCTGGCACGGCTGGCGGAGGAAACCGAAGCGCAGATGGTTTAAGCCTTGATAATAGCAGGCAGTCTATGCCCGGAAACCTGCTATAATCCCCGTTGGTAGACGATCAACGGGGATTTTTTATGTCCAGCATAGAACTGATGAAAGCCTTCGACTTTACACCCGAAGAACTCCGGATCAACCAGGCCGGGCAACTTTCCCAACGGCAAAAAGCCCAGCTAGATCGCGAAGACTTCCAACAGACTATCGACATTGGCTGTGTGTCCGTCGTCTTTTTGATCGCCGGTGGCCTGCTCTTTGGCGTGTGCGCGTTGCTCTTTAACGTCGAAGCCCTGCTGGCATCGCTGGAAAACATCCTGCCCTTCGTGTTGATTGGTGGCGGTCTGCTGGTCGTCGCGACACTGGTTATCAACGTGATCGGCATCCTCGAACGGCGGCAGGAAAACCGGTCAGATGTCTTGATGCAAGCCGGCACCCTCACCCTGCGTGAGGAAGAGGGCGGGTTTAACGCCCGCTATTTCCTCACGATCAACGACCATGAGTTTCGCATCCGCCCGGAGATGTACGACACACTCACCGAATACCCCGATGGCGAAGACTTCCGTGTGTATTATGCTCACCGGCTGGATCGCATCGTATCCGTCGAAGCCGCCTCTGATTACGACGACCGCGAAGAACTCCGCACCGGGCCAGAGCAAGCCACCGACGAATAACGGTCTGTCACGTTTCCGTCACGATCAAATGATACATTGATCCAGACCTTATCAATTTTTGGAGTGAGAATCATGTCGAAGATCTGGATCTTCTTGATGTTGTTTGTAGTGGCAAACGGTGCCGCCTATGCCCAGGACGATGACACAGAAGACGATACCCCGGAGCCGCTGACCGTCTCACCAGCGGGCGGACGGGTCATCGACATCGCCATCGCCCCGGATGACAGCACGTTCGTCACCGTCAGCGCGTCGGTTGATCGCGATGGCTTCGTGACCGATAGCATCATCGAGCAATGGGATGTAACAACCGGTGACCTGTTGGCGACAGTCGAGCCAGAACTTAACGCGCTTTATGCTCGTTATAGCCCGGACGGAAGTCTGGTCGGCATTGGCTATTCCAACGGAACAATCACCATTCACGATGCAGAGACTCTGGAAGAAACGTTGAATCTGCCAGCGGCTTTCGGCGGGGATGGCGACTCGTTCGTTTTCAGTGTAGATAACACGCTGTTGGTGGGCAGTGCCTCCACCGGTTCTGTGTGGGATCTCGAAAATGGCGAACGCATCGCCGACCTGCGCGGAGCCGACAATCAGATGGTTAGCAAAATCGCTCTCAGGCCGGACAGCGCGACGGTCGCTACGCTTGATTTTGCCAGCAACCTCAACTTCCACGATCCGGCTACCGGCGAGATCACGGCCAGTATGCCATCCCCGCAGGAGTTCGCAGAGTATTTTGTCTGGCTAGACGAGACACGCCTGCTTATCGGCGGACGCCAAACGCTGGATGTTTATGACATCGAGACGGAAACGGTTTCTGTCAGCTTCGGCGTAGAGGAAGATACCATGATCGCCATCGCGATCTATGAAGGGCGCGTGTTGACTTCAACTTTCGGCGGACAAGTCATCCTATGGGATTTAGAAACGGGAGAGATGATTGAAACGATCAATGCTGAACTCTCCAGAGGGCCGCAGGACGTCGCATTAGGCGCGACGGTCGCCCTGACCAACATCAACGGCGTAACCGTCTGGCCGCTGGCGAATCCGCTGGAACTGCCGGAAGCTGACGAGACCGACAGCGAAGCCGACGACGAGACAGAAGACGAGTCTTCGGGTTAATGTACAAGGGGCCGGCGATGATAGCCGGCCCCGGTGCGGATTAAATCACGTTCAACTGCTGGCCCACCGTCTGGAACGCGCTGAGGGCTTGTTCCAGGTCGGCGGTGCTGTGGGCGGCGGTGTTCATCACGCGGATGCGAGCCAACCCCTGCGGGACAGTCGGGTATCCAATCGCCATCGCAAATACGCCGTTTTGCATCAACTTCTGGCTGAATTCCCGCGCCAGATGCGCATCACCCAACATCAAGGGGATAATCGGCGTGGTGCTATGGCCGATGTCAAAGCCCAGGTTGCTCAGTTCACGCTTCATGAAGTCGCCATTTTGCCACAGACGCTCCACCAATTCTTCGGATTCTTCCAGCATGTCTACCGCTTCCAGGCAGGCGGCGACATCGGGCACGGTCATCGCGCTGGAAAACAGGAAGGGCCGCCCGCGTTGCTTCAGCCAGTCGATAATCACGCGCTTGCCCGCCACAATCCCGCCGACCACGCCAAACGCCTTACTCATCGTGCCGACCTCAATATCGACCTTACCATGCAGGCCGAAGTGATCCACGATGCCGCGCCCGCCCCGGCCCAGCACCCCTTCGCCGTGTGCGTCGTCTACCATCAGCATGATCCCGTGTTGGTTGGCAATCTCGTAGAGTTCAGGCAGGGGTGCGATGTCACCATCCATGCTGAACACGCCATCGGTGACGATCAAGCGACGGTTGTATTCGCCGCTGGCGTCGGCCTCTTTGATCTTTTGCCGCAGATCATCCGGGTTATTGTGCTCATAAGCGATGATCTTGGCCCGGCTCAGGCGGCATCCATCAATGATGCTGGCATGATTCAGCCGGTCGCTGAAGATCACATCACCCTTGCCCACCAGGGCCGGGATGGTCGCCAGGTTCGCGGTAAAGCCACTTTGCAAGGTGATGGTAGCCTCTACCCCTTTGAACGTCGCCAGCCGGTCTTCCAGTTCATCATGCAGGCTCATCGTACCGGCAATCGTCCGCACCGCACCCGGCCCGATGCCATAGGTATCAATGGCGCGTTTGGCCGCCGCTTTTAGCCGGGGATGATTCGCCAGCCCCAGGTAATTGTTGGCGCAGAAGTTCAATACCTCTTGCCCGTCGATGACGATCCGCCCATCCATCGGGCTGTCAATCGTGCGGATGGTGTTAAACAAGCCCTGCTGTTTTAAGTCATCAATTTGGTCAGCTAAATATTGTGTCTTATCGTCCAGCGTATAATCCATTTTTTCGGCCTTTTTCTCGGTCATTGCTGGCTTGATTCTACCATGTCTCTGACGAATTATTTACCACCCTCTCATGCCATTGGCATACAGTAAATTTGTGTAAAATATATCAATCACGGAGGATAAGATGACCGACCAGACACAAGCCGATGACAACATGACGATCAAACCAAACGTCGGGCTGGATGACGACGTACTGGCAAAGACGATTGACGTCCTGCAAACACTACTGGCCGACGAGACCGTACTCTACATGAAGACGCGCAATTATCACTGGAACGTCACCGGGCCGCACTTCACCGTTTATCATGAATTGTTTGAAAAGCAGTATGACGCGCTGGCCCCGATTATTGACGAAATCGCAGAGCGCATCCGCGTTTATGGGGGTTGGCCCATCGGCACGCTCAAAGAGGTACTGGGTTGTGCCCGCCTGCAAGAAGAGACACCGGGCGAGGTGCCTTCCGCACAGCAGATGATTACCAACTTGTTCAACGACCATGAAGCGATGGCGCGTGCCCTGCGGGAAGCCATCGACGCGACCGACGACATCGACAACGACGGCGCGGAAGACTTCCTGACGCAATTATTGCAGACCCATCAGGAAACGGCCTGGATGCTCCGGGCACACATCGAAGGCGCGTAACAGCCCACGCGAAGAAATCAGAAATCAAAAAGCGTCCCGCTCGGTTGAGTAGGACGCTTTTTTGTGTATCGTGAGGCTTGTTTAGCCGCCGATGGTGGCGTTGGCGATGATCTCGCGGGCCAGCGGCTCGTAATCTGCGATGGGACCATCGAACACGACTTGATACAGCGCGATCCCGGCTTCATATTCCACCGCGACCAGCACCGTGCCCGGCGGGAAGAATTGCGGCACGCCATCTGCCGCTATCGCACGGAACGCGGTTAGATCCAGTTCTTCATATGGCACCGGCTCGATTTGCAGGCCGAAGGCCATCAAGTAGCTGTTGAGCAGTTCTTCCGCGCTTTGTGCGTCTTCTACCGGAACGCCGCCGTATTGCAGGCTGGCCTGTGATAGCGCGTTAATCAGGATCGTATCCGCCGAGATGTCCTGAGTACCGGCCAGGATCATGCCTTTTCTAGCGACCGTATCGGAATTGTTACTGATTGTCACCTCAAAGCCAGGTTGAAGGCATGAAATAGAGTTAAGATCGCAAGACATCTAGCAAAAAGTCTTCATTCAGTGCGGCTTGATAGCGCATTTGGCGTAACGATAACTTACCTTTACGTC
>DAOTTZ010000131.1:0-7187 GCA_034437535.1 Anaerolineae bacterium | reverse complement strand
GTGCCATCCGGTGTGTGGGCGGCGGTTGTACCGTCAATGGTCTTGATGGTATCAACGGCCAACGCGACTACCAATTGCTCGGCGGGGTCGCTTGTCGCGTAGTCGTCCGGTGTGCCTGGGGCATCATCGCCGTTACGCTCACCGTCATCCGCGCCACTTGCGCCTGGAGTATCGCTACCGGTCGGGTTGGGTGTAGTACCTGTACCCGGCAAGCCGGTATAGGTCACGTTTACGATGTTGTCGATGGTGTCGCCATCGTTCACTGTCGGGATGACCGTCGCCGTGACGGTGTAAGTCACGCTGTCGCCCGCTTGCAGTTCACTAAAGGTGATGTCAAAGTCGCCGCCTGCACCCGTGTTGACCGTGCGGGCGCTTTCCACATAGGGGTTTGCGACGTCAGTCTGTATCGGCAAGCTCACACTCACCAAGTTCAGCGAGGCCGGGAGTGTATCCGTCACGTTGATGTCGAAGGCGTTGGTGTTGTTCGCAGCGTTGGCCGCGCTGATGACGACGGTGTATTCTACCGTATCACCGCCCTGTACCGTCGCCGGGAGTGCCGGGGTCGTCACGCTCTTGCTGACGCTCAAGGACGGTTCTTGTACAACCACGTTGACCGGGCCAGCCGTGCCGCGTGATTGCGGCGTGGTGTCGAAGTCATCCGTAAAGTATTCAACCGTGTTCTCCCAGATGTCGCCCAGGTTGGTCACATTTGTATTGATGACCAACACGTTAAAGTCGATGATGAGGAACTCACCAGGGTCTGTGTCGCCATCGCTATTTACGATGTCGCCAAAGTTAAAGGTTAACAGGTTGCTGCCTGCGCTGTAGTCCACCAAGCCGGGGAACTGTGCAACACCACCTGCATTATACAGGTCAACGGTGCCTGTTTCCGCAGCGTTGAGGCCGGGGAAGTCCAGCGCGTCGAGCGTGCCCGTGCTGAAGTTGAGCGTGGACACTTCCATCGTATCATCAAGGATCGGCACGATACCAGCAGTCAGTTGATCGACCACGGTTACATCATTATTCGTACCTTCCGCGAGTTGGACGGTCAAGCGATAGCGCACGATTTCACCCACAGCCACCGGAACCTGAGTCGCATCGCTGACTGGCAGTGCGGTGTCATCGGTGTGGCCTTCACTCGTGGCTGTAATTTCTTTCGTCACGCTGAACTCGCCACCTACCGTGAAGTCGGTGTCGCTGTTATCTGCATGGTCGTTTTCAGCCGGTGCGCCGCTACCGTTACGCTCACCGGTGGGATCACCGCTGTTACCCGGTGTCGCATCGCCTGTACCGCGATCACCCGGCAAGCTGGTATAGGTCACATCCGCCGCGTTGTTGATGATCTCGGCAATGGTCACCGTTTCGAGAACGGTTGTCGTCACGCGGATGGTGATCGACTCGCCCGGTTCCAGTACGTCAAGCGCCACGCTCACCGTACCGCCATTGGTGGCCGGGTACGTGGAGTTATCCGTCGGGGTTGTCGCTACTGGCGTACCGTCAAATGTTATCGGGTTGTTCAACAGCAATTGCGTGGAAACAATGTCGTCAATTTGCAGGTCAAACGCCGTCGATGTGTTGGTGTTATTCGCATTTGTCACGACGATGTCGTAAACCACCGTGTCGCCCGCGTCGAATGGCCCTGTACCGCCCGGTGACGACAAACTACCGTTAATCGTCTTGGTGATTGTCACTTCCGGTTCTTGCACGACGATCTCAACCGGGTTGGATGTCCCGCGTGCTTGCGGTGTACCCGTGCCGTCATTGGTGAACACCGTGAACTCATTCGCCCAAATGTCGTCGATGCCGTTAACGGCATTGTTCGCAACGACCACATCAAACTGCACGATGATGAACTCACTATCAACGTCGGTGTCGTTATTGGTGATATTGCCGATGTTGAATTCCAGCAAGCGTGAAACCGGATCGTAAGCGATATTACCCAGCGGGAATGCTGTCGATGGGTCGGATGTCGGCGGCTCGTTGAGAACACCTGCAAAGGCCGAGTCCCCAAAGGTAAACGTGGTCGTTGCGCTGTAGGCAATCGTCGCGCTACCGGGGATGTACTCGATGCCATCCACCAACGTATCGTCAATGCTGAAGCCTTCGGTCAACGCTTCAGGGATACTCGTCACCAAGCGGTAGCTGATGACCTCACCGATGGCGACAGGCACATCGGGGTCTGCGGCGCTTACCGGGATGTCAGCATCCGTAGTGTGGGCTTCGCTGCTACCGACGATGCTCTTGACCGGTTGTGTGATGTCGATGGAGACATCAGCGGTATCCACCGGGCCGGTGTAGTTGCGGTTATCCGGGTCGGCGTTGTTATCGCGGGTATCGTAGGACGTGATTTCTGCGGTGTTGGTGTATGTTTCGTTCGACAGCACGTTACTTTGCACCGTCGCGATGAAGGCTACTGTACAGTTTTCGCCCACCAGCAGATCATCAAAGCTGAAGTTAACGAAAGCCGGTCCAAGACCACTACCAAAGTTCGTGCGCTCATCACATGTCGAGGCAGCAAAATCAAATGAGTTGGCTTGCAGGTAAGGTGGCGGCTGCGTCGGGAGCAAGTCTTGGCCTACAATGTTATACGCCGGAGCGGTGCCCGTGTTGGTGATCGTGATGGTAAAGGTCATCACATCGCCAATTTCCGCGCCAGTCACGTCACCAGCAGGCGTAATGGTTGCATTCGGGTTGCTGATAGAAGTCACGGCTTTGTCGATCGTCAACTCAGGTTCAACGATGTCTACGTCAGCCGTGCTGTTGATGATCTGCTCATCGCCGTCACGATTGTCATAGCGCAGTTGAGCACGGTTACGGGCGATCTCAGCATCAAGATTGGTCGCATCGTTACCCATCCGGGCAAAGACACGAATGACGATGCGGTCGCCACCATCCACCACGCCATCCGGCGCATTGATGATGTTAAATGTTGATGCCTCCAACACATTATGGGCACCGTCAGCTTTAGGCGCATCTACCCAGAAAAGCGCGGGTGTCGTGCTTGCATCTGGGGAGCTACTCAGGGTATCGCCTGCGACTAAGGCCGTTGGTGCAAGGGTGAGGCTGCCACCGACTGAAACAACTTCCGCCCCTATCAGATCAACCACATCGTCACCACCGCTAAAGCCGCCGGCAAGTTCGTTCTCATCAATGATGCGAACACCATCGGTAATACCTTCCGGCAGTGTGACCGTAATGGTATATGTGAACGTTTCGCCCGGTGTTAAGTCCGGGCGGCCAGCGTTATGCTCGGCACTCCCAGTGTTCGGTTCATCGCTCGACCCAGCCTCGAACTCTTTGTTAACGGTCGGGTCATCGACGGTAAAGGTCGGGCTGGTTGCACTGTCGGCATAATCGTTCAGCGGGCCGCCGGAGCCATCATCGCCGTTACGCTCGCCGTCTGCGTCGCCGCTATTGCCGGGGGTATCGCTCCCGGTTGGGTTGCCAGTTGTGCCGTTAGGCCCTGGCAGACTGGTGTACACCAGATCGGCGGTGTTATCCCAGGTATCCCCCGGTTGGACGGTATCATTCACGCGGACGGTGAAGCTCACACTGCTGGTGGCACCTGCCGCCAGTTCGTCCCATGCCAGCGTAACCGTGCCTGCCGCGTGATTGGCGGTGGTCGGCGCGATGCCGCTGTTGGTAGTAAAGCCAGTATCAAACGTAACAAACGTCGTCGGCAAAACATCGGTGATGATGAGATCATAGGCCGGAGCATTGCCGGTGTTTTCGATGTCGATGGTGTAAGTGATGATGTCACCAGCGTCACCCGTGTTGACATCCTGCGTCTTAGCGATTGTGAAATCTGGCTCAATCACATCCACCGTGACAACATCTGTCGTGGCGCGTTCTGTACCGTTCACACGCAACGACCCGGCGTTATCCAGCGCGGTCGGGTCTTGATTGGCGACGACGTTCATCACCAGCGCGTTGAACTCCACGACGATGAATTCGTCGTTCACGTCGTTGTCGGTGTTAGTTACATCGCCAAAGCTAAAATCTACGTCGGTATCATCGCCAAATGGCCCACCCAATATGGTACCGCCAGCGAAGGCACACGTCGGCGTAATGGTACCGACGGTTGTTTCGTCACCTGTCACCGTACAGACACCCGCCGTTGATTGTGTCGTAGAGGTAAAGTTACCGCTATCATCGACAAAAGCATAAGCCGCATTGCCGTCGTCCAAGAATTGCATCCCTGCCGGGATCGCATCGCGGATCACCAGATCGGTCAAGCCGGACTCTGGCACGCGGGCTTCTAAGCGATAGCGCACAATTTCGCCGATGAGGACATCAGTGGCGCTCGAACCCGCTTCGGAAGTCGTTACCAGCGACTTTGTGATTTCTGGCGCAAGCACTTCGGTCTCGGCATCGTCGTTCGGCTCGCTGCCCGGCTCGATGAAGTCCGGGCCGCCTTCGCTGTTAGCGTAATCGTCTACACGCGCCAAGTTCGGGATCGTCACCGGCGCGTCAATGTTCGGGTCAACTTGCAGTGTATAGGTAATCAGGATGATGTTTGACCCATCACTCGGATGTGCGGATTGGCAGATACCACCCGCGCCCGGTGTCGTCTCTTCAGGGTCTTCCAAGAGAATACCGTCGGTACCACCAGCACCCCGGAACAAGTCGATGTCGTCAAACGGATTACCAGCGGAGTCGCGCACGTTAATCGGCGTACCGTCACCACGCACGGCGGTTAGACCGATGCCGCCACCGGGGATGATGAAGCCTGGGCCGATCACATCGCTAATCACGATGTCAAACGCATCGCTACCACCCTGGTTTTCTACCGTGATGGTAAACGTCACGAGGTCGCCGCCGTCTACGCCGCTGATGTCGCTATCGTAAGGATCAGTCGCTTGATCGTCCGAGCCGAACGGGAAGGTCGGCGGATATGTGTCCGGTTCTGTCTGGGTCGCGCCGGGGTTATCCGAGCCGGATACACCCTTCGTCACGAACAATTCCGGCTGGCGCAGGGCGATCTGCACGATGTCACTCACGGAGGATGTATTGCCCTGTGTGGAGCCTTCGCTGGCTTCCGCCTGATTGGTCAGGAACAGGTTATCGGCAAACGGGTCATCCGTCACAGTGAAGGTCAACCAGATAACAAGTGTCACCTCCGTACTGCCCGGCGCGTCGAAGTCGCCAAAGTCAAACTGGACGAAGTTATCCAACCCATCACTGCTCACTGTTGGCGTGATACCCGACCCGGTATGCGCGTAGAACGTGTCACCCACGCCATAGGTCGCTTGACCCGCCGGGGGGACAGTCCCGATGATTCCGGTGTTAAATGTCGCCACTTCCGTCGCGTCGATAACGGGCAGCGGCGGGAAGTCGCGGATGATTAAATCTTCAAAGTCGCCTGTCGGCAGGACATAAGAGACTTCATAAGTCACCGTATCGCCAGGGAAGAGTTCTAACGGTGAGGGCAAGGTCGTGCTGCCATTAACCGCTACGATAGTCTTGTTGATCTGACCGACGGCGATGGATAGGCCCGCACTACTGTCGTCATCTTCGGCACTACCAGTCACGCCGAGGCCGTCATTATTCAGCACGTCCGCCGTGACGATGACATCATTGGTCAACACGTCGCCTTGGTCAACTGAGGGGTCACCAGAGGGGAAGTCATCCGTAAATACTTCCTGGATTTCCACTTGATACGTCACTTGGATGGTCGTCTGACCGTTGTTGGTTGTGCTGCAATCCGGGTCTGCGCCACCAGTACCGCCCGCCGGGATACACCCACCGAGCAAGTCCGCACCGCCGATTTCATCCGACACGCGGAACTGAATATCCGTCTCACCCGTGCCAGGGCTAAGGACATTGAAGGTATAGTTGACGGGGTTCATCGACCCCGACCCGAAAGGCGTAGTCAGGATAGGCGCTACGCCCGTCCAGCGTTGGCCGTCGGAGAGCAGATCGTCAATCACTAGATTGTCAAACGCGAAATAATCAGAAAGCTGAATATCCAGCGTATATTCGATGATGTCGCCGGGGGTTGTGCCCGTTGCGCCCGCGTCGGTAATCGTCGCTGACGATTTTTGAATGGAGATTGATTCCAGGTTAACAGTATCACCAGGGCAACTTGGGCAAGGGCCAGCCGTCACGTTACCCGGCGTAGACGGATCACGTGGGTCAAGCGGTACCCAGTCGCCCGCAGCCTCAACTCGATTCTCTGCGATGCTGTCATCGCCCGTTGCTGGGTCAAGGATCAAGTTACCGGCAGCATCGCGCAGTGGCACATAAAATTCAAGGTTAATGGTCGCATCGACAGCCGCCGCTGTACCGACGACGCTAGGGATCGTCACGACAGCATCAATGCCGCCGCCCGTTCCGGCGTTGGACGGGCCAAACGGCAAAGTCGGCGCACCACCATTGAGTGATGTCAGCGTGCCGTCCCCTGTAACTGCCGTCAGAACGACGTTATCCGGCAAGAAATCAGTTATCACAAGGTTATTGACCGTCTGCCCATCGGCAATGTCGATTTCCACAACCCATGTCGCCGGGTCGTTGGGTCCGGTGGTGATTTCGTTTTCGTCTTCGTTATTGCTCTTTGTCACGCTAAACACAAATGGCGTGACGGAGTCCGGCAGCCACACGCTGGAGTTTGGCGATGGCGGATTAACAATGATCGGGTCACAGCAGGGGTTTTGCAGCGGATCGTTACCAAACTGGAAGCCGCCGCGTGTGAATAGGGTCAACGGTGTGCCGACATCCGCCAAATTGCTCATATCGAAGTCAACGGTGATTTCTGCTACGGGCTGCCCTGGCGTAAACGAGCCAAACGGCAACTGCAAGATCACCAGTTCATCGCCGGGCGTACCACAGACAATTTCCGGGTTACCGGCGGTATCGAACAAGAACGGGTGCGTGATTTGCGTCTGTGAAGGGCCACATGGCGCTACCCCTAACGGCGTATCAGGGAATGTAAACGTCAGTGGCGCGGGGCTAATCGGCGCACCTAAGTACGTCGCCCCGGCAAATGTCATGCCGTCAAGCGGCGGGTTGGTGTTCCCCGCGCCATCCGCACCGTTTACAGGGACGACAAATTCAATGAAGGGGCCGTAGCCCGTTGTCGTACCCGTGTTTTCAAACGTAAACGTCGCAGAGAACGACTCGCCGAGCAGCACGTCTGCGGGTGCATCTACGGTAATTGACGGCGCAGGCGTGTACGTTGGTGCAGCCTG
>DAOTTZ010000130.1:0-7483 GCA_034437535.1 Anaerolineae bacterium | reverse complement strand
TCTGAAGACGTGAAAACGCTGAAAAACGCGCCTCTAATATCAAAACACAAGCGGACATCTTGTTTTTAGGCTTAAATCGCCTTCTACAGCTATTTTGAAGTTTAACCAATGGCTACATTTGTCAACAAAATAGACAAACGTTTATAATACAAAAAACCTGTATCGAGCAAATAATCAACCATCTGCATCCTCACGATTGACTAGATAATCAGCGTACTCGTCGCGGATGATTTCATTGGTTCGCTCAGAGGTATCCGTCATGCTATCTGAATGTAGATTAACCCGGCGAGCCACTTCCAGCAATCGTTTTGATCCACTCTGTCTGGTAGCGGGCTGATGCATGTCTTGCACATCTAACAACATCTTCAGTACAGAATCAACACTCTCACCGCGTGCGTCAGCCAGTGCTCGTAAACGCCGGATCAAGTCTTCATCGTGTATTTCAATCATCATTCGTCCTGCCTTTTGATCTTTCCCTTGTCTCCACTATACCCGAAATCACAAACACGTTAAACTGAACACATGACAGATATAATTGAGAGACCCTGCCATGTCCCTATCCAACCGTGAGATTGCCGAGATCTTCGAGACTATCAGCGATATGCTCCAACTGAAGGGGGAAAGCCTGCATCGTTACCTGGCCTACCGGCGTGCCGGGGAGACCATCCGCGAGTTAGCGCGTGATCTCCATGCCATCGCCGCCGAAGGCACCCTGAATGATCTACCCAACATCGGGAAGACGCTGGCCGAAAAGATCAACGAGATGCTGGAAACCGGCCAGCTCGAATTTTACGAAAAGCTCAAAGCCGAGATCCCACAAGGTGTGGTGCAGATCATGAACATCAACGGTGTGGGGCCGAAGAAAGCCAAGTTATTCTGGCAAGAACTCGACATCACCAGCATTGACGAACTCAAGGCCGCCGCCGAAGCCGGTAAGCTGGCCGACCTGAAGGGCATGGGGAAGAAATCACAACAGAAGATCCTGGACGGAATCGAGGCATTGGCCCGGCAGACCGGGCGCACCCGCCTGGGGGATGCCCGCCCCGCCGCACAGGTCATCGCTGATATGCTGGACGCGATGGACGAGACGCTCAAGGTCGAAATCGCCGGGAGCATCCGCCGCGCCCGCCCCACCATCGGTGATGTCGATATTCTGGTAGCCGTCGATGACATGGCACATAGCACCGCCATCATGGAGGCCGTCGTCAACATGGAGACGGTAGCGCGGGTACTCGGCCAGGGCGAGAGCAAATCCAGCGTCGAATTACTCAGTGGGATGCAAGTCGATGTGCGCGTCCTCCCGGCGGAGCGATGGGGCACCGCCCTGCAATATTTCACCGGGAGCCAGGCACATAACGTCAAAATCCGGCAGATCGCGCTCCGCCAGAGCTACAGCCTGAACGAACACGCGCTCACCCCGGTCGATGAAAACGGCGAGGCCATACCCGATGCAGAGAAAATCTGGTGTGATTCCGAAGCCGATGTTTACAACACCCTGGGTCTGCGCTGGATCCCGCCGGAAATGCGCGAAGACACTGGCGAGATCGAAGCGGCCCAGGCCGATACCCTGCCCGATCTCATCCGGCTGGAAGACATCCGGGCCGACCTGCACATGCACACCACCTACAGCGACGGCCAGCTCTCGGTGCGAGAAATGGCAGAGGCGGCGCATCGACGCGGGCGCGATTACATCGTCATCACCGATCATTCGCGCAGTCTAGGGATCGCCAACGGCCTGAGCATCGACCGGTTGATGCAACTGGGGGAAGAAATCGCCCAGGTCAACGACGCGATGAGTGGTTTAATCCGCGTGTTCTGGGGGACGGAGATGGACATCAACGCGGATGGATCGCTTGATTATCCTGATGAGGTGCTGAATCAGCTTGATTTCGTGATCGCATCACTTCACGTCAGCCTGCGGCAAGATCGCACCCAGATCACCCAACGCTTGCTCAATGCGATTGAAAATCCGCATGTTGATATGATCGGGCATCCGCTAGCGCAGATGATCCCCGACCGGGAGCCGGTGGACGCCGATATGGATGCCGTTCTCTCTGCGGCGGCCAGACATAACACCGTGCTGGAAATCAACGCGAACCCGCGCCGGCTTGATCTCCCGGCGACCTTCGCCCGCCGCGCCCTTGATATGGGCATTCTACTGGCGATCAACACGGACGCCCACAGCGAAGACCAGATGGATTTGATGCCATTCGGCGTGCAGACCGCCCGCCGGGGGTGGGCCAGTGCGGAAAATGTCATCAATACCTGGCCGCTGGCCCGGTTCGAAGACTGGCTGGCGGATCGCGGCTGAACCTGTGGCATAATGAATGCAAATTATGACCAATTTGACCAGAGTCTATGAGTGACACACAACCAAACCAACCCTTTAATGATGAGACGCAGGCAGTGCAGGGCACCCGGCGCATGGGGGCGATCCCGCCGCCGCCCGAACGCCAACCGCCACCCACCCCGCCGCCGCGCCCTGGCTCTGCCCGGCACCGGCGAGACAACAGCCTGTATCTGCCGTTATGGTCCATCGCGCTGACCTTCATCCTGGTGATCGCGCTGGCGGCTGGCATTGTTGTCCTGGTGGTCAGCCTGGGGCAGGATAACCAGCAGACGGTCAACGCACAGGGCACGCCCATCCCGCCGACGCAACCGCCGCCAGTGGTGATCGTCAGTTCACCGGTGCCAACGGCCCGCCCGGAGTCCTTCGCGGCGTCACCCGCCACACCGACCCTGCCGCCCCAATTCGACCCGGCCTTAAACGATGGCATGTTCGAAGCTCCGCCAGATTTCAGCCTGGCCGGGCCGACCCTGCCCACCGTCGAGATCTCACCAACGCCGATTAGCATCGGTGTCGGCGTCAATGTAATCGTGGTCGATGTGGGCGAGCAACAACTGAACGTGCGGGATGCCGCCGGGGTGTTCGGCACGACGGTCTTATTCCGTGCGCCGGAAAACACCCGATTCACAGTGGTCAGCGGCCCACAACAGGTAGATAACCTGACGTGGTGGCAGATCACCAACGTCAACGACCCGACCCAGAGCGGATGGGCATCCGCCCAGTATTTGCAGGCCGTACCCTGATTGGAGATCCCATGACCGCAGACCTGGCAAAACACGCCGCCACCCTGCGCGAGCAATTACACTATCACGCCTACCGGTATTACGTGTTGAGCGATCCAGTCATCAGCGATACCGAATACGATGCGCTGTATCACGAACTGAAGGCGATTGAAGACGAACATCCCGAATTCATCACACCTGACTCTCCGACTCAACGTGCTGGCAGTGATCTGGCGGAAGAATTCCCGAAGGTGGAGCATCCCAGGCCGATCTTGAGCCTCGCGAATGCCTTCGACGCGGACGAACTGCAAGCCTGGGAAGAACGCAACCGCAAGCGGCTGGAAGCCGAAGATAGCGCGTTCGAATATATGCTGGAACCCAAGCTCGACGGCCTGAGTGTGGTCATCACCTACGAAGACGGGGTATTGGTGCGGGCCGCGACACGCGGTAACGGTCTGCTCGGTGATGACGTCACCGCCAACGTAAAGACGATCAACACGGTACCGCTTCGGATTCCGGTCGAGCCGAACGGACCACCACCACCCCGGCGGTTAGTCGTGCGGGGTGAAGTGTTGTTCCTCAAGCCGGATTTCGACGCGCTGAACGCGGCCCAACAAGCAAAGGGCGAGTCCTTGTTCATCAATCCACGCAATGCCGCATCTGGCACCCTCAAGCAGAAGGACTCGCGCATGACCGCCGACCGCCCGTTGACCGCATTCTTGTATTCGGTTGTCGATCACAGTGCGGATGACATCAACGGCGACCGGGTGACCCTGACGACCCAGCAAGCCATGTTGGATTTCATGCGTGATCTGGGATTTCATATCCCACCGGAATCCCACTTTTATCCCGCACTATCCAACATTATCCAACAATTACCCACATGGGAGGCGCGGCGAGATGCGCTCGATTTTGAAATCGACGGTCTGGTGATCAAGATCAACGACTTAGCCACCTATGAACAACTGGGCGTCTCCGGCAAGGATCCACGCGGCGCGATTGCGTTCAAATTCCCGGCGCAGGAGGCTACGACTACGCTCACCGGGGTGACGGTCAACATCGGGCGCACCGGCAAGATCACACCGACCGCGCAATTAGAGCCGGTCTTCATCAGCGGTGTGACCGTCAGCAACGCGACCTTGCACAATTACAAGTTCATTGGAGATCTGGACATCCACATCGGGGATCGTGTCATCATCAAGCGATCCGGCGATGTGATCCCGTATGTGATCGGCCCGGTGGCTGGTGCCCGCCAGGGCGATGAAGAACCGATCCAGCCGCCGGCGCGTTGCCCGTATTGTGACACGGCGATCATCCAACCTGCCGGCATGGTCGATCACTTCTGCCCGAACCCGACTTGCCCGGAGCGCGTCTTCCGCAGTATTGAGTTTTTCGTCGGCAAGCAAGCCCTGGACATCGACGGCATGGGGCCGCAGACTGTCCGCACGTTGATCGATGAGGGGTTGGTAGCAGATGAGGCCGACATCTTCACGTTGAGCCGTGACCACCTGTTGACATTGGAACGCTTCGGCGAAAAGAAGACCGACAATCTGTTGAGCAGTATCGAAACGGCCAAGAAACGCCCGTTATGGCAGGTCATCACCGCGTTGGGCATTGATGGCGTCGGTGCGACGGTGGCCCAGTGGTTGGCCGATCACTTCGGCTCTATTGATGCGTTACAAGCGGCGGAGGTCGCAGACATCGAAGCGATCAAAGGATTGGGGGCAGTGTTGGCGGAAAATATCCGCGAGTGGTTTACCGACGATCATCATCAAAAGATCCTGCACAAAATGCGCGAAGCTGGCGTCACGATGCAGGCCGTAGCGACCGAAGCCGCCAGCGCGGCTCTCGACGGCAAGACATTTGTCCTCACCGGGAGCCTGCCCACGCTCACCCGCGACGAAGCCACCGACCTGATTAAGCGGCATGGCGGGCGCGTCACATCCAGCGTGAGCAAAAAGACTGATTATGTCGTCGCCGGGGAATCAGCCGGGAGCAAGGCCGACAAAGCACAAAAGCTAGCGATCCCGCTCATCAGTGAAGATGACCTGCGCCAGATGACGGGGGAAACGGAATGAGCGACCTCATCCTGAAACCGGGCCGCGAAAAGCCGATCCTCAACGGGCATCCCTGGGTTTACTCCGGCGGTGTGCGCCAGATCAACGGGAACCCGCAAGCGGGCGACATCCTCACGGTACGCGCTCATGATGGCTTTCTGCTCGGTAAAGCGTACTGGAACCCACAATCACAGATTCAGGCGCGGATGCTCACCTGGGCCGATGAGACCATTGATGAGGCGTGGTGGCGGCGGAGCCTGGCGCGGTCGGTCGCCGCCCGGCGGGATACGCTCTCGCGGGATGCATACCGGCTGGTCAACGCGGAAAACGACTTTATCCCCGGCCTGATCGTCGATTGCTACGGGGAATTCCTGGTCTTGCAGGCTCTCACCCTCGGCATTGACCGGCGTAAGCACCTCATCGCGGATATTCTGGCGACTCTGGTCGATGTGCGCGGGATCTACGAGCGGAGTGATGCCGATGTGCGCGAAAAAGAGGGCCTGCCGGTTAAGAACGGGGTCATCTGGGGGCAAGAACCGCCGGAATATCTCGTCATCACAGAGTTCGACCGGCAACTTTACGTCGATATTTATAACGGCCACAAGACCGGCCATTACCTCGACCAGATGACAAACCGGCGGCTTCTGCGTGATCTGCTGACCCGCTGGCCGGATGCACCGCCGTCAGTGCTGAACCTGTTCAGTTATACCGGGAGCTTTGGTCTGCACGCGCTCGATCATGCCGGGCCGATCCTGAACGTGGATTCGTCCTTCGACGCGCTCAAATTGGCGGAGGCCAACGTCATCCTGAATGGCTACCCAACAGACCGGGCGGAGTACATCCAGGCGGATGTGTTCGAGTATCTGCGTGATATGGCCGATGTTGGCAGTCAGCACGACATCGTGATCCTTGATCCGCCCAAATTCGCCCATAGCAAATCTCAGGTGAATCGCGCCTCACGGGGATATAAAGACATCAACCTGCACGCTTTTTATGTGGTCAAGCCAGGCGGTTACCTGATGACCTTCTCCTGTTCGGGTGCGATCTCTGCGGCGTTATTCCAGAAGATCGTATTCGGTGCGCTGGCGGATAGCGGACGCCACGCGCAGATCGTCCAGCGACTCGGCCCGGCGACCGATCACCCGGTCGCGCTGACTTTCCCCGAAGGCGATTATCTCAAGGGTTTGCTTCTCAGGGTTTTCTAATCCAGGGAAACCCAACCGAATGCTGACGTCATCTGTATATGCAGAAAAGCAGATCATGATCACAGACGGAGGCCCGGTCTTTGAGTGAAAGAGAAGCCATCGAGCGCATGAAGCGCGGCGAGATTGACGCGCTCGCCGTACTGGTGCGTGCTTATCAGGTCAAGGCCGTGCGGACGGCTTACCTGATTATCGGCGAGCGTGCCCTGGCCGAAGATGTCGTCCAGGCGGCATTTTTACGATGTTATCGCAAAATTTATCAATTTGATTCAAACCGCCGCTTCGAACCCTGGTTTATGCGAAGTGTGGTCAACGCGGCGGTTGACGCGGCCAAGCGTCATCAGCGCGACCTGTCATTGGATGCGCCAGTTCCGGGGGCGGAAGACAACCTGGCATTTGCCGATCTGCTGACCACCGATACACAGTCGCCGGAAAGCGCACTGGAAGCCAGCGAACAAAGCCGCATCATCCGCGCCGCGCTGGATGATCTCTCCACCGAGCAACGGGCGGCCATCGTCCAGCGGTATTACCTGGATATGAGCGAAAAAGAGATGTCACAGGCGACAGATACCGCACCGGGCACGGTCAAATGGCGGCTCCATGCCGCCCGCCAGCGGTTGAAAGCACTGTTGATGGGGAGGGTGTCATGAGTGACGACCAGATTCAAGACGGATTAGAAGCCATCGCCCAGGAGTCGGTGCCCGAAAACCTTGACTTATGGCCGGAGATCCACGCGCAACTAACAGCCGCCCGCCCTGCTCACCGGTCTATGTCACGCACAGTCATCGGGCGGTTGGCCCGGTTGGCGGCGGCGGTCGTCCTGCTGGTGATCGTCAGCACCGGGGCGTATGCCGTTGTGGAACGCATCTTACTGGCCGACCCGACGTTCCAACAATTGAGTGACGCTGATCTGGTGACGATAATCGACCAACAACAGACTCACGCCGGGATCACGACCACGCTGGATTGGGCCTATGCCGATGAAAACCGGCTGGCAATTGCTTATAGTACCCAATATAACCGGGCCGAGATCGACTACCCGGCGGGTGGCATCACAATTACAGAGACCTTGATCACCGCTGACGGTCAAGTTATCCCACCGGCCTTTGGTGGCGGGGGCGGTGGTGGCGGGGGCGGTGGAGCTACCATTCGCAT
>DAOTTZ010000129.1:0-23461 GCA_034437535.1 Anaerolineae bacterium | reverse complement strand
GGTCAGCTTAGCTTGTCCACCTTATTTTGTCTACTCAATGGATAAAGTCGAGTTTAAGATAAGCAATACAATCAGCGAGATGAGGATAATGTGGAGTAGATTGGCCTTGCGTTGTTCTTCCGGGTTGGTATAACCTGGCACAGTCAACCAGTTTTTGATGTTTGTCTGCATGATGGCATCCTGATGTGCGTCTATTACCAGTATAGACGGGATGGGAAACTGGCAACATAAAGAAACAACCGGCACACTTTGCCGGTTGTCGCCTATTTGTGATTAAGGGAGATTATTCATCTCCCTGATGTTCTTTGATGAATTCATCCAGCACCGAGCGGGAGATGCGGTAGCGGTAATTGATGCGAGCCGCCGTTAACTTGCCGGACTCGATCAATTCCAACACGGCGTCTTCCGTCATATTGAGGTAAAGAGCCGCTTCGGTAGTGGTCATCACCGTCGGGAAGTTGCCACGTTTACGAGAGGATGGCGGGCGCGGGGCCGGGCGCGGTTTCGGCTCCGGCGGTTTACTTTCGGGCCGCTCCGTCTTGACGGCTTGTTCATCCTGTTGTGGGTCTGTCCCCTGGGATGTGTCATCGGCATCCTCGTCACGGTTTTGCCACAGCGGGTGGCTGGGCCGCTCACGTTTGGGGCCATCATTAACGCGCCGAGGGGGTTTGTTATCTTGCTGGCTCTGGCGCGGCACGAACGAGATGCCGCCTTCGCTTTGCTCCTGGACGACCAGCCAGTAGGCCAGGGCACCGGCGACACCGAGCGCGGGTAGTTCCAGGAAGCTGATAAAACCAACGACATCCGGGTTGGCCCCGGTGAGGGAACCGGCCATAAACAACAAAATCTGAATCGCGATAAGCGGCATCATCAGCATGAAGCCAGCGACGCGCACCTTCTGACCTTCTGCTTCAAAATCACCGATTTTGATCGACCCGACCAGAGCCACACCGGCCCCCGCGACGAACAAAACCAAGGAAAGTATCGACACAACCGAAACCCTTTAACTTTAATTGACGACTGTTCCTCTAAATATAACAGAACAACCGCAATCTGGTTAGTATTTCTTGACGATGGAACGGTACATTGCTGGTTGCCGGTTCTGGATGAACTGAAATTCTTCACGGAATTTACGAACTTCATCCAGATCTACACGGGCGACGGTAAAGCCTTCGAGTGGTGCGCCGGTCTCCGGGTCGGTTTCGTCTGCCAACGATGCATAGATCTGGCCGCGTGGGCCGACGATCATGCTATCCCCACCGAAGGACAGGGTGACGTCTTCACCGACGCGGTTCGCGCCGACCATAAAGACGGCGTTTTCATAAGCGCGTGCCCGCAGGTAAGTCTTCCACTCGTCGATGTGAGTCGCTTCCCAATTTGCCAGGCAGACGATGATCTCTGCACCGTCGAGAGCCTGGCTTCGGGCGACTTCCGGGAAGGCCAGGTCATAGCCGATCATCAAGCCAATGGTGCCGACTTCGGTATCGGCCACCGGCATTTTGTAGCCCTCACGGAAGGCCATGCGTTCTTCCCCGCGCAGGTGGATCTTGTTATACATATCGACCAGTTCACCATCCGGGCCGACCATAATGGCGGAGTTGTAAAGGACGCTTTCTACCTTCTCTTTGCTGACCATGCCGAATGCGATATACACGCCGTATTCGTTGGCACGTTGGGCCATCAGGTTGACCGTCGGGCCGGGGACGCGCTGGGCAATTTCGGTAAAGCGCAGGCCCAGTTCGTTGCCACTGGTCACTAATTCTGGGAAGACGATGAGATCAACCCGTTGTTGAGATGCGATCTTTGAGATCATCTCTGACATTTTGACGAGATTTTCTTCCGGCTCGCCCAACCGGGGATTCATCTGTACAGTTGCGATGGTAATTTCACGCATGGAGTCATCCTTCTGTCTGTTTGTTTAACTCAATAGGATCATTGTAGCGGTAATCGGCCTGGTGTGCGATTCTACTCGCGCAATTTCAGCATAATTTGTTCCAGCCCGACCGGAAGATCCGCTTCGAATGATAGGCGGTCGCCGGTACGGGGATGCTCAAAGCTCAAGTGGGCCGCGTGCAAGAAATGCCGTTTCATCTTGTTAAACCGTTGTTTGCGATAGCCGTAGATGCGATCACCGATGACCGGGCAGTTAATAAAGGCGGCGTGAACCCGGATCTGGTGAGTGCGCCCGGTCAGCAGGCGAAAGCGCACCAGGCAGGCGTCATTGCGAAATTTGTCATCCAGCACCTCAAATTCGGTGACGGCGGGTTTGCCATCACGCAGGACGGCCATCTTCTTACGTTGTTTAGGGTCGCGCCCGATGGGAGCGTCGATACGTCCGTTGTGGGTGGATGGTGTGCGTTCCAGCATCGCCAGGTAGGTTTTATCCACCAGCCGCTCCTGGAACTGGGCCATCAAATCTTCGAGTGCATCGTCGTTTTTGGCGATGACGATCAAGCCGCTGGTCTCTTTATCCAGCCGATGCACGATGCCGTGTCGATGCTCGGGGTCATTCATCGTCATGATCTGCGGGTAGCGGCCTAGCAATGCATTGACCAGGGTTCCGGTCTCATTGCCAACGCCAGGATGGATGACCATGCCGGCGGGTTTGTTGATGACGGCCAGATCATCATCTTCGAAGATGACCGTCAGGTCAATGGCTTCTGGTTGTGGGCTGGTTTCGGTCTCCGGCTCTGGCAGGGTCACCCGCACGACCTCCCCGCCGTTCAGCTTAATACCCGGTTTGAGTTGCTCACCATTAACTGTGACATCGCCGGCTTTGATGAGAGCCTGCACCTGGGTGCGGGATAACGTGGGTAAGTGTGTGGCGACCAGTTTATCCAGGCGGATGCCTGGTTTTTCCACCTCAAATTCGATTGGATTACTCATGATCTGGGCCATGTCGATTAAACGCTGGCCGCTCATGATAGCACATTTGTTTGTCCACTTCAACAGCCACAAAATATGATAGACTGGGTTTATTCATATGACTTGTATTTTAGGGAGAGATTGTCCTGGAAGCAATAGATCTAGCACGGCATATCGTCGATATTGCCGAAGACAAAAAAGCAAGCAACATCGTCCTTTTGGACTTACGGCCTGATACAGTCATGGCGGATTTCTTTGTGATCTTTAACGGTAACAGTGACCGGCAACTGAAAGCCTTGATCGATTATGTGCGGGTTGGGGTCAAAGAGAAGTTCGACATGATCCCGTTTTCGGTAGAGGGGACAGCCGAAAGCGGCTGGGTGTTGATGGATTATAGCGAAGTCGTCGTCCATATGTTTCTGGAAGACCGGCGCACGTTTTATGATCTGGAAGGCTTGTGGAGTGCGGAATCGACCGTGATGGTCAGCATTCAGTAAGCATAAGGGGCGATTGGGTCGCCCCTTTTTCGTGTGGTGGCGTTATTCGAAGATCCAGCTATCGGTCGCCCGGCTCCATGATGTTAGTTCGCTTTCATCGAAGAAATTAGCGACTTCAATCTTACCATTTTCCACGCTATCAGACCCATGCACCAGGTTACGCCCAATTTCCAGCGCGAGATCCCCGCGAATCGTCCCGGCGGCGGCTTCATCGGGCCGGGTCGCGCCGATGGTCATACGGGCGGCGGCGACGGCACTGGTGCCTTCCAGCGCGATGAGGACGACCGGCGACGAGGTGATATAATCAACCAGGCTCGCGAAGAACGGTTTATCCTCATGAATCGCGTAGTGCTTTTTAGCGAGTGCGTCATCAACCTGAATAAACTTCATGCCGATGATCCGCAGGCCGCGTTGCTCAAAGCGGCGCAGGATTTCCCCGGTTAGTCCACGTTGGACGGCGTCGGGTTTGATGATGATGAGTGTGCGTTCCAAGATACGATCTCCATTCTGGCAGGTGTTCAAATTAAACGGGCCTGAGTGAAACCAGACCCGTTGCAAACTATAGCAGATTGAGTGCCTTGCGGTAAGTGTCGAGCGCGTCTTGCAACTTACCCTGCCGCATGAGCGCATCCCCCAGCACACGGTGAACGCCAGCGGTGTGCTTGTATGGCCCGTCTTTGACCGCCTTTCTCAGGTCGGTGGTGACATCGTCCAGTTTTTCGTTGACGCGCACCACTGCTTCATAATCTTGTAACGCGGCATCAATGTCCCCTGCGCCGATCTTCTGCCGCGCCGCCTGGAGTGCTTCATCCGGGTTGATGTTGCTGGCAACGACTGGCGCGGGGGATTTCGGTTCTGGTTGTTGCGGGGCGACTGCCGGGTGTTCATCGGTGACGGTACCCAGTAACCAGTCGGGGACGTCCGCAGTGGCTTCGGTATCGCTTTCTGCCAACCAATCTGGCATTGCTTCGTCTTCCGCCGGGGCACTTTCTTGCAACCAATCCGGCATCTCCGCCGGGACGAGTGTGTCGTCTGCTTCATCTGTTTGTGTTTCAACGGCGGACGGAGCCGGGGCGGTGGTATCCATCCATTCTGGGATGCTTTCCGGCTCTCCGGCGGGTAAGTCATCGGCTTCGAAAATCACTTCGGCCAGCGCGGCGGGCGGGGTCGCAATCGTCTCGGTGTCATCGGGCGGCCCGTCTTCCAGCCAGGACTCAGGGATTTCTTCCAGTCCTTCTTTTTGCATCCGGCGTTCTAGTTCGAAGGCTTCAACCCAGGAGTCGGTGGTGTCAATGTCGGAGTCATCGTCGTCGATGCGGTCTAGCTCTGGTTGGCTGAAGATGGCCTGTAGGTCATCACTTTCTTCTTCCAGGTCTTCTGTCAGCCAGTCCGGCATTTCGATGTCGCCGGCGTTGTTATCACCTTCGATTTCTTCTTGCAACCAGTCAGGCATGTCGCCAGCATCGCCTGTTGCGACTTGTTCATTTTCGTCGATCTCTTCCGAGAGCCAATCCGGCGTGGGGGCGGCTTCATCCAGTGTTTGATCCAGATTGAGGGCGGCGGCCACATCATCATCATCTGCTGGCTGGTCGCTTAATTCCGGCGGGGCATTGCCCACTTGCTCTAGCAACCAATCCGGTAGGTTGGCTTGCAGGGCCTCATCTTCGTTGTCGTCTTCATCGTCGCTGTCGATGTAATCTGGCACATCATCCCGTTGCAAGCCACGCTCGAGCAAGTTATCCATCCAACCGCGCATGGCATCCGGGTCGCTGATGCCACGATCCAGATCGGCCAGTACCTGGGCTTCATCATCTTCATTGGGTTCATCCACCGCGTCTGTGGCCTGGGCTTCATCAGGAATATCTGCATCGGGCGGGGTGAACTTCTGCGATTCTGCCAGTTGGTCTAACCATGCGGACGGGTCATCATTGTTGATCGCTGGGTCGTCCAGGGCCTCAAGCGCATCGAAATCGTCGGAGTCGTCCATGTCTCCAATTGCATCGAACGGTAGTGGGTCGTCTTCGACCTCTGGCACATCCATTTCAGCCCGGGTCACGAATTCGTCAGCATCGGCACCTTGTTGCTTGGCGAGACTTTCTAACCATTCGAGTGTATCGGTGTCGTCTTCATCTTCTTCCAACTGAGGCAGTTCGGGCGGTTCTTCGACGGGGGCTTGCTCCGCGACGACATCACCGGTCGGCAGGTCAAAGGCGGGTTCGTCTTCCTCAACCAGGCCATCTAACCATTCCATCGGGTCGGTGTCGCCTTCGGCCAGTCCACCCAGGTCGAGTGATTCCAGGTCAAGATCCTGGTCAAATTCCATATCGGCCAGCGCGTCCATATCGAAGTCTTCCATTTCGGCGATGTCACCGCCTAAGCCGGAAAGATCCATCTGTGGGACGGCTTCTGCCTGCTCATCGTCGCCACCACTTGCCAGGTCAGAGAGCCAGTCCATCGCCTGCGGGGTAGCGGGTTCTTCCTCCGGTTGGGCCTGTTCCTCTACTGCCGGGGCGGGCGGTGGGGTGGCCTGGGCTTTGCGTGCTTTGCGTGCTTCGCGTTCGGCCTGTTCGCGCTCCTGGATCTCTTTCCACTCTTCGGCGGTCTTGCCGTAGGGGATGTATTTATCTTCGATTTCGACCGAGTCAGGGTCGATTTCGTCGATCTCCATGCGCGTGTCGGTGGTAAAGCCTTCGGTCGCGCCCTGTCGGTCGGCGAGGGTTTCCATCCACGCCTGGAGTTCTTCCGGCGTCATGGATTCGAAATCTGGCGTGCCGCCTGCCGCAGTGGCCGGGGTGGGGGGCGGTGGTTCGCTCGGTACCGGTTCTTCTACGGCTGGCTCTGCTGGTGAAGATGCCTGCGATTGCTGGGCCTTGCGTGCTTCGCGTTCGGCCTGTTCGCGCTCCTGGATCTCTTTCCACTCCTCGGCGGTCTTGCCGTAGGGGATGTATTTATCTTCGACTTCGACCGAGTCGGGGTCGATTTCGTCGATCTCCATGCGCTTGTCGGTGGTAAAGCCCTCGGTCGCACCCTGTCGGTCGGCGAGGGTTTCCATCCATGCCTGGAGTTCTTCCGGCGTCATGGATTCGAAATCCGGTGTGTTATCAGACGGTGGCATCGTATTTACCCCTCTCAGGATTTAGTCTCGTCGAACAGGTCGTCGCCGAATAAGTCATCATCATCGCCGAATAAGTCATCATCATCGCTGAATAAATCGTCTTCATTTTCGTCGAATAAATCATCACCGAACAAGTCGTCATTATCGTCTTGCAAGTCTTCGGCAAAAAAAGCATTGTCATAAATATCGCTTTTGTCATCGGGGGTGTTCATATCGTCATCACCGGCAGTCAACCAATCTGGCAGGTCATTGCCGATGGTGTCTTCTTCAGTGTTTGGCAGTGAGTCGGTCGCGGCGACTGCGGGCGCACCGGTCATCGCGGCATTTCCCCGCAAGCGGCGTAACCAGGCCGGGGGTTGAGAGAACACATAGCGTCTGGCGGGTTGGTCGGCTTTGCTGGCGGGCACGCCAACGCCAGGCATCGTCTCCGCAGAGATCTCTGGCGGTTGGAACATCTCCTCCGCTACGATGGTGGAGAGCCAGCTAAAGTCGCTGTCGGCTCCTTCGCGGGCGGCGGCGGCGTGTATCTCCGGGCGATAAGCGCGTTCAATTGGTTGATCTTCTTCCGCTTCATAATCGACATCGAAGCCAGGCACCATCGCGTTGAGCCAATCCGGGGCGTTATCTGCCGGGTCGGGGGCGCGTTCTGGCACAGCTTCCATGTCCATATTCATCGCGGCAACCGCCTGCTCGAATTCGTCCGCTTGCGGTGTGCCCGGGCCGATGTCCAGCGTCGCGGCTTCGGTCTCTTGCGGGTCGGAAAGATCGTCTAACCAGGAGAATTCTTCTGCTGGTTCGCTGTCGCCTTCTTCATCGAGATCATCCAGCCAATCGGGTAAGTCTTCATCTTCAATCGCCGGATCATCTTCTTCGGCCTCAAAGGTGAAATCATCTTCATCCGCTTCGGCAACCAGATCATCCTCTAATTCTTCCGGCGGCGATGTATCGTCTTCAGCGACATCATCTAACCAGTCCGGTGCATCTTCGGCTTCCAGTGCAAACAGACTGTCATCGTCTTCGTCTTCCTCGTCGAAATCGGCCAACCAGGCGGGTGCTTCATCAGCGTCTGGCTCGGCTGAGAGATCTTCTTCCATGAGGAAGTCGAGATCGGCTTCGGCTTCGGTTTCGGGGCTGGCGTCGGAGAGCCAGTCGGGTGTGTCAGCGTCTACTAGATCGTCGTCGTCGCCTTCTTCTTCCATGAGGAAGGCGAGGTCTGCTTCGGCCTCGGCGGATGTCTCTGGATCCATACTGGCTAGCCAGTCCGGGGCATCACTGGCGGTCGCGGCTTGCTCGGTGTCATCTTCTTCACCAGCCAGCCAGTCGGGCGTGTCGTCATCGTTATCTAACCAGTCAAATCCATCACCGTCTTGGTCGGACATATCCCCCTCCTCATTCGCTTCACTGGTGAGATCCTCCATCGCGAGCATCTCATTTAGCAACTCGCTGTTGTCGTATTCGTTCGCTTCGTCATCGTCTTCTAAGGCTTCCAGCTCGTAATCTGCTGATGGCTCATTATCTGCATCCGAGTCTTCATCAATGACTTCGACACCGCTTTCCTGGAGCCAGGCCATCGGGTCGAGTTCATCAGGGTCAACCGGTGCAGATGGTTGGGCGGGCGTCTCTTCATCAGGCACACGCGCCTCATCGTCCTGGAGCCAGGCGATAGGATCGACGGCTTCTGGGTCGCCAAAGTCGATGTCATCATCTTCTTCGTAAGCCAATGAGTCGAATGTTTCGCCCTCGCCATCGACGATTTCTACCCCACTTTCCTGGAGCCAGGCCATTGGATCATCTTCTTCGCTGGTTGGTATGCCTGGGGCCTGGGGTGGTTCGGCGATCTCCTCCTCAAACAAGGCATCGAGATCGTCATCTGGCTCGTCGTCTTCCATCGGGGTGTCTGGTATCTCTACCTGACGGGTCTCGGCGTCATCTGCTTCTTCTAGTAGATCATCTTCCAGGGTGAAGAATTCGTCATCCGGTTGACTCAATTCTCCGGTCTGGCTTTTTTCAAATGCCACGAGCATCCCAGTCGGGGAAATAGGTGGTCCGGTCTCGCTGTCATCGGTATCTTCTGGCATATCATCGTCAAAAAGTGCCTGGAGGGCGTCATCGTCTGTCACGTCATCCAGGGGTTGATTATCCGATTCTTCTAGCAGGGCGAGGAGGGCGTCATCGTCCAACTGGACGTCATCATCATCCTTGAGCATAGTCAGCAGGTCATCATCGGTTTCGGTCATGTCGTCGAGTAGGGCATCGTTGGTGTCTTCGGCTTCGAATTCTGGGATGTCATCTGCGAACATGGCTTCGAATTCATCGCTGAATTCGTCGGCTTCGTCGAACTGATCCTGATCATCATCCCCCAGTTCGGTGAGCCAATCCGGGTCAGCCTGAGACATTTCCCGCGAGGCACTGTTCTGGTAATCGCCGTAATCGATCTCAACTGCGTCATCCGCGACGGCACCGCCCTGGGCCAACCGCAACGCCAGGTAAGGATCAACCGGTTCTACCCGGCTGAGATACCGTTGTGCATCGGAGGGACGTTGTTCTGATAGCCATAATTCCGCCAGGATGAAATTGGCTTCCAGGCAATCCGGTAATACACTCACGATGTCGAGGGCGGTCTCTGCCGCATCGACACGGCGGCCAGCCTCCCGCTGGACACGGGCCAGCAACAAGCGAAGATCGACGCGATCACGGGCTTCTTTGAGCGTGTTTTTCAATAAACCGATGGATTGGTCGAACAGGCCATCGCGCCCATATTGCCGGGCGACGGCACCCGCCGTCAATTGCAAGCGCACGTTTTCCACACCGCGATGCACAAAATACATATCGCGCAGTTGTGCGCTCATGTCATTGTCGTTGGGGTCATGCTCCCACGCCCGTTCCAGATGCCAGATCGCCTGACTGGATTGTTTGGTGTGGCTGTAGACCTGACTGAGGCCATAATGTGCCTCACGGTCGTCGGGCACGACGCTGAGGATGCGGCGTAAGACTTCGCCGGCTTCTTCCCACTGGCTTCGTTCCAACAGGGCACGGCCCAAATAACGGTAGGCCGTTAAGTTTTTCGGTGCCTGGGTGAGGATGTGGCGACAATGAAATGTCGCTTCTTCATAATGCTTATCCTCTAGCATCGATTCGATTTGAGCGAGATAATCATTTAAGCTGATGTCGGGCATATGTCGTCCGCTGATCTGGCATTTGGCGTGATTATAACATAGTTGAATTAACTATGGCATATTTGCAGGGTTTCAGCAACCGGACGAAAGGTGGAATCGGTGTGAAAGTGATTTGGGGCATATTGTTGATGGTATTGGCCGGGCCATTGATGGCACAACCGGCTCAGCCAACGGTAGAAGACTTCTGGCATGGTGAGGCGGAATGGGTGGTCGATATTGCTGATGTGGGCTTGCCAGTTGGGGAGAGTGATACGATTGCGATGGGGGATGACATCTATTGGTCATACTTGCACGCCAGTTATGAATCGGCTGGTGTGGTCGATCAATGTGGCGACCCGGTGGCCTTCCCCGGTTGCCTGACGTTGTGGCAAAGTTTGGATGGCGGCGAGTCGTTCGCGCTTAACGCGCCAGTCTGTTTGATCCCGTGTGAGCAATGCCCGTGCGAAGACCAGCGCGATCATCATGGCTGGACGGAATTCGAGACGCGGCAGGCCGCCCAACAATATCCGCGTGTGGTGGTGGCTCACGACGAGACATTTTACCTGGCATATGAATGGCATGCGCAGACCATCCTGCGCCGCTCTGATGATGGTCTGCGCTGGTCAGATTGGTCGTATCTCATCACACCAGGGGGAACCTGGCCGTCGAGCTTTGCGCCGTGTGATGCGGTGGCGCAGATCGGCCCGCATCCTAATATTCGTGGAGAGGCGGCGGATTGCCTGGTGGGGGCACCGCCCGGCCTCTATGTGGAGGGTGACACGTTGTATGTGTTCGTCGCGGCGGGTTCTGCGCCGGGCAACATGCGTTGTTACAAAGGGGATCGCAATGGATCGCTCGACGCGCTGACGCGCTGTGAGACTGACCCCTTGTTCAGCGGCGCACCGTCTTATGGCCCGGTTGATGTCTTCGAGGCAGATGCTAACGCTTACTTTGACTTTCGCTATGTCAGCTCGGCGGAAGTCACCCGTGTCGGCGATCATTACTACATGTTCTACGAGGGCATTCGTGGCCCGGATGTGCTGGAACGCGGCATGGATACGCAGTTCGGGTTAGGTCTGGCGCGGAGTATCGGCCCGGAGCTGGACGGCCCCTGGGAGAAATACCCGGATAATCCGATTATCATGGATATGACATTCAACTGGGGGGTAGGCCACGCCGACCTGATCGTCATTGACGGCGTGACCTATTTGTATACTGCGACCTCGCAGGAAGTGCGGGGGCGGTATGTCTTGCAATGGATTGACGACGATTAGCCGTCGTCGGGTTCGGGCGTGGGCGTCGTTTCCGCTTCGGCGGTGGCCGTCAGGTCGATAATGGCCTGGGTCGCGCTGGCGGCGGTCGCGGTTGCGTCGTCAAATTCCTGCTGGATCTCCGCCTGGATCGCATCCAGTTGGGCGCGGGCCTCATCGCCGAAGGGATAATCATAGACGGCATCCCAGCGGAGAATCCATTCGAATTCTTCGATGGCGGTGTCTCGGTCATCCTGGGCGCGGTAGATCAAGGCACGTAGATAGCGTCGGCTTCCCGTCTCGGTGGTATCAAGCGCACGGTTGACCGCGTTGAGAGCATCGCCGTAAAGCTCTTGCTGGTAGAAGATCCGTGCCTGGTAGAAGTTAGCGATGCTACGGTCATCCGCTGGCAGGCTATTTGTGACCAGAATCAGGTCTTCCAGGGCGGTCTCATAGCGGTTGATCTGTTCTTCATCAACGATAATCTGCGCCCGGATGAGCCGGGCTTCATCCTGCTCGACATAATTGGCGTCGATCAGGATGTCGGCGTCTTCCTGGGCCGTCTGGAAGTCCCCGGCGTTGTAACTGGCGAGCATCCGCAGGTAACGTGCTCGCAGGGATGGTTGCAGATCAAGCGTGCGGGTGAGGTCTTCGATGGCGAGATCATAACGCCGGGCTTCAAAGTACAGTTCTGCCCGCGAGAGATAGGTTTCCGCCAGGGCACTGGTCTCGACATCTTGCCCCAGGGCCTCGGTATAAATATCAAGGGCGAACTCCGGCTTGTTTTCATCCAGGCGAGCCTGTGCCAGTAAGCGCAAGGCATTGGCACTTTCCGGTTGGAATACGAGATACTGGTCGGTATAGATGGCGGCCAGCCCCGGTTGATTGCGGGCCAGGGCGGATTCAACGCGCAGTTCATGCGCGGCCCGGTTGAACGGATTGATATACGTGCCCAGGAAGCCGAGGTAATCGGCCCGTGCCAGGTCGCTCTGGTCATTTTCTGCTATACCGCGTGCCAGGTAGGCTTGCCCGGTCTCGACAATCAGCGGCACGCTGGAACGTAATTCCCCAATTTCATTGGTGGATTCCAGGTAGGTGATCGCTTGATCGTAACGTTCTAATTCGATATAGGCCTCTGCCAGCAGGATATAAGGCTCTTCGTAACTACGGTCGATCTCGTTGGCCTGGGTTGCCAGGGTTTGCATCTCACTCAGGCGGCTCACGGCGAGATCCAGATTGCCGACTTCGACCGCATCACGGATTTGATCGAGGTAGACGTTCATGTAGCCCGCGTTAATCACCGGCTGGAATCGGCGGGCATCGGCGCGGTCAATCGCGTTGATGCTCTCGACATTATCGAGCCGGTTCTGAGCGGCGTCCAGCCGGTCGAGTGCGCCTTGTTCGTTACCCTGTCGCACGAGCAAGACAGCTTCGTAATAAAACGGAAACGGTTCAAAGTCGTTGACAGTCTCTTGCTGGCGGATTTGCATCCGCTCGATGGCGACATCATAATCTTGCTCATTGCGTAGGGCGACGATGGCTGTTGCGACGGCGTTATCACGCACACCCAGATATAAATCAGTCGGAGTGGGGGAGACAAACTCTGGCGTGTTGAATTGATCCAACGGCCAGGCGTCGATGCGTACATCCGGCGTGGGCGTGGGCGTGAAGGTCGGGTTGGCGGTGAAATCGACGGTCGGTGTCTCAGTCGGGTTGATGTTGGGGCGCGGCGTAAGCGACGGGGTCGGCGTTGCGCTGGCCGGGATCGGTGTCTCTGACGCGCCAAACAGCACGAGTTGAACTTCCGGGCTGTTGGAGACGGTGAACACGATCAAGCTGAGGACAATCGCGCCGAAGACACCCAGGGCGGCCCCGATCTGCGTGCGCAGGATCCAGATCTCGCGTTCGCCCGTGCGGCCTTTTTCTTTCCGTTTCCAATCAATATTAGTTGCTTCTGGCGGTTCGACATATGGCTCGGTGATATTGGTGACCTGGGGCAGGGCCGCCGCCAGAAATTCTTGCGTCGGGATCGGCACGCCCTCTAGTTCGGCGTCGTCCTCGCTAATCAACGTGTCGTCTATCGTCTGGCGTTCAGGCAGAAGGCGGGCCGGGTCGATGCCCATCGCCTGCACGGCCTTCAAGCCCATTTCATTTTGCGGGTTGAGTTCCAGCACCTTCTGCAAGCATAGCAGGCGTTCGCGCTTGTCTTTGGCGACACTTGCTAGCCACAACCAGGCGTTATCATTGGCTGATTCCAGCCGGAGTGAATGTTGTAGTAAACGACGGGCTTCGTCTTTTTGCCCGGCTCGTGCGGCCTCAATGCCACGTTCTTCGAGTTCACGCGCTCTTTCGCTAGACACCGCTCGATTGCTCCCTGTGCGTGCAGATGGTTATGACGCCTATTCTAAACGAAATCTGCAAAGAGAACCAAAAAGCCTTAGACGGGCGGCCAGGGGTAATTGGGGCCAGGGCCGGGGGTGGGGTAACAACCACTGGTCAAGAGCTTGTCTATCCGCCGTTTGAACGCGACCATTTCCGCCGGGCTGATGAGTTGATTCATGGCGCAGGTATAGGGATCCTCGGCTTGCTCCAGGACGGCGCGCAGACTTTGCAGATCCGCAAAGTGATCATCCGGGATGGGTTGCTCGGCAAAATTCCAGATGACAGTACGGAGCTTGTGCATCGAATGAAAGGCGATGCCATGATCGATACCCCACAGATGATTTTGATTATCAACGATGCAATGCCCACCTTTGCGGTCGGCATTGTTGATGATGACATCAAACAGGGCCAATGTCATCAACTGGGGCAAGAGGGTCTCATCGAAGGAAAAGTAATTGTATTCCGGGTCATGGTCGATGAAGAATTGCAAAGATCCCAGCCCACGCGGTCCGTCTCGAAGGGCGGTGGGCGGGACGACCTGCCAACCCAGAGCCTCCGAAGTCAGGAAGGCGGCCCGCTCCCGGTAACATAACGTCCCATCCGGGAAATCCCACAGTGGACGTTCACCCTTTTGCGGCTTGTAGACCGCCGTCAGCGCGATGTCCTCATGACGAACCGAGGTCAGGAAGGTGTAATTCGAACTCCAGCGGATGATGCCGTGTTCAGCTTCGACGGTGCCGTGTTCTAATACATCGAGCACCGCATCAAATGAGATGCTGGCTTCGGCGTCGTCATCACCTGGCCCGGTGGGGGGCGTTACATTCGGTTGATCGTCCATTATGTCCAGTAGTAAACTAAGCGACCGTTTTGCTTGGGGTCTGCCCGCCCGGAGCGCACGGTAGACATGGCGTGTTCGCTCAAGGCCCGCATCTGCTGGCGTGTACACCAGATCCGCACGACTCCAGGGTCAGGGGAATCAGGCGTTGTGCCGATGGTGCTATCCGCATCGTTGAGCACCAATTCTTGTGCGACAAGAACGACGTTATCCAGGGCTTCGTCATAACCGAGGCCCATCTGGCTGACGCGAAACATCGGTTCAATCGGTTCACGCAGGTCCATGTCTTCTGCGTTAAAGCGCAGGGCGGTGTCATCTTCCAGGCGTTCGTCCAGGTCGTCGATCAATTCTTTGATCGCCTCACTGAGTGCCCAGGATTGTTCTTTTTCGATGACCAGGGACACCAACTGTGCCCCTTGCCCGGCTTGCAGATAAAAGATGCGCTTGCCTTTCGGCCCGACGGTGCCGATGGTGATAAAATCTGCCGGTTTCAGTTCAACTTCGTTTGGCATATCCAACTCACGATGTCTGGTTTGCTTTGGCTCGTTTTTGCTCACGTTCCATATATTGGACGTGCGCGGTGTCGTTAATCGTCCCAAGGAAGGGGCGGCTATGGCTCAACATCAGCGTGCTGATGGAAGCTGGCGAGACGACAATCCGCTGGAAGTTATCCAGGTGCATCCCCAGGTAATGGGCCAGCACCATCTTGATGAGATCCGCATGGGAAAAGATGGCGATCATCTGGCTGGGATGCACTGTGACCAGCCGTTCGATCTCGTTCACCGCCCGCACCTGCACTTCACGCATGGCTTCGCCGTTGGGGAAGTAAGCGCGTGAAGGATATTCCTGGATGACGTCCCACATCTTGCGCCGGCGCAGATGGGCGATCTTCTTGCCCTGCCAGTCGCCATATTTAACTTCCCCGATGCCCATATTTTGCTCGATGGTCAGGTGGGGGTGATGCGCCTGGACGGCCTGGGCGGTTTCCATTGTGCGCTCCAACGGGCTGGCGTAAATCGCCTTGAGTGGTGCGTCACTCAGCCGGTCGCCCAGGGCCTGGGCCTGGGCCTGGCCTTCTTCGTTCAAATGTACTTCGGGAGTCCAACCGGCTAATTTACCGGTTTTGACGTAATCATTGACCGCGTGGCGAATCAATAGAATGGTTGTCATAACAGTCCTAAGTCGTGTGACTATCTTATCTTCATCATCATATCATATCCTGTAGAGCGTTTCACAAAACTCTAGGCTAGTGCTAAATTTTTTCAGGCGATTACCGTATAATGAAACCATTACGTCGAGACTAGAAATGTGGTACAGAATGAATATTGGAATTATATCCGACATACATGGAGATGTGGATTCGCTTATAACGGTACTTAATCGCTTTGAAACGTATCATCACACAGATTACATCGTCTGCGCCGGGGATTTGATCGGGCGTGGCCCGCAAGAAAACCGTGTGGTAGACATCATTCGTGAGCGAGAGATCCCGACTGTGCGTGGCAACCACGACGAGTGGTTTTATAACCTGAGCAAGCCCAACACGGCCTTTTTGAAAGGGTTACCGGTCGATCTTGAGTTGAGTTACGACGGCGTTAACGTGTTTATGTGTCATGGCAAGCCGGGCAATAACATGTGGGGGTTATACCGTGACCACATCTCGGATACTTTGCTGAATATGATGCTGGGGACGTTAAAAGCGGATGTCTTGATTACCGGGCATACGCATGTTCCGATGTATATCCAGGTGGAGCAGGGCGTGGTCATCAACCCAGGCAGTTTGTACAATTTCAAGAGTTCGCGTTACACATCCCACACCTATGGCGTCCTCAGTTTACCGCGCAAACAATTCGAATTGTACGACATCACGATGCAAGTGGTGGAGCCGATTGGGGTCGAGCAATATGAATGATGATGTACGTGAGCATTACACACGGGAGTACTTTGAGAAGTGGAATTATTCCGACCGGGGGTTGGGCCGGTTCAGCATGTATTGGTTCGCCCGGCGGTATTATGCCGCGCTCATCCGTGAGCATGCCCCCGACGACGGCGGGCGATTGCTAGAATTGGGATGCGGGCTAGGCCACTTACTCGGTTTACTACAGCATGACTTTCAGTGTGTGGGTGTCGATCTGATCGACTACAGCGTAGAGCAGACCCGGCGCAACGCACCGCTGGCGGATGCCTATCAAATGGATGTCGATGCAATTGACCAATTCGACGCCGGGAGCTTTAGCGCGGTGGTGGCCCTGCACCTGGTAGAGCATCTGCCAGACCCGCCGGCGACAATCCGCCGGGTGAATCGATTGCTCAAGCCGGGGGGATTGTGGTTCTTCGCCACGCCGCACCCGGAATATGCTTTCCGTCGTTTTAAGGATCGTGATACCGATGCCATCGGCAAAGACGAGACACACATCAACGTGCAAGAGCCGTCTGTGTGGCGGAAGTGGTGTGAAGACAATGGCTTTGTGGTCCTCAAGCAATTTGGCGATGGGTTGTGGGATGTGCCCTATCTGCCAGTCATCTCGAAGCCGGTACAATTTGGCTTGTTCGGTTTCCCGGCGTTTTTACAGGTCATCAGCCGCACCACATATATCCCGCTGGCATTGGGTGTGAACCAGATCAATATCGCGCTTAAGGTGGGGCAAGCGGCGGGTTAATCTTTCGCTTCGCGTTGGCGTTGCCGCAAGAGCCAATTGTGATAGGCCGGGTTCCGTTCGTAAAATCCGGTCGTCACTTCTTCCTGCAAGATGCTAAACACATCAATGCGGCGGGCGGAATCACGCAGGGCGTAGAGGTCGAACTCAAAGTATGTGGCGTTGATGGCGATGACGTTTTCGTCTTCGTCCTGGAACGTCCAGACGGTACGGGGTGTCTCGGTGTGGGGGGATCTGCCGACGCTAATGCCAGCTTTATCACCGGGGAATGGGTCTTCTGGGAAGACGCTGACGAAGCAACGGGTGCGGGTATCCGCCGCGATGATTAAACAGATCGCTGTTAACTCGCGCTTGAACGTCTGCCAATCCACTATAACTTGCCTTCTTGCCAGCGCTGGCAAAGTGTCGTGGTCGATAGAAAAACCAGAGTGGGCAAGGTAGAACGGGTAAACCATCCGGCGGCCTGTACGTCATCCGCCGCGATGGGTTCTCCACGAGTGGCACGGCCCGCATAGGCGATGGTAATGACACCGTTCTCCACATAAAACACATCCAGCAGGCCGGTGAGGGTTACATCCAGCCCGGTCTCTTCGTAGACCTCCCGGCGGGCGGTGTGCTGAGGATCTTCGCCAAATTCGATGAATCCACCCGGCAATCCCCATTTGCCCTTGCCGGGGTCGTATTTGCGCTGAACCAGCAAGAGGTGGTCGCCGCGTGTGATGAACGTCACCGCCGCACACTTGGGATCACGATAACTGACGTAGGCACAGGCCGGGCAGATCGCCCGGACTTCGCCGTTGTCATCAGGGTTGATGTTGTTGCGTGTGCCGCATCGCGGGCAGAAATCGGTCACCGGCTCGATCATGTGCGCCCCCGGCTGATGCCGCGTAGCGCGGTGACCAACGCCAGCCCGAAGAGCAAGCCCCCGCCGATCAATAGACCGATGGCGATGATCTGGCTGGTCTGGTCGGGTGTGTCGTAGCTGGCGGGTTGTTCGGCTGGTTCTGCGGCGGCGGGCAGTTCACCCGGCACGATGGCGACAGCGGCTTCCTCGGTCGCCTCGGCTTGACGCATAGCGGATTGCTCCGGTGAGGGTTGAGGTGCCATCATGGCATCGGCGGCACTATCCGCCGGTGGAGCACCTGCCGCGCCGGTCCCGTCACGGGCGGCCCCACCCACGTCGCCCGGTAAGACGGTTGGGGTAGGGGCGATGATGGACATTGCAGGTGCGTCCTGGGTTGTTGTCTGCGGCACGATCTGAGCCTCCGGCGCGAATTCTGCTTCGGCCTGCTCGAAATCCTGAGCCGGGGCTTCGCTTTCCTCGGCTGAGTCGTCCATGTCGCCTTCCGCTAATTCTTCAACTTCATCAGCCATCGGTTCTGGTGGTGCGGCTTGTTCTTCTAAGGCGGCGGTCATCGGCGGGATCTGTTGAGTCGGTTGGGTAGTGGGAATACCGGCGATTGTCTCGGTGGTATCGCCTTCGCTCCCAGTAGATACCAGCAAGACAATGCCTAACACGATCAACACGAAAGCGGCGGCGGTGCTCAACAGGCTGACCGCCGGGAAGTTGATCGGGCGTTTAGTCTCGGTCTCATCTGCCGGGGTCGTCGCCGCTGGGGCGATCATCTCCGCAGTGAGGGTAAAGTTACGTGGTGCTTTGAGCGTTGGTAAAGCATTCACCAGCGCGACTGTATCGCGCAGGGCGTCTAGCTCACGCTGAAGGTCTTCGTCTTCCAATAAACGGGTTTCCAGCGCCGAACGCTCCGATTCTGCCAGCATATTGTCGATATAGGCAGAGAGTAATTCATAATCTCGTTCGGTCATGTCCATGAGTCGTTACCGTACATGCTGTTCATATTACAGACGATATTGCCCCGGTAAAAGTTCCCGAAAGCCTTGCAAACAACCGCGTAAGGCGGCCCGTGCCCGGCTTAAGCGGGATTTAACGGTGCCCAGTTGCACACCAACCGCATCCGCGATTTCCTGGTAGCTAAAGCCTTCGACATCGCTCATGACCAGCGTCACCCGCTGGTCGTCTTTGAGGGCTTGGATGCACGCCTGGATGGCGCGGCTGAGTTCGGCGTCCTGGGCGGCTTCTTCCGGCGTGATGCTATCTGCCGGGATAGGTGGTTCATCATCATAATCATCGGGAGTCAGGTCGTCAAAGTGGGTGGCGGGCCGGCGTTTATGATAGCGGATCTGGTCGTAGCATGTGTTCGTGGCGATACGCATCAACCAGGCGCGGAAACTGCCGCCCCGGTAAGTTTCGAGCCGGCGGTAAGCGGTGATGAAGGTTTCCTGGGCGGCGTCGGCGGCTCCGGCATCATCGTGCATGATGCGATAGGTCACGGTGTAGACTGCGTCTTGATAGGCCAGCACCAACTGGTTGAAGGCGTCCAGGTCACCCGCCTGGGCCTGCTCGATTGTCGCTTGTTCGTCCTGCGGATTGCCTGCCATTGACTTTCCCATAGCACGCGAGTATCATAATCAGCATAACATCATAACACATTTTCGCTACAGAAAAACGTTATGATAAAATAAATTAGCCGGAGTGGCGAAATTGGCAAACGCAATCGACTCAAACTCGGTCGCCTTCGGGCTTGTGGGTTCAAGTCCCACCTCCGGCATTAAGATCAGTGATAACTGATCTTTTTGATTCACCACAAATTAATTTTTGAGGTCAAAATGCGATCCTATGAAGAATATCAGGCTATTCTGACGTTGTGGGAAAAGGGTTATAACAAGTCGTATATTTCTCGTCGCTTAGATATACCGCGTGGCACTGTAAGCGATGCAATCAACCGCTACAAAGACCTCGATGGATTAAATGCTAATATCAATGCTCGTTTATCTACGCCAGATTATCTTTTTGATAACTTTAACGAAAATAGCGATGCCCGCCAGCAATACGCCTATCTGCTCGGTTTGTATCTGGGCGATGGCTGTATCAATATGGCTAAAAATGGCAGGAGTTATTTTCTACGTATCGCGCTGGATAAAAAGTATCCGGTTATCATCGAACGATGTGAGCAGGCAATGGGAACTGTCTTTTTCAATAATTCGATAAACCGTGTTGATACACCAGGATGCTATCATGTGAAATGTTACAACAAACATCTGCCGGTGATATTTCCACAAGATGGGGATGGCCCCAAGCACGACCGCGAGATCAAGCTGGAAGATTGGCAACAGACTATTGTCGAGGAATTCACGCTAGACTTCTTTACCGGCTTATATCATTCGGACGGGTCGCGCTCGCAGAACATCGTCAAAGGCAAGGACTATCCGCGCTATATGTTCAGCAACAATTCACGAGATATACTTGATTTGTTCACATGGGCCTGTGATCGCCTAAAGCTACATTGGACTCAGCGTTGGTCGCGGGGATCATGTAATATCTACATCTCCCGTCGGCCCGATGTCGAGCGGCTGGATGCAATCATCGGGCCGAAAGCCTGACTTCTTACGCCAGTAACTCCGCCAGGAAAGCCTGCATCCGCTCGAAATGTGAGCCTTTCCAGTAGATCTGGCCGCAATCCGCACACTGATGAAAAACTTCATAAGTCGCCGCGCTATCTGGCGGGATCTGGTCGATGATCGTGGCCTTATCCACGCGGGAGAGCAAGCCATTGCACTTGATACAACGATGGAATGGCGTTATATGATCGGTCAGGTCATAGCGTTCGATGATCTCTATGATCTGCTTCCTGGGGTCGGTTGCCCGCATGTAATGCCCGAAGGTGACAATGCCCCGTTTGAGGACGCCGATGTCTCGTGTAAGCAGAATCCGGCCTTCGGGGTGGGAGATGGCGGCCAATTCGTCGTCGGGATAATCGTTACGATAAAGGGTATCGAAGCCGGTCATGCGCAGATAATTTGCCAGCCGTCCCAGGTGCGTATCCAGGATGAAGCGGTGGGGCATGGGCGGCGGTGGCGTGAGTAAGATGTTGTCATCGCCGGGGGCGTCTGCAATGCGGCTGTAGATGTCAATCATCGTTCCCGGCTCTACAATGTAGTCGAAATCGACCGGGCGACCGTCTACCGTGATCGCTTCGATCTCGGTGTGGGGTGGGCCGAGTGCTTCGAGCATGTCTTTGATGGAGGCTTTCCAATCAAAGTGATGGCGAAAGGGACTTTCTTGCCGGTCTTCGGGCAAGAAGTCGTTGGCAGGTCCGTGAAAGTGAAAGGTCGCGTAAGTCATCGGTCAATAATTAACGGGCGGAGGATGATCCCCCCGCCCAATAGTCTCTAATCACCATTGGCCGGGTCTGCCTGACGATTTTCCAGTGCGGCCAGCATATCTTCAATGCGGCTGAACTTCAAGCGGGGCCGGCCCAGGGCTTCGCCACGTTTGACTTCCATTTCGTCGATAATCTGCCATTCCGCAAAGCTGACGGCTCTTACCTCCCGTTCAGTCAGTAGGGTGTCGATAGTCTGCGGATCGGTTCGATCTGGCTGTAGGATGTTGCCTGCGTCCAGATCTGCCAGCAGAGATTCGACTGTTTCTACTGAGTCCGGCTTATTGGTGCCGATGACGCCAGAGGGGCCACGTTTGATCCACCCGACGACATAATTACCGTCAACGGCCTCTTCCCCGCCGAAATCAGTCAAGACTCGCCCGTCAGTGTTGGGGATGATGCCCCATTGATCGTAGAAGGGGACGCCGGGCAGGGGAACCCCCCGATAACCGACAGAGCGGAAAACTAATCCGACCGGAACGGCATAATGTTCGTCAGTCGCACGCGGGCGGAGTGTGCCGCGCTCGTTTAAGTAGAGTTCGTTTCTCACCAACCGGATGCCTTCGACCTGTTCTATGCCGGTGATCTCTACCGGAGAGGCCAGGAAGTGCATGATGATCTGCTTGGGCTTGCCAGCCGGTGTACGTTGAGCGTAGTCGCGCATAATCTCGACGTTTTTTACGTCTTTTTTGTCGGCGTCGTCGCTAGCCAGGTATTTTAAGCTGAGGTCATCGAGTTCAATCTCGGAATGATCGATGATGATGTCTGCTTCTTCCATCTCACCCAATTCTTTGATCTCCGGGTTGGTGAAAGCGGCCTGAGCCGGGCCACGCCGCCCGAAGATGTGGATTTCTTTGACGTTGCTCTGGGCCAATGCGTCGAGCGCGTAATCTGCGATATCGGTCTCTTTGAGTTCGCGCTGGCTCCGCGCCAGGATACGGGCCACGTCCATCGCCACGTTCCCCACGCCGATAATCGCCACGCTCTCTTGCGAGAGATCGAATTCAAAATGACGAAATTCCGGGTGACCGTTATACCAACCGACAAATTCTGTAGCGGCATGGCTACCGGATAGATCTTCACCGGGGATGCCCAGATTGCGGTCGGTCTGTGCGCCGACGGCGTAAATCACCGCGTGATAGTGTCGCTGGATGTCTTCGTAGGTGATGTCCTGGCCGAAAGTGACATTACCAAAGAAGCGGAAGTTCGGCTTGCTAGCGATGCGCTGGTAAACTTTGGTTACAGATTTGATCTTCTGGTGATCTGGTGCGACCCCACCACGTACCAATCCGTAGGGGGTGGGTAGTTTGTCATACATATCAATCGAGACGATCAGGCCGCGCTTTTTTTCCTGCTTTTGCAGATGTTCGGCGGCGTAAAATCCCGATGGGCCAGAGCCGATGATGGCGACCCGAAGCGGTTGGTCTGCGGTGCCGGGCTGAGTCATGACATTTCCTCTAATTTTTCTCTAATATCTTGGGGTGAATTATAACACGAGCTGTTCGGGATTCGGCACCCCCGTTTGTAATGGCCTAACATGACATCGCGCCGGATTGGATCTAAAAAGAGAGGGGTGCAAAGCCCTCTCTTGCTCCACAAGCTTTTGATGCCGCAACCGTGTTAGAAATCGCGGCGATTACCCAGGGTGACATCGATTTCTACGATTTCATCATCACGCAGAACTTCAAAAGTAACGGTATCACCGGGGCGGGTGTTCCGCGCCAGGTAAGAGATCAACTGAGCGAAATTATCGACCACGCGATCATCAATGCCGATGATGATGTCGGAACCAAGATAGGGGCCAAAGCGACCACAGGCGTTATCGTCCGGCTCAAGGTCGGAATTCGACGCCGGGCTACCTTCTTCGATGGTGCAGACCGCGACGCCCCGCTGGTTGTTCGCCAGATCCAGTGTTTCCATAATTGTCAGGTCAACGTCCACACCAGAGATGCCGATGTAACTGTAATTGACCTGGCCTTCCCTGATGAGTTCGTCGGCCACCCGCGCTACCAGATCAGACGGGACGGCAAAGCCCACGCCGGAGTTGGCCCGTTGTTCGCTAAGGATCTGTGAGTTCACGCCGATGACTTCCCCTTGCAGGTTGAGCAGGGGGCCGCCGCTGTTCCCAGGGTTGATCGGCGTATCAGTCTGGATGGCGGAGCCGATGCTATATTGCCCCAGGCCACGGATACTGCGGTTCTTCGCGCTGATAATGCCACTGGTTAGCGTCCAATCCTGGCCGAACGGACTCCCCAGGGCGACCACACTCTGGCCGATGCGTAGCGGTTCGATGTCACCGAATGCTACCGGGATGAGGCGATCTTCTGGCAGGTCAATACGCAAGACTGCGATGTCAGAGTCAGGATCGAGGCCGATGGTATCTGCCCGGACGATGGTGCCATCGAAGAAGCGCACGATAATATCTTCGATGGCACCATCGTCCGGGCAGATACCATCGGCCTCGATC
>DAOTTZ010000128.1:0-1665 GCA_034437535.1 Anaerolineae bacterium | reverse complement strand
TATGTTTGTACACATAGGGTCCCATGAACCCGAAGCCCCCGACATCGGCCTGCGCCTCAGAGCCCGCGGCTTCATATATCACCCCGTTTTTGCTGATATATCCAATGTTGTTTTCGTCGTCCGGCCTGAACCTGAAGGTTCCTTTCCCAGGTTTTGCCATATCGACGCCGAAGGGCTGCAAAAACCATTTGTCGGCGTAATAGGCGCGGGTGACATCAATCACGCCGCCGGGAACTTTCACCCGCAGATCAGAATCCGAGCGGTTGTATTCACGAAACAGCAAATTGACAGACGAATTGGTGTGCTGATGGCTGTCGCGGTATTTTTCAGGGCACTGCTCGCATTCGAATATCTCCACTGGCGGGCCGTCATACCCGACATCCGAATCGCCCGGCCCGCCGAAGTCCGCGGACCACCCGAATTCCTTCCTGGGCGGTTCGGGAATGCACTCAGGACCGCTGATTGGATCCGCCGGCGGGGATATGGATATGCCGGAACCATATGAATACCCGGAACCATGACCTGTGATTATGGTTGTGTCGGCGGACCCGCCGCCGCTGCCGCCGCAATTGCCGTAAACATAAGAATAACAGATTGTTGCGCCGGATCGGGATGCATGCCCGTTGGCGCATGCGTAAGTGGATTCGATACCAAGACACCGGTAGTAGGAATGACAATCCCCGCCTCCGGTCCCGTCTTCTTCGGGAACCACCGGTGCGATGCACGTCACCCGGTAGGCCACGGTAATGCGCTCCATGGCGTCGAGGTGATCGGGCAGGCCGTCGGCAAGCTCGTAATCAAAATGCCCGTCATCCGCCGGCAGGGTAAAGGTCAGGTCGTCGGCCTGGATCAGGCCGTAATTGGTCAGGGTGAACTCACCGTTGTACACGTCGCCGGCCGACATGTCGGGAAGATTGATGGACATGGGCTCGGTGATGAGCACGGGCGCCGGCACGCTGGTTTCGTAAGTGGCCGACAGCAAGATCTCGTATTTGTCCTCAATGGAGATTTCATTGACTTCCCACTCCACAGTGACCAGGTTGTATTCCAAAAATACGTCCTGGGCGGTCGTAATCCCCGGCTTGATCCAGAACCGGCCGGTCTGTTGCTGGTGGCTGTCGGCCGTCGCCTTGAAGCTGTAAATGCCCGATGCCAGGTCCGTGAACAGGGCCTCGCCGGTTTCACCGGTTTGCAGGGTTTGGGTGATGGTCGCCACATCCTGGTTTTGCACGGTGATGGTCGCGCCTTCAAGCCCCTCGATGGGATCGTTGTTTTCATCCAGGGTGGCGGTGTAGATGTCCGAGACCTTGAACAAAACGTTTCCGATGCCCGACCGGGTTACGGATACATGCAGGCCGATGCCTACGGTGGCGTGGTTTTCGCTTTGCACCCGCAGGTAATACGTGTACGTCCCGGATGCGACGCCGGCGCCGGGCGCAAAAGTGACGGATATTTCTTCCTCCCGCCCCGCGGCCATATCGCCCAGGTTGGCGTCGGCGTTTAAGATCACCCATGACGGCGCAGGATCGCCGGATTCGTCCGCCAGGGAAAGGGTTACGGCGTACATGACATCCAGGCCGGCGTTGCACAGGGCCAGGGATTCGGTGACGGTTTCTTCATTGGCCACGCCGGTTTCGATGTACTGAGGCGTGTAAGACAACACCG
>DAOTTZ010000127.1:0-52793 GCA_034437535.1 Anaerolineae bacterium | reverse complement strand
GATAGACGACCGACGGACGCCCGACCTTTTTTCCCGGCTTTGCGACCAAATCAAACAATGCTTGTTTGATAGGGTCGCAAAGCCGGGAAAAAAGGTCGGGCGTCCGTCGGTCGTCTATCGCATCCCGGATGACGCGACGCTCTGTGCGCGGCTGGGTGTGACAGACCGTGGCAGTGATCCGTTGCCCGCGTCGGCTTTACGGTCGCCCGCCGCTTACCGCGCCGCCCTGCACCGGGCATTGATCGCTCGCGCTCCGGGCCATTACCCGCGCCGGTGGCAGGCGGAACGCCTGGGCGTCAGTGTGGACTCTTGCCGCCGTTATGAGCGGGCCAGCGACATCACCGTCTACCCGGTGTATACCGAAACGCGCCTCTATCTGCCCGATGTCGAGAAGTACCTGAGTGATGCGGTTGATCTGCCGGGGCGTTTCTTGCAGGATGATACCGGTAAGCGTTACCCGGCCCGCCCGGTGATCGCCCGGATGTTGCTGGCGCACGGACGGTCGGTATGGCTCCGCCAGCAAGGGGCCAATTACTACACGATTGACGGTCTACCGGCACCGTTCGCAGAGTCGCACACCGTGCCTTCTCCCCCACCGGCCAGGGCGGAAAATCAGCCGGTACCTGCCGCGCCCTGGGCCGCTGTCGCACGCAAACTAGCAGACCGCAACCCGGCGGATGAAACCACCCCGGCGGTTGACCAACCGACACTATCAACCCGCCGCCGGGATACCGCCCAACCGATGCCCGAAGCCGACTCTGATCCAGACATTGCGCGTACAGCGACGGCCCTTTATGCCCGGTTGCGGGGCATGAATCCAGAGCGATCTTTGACGCAGAAAAAGGCTGAGGCGTTGGTCAAGCAGTACGGCGTCCCGCAGGTGAAACGCTGTCTCGCCATCTTGCATCAGCGACGCAACTTGCGGAATCCAGCCGGGTTTGCGATTGTGTTTCTTCGTTCTGAAAACCGTTCTGAGTCAGAACGATTCGGCTTATTTCGATGATAGATTGGCTGGTGTGATAAGTGCGGGCCAGAGTGATAAGTGATTTGCGGACTAAAGTGACTGGCTTATGCTGAGTGCATTGTCCCCCTGCCCTGCTCGCTATCTCCGCCTGAGAGTTCGGTAATTGCGCCGCTCAGATGGCGGTGGGGGAGGGGGATAGATCACTTATCATGAAGTAAATTGTTGGATGCGTTCTTCTTGTTCTTCGATCCATCGGCGGAGTGCTCGAAGCTCATTCAGGGCCTTCGAATTGTCCTGCGGGCGATCTTCACCTGTGCGGCCCAGGGTGCGTAGGATGGTGGCAAAATGGCCTTTACTGCCGACCTGTTCGGCCTCCACTTTGTTCTGTCCTATGCTGATGGTCGAAGCCGAATCGTTCTGATTCAGAACGATCTTTTGCCGGTACATCTCGATGGCTTTCGCCCGGTCTCTCTGCGCGACCTGATACAACTTGTCGAGAAAGTCTTCTGGCAGATTATGATCGTCCGCACCATACCAGATCTCATCGGGCAATTGGAGCAGATGACGCAGGCGCGTCAACACGGACGGACTGGTAACACCCAGCGCATTGAGCAGATCATCCCGTTTGCCATACGGCGTGGAAAGCTCCGCCGCTTGCGCGTAAAATTCCCGGTCGCTTTGAAACAGGTTGATGGGCTTGAAGCTGGCAGTCGGGTGCAAGGCCATCATCAGCACCGCGTATTGACGGGCCTTGCCAATCGCGTTGAGATCAGCGCGGGCGTTGTTCTCGCTGGCCTGCCGCCACACGTCGATGGCATCGACCTTACGCGCCGGGATCGCCTCCCAGGTCTCGCGTTCGTCCGGTCGGCCTTCCTCACCGTTGAACCATGCATAGAGCAGGTGATAGGACAGCCAACGTCGCTCACCAGTTTCCAGCCGGAAGTCGCGCCCTTGCTTGGCAATCGTGATCGGGTTGGTCAGGCCATCCCGCCGGATGCTGACGGCCAGCAGGGCGATACGGGCGAAGGCTTGCTCCACCGGGCCGGTCGTTTCCAGCGGTTCTTCATCGCCTTCTGCATACTCCCGGTCGAGATACTCCGTTAGATCCAGCAGGGTGCCGCGTTCGGCTTCAATCGCTTCAACCCAGGCGTTGAGCAAGGACGGCACATCGTCGGCGGTGCCGTCCCAATTGGCCCGCACGGTAGAGGGGACGGCGCGGCGCGGTTGGGCCAGGTCCGGCTCGATCTTGAAGATGCTGACCGGCTGAACCACAATCCGCTGACCTGCCGGTGGAATATCCAGGCCGAAGCCAGCAATCGTGGCTTCTTCCAGTGAGGTGGTCGGTTGGCTGTCTTCTTCCAACCAACTGGCCCCCTGTTCGCGGCGTTGTTTGCGCTTAGACATATTGGATTTCCTCTAGCGCACGGTCTACCACGCCCCATGCATCCCGTGCGGCACTGGTATGCGGCGCGACGCTGAAGACCGGACGGCGCATGGTGTTTGCTTCGCTCCAGGTGATGCGAAGCGGCAGTGGATCCCACACTTTGCCGCCGAAGCGATCCCGCAGTTCTTTGAAGTTTTCGCTGTGTTCCACCGTCTTCGAGCGGTACATGGTCGGCACGATCCCCAGGATGTTGATGGCGCGGCCCGTCTGTGATTCACGCTTTTCGGAAAAGCCCTCATGGTGCTTCATGGTCTTCATCAATCCTTGCAGGCTGAAGGTCTCGCACAGGGTGGGGTAGAGGATGGCGTCGGTCGCCAAATAGATCGCCCCGTGAAGCAGGGACGGCGTGGGCGATGTATCGAACACGACGACATCAATGCTCTGTTCCAGTTCGCTCAGTCGATCCTGGATGGCGTAAGCATCGTCAATCTTCTGGGCGATTAACTGTGTCTCGCCGTTGCCGGGTAGCACCGCAAGCAAGCCTTTAGCTTTGGTGTCGGGCGGCTCATAGAGTTCGGGCGGCAATACCTTAAGGGTGTCATTCCAGCCGGAATTCCGTACCAGCAGATCGTAAAAGCCGGGTGCCTCTCGCAGGCCCAGGCCCGCCGTCGCGTTGGCCTGGGCATCCGCGTCGATCAGCAGAACCCGTTGACCGCGCACCGCCAGGCCCGCCGCCAGATGCATCGCAAGCGTGGTCTTGCCCACGCCGCCTTTTTCGTTCAAGAGTGAAATAACTTTCATGGCTTGCTCCCTATTTGATTTGTGGCGAAAAGTACCCTCATTGTAATTTGTCGAGCGGTGCTGAGACAAGCGTTTGGACGAATCCAAATCGTTCTGATTCAGAACATTTATTATGTTACATAGTATAGTTAGTCTTTTATCCATTCGCCAACTCATGTTAACCTTAACCTATGCAGTGGCAGTTGAGAGGGCGAAATGTGACGAACGACCGACAAAATAATGCAACCGATGAACAGGGCCAAACGGCAGAAGAAAAAAAGAGTATCGCAAAAAAGCGAAGACGAAAGATCGACGACCTGACCGTATCTATCGCCAGAGACCTGGAGGAGAAGGGCCAACGACCGAAGACTCAGATCAAACGGATAATTAAACTGCTAGGGGAGGACTTCGCCAAAGAGATTTTAGCCAGGGTGCGCGAAGTCGAGGCTAACGGCGGCATGCTGACCTTCAAAGGAGACCGGCGGCGTACTCCGGGTGGTGTGTTCTTCCATCTGGCGCGAGAGGCGATGCCGGTAGAAGCCAAATATCAGATCTTCGACCGCTGGCACGCCAAGCGTGTTTATCTACAAGAGAAACAGAGCGACTACGAACCGTTCGACTGGGAAAACCGTAAAAATCTTTTAGACCAGAGCCAAGCGAATAAGGGGGAGGTAATTGATATGGAGGTCATATTAAAAGGCCGGCCAGAGGTTATCGGTCGTTACGAGAATCTCGTCATTCTGTCGATGGCGGATCAGATCAACCCGAACATCACCTGGCCGGTTGGCGTGCCGAACCCGCCCGACATCCCAGTGCAGTACACACTTTATGTGGGTGCGCTCCAATGGAAAAAAGTGGGTGAGATGCTGGACAAGTTCAAAACCGATGAGGTCATCGCAGAAGGGCAGATGGCTTACGATGCGGAAACAGAAAGCATGGCCGTCTATGTGCTTCGCCTCACCACGCGCAAGCTCAAGCGGGAAGAGAACAAACAACAAAAGGGCAAGGGCAAAAAGAACAGCCCGGCTACACCCGCGCCGAAAGATGACGCACCAGCGGCAACACCAACCGCTGAATCAACCGCTAAGCCCGAAAAAACAACCAAGAAGAAATCGAAACCTCAACGACCGATGCCTGAACCCGTCGGCTTGCCGGATATTGAAGTGACTGTGCCCGATGGCATGAACGATGCCGATTCGCAGAAGTTCATCGAACTGACCAAAGCGGCGGAGATGTTCCGCCAGAAGATCGCCACCATCCAGGCCAAACCCGCCGATCAACAATTCGGCCTGGAGATGACGCAGAAGTTGCTGGATAACACGCAACGGCAGATCAACGCGCTACAACGCAAATATCAATGATGTCATAATAAAGTTCGTAATTTATTAGAAACCGAACCATGATGAGCAGACAATTTGCGTTATTTGAAATCCACGTTAAAATACAGCCTGGGATGAGTTAAGCTCAAACTGAAATTCAAACATCGAGTTCTACTCATCTTGCTGTGTTTATGGCGGGGAGTAACCACCAGAACACAATTTGTATAAAGGCTCATAGATTTCTTAAAGGAGAACGGAGCATGAAGAAGCTTGTACGTATTGCGCTTGCCGCAATGATGCTAGCGCTTATCAGCGCATTGGTCATTCCGGCGGCTGCCCAGGACGAGGGTGAGGACCCCGGTGAAGATGGCGGCGTGATCATCACGTCAACCTTCGGTACCGGCCCGGATACGTTCAGCCAGATCTACTGCACAGATACCGCGTGCGCTGATATGGTTGGATTTATGTATATGGGGTTTGTTGGTGTTGATCCGGAAGTCGCTCAGATCGTCCCCGGTGCCGATGGCGGCATTGTAGACAACTGGGAAGTTTCCGACGATAACACTGTCTATACTTTCACCCTGCGCGAAGATGTATTCTGGAGCGATGGTGAGCAGATCACCGCAGAAGATGTCCTGCTTCACTGGGAAATCCTCAACACCCCGGAAGCCGAGCATCCCGATGCCTTCCTGCTGGACGTGATTGACAACGTCGAGTTGGTTGATGACTTCACCGTGCGTGTGACCTACCCGGATGCTTCCTGCCTGGCACTGAACTACGCCGGCGGCCTGGCTCCGATCCCGTCGCACCTGTATGAAGGCTTCATCGCCGACAACGGCATCGATGGCCTGGACGAACTGGAATGGAACCTGGCACCGGATGTCACCAGTGGTGCATTCGCCTTTGGTGAAAACGTCCCCGGCCAGACCACCAGCCTGCTGGGTTACGATGACTACGTTGATGCAGAACTGGGTTATGTTGCTCCGTTCGGCTTGATCCAGGTCGTGAGTGCTGACCAGACCGTCCAGGTCGAGCAGTTGCTCGCCGGTGAAATCAACGCGCTGACCGGCCCGCCGGTAAACCGCCGTTCGGACATCCGCGCCAGCGACGAAATTCAATTCTACGAATTCCCGGGCAATAGCTGGGACTACGTTGGCCTGAACACCGCCGACCCGGCGAACCCGCAACCGGCGCTGGACGAAGATGGTAACCGTATCGATCAGGGTCTGCACCCGATCTTCGGTGACGTTCTGGTTCGCCAGGCGATGGCCCACGCCATTAACGTAGACAACATCATTGAGAGTGCCGTCTTCGGTGAAGGTTCCCGTATGGCCGCGCACATCATTCCGTCCAGCTGGGCGTACAATGAAGACCTGGAACCGCGTGAATTCGATACCGACTTCGCGCTGGAACTGCTGGCCGAAGCTGGCTGGTTGCCGGAAAACGCGGACGTTGATCCGAGTGCCGATAACCCGCTGACCTGCCAGGGTTGCCTCTATGCGACTGAGGTCGATCCGGAATTTGAAGGTTCTGCACTGGAATTCGAACTGCTGACCAACGCCGGTAACACCCGTCGTGAGGCCATCGGTACCGTCATCCAGGACGAACTGAGCCGCATCGGTGTCGCCGTTGACTTCCAGACCCTGGACTTCAACACCCTGCTTGACATCATGGACTCCCAGTCCTACGATGCCTTCATCCTCGGCTGGCGTAATGGCTACCCGGATGATCCCAACACCGTTCAGTTGTTCGGTGCGGGCGCAGACGTGCCGGGTTCTGGCTTTAACTTCACCTCCTTCTACAACGAAGAATACTTCGCCCTTGAGGACGAAGCCCTGAACTTGGCGGGTTGTGTCCTGGAAGAGCGGGCCGAGATCTACTTCGAAATGCAGGAAATCATGCAGGAAGAAATGCCGTACATCTGGCTCTTTGTGCAGGATGGCTTCTACGCCGCGCGTAACGAAGTCGCCGGTTTCGATCCCTTCCCGAACACCATGTTCTGGAACGTGGACACCTGGACAGTTGAAGCCAACTAATCAGGCGTATCACCTGTAGCAATAGCATCACGACGCCGGGGGCAACTGCTCCCGGCGTTTTCTTTTAAGTTGTCAGTTTCGTCAAAATTCATGACAATATTTCGATAAAAGTTTACTAAAGACTCAGCTTGTGTTTTTCGTTATACTAGCGTGAAAATTCCGATAGGGGAGCAAGTCTGTGGAATTCTTCCTCCCTTTGTATTGCGGGTAGAGAACCTGTGGAGTAAAAAATGTATCGATACATTATGCGACGGTTGATACAGGCTGTGCCGACTCTTTTCGGCATCACCCTGTTATCATTCCTTATCATGACGGCGTCCCCCGGTGGGCCTGCCGCCTTGTTGACCTTCGACCCTAACATCCCTCAAGAGGCACGAGAACGCCAGGCGGCGATGATGGGTGCCAACGACCCCTGGTTGGTGCAGTATATTCATTGGCTGGTCGGGGATGACTGGCGTCAACGGGATATTGATGGCGACGGTGAGCCGGACATGTGGGGCCAACGCCAGGGCATCTTGCGCGGCGATTTCGGCCAGTCATTCTTCCGTAGCCGGCGCGATGTGCTGGACTTGATCGGCGATTTCGTCTTGCCAACCTTAGAACTTATGACGGCGTCACTTTTATTCGGGATCGGGTTAGGTATCCCCATTGGGATTATCGCGGCGATCCGACGAGGGGGGGCGTTTGACAATATCACACGGGTACTGGCCGTGATCTTCAACGCGGTGCCGAACTTCTGGCTCGGCTTGATTTTGATCCTCATATTCGGTTCCTGGCTTGGCGTGTTACCATTATCCGGTCGATGTAAGCCGGTTGTCATTGGTGGTTGCCCGCCAGTCTATGAGCGATTAGAGTATTTAATCATGCCCACGCTTACCCTGGGCACGGTCTTTATTGCTAGCTATTCGCGTTATATGCGGACGTCCATGCTCGATGTCATCGGTCAGGATTACATCCGCACCGCCCACGCCAAAGGTCTATCTGGCCGCATGGTCTGGTTCCGGCATGGGGCGCGTAACGCGCTGATCCCGATTGCGACCTTCCTCGGCCCGACGATCACCGGCTTGATCGGTGGTTCGGTGATTACCGAGACCATCTTCTCCTGGCCGGGGCTGGGGCGGCAATTTCTCCAGGCTATCATCAGCCAGGATTATCCCTTCGTCATGGCGGCAGTCGTAATCGGTGCGATAGCGACTATCCTGGGCTATATTTTGTCCGACATCTTATATGCGCTGATCGACCCGCGCATTCGCTTTAGTTAGGGGGTGGCCTGATGGAAAACACCAACGAAAAAAACGTCTGGTTTTCACCGGTAGATCTGGCTGTTATCATCGCCGGGCTGGTGATGCTGGTAGCCTTTATCTTCTTACCCTGGACGACCCTGCCGACCCTGCGGGTGAACATGCCAGCGGCCAGCGCGTTTTCGCCCCAACCGGCGGGCGCGTTGTTAGATGGCCTGGAAAACACCGAAATGCTGGCCGGGCATGTCTTCCTGCCGGAATATCTCTCGGTGTGGTTCAATGAGGGTGAAGAGGCGATCACCGGTTGGGGCTTGCTGACCAACAGCTACTACACGTCGGAAGTCTCGATGGCCCCATTGTTCTTGATTATGAGCGCGGTTGGGGTCATCGTGACTGCCGCTATTTCCTGGGCTTTCCCTGGTATTCGATTGTGGATGCGCTGGTTTACGGTCATCTTTGCTTTGTTCGGCGTCGTCCATTTTATGTTTTACTTTGGGCGTTACGATGTTGACCTGATGGCAAGTGTCTCCGGTATTGGCATCTGGGTGGCTCTGGCGGCGACGATGGTGCCGCTGTTCCAATTTTTCTTCCCGCGCCGTACCCCAGAACCGGAAGAAAAAGAGGATATGCTGACCATCAGTGAGGATGGGGTGGTCAACCTCAAGGGTGCATCACAGATGCGCGGCGAGTCGTTGTATACCAAGGCTTTCCGGCGCATCGGCCAGGATTATCTAACCCTGTCGATGTTGCTCTTGCTGGCTTTCCTGATTCTGTTTTCGCTCTCTGCCCCGTTGATCGAAGACGCGCTCAACGTGAGTTACCGCACCACGACGAATAAACTCTTCCTGCCCATTGACAGCGGCAAGCACATCCTGGGCACGGATGACCTGGGGCGTGACCATCTGGCGCGGTTGGCTTACGCCGGGCAGATCACGCTGGCAATCGCGCTGAGTGCGGCCATCCTGTCTTTGGTGATTGGTGTGTCGCTCGGCATTGTTACCGGCTTCTACGGCGGCATCGTGGATGACATCATCATGTGGTTCATCACCACGCTCAACTCCATCCCGCAGTTGTTCTTGTTGATTATCATCGCGGCGGTGCTCAGTCCGGGGCCTGTCGGTTTGATCTTGATCTTAGGCTTGCTCGGCTGGACGGGGACGACCCGGCTGGTACGCGGCGAGACGCTTTCCCTGCGTGAACGCGAGTTCGTCGTCAGTGCGCGGGCATTGGGTGCGTCGGATTACCGGATCATGTTCAGCCACATCTTGCCGAACCTGATCTCCATTGTGGTCGTCACCCTGGCGTTAGATATTGGCGCGTTGATGCTGGCGGAGGCCGCCTTGAGCTTCCTCGGCCTGGGTGTGCCGGAGCCGACGCCGACCTGGGGCAACATGCTTTCTGAGTCGCAGACGTTCTTCACTAAAGCCGGGCATCTGGTGATCGCACCGGGGTTATTCATCTCGTTGACGGTGCTGGCACTCTACGTCATCGGCGATGGCGTCCGCGACGCCCTCGACCCGCGCACCAACGACTAATATCCACCAACAACCGGGAGGCGGGCCGACCGTCTCCCTTTTGATTCCCGCCCCACGCTATGCTATCCTCTCAAACATAGGGCTTGAAAATCAGCACATCAATCGAGAGACAACCGTATGCAACTGACATTTTTAGGCGGTGCCGACGAAGTCGGCGCGAGTAGCACGTTGATTGAAATTGCCGGCAAACGCATTCTGGTCGATGCTGGCATCCGTATTTCGCCGCGTAGCAATCGCGGCATCAAGAATGACCAATTGCCCGACCTGCGCCCGGTCAGTGAAGCCGGCGGCCCGGATGTAATCCTGGTCACCCACGCTCACACCGATCATACCGGTGCGTTGCCCCTGGTCATGGAGCAGTACCCGCATGTGCCGGTGATGGCGACCCGGCCCACCCAGGTCTTGACCCGCATCTTGCAGAAGGATGCCCAGCGCATCATGAAATCCAAGCAAGAGCAAGAGGGCGAATTGCCCATCTTCGATGAGATCGCCTCTCAACGGTTGATGGATGCCTTCCAGACGGTGGAATTCCGCCAGAAGATCAAGCTGGGGGAGGGCTTGCAGGTGACGTACTATCCGGCGGGGCACATCGCCGGGGCGGCTATGCTGGTCTTCGAAAGCGAAGAGGGCACGCTGATTATGTCCGGCGATGTCTCGATGAACAATCAGCGGGCGGTCGTCAGTGCGGATCTACCCAACATCAAGGCGGATGCGCTGGTGATGGAAAGCACATATGGCGGCAAGCTCCACGCCAACCGGGACGCCGAAGAAAAACGCTTGATCGAATCGCTCAAACAGGTGACCGACGGCGGCGGGCGGGCTTTGATCCCGGCTTTTGCCCTGGGCCGTTCGCAAGAGATTTTGCAAATCATCCTGGCATACCGTGATCTGCTGGATGTGCCGGTTTATGTGGATGGCATGGTGCGGTCGGTCTGCGATGGGTACAACGGCTTCAGCGATCTGTTACCAAAGGTGACCGTCAAGGCGGCGGACGAGGAACATCTGTTCTTCCGTGACAAGATCCGCCCGGTGCGAAGCCGAACCATGCGCGACGAGATCGCCAACGGTAGCGAACCCTGCGTGATTGTCGCCAGCAGTGGTATGTTAACCGGCGGGGCATCGGTCGCGTATGCCCGGCAGATGGCACCCGACCCACAGAACGCCATCTTCCTGACTGGTTATCAAGACGAAGAAGCCCCCGGACGCCGCCTGCAAGAGATGCTACGCAAGCGGCAAACCGGCGACTCAGCGACTATCAAGATCGACGGCAAGCCGGTGACGGTACGTTGTCATGTCGATACGTATTCGCTTTCCGCCCACGCGGATGAGATGGAATTGGTCAACATGGCGGAAGCCCTGGATCCGGAAGTCGTCATGCTGGTGCATGGGGATGATGGGGCGCGGCACAGTGTCGGCTCTGGCTTGCGGCAACGTGGCCGCCGCGTGCTGACGCCCAAAATCGGCCAGACGCATACCTTCGCCTTCCCCAAACGCCCCTGGGCGATGGCGGGCATCAAGACCGGTTCACAGTCGATCCCGTTGGAGCCACGTTCGTTGTGGGAGGCGTTGAAATCCAACGCCGGGAGCATTTACTCTGCGCGGGAACTGGCCCAGATGTGGTGGGGTGATTCTGACCGGGCGCGGCAGGCGATCACCGCGTTGACGGACTCGCTCTACTTCGCGCAAGATTGGCGGCGGAGCGATCAATTCCAGGTGAAGACCGAACAACAGGTCGAACGAGCCAGACGCCAGCGCGAGATCATGATGGCGCACCCCGACCTTGTGGGTAAGTTGGTCGCCCTGCGCGATAGCAACGACCGGGTACGCTTCGGTCTGGTGGTCGGCGCGAGTGAAGACGCCTTCGAAGCGGAGGTCGCCGTGGCCAGAGGTCGCCATTACCCCGGCGATGCACTCCTATGGGTGATTGACGATTGGGACGGTTACCCCGATGGCAACGGGATCAAAGGGCAAATCAGCGCGTTGGTCAAACGGGCCAACCAGTATATCGACACCTTACTGCCATTTGCCCGCCGGCAGGCACTCGTCGTCGCCGGGGAGCCAGTCAACCCGGAGGATCTTCTGCCCGGCCTCCTGCCGGATGATCTGATCGAGCTAGAGGCCATTGCGGCGATTGTGCTGGCCCTGGCAAAAGATGGTGCCATCCTCAAAGACGGTGGACTCTTGCCGCAACGGGCGCGGGAAGGTGAACCCCTTGAGCAAAATCAAGCGCGGGATGTCGTGCTGGAAAACTTCCCGCCGGAATCGCGGCTACGCAAAGTCGGCATGGACGTTCACCGCCAGCGGTTGATCCTCACCTTTGACTTCCCGGATTACGCCCTGCGTGAATTCAGCGAGACGATCAACGACCTGGAAGATCAAACCGGCTGGAACCTGCACGTCAAGCGGGGTGTGAACCAGCAGGCATTGGGCGAAGCCATCTACGACTTACTGCCGCCGGGTGGCATCGTGCGGAAAGGCCCCTCGTTCTTCATGGATCGGCGCGAAGTCGGGGTTGAGCTTGCCGGTGTCGAAGACATCGACGCGCTGAGGCAACAATACCGCGACCTGACCGGCTTTCAACTGTTGGCCGGTGGCGGCGGGGCCAGCGATAACACGACCGAGATCGAAACGGTACAACTAGCCCAGGCCAGCCCGCAAATGGAAATCAACGCCGCCTATGCCCTCATCCGTGAGGCTCTGGAGCCGTTCGGCTTGCAGAAGGCCGGGCTTAAGCAGGGCACCATCGTGCTGACGTTCATCGCACCGCAGATCGCGGAACGGTGCCAGGGGCAGATCGAACACTTAGCGGCGGAGACCGGCTATCCCATCAGCGTGCATCCACACCCCAACCAGCAGGCCATCTTGCAAGTGGCGAACCAGATCGTGCGTGAATTGGGCTGGACGCTACGCAAAGGGCCGGGCATCCACACCGACCGGGGCGCGGTCAGCATGACGGTGTTCGACCTGCCCGACGAAGACGTGCTGGAAGCCATCAATGCAGACTTCCAGGAACGCACCGGGTACGTGCTGGAACTCTCAACGGCGTAACGGCAACACGGCCTGCCCGGTGACGGCATACACCTGGTCGGTCGCGGTCGGCTGGATGAGGCCCAGGCCGGTAAAGCTGGCGAAAGCCGGTAACACCATATGATCGGCCCGCACCCAGAAGCACGCCTGCTTGAGCCGTTGCCCGCCGGGGCCGTGTAAAGCCACCCCCGGATGCAGATGCCCGGTCAACGCGTAACCGTTTTCGGGTTGATGCGGTTCATGGTTCAGCACGAAATACGGGCCAGGGGTGGGGCCATCCACCACGCGGATGCGCCAATTGTCGGGTGGGTCGCCGGCGTGCCGGTCATGGTTGCCGCGCACCAGCGTGATCGCCAGATCGCGGTGATCTTCCCGCCAGCGGGTGACGGTCGTCATCACCGCCGGTTGTAAGCCGGCCCGCGCATGGAGCAAATCACCCAGCACGATCAACCGGCGTGCTTGCATCCGCCCGATGGCGTCACTCAGCCGGTTCAGGTCGTCTTGTACATCCGCCGTCGGGATCGCCAGCCCGAAGCGGCGGAAGGTGGCGGATTTGCCCCAGTGCGTATCCGCGATGAATAGGGTGCCGGTGCGCGTCCAGTAGACCGCCCGTTCCGGCATCAGGATGAGCGTCTCATCCGCGATGTGAATCGTCTGGTCGGTCATGTCGCATCCCCCGCCGCGTATTTTTCCAGCCGGATGACCATCTTTTGAATGCGGTCTTCCAGCGTCTCCGAACTGACGGTCTGCCGCAGACGATCTACCAGCAGGGGGAAGGCGAACGGGGTGGGGCGGCGTGGTGCGGTGTGGCGCAGGCGGCTAGCGGCCATGCGTTCCAGCGCGGCCCGCAGACGAGAGCCTTCTAACTGCCGGTCTAAGACTTCCCGCCGGGCCTGTGCCAGCAGGTGATTGTCCGCGTCATAATTCGCCAGCACCTCATAGAGCAAACTGCTGGATGCCTGCAACTGCCGGGCGGATTTCTGGCCGCCGGGGAAGCGCGGCGCGACCAACCCGGCCACCCGCGCCACCTCACGGAACTGACGCTTTGCCATCTCCGCCGCGTTCAGGCTGGCGATGATGTCATCGTCGAGCGTCGCCACATCCAGCAGACCGGCGTCCAGCACGTCACTCAGCGGGGCTGGCTCCGGGGAGAGCAATTCGAAGCCGTAATCGTTACTTGCCAGCGTGAACGTGATCGGCATATGACGGCTGAGGCGATAGGCAAAGAGTGCGGCCAGCCCCTCATGCACCAGCCGCCCGGCGAAGGGATAGACAAACAGGTGATGGCCTTCGCGTGTTTTGACCGTCTCAATCAGCACTTCATCCAGCGCGGGCACCGCCGACCACCGCGCCTGTAACGCGAAGATCGGGCGCACCGCCTGCATCTCCGGTGAGTCGAACCGCCCGGCGCGGGCGTCGTCTAGCTTGCGCCGGATCGCGTCCGTCAGTTGTTCGGAGACCGGGAGCTTGCCGCCGTACCAGCGCGGCACCACACCTTTACTGCCTTTGGAGCGGCGCACGCGCACCGTCATATCACGCACGTTGACGAACGTCAGCACCTTGCCGCCCAGCGTGAACTTATCCCCCGGCTTTAAGCGGCTGATGAACGACTCTTCGATTGTGCCTATCGTCTTGCCGTTGAGATATTTGACGGTCAGCGCGGCATCGCCGGTGATGGTGCCGATGGACATCCGGTGCATCCGGGCGATGGTCTTATCCGGCACCCGGTAGCGGTCGCCGGTGTCATCCGGCTGAACGCGGTTGTATTGCGGGTAGGCCGTCAGCGCGTCGCCGCCGTGCATCACAAAGTCGAGCGTCCATTGCCATTCTGCCAGGGTGAGATCACGGTAAGCCCAGGCGGTGCGTACTTCGTCGTACAGCGCATCCGGCTGGAAGCCACCGCCCAACCCGACCGTGACCAGATGTTGCGCCAGCACATCCAGCGGATTGTGAACCGGGGGGCGGTCTTCGATGTGCCCGGCCAGGGCCGCTTCGCGGGCCGCCACCGCTTCTACCAGTTCGAGCGCGTGTGTCGGCACGCAGGTCACACGGCTGGTCGCCCCCGGTTGATGCCCACTCCGCCCGGCCCGTTGGAGCAATCGCGCTACGCCCTTAGGACTGCCGATCTGAAACACGCGATCCACCGGGTAAAAATCCACGCCAAGATCCAGGCTGGAGGTACACACCACGCACTTCATCAGGCCGTCGCGCAGGGCGGTCTCGACGTAATCGCGGGTTTTGCGATCTAACGAACTGTGATGCAGGGCGATCTGGCCGGCCCAATCCGGGCGGGCGTTTAGAATCGCCTGATACCAACGCTCGGTTTGATTGCGGGTGTTGGTGAATACCAGCGCACTCTGGGCGGCGTCGATGCCGGCGATCACATCCGGCAGGAGTTTGAAGCCGATATGCCCGGCCCAGGGGAATCGCTCGACCGTGGGCGGGATGAGGGTGTCAATCACGATGGACTTATCGACGGTGCCATGTACCAATCGCCCGGCGGTTGCTCGCTCCGTGCCGAGCAAGGCACACAACGCGGTTTGTAAGTTGCCCATCGTGGCGGAAAGTCCCCACGTCTGCAATTCAGGCCGCCAGCGGCGCAGACGCGCCAGGGCGAGTTCTACCTGCACCCCGCGCTTGGAACTCATCAACTCGTGCCATTCGTCCACCACGACACAAGCCAGCGTCTTGAACAAGTCATGCGCGTTGGCCCGCGCCAGGAACAACGACAGACTCTCCGGCGTGGTGACTAACACCGTCGGCAGGCGTTTGCTCTGGCGTCCGCGCACGGTGGATGAGGTGTCGCCGGTGCGCGTCTCGACGGAGAAGGGCAGGCCGAATGCCGTTACCGGCGCGGTCAGTTTGCGGGCGGTGTCGTTCGCCAGGGCGCGGAGCGGTGTAACCCACAACACGGTCAATGGCGCGGTTTGCTTGCGCTTGCTCACCGTGTCATAGGGCGGCGGATTCGTGTCCATCCAGCGGGCCAACGCACCCAGGTAAACGGCGTAGGTCTTGCCGGTGCCAGTCGGCGCGTGGATGAGGCCGCTTTCACCGTCCTGGTAAGCCTGCCACACTGCCCGCTGGAACGGGAACGGCTCCCATCCGTTGATCTCAAACCAATCGTGAATCAGGCTCATAATCCTAGCTCCAGCGCGTTGAGGGCGCGTTCATCCATGACGACGGCCAGCATAGCACCGGTTAGGCCCATCACCACGCCGATGCCCAGCAGAAAGCCCGCTGTGCCGGTCAGGTGCCACAGGCTGTGCCGCCAGCTTTCCCGATAATTGTGCGATAGACCGTGCAGGCTCCCGGCGAAGGCAAAGCCTAGCCCGCCGTAAAGAGCCGCCCCCAGCGTGACCAGCGGCAGATAAATCCCGGCCCCGCCCGTTGATCCCCATGCCAGATCAACCGACCAATCCGCCGCGATCAATTGTTGACTCAGCCAGACCGCCGTGACGCCGTTCATCACCAGCAAGACCACCGCTTCCAGCAGAGCAGGCCGCGCCACGCGGAACAGAATCAACCCGGCCAGTAAGCCACCCCCGCCCAGGATCAAGGCTGTGCCATCATCCATGATCGCGCCTTGGGCCAGTGTATGCCGGGCAGAGGGTGAGCCATGTTCTACCCAGACGGTTTGCCGTTCCAGCAGGGTAGATAGCACCGATTGCGCCGCCGGCTCAGTTGCCAGTGGATCACGCCCCGGCGCGACGGTCAGCGTGGGCTGGTGTGTCTGCCCGGCATGGACGTAATCCACCGTCAGGCTGACGCGATAACCGGTCGCTTCTTCTAACACCGTGCCGCCGATGACCGCCGCCGGGACGCGCTCACGGTCGGGCCGCTCGTTTGCGCCAACCGTCGCCAGCACCGCCGCACCACCACCGATGACCAGGAGCGACGTGATCCCGGCCAGCCATGCCAGCAGATACCGCCTGCCGCTCATTCCGGCTTATCCTCAGCGGGTAACAACGCTTCGATAGTCGTCAAGGAGTCGGCTTCTTCAACCGGCTTATCCCGCCGCCAACGCACGATGCGCGGGAAGCGCACCGCCACGCCGGATTTATGCCGCGATGACCGGTGGATGTCCTCAAACGCCAGTTCCATCACCAACGTTGGCTCTACAGAGCGCACCGGGCCGAACTTCTCGCGGATCGTGTTCCGCACGATGCGATCAACCTGCCGGATTTCAGCATCGGTCAGGCCGGAATATGCTTTGGCGAACGGCACCAGGTCGCCGTCATCCGTCCACAGCGCGAAGGTGTAATCGGTATACAGGCTGGCGCGTTTGCCACTGCCGCGTTGCGCGTAGATCAACACGGCATCAGCAGTGTATGGCTCTACCTTCCACTTCCACCAATCGCCACGCTTACGCCCGACGCGATACGGGGAGCCAGCCCGCTTGAGCATCAACCCTTCGACATTGCGTTCGCGGCTGGTCTCGCGCAGATGACGCAGGTCGGCCCAGGTCGGCGCGGTGACGATCTCCGACAGGCGCAGGGCCTGATGCTCGACGGCCTGTACAATCTGCTCGGCATGATCGCGCCGCCATGTCAGCGGTCGCTCGCGGATGTCCTGGCCGTTGTATTCCATCAGGTCATACACCAGGAAGATCACCGGGATTTCCGCCAGCAATTTTTTGCCGATCTTCTTGCGCCCGATGCGCCGTTGTAAGTCGGCGAAGCGCATCACGCCGGAGTCATTCCAGGGGAGCAGTTCGCCATCCAGCGCGATTCCATCAGGCAAAGCCTGGGCCGCTTGCGCTACTTCCGGGTAACGGTCGGTCACCAGTTCTTCCCCCCGCGACCAGATGTAAACCTGCCCATCACGCTTGATGACCTGCCCGCGTATGCCATCCCATTTCCATTCCACCTGCCAATCGTCCCGGTCGCCTAATTGCGCGGATAGGTCGGTGTCGTCATCGACAGGGTAGGCCAGGAAGAACGGATAAGGCCGGCTCCGGTCGGCGTCTTCGGTGTCTGCACTCATCAAGGCGGTGTAAAATGCGGCGGTCGGTTCCCAGTTGCCCATCAGCCGGTGCGCGATCACGGCCCGGTCGATGCCGCTATGATCGGCTAAGGCCCGCGTCACTAATTTTTGTGATACCCCGACTCGAAAGCCGCCGGTAATCAGCTTGTTGTAGACCAGTCGCTCGGTGGTGCTTAAGTTGTTCCAGGCGGTGGTGATCGTCTCGTGCTGGCCGGTCTCGTCCATGTCCTTCAGCGGGAGCAAGTGCGTCTCGATCCACGCGGTCAGGCTTCCATTAGCCTGTTGGCCGGATTCCGGCAAGAGCAAGCTGACGGTCTCGGCAATATCGCCCACCGCGTCATAACTTTCGGTGAACAACCATTCCGGGATGTTGACGATCTCACCGGCCCAGGCCCCCAGCTCCCGCGAACTGACAACCCGCCGGGGCCGCCGCCCGCTAAGGCAGTACACGGCCCAGGCCGCGTCATCCGGCGGGGCCTGGGCGAAGTAATCCACCAGCGCGGCGATCTTTTCGTTGGTCTTGTTGGTTTCGTCCAGGGCGCGGTAAAGTTCTGCAAATTGTCTCATAATGGGTCATCTTATCGGTAGTCGTCTGTATCATGCGGGATGGCGATGAGCCGGATGTGATAATCTTCATAAAATTTTGGGATAATCTTATGGCACAAGCGTATTTTGTGGCTTTATGCTGAAGCTGTTCAAAGGTAGATCCTCATAGTATCGCAAGGAGAAAATATTATGTATATCGCAGATCAAACCCAGGCCCCCGCCGGTTCCGAGATGTTAGGTCAATCCATCGCAGATTGGACGGACAACCTGGCTCAACACATCACCGATCCCGTTTTCCATAAGTACGACCTGATAGAGATCAACCCGGAGAACTGGTATTCGCTGGATATTGTGGTCGATCTCTATCAGGAGATCAAGCAATCCGATGGCGGCGGTACTGCACTCACCGCGATGGGCAAGGCTTCCGCTGGCCCGGTACAGCAAGCCTGCAATTTTAGCTCATTCAAAGATTTTTTGTCGAATGCGGGTGAGCCGTTCAAAGTCGCTATCCGCAACATCCCGGAAGAATATGGCCTACTGGTAGAAGAAGTGGGCGAACGTCATTACAAGATTACCAACAACAGCATCGTGCCCAATAGTATGATCTACGGTTACCTGTGGGAAATGCTTCGTATCATCAACCAGGGACGGTATGATTATACCTTCAAGCCAGCCGGCGGCTTTGACATCGAAGCCCCGGTGCGGGGTGTGTTCGACCTGCAATGGCGTTAATCGTCGTCCCGGCGGGTGTCGATGCTGTGGGCGTCGTATCCTTGCTCCTGTAACCAACGGGTGACTACCGCCACATAGCCATGTGTCACCCAGATGGTCTCTGCGCCGGTGTCCTGGATCGTGGTCATCAGGTCAGGCCAGTCGATGTGATCTGACAGCACAAAGCCGCGATCTACTGCCCGACGCCGGCGCGTGCCCCGAATTCGCATCCACCCGGAGGCAAAGCCGGTCGAAACATCACCAAAACGCCGAAGCCAGACGGTGCCGCGTGCGGAGGGTGGGGCCACGATCAACGCACCGGCATACGCCGCTTTGTCGATGTCGTCGCTCACATATGTCGTCGCGGGCAGATCCACCCCGGCGGCGCGATACGCATCCGTCAGGATCTCCACCGCGCCATGCGTGAAGATCGGCCCGATGCTGGCATCTACCCCGGCCAGGATGCGCTGAGACTTGCCCAGCGAATAGCCAAAGATGACGCTGGCTTTGCCCTGTCGTTGATTTTCCCGCCACCAGTCGTTGATCTGTGCGAAGACCGCCGCCTGGGTAGGCCAGCGGTAGACCGGCAGGCCGAAGGTCGCCTCTGTGACGAAACCATGACAGCGCACCGGCTCGAACGGGGTGCAGGTGCGGTCTGGTTCGCGTTTATAATCACCGCTGACGACCCACACTTCACCGTGATGTTCCACCCGTACCTGGGCAGAGCCGAGAATGTGCCCGGCGGGGTGCAAAGAGACCGTCACCCCGTTGATGGTGCGCGTCTCACCATAAGGCAAAAGCTCAATCGGGGCGGTGGCCCCCAGCCGATGGCGGAAAACGGGTGCGCCTGCCGCCGCGACCAGATACGCGCCACAATCCGGCGCGAAGTGGTCGGCGTGGGCATGGGTGATGATTGCGCGGGGCACCGGCTGAACCGGGTCGATGTAAAAATCACCCGCCGGGCAGTAAAATCCGTGATCGGTGTGTTGAAGTATCATGTATATAGTTTTTCATCTGACGATAAATGGAACCTGCATCAGGCTTAAGCCTATGCTTAGACGATGACGGTACCTTGTTGAATATAAGTATTCAAACGAGGGGTTGCACATGAAATTTGAAAATAAAGTCGCATTGGTGACCGGAGGTAGTTCTGGCATTGGTTATGCGGCGGCGGAAAAACTGGCGTCAGAAGGGGCCTCGGTCGGCCTGCTCAGTCGCACTGAGGAAGAAACGATCCAGGCCGCACAGCGGTTGAGCGATAAAGGTTATGATGTCATGCCGCTTATCGCAGATATTTCGAAGGTTGATGATATGCAACGCGCCGTACAGACCATGATCGATCAGTGGGGCAAGCTGAATATGGTCTTCGCGAACGCTGGCATCAACGGTACCTGGACGGCCATCGACGAACTGGAAGTTGAAGAATGGGATCAGACGATTGCTGTGAACTTGCGTGGTACGTTCTTAACCGTCAAATATGCTGTACCGCATCTTAAGAAGCAGGGTGGGGCGGTTGTCATCACGGCCAGCATCAACGGAACGCGCACCTTTAGCAACACTGGCGCGACGGCCTACGCCACCACCAAAGCCGGTCAGGTCGCCTTCGCCAAGATGCTGGCTTTAGAACTTGCGCCACACAAGATCAGGGTCAACGTGATCTGTCCTGGTATGATCGATACCGAAATTGACGAGAATACCAAGCGTGAAGATCTGGAAGACATCCGCTATCCGGTCGAGTTCCCACAGGGACTCGTACCATTAACTGGGGGTAAAGCCGGTACCTCGGCCCAGGTGGCGGATCTGGTGGCGTTTCTCTGCTCAGAACAGGCCAGCCTTATCACGGGTACAGAAACCTGGATCGATGGAGCGCAATCGCTCTTGATGGGATAATGTACGATGGATGCCGGGCGACAACTTGATGAAGACGCGCTGAGATCCTGGCGTAATAGCGGTCAAGCTCTACCGCGCCCGGTGATTGTAGCCGTCGGGCTGGCCTTGCCGGTCAACGCGGGCATGATCTTGCGGATTGCGGATGCGGTCAACGCCCGGCAGGTCTATTTTGTCGATGCGCAAAACCCGGACTCCCGCAAGATGCGCCGGGAAATGCGGCGGGCCTCCCGCATGATGACTGACACCGATCTGTACCAATTTCTGCCGCTGGCCGCGTTTTTGCCGCTGGTGCCCACGTTGGGGGCGTTGGTCGCGCTGGAGATTACCACCCGGTCGCGCAATATCTACCGGGTTGAATTACCGGAGCAGATCGCGCTGGTCGTCGGTGGGGAACGGCACGGCATCCCGCCGCAAGTGCTGGATCTGTGCCAGCAGGCCGTCCACATCCCGATGATGGGCCGGCTCAGCTCAATGAATGTAGCTGTCTCTTTAGCGGTTGGACTTTATGAATGGGTGAGGCAAAGACACCATGCGCCAAACCAATAAACAGATCGTTTTCACTGACCATGCCCGCCAACGGATGCGCCAGCGGCGAATCGATACGCGGATGGTCGGGCAGGCTCTTAAATCGCCGGATCGCTCGTTCATCGAAGACGACGGCGATACCCGCTTTATCAAGTAGATCAAAACGCGCAATTTGCACGTCGTAGCGCGGGAACTGCCTGATGAGCGCAAATGGTTAATTATCTCCACCTGGGTGCGTGGGGAAGACGACCCGTTACCTTTGTGGCGGCGGATCTTCGGGGCGGTTTTCCGAATTTTTCGAAAGAATTGATGAAAACGGAATGCCACAACCTTATGTTCAGGCTTTCTGTGCTACAATCCTGTTATAAGAAATTATTGACTTACCCGTATCATTGGAGAAATTATCGTGCCAGATCGATCTTTGGTATTCGTCATAGAAGACCACCCGAATATGCGCGACACACTCTGCCGAGTCATCGAATCGGATGGTATGCGGGCCTTGGGTATCGGTGATCCAACGCAAGTGCTATCCAATATGAAGAAACATCAACCTGACGCGGTGATCCTGGATGTTGACCTGGGGGCATCCATCGACGGTGTGGATTTACTGCGTATGATTAAGGCCCATCCCCGGCTGATGGGTACCGCCGTGATCTTACACACGTCGGAATCAAACATTTCGATGCTTCCAGAAACAGCCCGCGCCGATCTCATCCTGATTAAACCAGCCGATCCCGATCATATCAGCCGGTTGGTCAAGCGCGTCATCAAGAAGAAACAGATGCAAAGCCAGGGCTAGCATCTGGCGGAAATCTTCCTCTTCTGCGTGGTACAATAGACGCACGATAGTATAACGCAGGAGAGGCAATCATGGCGAAATGGATCAAAGTAGAACACAACAAGCGGGATGGCTCCCCGATCCTCAGCACGTATATCAACCTGGATATGACGACCACCATCGAATACAACCACCCGGACGATCACTTCTTGCTCTCATTGACCGACAGCGAAGATAAGATCGTCATCCAGCCAGATCAAACACAGGCTTACCGGACGATCCAGGCGTATCTGAATGTCATCGACGAGCAGATGACCCAATTCCAGGAAAATCTTGACCCCAACATCGTTCGTGGAATTTAAGCCGCGCCCCCGGCAAAAAGAAGTCCTGGCGTATGGCAAGGGCTTGATGGGCGTCGCCGCTGTACCGGGGAGCGGCAAGACACGCACGCTCAGTTATCTGGCCGCGCAATTGGTCGCCGATGCCGACCTGCAAGACGACCAGGAGATCTTGATCGTCACGCTGGTCAACGCGGCGGCGGATCACTTCTCGCGGCAGGTGGGGGCGTTCGTCAAAGCGCGAGGACTTTTGCCCAACGTCGGCTACCGCGTGCGGACGCTCCACAGCCTGGCGAACGAGATCGTGCGCGAGCGGCCCGGCCTGGTCGGGCTGGATAAAGACTTCAAGATCATCGACGAGCGCGAGCAGGACGCCATCTTGCAAGATGCGGTGGATGCTTGGGTGCGGGCCAATCCTGGTGCGGCAGATGTCTACCTTCAGCCGGATTTCGACGAGCGCAAGGCCCAATACATCGCCCGCGACAAATGGCCGTTTGAGGTCAAGCGGATCGCCTCAGCGTTCATCCAGCAGGCCAAAGACACCGAGACCGCGCCGGAGGCCATCGCCCGCCACCTGGATAACCGCTCGCAGTTCTTGCCATTGGCGGAGATGTGCGTTCGCATTTACACCAATTATCAACGCGCACTCAGTTATCGTGGCGCGGTCGATTTCCAGGATTTGATCCGCCTGGCGGTGAAGGCCCTGCGCACAGACGAAGACTTCAAGTTGCGTCTGCGTCATCTGTGGCCCTTCATCCTGGAAGACGAAGCCCAGGATAGCAGTCGTTTGCAAGAGACCGTGCTGGAATTATTGGCCGGCAAGCGCGGCAATTGGGTGCGCGTCGGGGATCCTAATCAGGCCATTTACGAGACCTTTACCACCGCCCGCCCGGAGCGTCTGCGCGATTTCATCGCCAAGGGCAACGTCAAAGCGCGGCAATTGCCCAACAGCGGGCGCAGTACCGCGTCGATCATGGCGTTAGCCAATCATCTGATCGATTGGACCCGCGCCGATCATCCGGTGGCCGCCGTCAGGGAACGGCAACCGCTGGCCGAGCCGTACATCTTGCCCACCCCGCCCGGAGACCCGCAACCCAACCCGGTCGATGATCCGTCAAAGATCTATCTCTACGCTGAAGATATAACACCCGCTGAGGAGATCAAGGCGATTGTGCGCTCGCTCCAACGGTGGGTGCCGCAAAATCAGGATAAGACGGTGGCGGTGCTGGTGCCGCGCAATGACCGGGGGGCGCAACTCGTCCGCGAGTTGAAAGCGGTTGATCTGGATGTGGTGGAATTGCTCCGCAGTAGCTCCACCACGCGGGAGACCGCCGGGGCGTTGACCTACATCTTAGAGGCTTTATCCAACCCCAACGCGCCGACCGCACTGGCGAATGCCTTCCGCGTGTGGCGGCGGGATGACCGCCATGTTGATGAGGCCACCAGCGACCGGCTGGAAAAGATCGTCAAGGTCATCAAAGGGTGTAAGACCGTCGAAGATTATCTGTATCCGCGTGCCGGGCAGGGCTGGCTGGATACCGAGCCGGTGTTACAACTGACCGACATGGACGAAAGCGGCGACTTGATCCGTGAGTATCTGCTGGATTTCCGCACGTTGATGCGCCGCTGGCAGTCTGCCGTCGTCCTGCCAATTGACCAACTCTTGCTGACGGTGGCCGGCGATCTCTTCGTCACAGCGGCAGATCTGGCGATTGCCCACAGTCTAGCGTTGTATCTGCGGCGGCTGGCAGGCAGTAATCCGCATTGGCGTCTGCCAGATTTCGCGGTCGAGCTTCGCATGGTGGCCCAGAACAAACGGCGCGTGGTTGATCTGGCGGCGGATGCCGAGTCGCACGATCCCGATCAACACAAGGGCAAGGTGACCGTCGCCACCATGCACGCCGCGAAAGGGCTGGAATGGGATCGGGTGTATCTGGCGTCGGTCAATACGTATAATTTCCCATCCGCGCTGGATTATGATCGCTTCATCGGGGAATCCTGGTGGGTGCGCGACAAGCTCAACCTACAGGCCGAAGGGTTAGAGCAACTGGCCGCCGCCATCCAGGAGCGTGATTATACCGAAGGCACCGCCACCCAAGCCGCCCGGATTGATTACGCGGCGGAGCGATTGCGCCTGCTGTACGTCGGCATCACCCGCGCCCGGCAAGAGTTGGTCATCACCTGGAACACCGGGCGCGATGGCAATGTGTATCAGGCGGTGCCGTTCGTCGCGCTTCAATCCTGGTGGGAGCAGGCGGAACGCACCCCCTAAAACGCGATTTCGCCGATCTGGTCGAAGTCGAAGGTCAGGTCATCGGGTGTTTCGGCGTCGTCCAGCGTGTCGAGTGTGTCCATATCGCCAGCCTGCACACCACGATCACACAACGAGCGATATGTACAAAAGCGACAGTGGCGGGTGTCGCTGGTCAGTTCAAAGGTATTGCGGGTGTTGATCTCTGTGATGAGATCATGCAGGTAGGCTGTATCGGCCTGCAATTGCGCCGTGTCGTAGCTGAATGTCTCCGGTGTGTCGGGATCTTCCGCGAACCAGTACGTCATGCGGATTTGCTCCGGCGTGATGGCCGGTTGGCCGTCTAACCGGTGGGCGGCCTGGGCCAACACAAACGGATACACCCGCGTCTGCAAGCGGTCGGCCAGGGTTTTTCTGGCAGGCCGCCGGGCGGAGGTCTTCCAGTCGATGATGGTTGCGCCGTCCGTGTTGATCACCAGCAGATCATACTTGGCGATCAAGCGGAAGCCAGCCACCCGCGCCGCCAACAAGGTCTCCGGGTAACGGTCACCGGCCAGCGGCCCGCCAGCGGCATAATCTGAGCGTTGGTAAGCGGCCCACCAGCGGGCCAGGTCGTCATCTTGTGCCGATGCGCTGAGGGCTTGCGCCGGGACGCCCAGATGATGCTGGTGGATCATATGATGAAAATCTGCGCCGCGCCGCATGTGCCGTTCGTGTTCTTCGGCAGGGTCGGCGATCTCCGCCGGCCAGCGCACGCCGTCGATAGACTTCAACTGAAACCGCCGCGCACAATCCATGTAATCTTGCAGGCGGCTCTGGCTGAATTGGAAATCGGGCGGTAAGGGCATTCGCTTGTCCTCTGTCGGTTCGTCTTCTTGCATTATACGTCAGGTGCGTGGTGTATAATGAGGCTTGTTAAGCAAATGGAGTGCAATCGTCAATGAAACACTGGATCGACCCTAAACCGGTGGCGGTGCCGGAGGCGTTGACCGCGCAGGTGGGCGGCCATCCGGTCGTCGCGCAGACGCTGGCCCGCCGGGGCATCACCGCGCCAGCGGATGTCCGCCGCTTTCTGGATCCTGCCGCGTATACGCCTGCTTCGCCTTATGATCTGCCAGATATGGATCGTGCGGTCGAGCGTGTGCAGGCCGCCATCCAGCGCGGCGAGCAAATATTGGTGTGGGGAGATTTCGACGTGGACGGCCAGACGGCGACCGCGCTTTTGGTCGCGACTCTGCGTGATCTCAACGCCGATGTGACCTACTACATCCCGCATCGCCAGACGGAAGGACACGGCGTTCATATTCAAAGCCTGGGGACGCACCTGGATGCCGGCGCGAAGCTGGTCGTGACGTGTGATACCGGTGTCTCTGCCCATAGCGCGGTGGATTACGCGCAGGGGCGCGGCGTGGATGTCGTGGTCACCGATCACCATCAACTGCCGCTGGAACTACCATCAGCCTATGCCGTCGTCAATTCCCGCCGCCTTGACCCGGACCATCCGGCGCGACCGTTGCCCGGTGTCGGTGTGGCGTATCTGTTGGCGCACGCACTCTACACGGCGGCAGGGCAGGCGGAACGCGCCGCCGATCTGCTGGATCTGGTCGCGCTGGGCATTGTCGCGGATGTGGTCGAGCAGACCGGGGATGCCCGTTATCTGCTTCAACGTGGTTTGCACACCCTCCGCCATACCGAACGGGCCGGCCTGCAAGCCTTGTACACGGTGGCGGATCTCGACGCGGCCAAGATCGACGAGGAGACCATCGGCTTTATGCTTGCACCCCGCTTGAACGCGGTCGGGCGGTTGGCGGATGCTAACGCCAGCGTCGAATTCCTCACGACGAGTGATCCCGTCCGGGCGGCGACACTGGCCCAGACCATGAACGCGCTCAACATCGACCGCAAGACGCAGACCGAGAGCATTTACGCCGGGGCGGTTGATCTGGTCGAGACTCAGCCGGAGTTGTTGCGGCATCCGGCCCTGGTCGTCTCCAAGGCCGATTGGCACGGCGGGATCGTCGGCATCGTGGCGAACCGCCTGGTCGAAGCCTATGTGCGTCCGGTGGTGATGCTGATCGAAGAAGCTGACGGTACCGCGCACGGCTCCGCCCGGAGTGTGCCCGGTTGTGACATCGCAGAGGCCATCCGCCGGGTGGATGCGGCCCACCCCGGCATGATAACCCACTTTGGCGGGCATACCATGGCCGCCGGTCTCGGCCTGACGGCGGGGCGGGTGGCGGATTTCCGCCGGGCATTGGGCCGGGAGGTAGGCGACATGCTCGGCACGACCGACACTACGCCCACCCTTACGCTGGATGCGTATCTATCGCTGGCCGATCTCACGCTGGATCTGGTGCATGATGTGCGGCGGCTGGCTCCCTTCGGGCTGGGCAATCGCCCGCTGACGTTCGCCACGCGCAAGGTCACGCTCAAGACGCAACGCCAGATCGGGCGCACCAAAGAGCATCTGCGGCTGACCGTCGAGGACGAGGCCGGTACCACCCAGGATGTGTTATGGTGGCGGGCAGAACCGGAGCGTCTGCCGGCTGGCCGCTTTGATCTGGCGTATACACTCGGCATCAACGAATTTCAAGATACCGTCAGTGTGCAGGTGGTGCTGGAAGATCTGCGCCCGGTGGACGAAGACCCGCTGACCTTTGACCAGCGGGCGACTGTCGAAATCGTCGATCATCGCGCCTTACATCAAGACTCGGCGCGTTCTCGGCTGGCCGATTACCCGGATGCGTTGGTGTGGAACGAAGGCCCGGCCCTCGACGGTCTATCGAGTGTGCGCCGGCAGGATCTCAAACCGGCGGAAACGCTGGTCATCTGGACGATCCCGCCCGGCCCGGATGAGATCCACCATGCGCTGACGACCGTCAACCCGGCGCGGGTGGTGCTGTTCGGTCTGCGACCGGGTACCGACTCGCTCAACGGCTTCTTAAAACAACTCAGCGGCTTGCTCCACTACGCGCTGAATCATTACGCCGGGGAGGCGTCGTTGATCCGGTTGGCTGGTGCGCTCGGTCATCGGGCGCAGACCGTCCGCGCTGGCTTGCGTTGGATGGTCGCACGCGGTCACATCACCATGTTACAGGATGGCGACCCGGTACGGTTCCAGCGTGGCGGGGCAAAAGCCCCGGATCAGATCAACCCGACCAACCGCGATCTGATGGCGGCCATGCAAGAGACCGCCGCCTTCCGCGCACATTATCTCAAGGCGGAGCCAGCGACCATTATTCGATAGGGTTTCGTATAGTCATTTAACACATCATGAGTTTGCAGGCTTTGTCTCCTATTTATCCCAAGTGGGACTATAATAGAAATCTAAAGCGTAATCCAATTTGAGGATCTGTTATGCGACGATTTGTGTTTATTGTTTTGCTCCTGCTCCTGTCAATCGTTCCGGCGCGTGCCCAGAATGATATTGTCCTCTCCATCACCGTACCGGAATTGTTAGAGACATTCTTCATTGATAACGTCATCGAAGAGTTCGAAGCCGCGACACCCGGCGTCCGGGTGAACATCGTCCCGACCGAAGGCTTAGGATCGCCATTTAATCCCGGTGATCCAATCGAAGATTATCTCGATGATGTGGCCGGGTACGTCAGTGAAGCCGATGTCGTGCTGATCGACTCCACCGCGCTTGACCCGGCGGTGACTCGTGCCGGTTACTTGCTGGATCTTGCGCCGTTGGTCAACAGCGACCCCGGCTTTAACCAGATGGATTTCTTCCAACCGGTGTTAGAGAGCTTCCGGTGGGATGGGGGGCTGTGGGGTGTGCCGGTTTCGGCGGATGCAGTGGTGTTGTTTTACGATCCGGTCGTGTTCGATGAAGTCGGCCTGCCATACCCGACGCCGCAATGGACCATCTTCGACCTGGATAACGCCATCCGCCGGATCGTGACCTTCGATGAGCAGGGCCGCGTGACTCGTCCCGGCTTCATCAACCTGACCGGCAACCTGGAGTCGCTGTTTGTCAGCCTGCTAGGGCAGGGCTTGTATGATCCGGCTACCTTCCCGCTAGAGCCGGATTACAGCAACCCGGAATTGGAAAATCTACTGACCATCTGGCATGATCTACAGGTGGAAGGCTTCCTCAACCCGCCAGTCACCGAAGACGGCGACTTCACCTTCGGCACCTATCCGCTAGAGATCGGACAGGCTGGCCTGGGCAATTTGCAGATCGGCGGCGAAGGTGATGTCAACCGGCAGGCTGTGTTACTCCCTGGGGGTGGGGCCGGCTTGGCGGTCAATGGCTTCGCCATCAGCGCGGGGACGCAATACCCCGACCTGGCTTACGAATTGGTGAAATATCTTTCCAACAGTGTGGAGGTTTCCAGCGCGTTCTTCAGTGGTAAGCCCGCCCGGCAGAGTCTGGTTGGCCTGGAACCGGATCAAGCGGCTCCTTTTAGCCTGGGGGCATCGCTCCCGCCGCAGATTGACGCCACCCTGACCGATGCACTTTCCCAGGGAACGCCGACCTCTGAACTGCTTTTCGCCGATGTCGTCAATGATGCGCTGGCACTCATGCGCCAGGATGACCTGACCCCGCGTGAGGCCCTCGACCAACTGCGCGATGACGAGATCACCCGGCTTCAAGCGGCGGATGCCCGCTTCGGCGAGTCGATCACCATTGCCCAACGGCGTAGCCTGGACTTGCCAACCGGTGAGACCGCCTTGAACTTCGGTGTCGTCTCGTTCGTCTCACCGTTGCCCAATCAAGAAGCCTGGGATTCTATCGCGGCGGAATTCGCCGGGCGTGAGCCGGGCATCGGCCTGGTAGAAATTGACCGGTCCTTTCCGACCGACCTCGAAGCATTGGCCGAACGCTACGATTGCTTTTACACCTACGACAACTTGATCCCGCAGGCCAACGACATCAGCCCGGTGATTAACCTCGACCCGCTCCTGGCGGCAGATCCTGCGCTGACGGTCGATTCGTTTGTCGCCGGTACGTTGCCCCAGGTACAACGTGATGGCATCACCTACGGCGTGCCGCTTTCGGTGCAACCGTTGGTCATGCGGTATAACCCGGTGCAATTTACCAATGCCGGGGCCATCTTGCCTTTCAGCGGCTGGACGACTGCCGAGTTCGAGCAAGCTCTGCGTGCCCTCCAGCGGAATAACCCGGATGTCGTCCCGTATCAACCGGTCGGCCTTGGTGGGGCGTACATCTATAACCTGATCGCGGCGTATGGCGGCCAGCCAATCGACTATAGCACCATCCCACCGACACTCAACTTTGCTGATCCCGTGACGGTAGAGGCCATCCGGCAGGTGTTGGAACTGGCGAAAGAAGGGTTGATCGCCTATGAACCGCTGATTGCGACCGGCGGCGGCTTTGCCGAGGTAGACCCCGACACGGTGCCACTCACCAGCGAGTCGCTCGATGAACTGAGTGCGGCTTTTGCCGCTGACGACGAAGCCGACGCAAACCAACCCCCGCCCACCGAGAGCCAGATCGTCGCCTTCCCGCGTGGCTCCACGCTGACGCCGGTCTCTTATAGCCTGAGCGTGGCTTACATCAGTGCCGGTAGTCAGCAGGTGGAGGCGTGCTATCGTTTCATCAGCGACCTGACCCGCCGGCCTGATCTCATCGAGACTATGCCCGCCAACACCGCGCTACTCGATGACCCGACCCTGGCAAGTGCCCAGGGGCAGGTGGCGGTAGATTATTACCGCGAACTTCAGACCATCCTCAACGCGCCCGATACCGTCGTCATCCCACAGCAGGGCGGAATCTCCCTGGCTCTGCTGGATACGTTCTGGATCAATCAGGTCTTTGATGATTATGTGCTGGAAGAAGACGGCCCGGTGCTTGATCTGGCCTTCCGCCTGGAAGAAGCGCAGGATTTCACCGAGGCTTTTCGTGGTTGTACGGCAGATCTACCACCACTCCGTATTGGCGAAGGCAACCCGCTAGAGTATTATAATCAGGTGCGTGATTGCGCCGTCCGCGTTGACCCGAACACCGCCGAATTTTTCCCAGAAATCAGCAGTTAAGTTACTCCGGGGCACCCGCACGGTGCCCCAACATCCAACCTTTCATCGCGCTCAACCGTATAAAGGCTGTTAACCGTATAATCCGAAAGGACGAATTTGCTATGCGTGTTTATCGTCTGTTACTGAGCGTCTTGTTGGCCTTGCTGGTGCTGGTCGCTGGTAGCGTCCAGGCGCAAGCCGATGTCACCCTTCAGTTAGTCATACCGAATTTTTCGCGGGATCGTTTAGATGAAACGATCTTTGCCGCGTTCGAAGATGAGAACCCCGGTGTGCGCGTCGTGCTGGCAGAACCGACCGACGGCATGATGGCCGAGATCCCATTCCTCGGCAGTGAAACCTACCTGGATGACCTCCAGGCGTATGCCCAGCGCGGCGATGTGCTGTTTATGCCGGGCAATTTGTTGAATCCGATTGCGACTGAGACCGGCTTTCTGCTTGATCTCGCGCCCCTGGCTGATACCGACTCGGTGATAACCGACCAGTATTATCCCATTGGCATCGAGTCCTTACGGTATGGCACCGGCTTATACGGTCTGCCCATCTCCTTGAACATCATCGGCCTGATCTATGATACCGTCGCGTTTGATGCCGCTGGTCTGAGTTATCCAACTGATAACTGGACTTACGACGACATCATCAACGCGGCGGGGAGCCTGGCGGCGATGGATACACACCCGGCAGGGCTGGCCGTCTTGAATCAGGAGACATTTCTAATCAGCAGTTATGGGCAGTCACTTGTCGCGGATGCCGGCTTTGATCTATCGCCGGATCTGGTACAGGAGGATCTGATCGCCTTCATCGAGCGTTACGAAGCCGACATTGAAAATGGTGCAATCGCCTCTGCCTTCCAGTTCGGGCCGGAATTCGATCCGTTTAGCCTGCCGATGCGAATCGCCAATATCAACAGCGCGAACTTCAGCATGACCGCCGACCCGCCCACGTTCGAGATCGCGCCATTGCCGGGTGGGTATCCGGTACAGGCTAATAGTCTGGTCGTCAGCGCGGGCACCGCCAACCCGGAACTGGCCTACGCCCTGGCGAAGTATCTCACCGCGCAACCGGAGATTTACGATCTGTTTGGTGCAGATCTCCCCGCCCGCCAGGATGCATCCATGGAAGGTAATTCATTCCTCACGCAGTCGCTGGAACGCAACCAGCAGACCGTCGGACAGGGCATCCCCGCGCCTGTCTTCGCCTACAGCTTTGATCTTACGATGGCACTCAGCGCATACTTCGGCGAGCGGACTGACGACCTTCGAAGCGCGTTGGAAGAACAGCAGGCCCAGGCCCAGACCCTCTATCAGGCCGCTATTGATCGTCAGGGAACGGTTCTTCAGATCAACCCGCCGCCAGAGCCGGTAATCCTGGCGGAAGGTGAGGTCGAATTGACCTTTGGCGTATATGGTGCCTTCGGTATGCTACCGAACCGGCAACAATGGGATGACTTCATCGAGCAATATGTCACACAGCAGGCTGGTGTTGGTGCCGTCAACCTGGAACTGATGCCCGGCGTTGATATTGAGACCTTGCAGACGATGGATTGCTTGATGATCGAAGGTTCATTCCTTGATTATCTTGATCTGTCCCTTCTTTCGCCGGTGGAGCCGTTCTTCCAGGCGGATGCCAGCATCCCGCCGGGAGACTTTTTGCCCGGCGCGTTGGAAGCAGTCACCGTCGGCGATCAAGTCTATGCGCTACCGCTTACCATCCAGCCATTGGTGATGCAGGTCAATGTCCCGGCCTTTGAAGCTGTCGGCTTACCCGCGCCAGCCTACGATTGGACGGTGAACGACTTTGCCGGTGCGCTGGCCGCGCTGGCACCCCAATATACCGACGTTGACCTGACCACTGCTAACATCCAGGGGTTGAACACCTATCTGCTTCTGCTGATGGCGGCTTATGGTGGCCTGCCGGTGGATTACAGCACCACGCCGCCAGCCTATGACCTGACTGATGCATCGACCCTGAACGCCATCCGCCAGGTGCTTGACCTGGCAAAGGATGACCGGCTGTTTTACGATCAGTTGTATTCCGAAAGCAACCGGGGCTTCAGCATGGGCGGCGGGGGAGGTGGCGGCGGCAATAATCCGCTGATGCAACCGGCGGTTAACCTTGCCACCCAGGTCAACGTCTTCAGCAATGAAATCAGCAACCGGATCAATAATCAGGGCATCCGGGAAAGCCTGTACGAGTTCCGCTCGTTTCCAGCCGGCCAGGGCCGCCTGCCGGTGAGCTTCACCGTGACCGCCGGCGTGATCTCCGCCAATACAGCACTCCAGCAGGAATGTTACAATTTCATCAGCGCGTTATCTGCCGACCCGACGCTGTTTTATGGCATGTCGGCACGGGCGTCTACCCTGGCAGATCCCGCCCTGGATTCACTCTTGCCGGCGGATGTGGTGACGTTCTACCGGGAATATGCCGACCGCCTGATGACGGAAGATCTGGTCAACGTGCCATTTTTTGACATCAGCGGCAAGTCGCAGATCGCGCAACTCTGGATGAACCGGGCGTTTGACCGCTACGTGCTGGATGACGCCGATCTCGACGCCGAACTGACGCAAGCCCAGGCTAATATCGACGCTTTCTATGACTGTGCCGCGCCCATTTCGGATGATCCGCTGACCGCCTTTGATGAGGCCTCTATCCAGGCCGCCCAGGCCCAGGCCGACCAACTGACCGATTGTGTCGCCGCGGTTGATCCTGATTTCGCGCAAAATTTTGGCCGGTGAAATAGGTGCGCCAACCCCAGGTTGACTTGACCCTTCTGCCAGTGTAGCGTTCGGCGGAAGGGGAGAAAAGTCGCTTTTGACCTCCCGCTCCCAGGGCTGAAAGCCCGTTTGGGAGAGGGAATGAGGGTGAAGGCTTGATTCGGCAACAAGGTCACAAATCTCATTCCGACCAAAAACGTTAGAACGAGACAAATTACCATGTCCATAACGCTGATTCTCATCGGTTTCTTATGAGAAATGCAGTAACGAATCGGCCAAATTTGCGACTATCATAATAGGCACTGTAACCAAAAGTCAGTAAATGCATGTTTCGCTTATTCGATACGCTGTTCTTTACAATCGAGCGGATGCGCCAACACCTCATCTTGATCTTCTGGGTGTTAGTCGGTCTGACGGTCGCCACCACCTTGACGTTAGGACTCACGCTTTACATCGACGCGGTGTATAGCAATGTGTTGTCCTCCCGCTTGCCAGATCCGCCGTTTGCCTTCCGCTACCGCTACCTGGGGCAGTGGAATTCTCCGATTCAACTGGAAGACGTGACGCGCACCGATGCCGTCGCCGGGGATCGCTTCATCCAGCGGATGGACTTGCCGGTAGAGCGCGATGTGCGCTATGTGCGCGGCGGGACGTGGCAGGTCGCGCAGGATGGCACCACCCTCGGCGCGTTGGGTGTTGGTGTGCTGGATGGTGCCGCCGAGCAGATCACAATCGTGGACGGTCAATGGCCGCCTGACGCGCCCGACGATGACGCGATTCCGGTTCTCATCCCGGAGGATATGTTTTATCGTATCGGCGTTGCCGTCGGGGATACGCTCGCCGGTACGCGGCGCGGTGGTGGAACCGCCACCTTTGAGGTCGCCGCTTTATGGCGTCCGGTCAACCCGGATGATCCCTCGTGGATCTTCACGCCGCGCTTCTTCGATGAGGTCATGCTGGTCGAAAACCGCGAGACCTTGCTGGCCGTCAATGCCGGGGTGGATGATCCGATTGATGAGGCCGTGTGGTATGTCTCGTTTGATGGCTCCGACGTGCGGACGACCGATGTCGATACCATCCTGGGGCATGTGGTTGATACGCAACGAGAGGTCAACGCCGCGCTCCCCGGCATCCGGCAAGATCTCTCGCCGGAAGAAGAATTGCGGATCTTCAACCAGGAAGTGGACGCGCTGACCAACCAGTTGTTTATCATCATCGCGCCGGTGGCCGCGCTGGTGCTGTACTTTGTCTCGTTGGTGGCCGGTTTGCTCGTCACACGCCAGCAGGGGGAAGATGTCAAGCTCCGCAGTCGCGGCATGAGCCGCCTGGGGGTGTTGAGCATTCACATCTTGATGTGGTCGCTCCTGGCGTTGATCGCACTCGGCCTGAGTGTGATCGCCGCGCCCTATGTCGTGCGCCTCGTCGGGCAGACTGCTTCCTTCCTGCAATTTACCGATCCCTCCTCGGTGGGGGAGGTGGTCGTCACCACGCAACCGTTGCTGATCGGCACCGCGACCGCCGTCATCGCCGCCAGTAGCGGCTTGTTCCTGGCCTGGCAGACCACCCGGCAGAACATCAACAGCTACCGCCAGCAGATGACCACCGCGTCTAAGGCCTGGTGGCAACGCATGTACCTGGATTTGCTCTTGCTGATCCCGGCGGCTTATGTGCTGTACGATCTCAATAATCAAGGCGGGCTGACTGCCGCGCAAGACTCCGCCTTTAGTGATCCGGTCGTGTTCATCGGGCCGACGTTGTTCGCGCTGGCGTTGGCGTTGGCGTTCTTGCGCTTCTGGCCGGTGCTGATGGGCGTCGGCGCGAAGGTCGTCTCGGTCACGCGCAATATCTCTTTGTTGATGGCCCTGCGTGAGTTAACGCGCTCAATCGGGCGTTACCGGGGGGCGTTGTTGATGATGGCTTTTACACTCAGCCTGACCGGGTTCACCGCGTCGATGGCAAGCACGCTGGATCGCTCTCTGCGTGATACGATTAATTATCGCGTCGGCGCGGATATGGTGCTGGTCACGGCGGTTGATGCCGAGACCGACGAGACGCAGGACGCCAGCGGCCAGACCAACCAGGAGATCACCGGGTATAATGTGCCGCCGGTCAACGATCTGGAAGAAGTTGAAGGCATTGCCTTTGCCAGCCGCGTCGGCACCTATGACGGGCGCATCAGCACGCCGGGCGGCGCACCCATCCAGGGCACGGTGATGGGCATCGACCGGGCGCAAATGCCAGCCATTGCCCGCTTCCGGGAGGACTTTTCCGACGATCCATTGGGCGAATTGCTCAACAAACTGGCCGGCGATCGTACCGGCATTATCATCAGCCAGCAGGCGGCGGATGAGTACAACATCATCCCCGGCCAGGAGGTGACGCTCGGTGTGCAGGCCCTCAACACCTGGTTTGAACAGCGCGTGCGCGTCATTGATACGGTCAATTACTTCCCGACGCTCAACCCGGCGGATGAAGAAGCCGATTTCTTTGTCATCACCAATATCGACCCGATCTTTGAATTGGTCGGCACCGCACTCCCGCATGATATCTGGTTGTCGTTGGCAGACGGCATAGATCCTGACGCGGTGCAATCAGCGGTGAGAGAGATCGATTTCCCGGTTTTGCGCTTCCTGGAGCCAACCCAGGCCCTGGTGGAAGCCCGTGCAGAACCAGCCCGGCGGGGTGTGCTCGGCTTCCTGTCCATCGGCTTTATCGCCTCCATCACCCTGACGTTGATCGCGTCCATCATCCAGAGCACCGCGTCATTCCGCGCCCAATCAACCCAACTTGGCGCGTTACGGGCGATGGGGTTAAGCAGTTTCGCGGTCGGCCTGTATGTGATTATCTTACAGGGCATGTCCGCGTTGAGCGGCATCCTGGCTGGCACCTCAATTGGTGTGGCGACCACACTCTTGTTCTTGCCCCTGCTGGATTTCAGCGGCGGATTGCCACCGTACCTGGTGCGGGTGGCCTGGGACGAGATCACGGTTGTTTACGCCGTGTTCGCGTTGGTGCTGTTGTTCGTCACTTTGATGACCACACTCGTACTCAGCCGGGAACAACTCGCCTCCGTCGTCCGCCTGGGGGATGCATGATCGCAAATGACCAAGTTAGAAAGACAATCATGACTGTCAAGATCTGGAATCGTGCCTTACTGCTCGTGCTTGCGCTCGGTGTGCTGACGGCCTGTGCGGAAAATGATGTCGCGCCGGAAGAAGCGCAGGCCGCGCCGACCGTCACGCCGATCCCACCGCCGCCCGTCGCCGAACGCCCGACTGTTACCGTAGAGCGCGGCGTGGTCGAAGACCGCCTGGAGTTCACCGCGCAATGGCTCCCGCGTGATCAGCAGGCCCTCTCGTTTGAGATCAACGGGTCGATCCGCTCGGTGAATGTGGCACGCGGTGATAGTGTGCAGGCCGGTGAATTGCTGGCCGATTATCAAATCCAGGAGTTAGAAGACCAGCTTGACTCTGCCTTGCTTGATTTAGAAGCGGCAGAACGGCGGCTTGCTACCGGTGGGGAAGGCGGCACAGATGCCGTCCTCAACGCGCAATTTGGTGTGGCTGATGCCAACATCGGCCTGGAAAGCACGCTCAATAACGTCCCCTGGACGACCGTCGCCAATGCCCGCCAATCGTTAGACGATGCTCAGCGTAACCTGGAACAAGCCCAGATGGATTATGACGAAGCGCGGAGCGATCCTAGCGCACCAGCATCCAGCGTGGATAGTGCCTACCGTAATTTGCTCAATGCTCAATCACAATTGGAGTCGGCGCAGAACTCGTATTATTCCGCCGCGCAGAGTTATAACGATTACCAGAACACCATCGACCGCTCGCGCAATAGCCAACTCCGGGCAGAAATCGAACTCCAAAATGCGATTGAAGGGTCCGGGGTCGATCAAGACTTGATCGATGCGGTTCGTAACGCCCAGCTTCGCGTCGATCAAATCCGGGCGGACATCGCACAATCGTCATTGTTCGCGCCGTTCGATGGCATCGTGCTGGAAGTCACCGTGCGCCCCGGCGATCAAGTGCAGGCGTTTAACAGCGTCATCACGATGGCCCTGCCACAACCGCGTGAAGCCAGCGCGACCTTGAGCTTTAACGATGTGCAAAGCCTGGACATCGGCAAACAGGGGGTATGCCAGGTCGCCAACCAACCGGATACACGGGTGGCCTGTGTGGTTCGCAGTCGGCCCTTCACCAGCCAGGAAGCCGACCAGACGGTACGAGTAGCGGCAGATTTCATCGAGGCGTTGCAACTCGGCCAGTTGATCGAGATCGAGATGCCACTCCAAACGCGGGAGGATGTGTTATGGTTGCCGCCGCGTGCCATCCGCACCTTCCAGAATCGCACGTTCGTCATCATCCGCACCGATGCCGGCGAACAGGTCGTTGATATTCAACTCGGCTTGCAGACTGACGACCGCGTTGAGATCGTCAGCGATGCCTTAGAAGAAGGCGATCAGGTCGTTCTACCATGAGCTATATCACCTGCAAGCAGATCGTCAAAGCGTATAAGGTCTCCGATCATGAGATCGTCGCGCTTCGTGGTATCGACTTTGAGATGGAACGGGGCGAGATGGTCGCCATCATCGGCCCCAGTGGGGCGGGTAAGTCGTCCCTGCTGAACCTACTCGGCGGGTTGGATTCCCCGACGGCGGGCAAGCTGGTGGTCGATGAGCAAGACTTGCTCGAACTAAAGGGCCGGCGGTTGGCAAGTTACCGGCTGACCCATGTCGGCTTTGTGTGGCAACAGGTAGAGCGTAACCTGCTCCCGCATCGCACCGCATTGGGCAACGTCACCCTGCCGATGATGCTGGCCGGTTCTAATCCGTTTACCCGGCGCAAACGTGCCCGCGACTTGCTCACTGCCGTCGGGCTGGCGGAGCACATCCACAAACGCCCGGCCCAACTCAGCGGCGGCCAACAACAGCGTATTGCTATCGCGGTCGCGCTGGCGAATCAACCCGATTTGTTACTAGCCGATGAGCCGACCGGCGCACTCGACCAGCAGACCGCCGAACAATTCATGGGCCTGCTGGATGACCTGCGCCAGCAATACGGCCTGACGATCTTGATGGTGACCCACGACATGGAGATCGCCGCTTATGCCGACCGCGTGCTGACCCTGCGTGATGGCGCACTCGGCCAGGATTTGACCGACCCCGAAGACCAGACCGGCGGGCGGCTGACCGAAGACGGCGCGTTGCGCCTGCCAGATGCGGCCCGGTCTACCCTGAGGGAAGCCCATCGCATCGCGGTGGAGATCCGCCCGGAAGGCGTGCTCTTGCGGGCGGAGCAAGACGAGGACGAAGAAACCAGCGCACTCCTCAGCGAGATGCTCCCGCAAGATGCCCCGCCGCCTAAACGGTCGTTGTTCCGCTGGATCCGCCGGTTGTTCCGGCGCAAGTCATCGACAAACGAAAAGGAAAAATCGTGAGTGAGACTGTAAGTGTGCGCTGTGAAGACATCCACCGGTCATTTGGGCAGGGGGAGCGGGCCGTGCATGTGTTGCAAGGGGTTGATCTCACCGTCCATGCCGGCGAGATGGTCGCGCTTTATGGGCCATCCGGTAGTGGCAAGACCACCCTGCTCAACTTGATCGGCGCGTTAGACCGCCCGACCGATGGCCGCTTGACCGTCAGCGGTAAGGACATCCTCAAACTGGGTGAACGGGGGCGCGGGCGGCTCCGGCGCAGGGAGATCGGCTTCATCTTCCAGAATTACACCCTGATGCCCACTTATACCGCGCTGGAAAATATCGACCTGGCTCTACGTCTGCCCGGCCTGGGCGTCTTTGAGCGCAACAAACGCGGTAAAGCGGCTCTTAAGGCGGTCGGCCTGAGTGCCTGGCGTGACCACATGCCGGAGCAACTCAGCGGCGGCCAACGTCAACGTGTCGCCATTGCGCGGGCCTTAGCTTTGCGGTCGCCGGTGGTGCTGGCTGATGAGCCGACCAGCGGCTTGGATACGCGCACCTCCCGTCGGATTATGTCACTTTTTCGTGGCATCGCGCACGAGCAAGGCACCGCCTTTATCATCGTCAGCCATGATCCTGTCGTGATTGACTATGTAGACACCGCTTACGATTTGCACGAAGGCCGCGTGATCCTGCGGTAAGAACACCCGGAGCCACTCGACGTATTGCAAGACAAACTGGACGACCAACCAGAGGAAGAAGCTGAGCATGAAGGGGTTTAGACAATTATTGTTCGCGGCGTTCATTGGCGGCAGTCTGCTGATCGCCACGTTATTGACGATTATCAACCTTGAGGTCAACCAACGGCGCATGGAGACACTGAGTAACCAGGGCGGTGCCTCCGCGCCGGATCTCGTCCAGGAGTCGCCTGTTCCGTCGTCCACCTTTCCACCTAGCACACCCATCCCAACTGTGACACCACGCCCCACCGTCACCTTACGCCCGCCGCCCACCTTTGAACCGCCCACACTTACGCCGGATCCATCCAACACACCGACCCAGACGCCCCCGCCGACCCAGGCCCTACAATTCGATAATCCCGGTATCATCGGGCTAGAGACCAACACACCCACGCCGGAAATCACCTGCGCCCCGCGTGATGACTGGACGCTGACCTATACCGTCCAGCCCAATGACGCGCTGGCGACCATCGCGGAGCAGTACAATACCAGCGTGCAAGCTCTGGCGGAGGGCAATTGCCTGCAAGATGTCAATCTGATCGTCAACGGGCAGGTTTTGCGCGTGCCGGGTGATGCCCCACCTGATCCTAACCGGGTGGAATGTGTCCCCTGGGAAAATCGCACGCCCATCAATTATGCCACCGGCGTTGATGGCAATGGGACGATTACGTTTAATTGGGTTGGGCCACAGGCCCGGCGGAATTTGCTACGGGTTTATGCGCCAGATGGGACGATGGTCTACGAACTGACCGTCGATCTGCGGCAGAATATCCAGGTCAACGCGGCGGCGGATCTACCGCAGGAAGCCGGCCTGTATTCGTGGCAGATCTACCCGCTGGATATTAATTTCGTGCAGATCGCCTGCCCGGAAAGCCCGCTGTGGTATTTTGATAAGACGCCGGGCGCGTCCACTACTGATACGAACCCGGACCCGCAGAATCCGTTGATCCCGCCGGTGTTAACCGAACTTTTTGGCGGTGATGAAGCGGGGCCAGGCGGCCCATAGTGTCTCTTTGCTAGGCGCAATTGCGGAGCATCAGGCCGCCGCATCCGGGTAGGGGGCTAGCCGCGCATTCAAAAAGTGCATCACTTCGGTTAGATATGCTTGCTGTTGTTCATACATCGGGAAGTGGCCGCATTCGTCCAGGATGACGAGCCGCGCATGGGGGATGCGCTCCGCCGCGAGATAGCCATGCTCCGGGGAAACACACGAGTCCTGCTCCCCGTAGATCAACAACGAATCGACGCCGATATTGGTCAGTTCGTCGCTCAGGTCAATGCGAGAGAGATCCAGCCCGGTCTTAAAGTTGCTGATGGCGGCTTCTGCCTGGGCGGCATAAAGAAAGTCTTGCCACCAATACTGCTCATCGACCTTTGAGATGTCGTAATACCAGGGGGAAAGCTCCAGCCGGGCCAACCGGCGCACGCGCTTATAGAGCAAGGTCGTCAGGTTATAGGCGACGGGTAGAAAACGACCGACCGCGATGCGCGGGCCGAACGCGAACCGCTGATAGGCCCCCACATGACCGTTGACCAACCCGGAGACATCGATCAACGCGGTGACGCGATCCGGCGCGGTGACCGCCGCGATGTGATACGCCAGCGTCCCCCCGCGTGAATGACCGATCAACGCGAACTGATCGATCCGTAGACGATCTGCTAAATGCAAGATCTGGGTAGCCTGTGCGGATAAGCTGTAATCGGCGTTGGCGGGCTTTTCGCTGTCCCCCAGGCCGATCACATCCATCGCCACACAGAAGTAATGGTCTTTCAGCGTGTTGATGGTGTCTTCCCAGATCCCCAGATGAGAGGCCCACCCGTGAATCATCAAGATTGCGGGGTTTTCCGGGTTGCCAGCGGTGATATATGTCATGTCGTAACCATCGACCTGTGTGTGGAGCTTGTCTCTCATAATAAGTTTCTTTCTATTAAATTAATGATTTTTACCGGTCTGAATACACCCGCAGGCTAGCGACGTGCTGATGTGTGTACTGTGTATAAACTGCCTTTGATACGACAGACAAGCGAGGAAGCTTGCTCCTGACTAAAAAGATCATAGCCTACGTAACTGAATCATCCCTCATACAGACCTGAGCGCAAGGTTTGCACCGCATGTGTGTAACACTAAGTTTAGCAGGGTTTGGCCTAAAATGACAATTAAGATTAACCTGAGATGAACCATTGGGCTAAATTTCCCCGATGACCACATGCGGCGTAGTGGGGGTCTGGCTCCCGCCGATTGGTTCGACATTGACACCAATCGCGTCATAAGACTCCAGCGGCTCCTCACTCTGGAACAACAGAATGCCGTTGCCGTTCGGATCAACGCTGAATTGACCCAGCGTGACGGCGGTCTCCTCACGTACCAGCCACACATAATAATTATGCTGGTCATCTAGCGGGGGTAGACCGGTGACGTAGATCGACCCGATGGATGTTTCCGGGTTCCAGATGACGCTGGCTCGGCTTTCAGGTTGGCCGTCTTCGGTCGCGCTCAAGTCACGATGCGCGAAGTCTCCAGCTAGCACCGGCAACGCCTCGACTGGTTGCGCTATGACCTGGGTATTTTCCAGCCGTTGATTTGCTGTATACCAATAGATGTTGGTCACACCCAGCAGAATCAGGAGTAAGGCCGCGACGGCCAGCCCGACCCAACCCCGGTGCGGGGTAGAATGCGGTTGAACCACCGGGGAAGTAACAGGCCGGGCCTTGCCGCGCACCAGCGCACCGTTTAGATGAATCTCACCGTTGGTTTGGGCCGTTTTCGGGGGTTGCACAGCCAGGGCCAGGTCATCAGCCAGCATCAGATAGTCGGTCAAGAGGTCGATAGCCTGCGGGCAGTCAGGCAAAAGAGCTTCCACACGGGCGGTTTCCTCTGGGGTCGTCGCACCGATGCTATACGCTGGGATGAGGTCTATGATTGTTTTGCAAATGTCCATCTTGTTTTGCCCATTAAATTGTCTACGATCTGCAACAACCAATAATGAAGATCTAGGTCTTTCTAAATTGTAACGTCGAAACTGGCTGGACTCAACGCCGCTTTTGCCAGGCTTCCCGCAATTTTTGCATCCCCAGCCGTAAGCGAGATTTAGCCGTCCCCAAAGGAATGTTCAGATGATCGCTGATTTCTTCATGCGTCATGCCTTTGAGAAAGGCCAGGACAATGACCTGACGTTGCTCCACAGGTAGTTTACGAAGCAAGTTTCGCAGGATTGTCTGGTTATCGCTGTGACGCTCGAAATGCGTACTATCGTCGTGTTGGTAATCTAACTGATCGACTGGCAGGGTAGGCCGCCGTGACCGGCGGCGGTATTGGTCGATGGCAGTGTGGCGGGTGACTGTCAGTAACCAGTTGAGGAATGTACCTTGTTCCGGGTTCCATCTTTCCGGCCAACGCCAGAGTTGGAAGAAGACATCTTGCATGACTTCCTCAGCGGCCTGGCTGTCTTCCAGAATGCGCTGGGCCATGCGGTGTACAAGCTGAGCGTATTGTTCATAGATCGCTTCAAAAGCGGCTTGGTCGCGTTCGACTACCCGGCGCATCAACTCCACATCTTGTGCGAGTGATTTGTCCGACATATTGAATCCTATGCGCTAATCGCGTTAACTCTACCATGTAAGTTCGGGCGTCACAATAGAGTTTATAGCCGCTGTGATGGACTAGCGCAGGGTGGCCGGGCAAGCAGTAGAATCATCGACTCCTGGCTTGAAGAGGACGTATCCTTCGTCGCCGCCATCAGCCAGCGTGCTGAGGATAAACTGATGCTCCTGACACAACCGCTGGAGAAGCAAGTTATAATGCATCGGCGCATCATGGATGAACAACAGGATGATGTAATCGACCGTCGCCAGGGTGTCCACATCGAACCGCCGCTGATAATCTGCCTGGGTCCAGGTCTCCTGCCGTGAGATCGGCCTGAGATCAATTTCGGCCCCCCATTGCGTGAAGTAATAATCATAAATGCCCAGGTAATCCGTAGCATACACCACATAATCGGCATCAGGGTTCTGCTGGATGACCTGCACGACCGTTTGCGATAATCCGCGCCAATCACTCTTACGCTCTGTCGCCGCCTGGTACCCGGCTGGCAACACCAATACCACCGCCACCAACGCGGCGATCCACCCCGCGTTGCGCACATAAAAGCGGGATAGCCGGAAGCGCACCAGCCGATCAATCAAAGCCAGGCCCGCCTCGATCATCAGCACGACCAGCACCATCAAGGGCGGGATGAAGTAAATGATGTAACGCCAGATGAACTTGCCGAAACCGGTCATGATATACGCACCGACCGGAATAAGAAGCACCATCAGCAACAGATAAACCTGGAAGTATTGCCGCATCTTTACATCCCGCTGGCGGAGCAACAACCGGGCATGATGCAGGACCGCCCCGGCCAGGGCGATGGCGATCAGCGGATAGAGCAGGAGTAAGAACGGGTTGACGTTCAGGAACGTGATCTTGGTGAAGATCCAAACAGGATCTAACGTCTCGATGTGTGTATCGGTCAATGGGTTGTTCGTCCGCGCCAGCATCTGCTGTCCCCACAAGATCAAGAAGACGCCCAACGGAATCAACGTGGTGCTGATGGCCCGGAACGGGGCTAGCCGTTGCTTGCGGTGGCTATCATACAGCAAGATGAAAGCACTCTGCACGCCGATGAACACACCGTTGTAATAATGCGTCAGCAGTAATCCAAGGTTGACCAAACACAACAACCACCAGGCCGGATTATGCAACGGTCGGCGGTCGCTGGTCAGCAGACGATAGAGCAGGTAGGTAGATAGCGTACTCAGGAACAATGTCTGGGCATAGGAGCGTGTTTCCAGCCCGAACGAGATCGGATCGTGCGCCAGTACGAATAACAACACCGTGAAGAACGCAATCCGCCGGGAAAACACACGCCAGGTGACAAGATAAAGAAGGACTGTCGCGCCGACAACGTACAGGTTCGATAACAAACGGGTGACGACTTCGCCATGCCCGAAGAGTTGCATCCAGAAGAATAAGATGCTCTGGTACAGCGGCGGATGGATCGAACTCTCTGCCAATTCGTCGATCATGCCGAACAGATTAGCATGGTCGATGCCATACGTTTTGACCGAGAGCAGTTCATCAAGCCAGTACGAATTCCAATCCGCCAGGAGCAACCGCAAGACGAAGGAAAATAGCAAGACGATCAAGAAGGGCGTGTGCTTCCGCAAGGTCACCAGCTTGGCTCTTTGAATACTTGTCACGGATGCTGACATCATAGGGCAAAACTTACGAATCATCAATTAAGGCTTGCCGTTCTAAGCGTGACCGTCACTGCCCGGCGCAAGCGTGAAAATGCTTTTGGCCTCCCTCCGATTTATTTCATTACGTATTGCAGATAATATACACAGGCGCAGTATTGCGCAATTATATATATTGATGTAGAGTATCATCGTTGTTCACATCGGCAATCAACTTGTATCTATTCCTTGCTCCTGGATTGCCCATGCCAATTTAAAGGAAGATCAGGAGATTAGAATGAAACGCTTTTATTGGTTTGGCTTACTCTTGTCAGTGTTGATCCTCTGGGGAAGTTTCGCGCATCCAGCACCGGTGCTGGCGATGGCGACGATGGAAGTCACCACGACTGCTGATAACACGACCCCTGACGGTGACTGCACCCTGCGTGAAGCGATCCAGAATGCCAATAACGATGCCAACACAAACACAGACTGTGCACCGACGGCTGGCAGTTATGTCGCTGGTGGAGCAGATATAATTAACTTCAACATTCCTGGGGCTGGCCCACACACCATCACCTTTACCAACGTGATCTTCATCGGTGATGCCAGCAACGGGAGTGAGATCACGATCAACGGTGCCGGGAATATCATCCTGGACGGCGACGACAACGAGCAGATCTTCAACCTTGCGCTGACTGATAGTGTTCTGACGCTGAATGATATGCTGGTTATTAATGGCGAAACTGCCGGGGCTGGTGGGGCCATCACTGGTGCGCCTGGTAGCGCGTTGACGGTCAATAACAGTCGCTTCGCTGGGAATACTGCTGGCGGTGACGGCGGTGCAATTGAAACAGACGGCAAGCTGACCATCACAGACAGCGTGTTCGACAACAATTCTGCCGGAGGCGATGGCGGGGCGATTGAAATTAGTGCCGGGGCCGCCAATTTGACGGTCTTGACATCGGCATTTATCGATAATACGGCTGGAACGAATAGCATGAACGGTGACGGATCAGGTGGTGCGATCTACCATAGCGCCGCGCTTTTCGCCAGTAATCCCGTCCCCAGTACCATTACGGCGAGTTACTTCGTCAATAACAGCGTAGAAAACGCGGATACCTCCGACGGCGGCGGGGCTATCTATCATAACAATGGTATCCTGGCGGTGACGGCCAGCGTGTTCAGCGGCAACGACGCATCCGGTGATAATCCGCGTGGCGGTGCTATCTTCAACGGCAGTACAGACGTCAATAGCGCGTTACCAGCACCGTTTACCGAACCATTCATCGGCGGGATGCTGGTGCAATACTCTATCTTCGGCGATTTACTGGGTACGACCTTTGCCGGTTTCCCGATTCCGATCAATGCACCGGATCCACCCGCACCCTTATCGCCCAGCAACTTCCAGATTACACCTGGATTACTCGGTGCTGCTAACTCAGTCAGTGTGGGTACAAACCCTCTCACGGGTGGTGGTGCGATCTATACTGACGGCTATATGTGGGTCAACGGCTCGACCTTCGCCGGGAACACCAGCAGTCGAGAAGGTGGGGCCATCCTCACCAATACCGCCGTAACAAATGATGGCGTTCTGGGTGGTGATGATGTCATCATCGCCAATAGCACGTTCACTGGCAACGTCGCAGTGAATGACGGTGGGGCCATCTATCATGCGCGGACTAACGACTTGATTCAGTTGTTTAACCTGACCATTGCTGATAATGAGGCTACAACAGGGGTCGGCGGCGGCATTTTCAATAGCGGAAGCGGGCAAACCACGGATCCCATTTCGCATGAGGTATATGTAACTAACACGATCCTCGACAGCAACATTCCGAATAACTGTGACGGGGCCGAGATCGGCATCGACAACGGGCCGCCGACCGCCACCAACGTTGTCTTTAATGGAACGTGTGATAATCTAGTCGGCTTTGATGACGTCTCGCCTGCGCCAGTCATCACCGGCGATCCTCTGCTAGGTGCGCCGGAACTCACGTTCTCGCTACCGACGATTTTCACAATCGCTTTGCCGCTGGGCATGGGCAGTTCCGCCAGTGGTACGGGTGATAATACCGTCTGTTCCAGCATCCCGGTGTTTAACCTGGATCAGCGCGGTTTCACACGCCCGGACGGCGCACCGAATTGCGACGTCGGAGCCTATGAGTCCGATCAAATGCTGATTGCCGGTGTCAACGTCGATGTGCCGGGGCCGCTGAATCTGCCAGAAGCCGGGCCAGGGACGCAGAGCTTCGTCTTCACGCTGGATAGTTCGCCGACTGGTGCCGTGACGATCCCGGTGTCGGTCAGCAGTGCGGAGTGTAGCCTGACCGGTGGGCCGGATCTGGTGCTGACGTCGCTTAACTGGGATACCGGCGTGAGTGTCACCGTCACCGCCGTCGATGACTTGATCGACGATGGGGATCTCCCCTGTGATCTGGTGACCGGCGACCCGACCAGCACCGATGTCAATTACGACAACCTCACCGCCACTGATAGCCCGGATGTTGACATCACGATTACGGATGATGACACCGCCGGCGTCGGTGTGGCACCCCCCGGCCCGCTGACACTGGACGAAGCGACACCCGGTTCGCAGATCTTCACCATCACACTGACCAGCCAGCCAATTGACGCGGTGACGATCCCGGTAGCGGTCAGCAGTGCGGAGTGTACGCTGACCGGCGGGCCGAACCTGGTATTGACGGCGGCGAACTGGAACACTGGGGTGCAGGTCACTGTCACGGCGGTCGATGATGCCATCGCCGATGGTGATTTACCCTGTAACCTGGAGACCGGCGACCCGACCAGCCCGACCAATACCGTCTATGATGGCCTGGGGGCCGGGGATACTCCCGATGTCAACATCACCATCACCGATGATGAAGTCGCCGCGATCAATGTCGATGACGGGAGCTTGGTTGACATACCAGAAGACGACACCAGCATCACGACGACCTTCACATTATTCGCCAGCACCCCGCCCACGCAGACTGTCGATGTGATGCTGACGACCGACGGACAATGTGATGTCAGCCCCATGACCGTGACCCTGCCAGCGGGGAATACTGACCCGCAAGTGGTGACGGTGACCGTCGTCAACGACCTGACCGCCGAGGCCGCCACGCATCCGTGTGCGATCACGACGGGCGATCCGACCAGCACCGATGCCGCTTATGACGCGCTAGTGGCGGCAGATGTGGCCGATACCAGTGTCGATGTGTTAGATAACGACATCGAATTCACCGTGACCAATAGCGGCGCGACGGCAGAAGGCACCGGCACGAACACGACCGTCACCTTTACGATCACACCGGATGCACTCGGCGCGATTGTGAATGTGGGCGGTACGGTCGATTACACTGTGAGTGAGACCAGCGGCACATCAGACCCCGCTGACTTCGTGGCGGCCTTGCCGAGTGGCACGCTGAACTTCGCCCCGGCTTCCGGCGCACAGACAGTAGACATTGAGGTCGTGGGCGATACCATCGCGGAGGCTAATCTGGTTCTTGAATTTGCGGTCAGCGGCCAGACGGCGGGCACCAACGGAACCGCGACGGTCAACGGTGCGCCTTCAGCCGTCACTATCACCGATGACGACACACCGAACTTCATCCTGCTAGGGGTGCCCGCAGGCGTCTCGGAGGCGGCTGGCGCGGTGAGCTACACACTCAACCTGACGACCGAGCCGACCGGCGATGTGGTGGTCGATCTCGTCAGTCTTGATACCAGCATCTGCACGGTGGATACTGTGACGGTCACACTCACCCCGGCGGATTGGGACACTGCGACCGATAACATCACGCTTCAAATTGTGGATAATCCCACCAGCGGCCCGAACCCGGATTGCGAGATCCAGTACACGGTGGATACTATCCTCACCACCGGCGACGAATACGACACCGAGACGATAGCGGACAGCGTCATCCCGGTGACGGACGATGACACACCAGGGGTTGCCATTCTGCAATCGGCTGGTAGCACAGAAATCAGCGAGGACGGCACGACCGACACCCTGACGGTAACGCTCAACACGCAACCCAATGCCGGTGCGGATGTGACGCTCGATTTGACGCCGGATGCCGAGTGTGAGATTGACGGCAATGGTGCGAGCACACCGGTCACCGTGACGGTGCTTAACGCGGACTGGGACACCGGGGCCACCGCGACAGTCAGTGCCATTGATGATCTGCTGACCGAAGGGCCGCATGTCTGTGTCATCACGGTGAGCGCACCGTCCAGCACCGATACCGACTACGACGGGGCAGGGGTGCCGGTCACGCTGGATGGTGCAAGTTTCGACCCGGCGACGGATACCATCACAGCCGACATCACCGATAACGACACCCCCGGCATCACGTTCAGCCCGCTGACCATCGCGGAGGGCGACCCGGCAGATACTTATACCCTCGTCCTGAACACATTGCCGACGGCTAATGTGGTGATTGACCCCATCACGGCGGATGCTCAATGTACGGTCAGCACGGCCACGCCGCTGACGTTCACAACGGCCAACTGGAATGTGCCGCAAACGATCACCGTGCAAGCGGTCGATGACGCGGTGGTGGAAGGCCCGCATGTGTGCGTCATCACCCACACCCAGTCCAGTAGCGACACGAATTATGCTGGCGATGTCGATCATACGATTGACCTGACCGATAATGACGCCCCGCCGACCGAAGAACCACCGGCCACCGAAGAACCGCCAGCGACTGAAGAACCGGGATCCGGCCAACCGGGGGCCGGGGAGCAACCACCGGGTGAAGATCCGGGGAGCGTTTTGCCACTGGAACCGGAAGATCTCGGTGTGACGGAACTGCCGTCCACCGGGGAGACGCCGGCCTGGCGCACGCCGTTGATTCTGGCGGTCGGGCTGGGGACGTTGCTCACTCTGCTGGGTGGCGCGTGGATGCTCCGCCGCCGGGGGATGTAGGTAGACATCCAACCGAGTAATCACATTACTATTTGATAGTCACTTCTAGGGAGGAGTGGCTGTCATAATTTTTTTGACAACATAAAGCGGTATGGCTATAATTCGCATATTGCTATAGACATAACGGAGTGCCTCTATGCCTATGCCGCGTATCACCTTGATCGCTAGTGCAAGGTTTTGGCTGACAGTTTGAGTGTGGCAAGGAGTTTCTCCCTCAAAGTGCGATATCATTCCAAGCCACTGCCTCATTCCTGCACTAGCTTGCTGATTCTGCTGGGACTGTCCATCGGCGTCGCGGAGACCGTCGCCCAACCACTCCCTGAACCGGAGCCAATTCAGACGACGCAGTTCACCGAGTTGCCGATTGCACTACAAGCGGTCGCATCCGAGAACATGGGCCGGAATGATGCGGCCTTCCACATCACGGACAATCACGCGTTTGATAATCCCGTGCACAACGTGAGTGCAGCCTTTGACCGAAGCGGGGTGACCTTCGCGCATGGCGCGGACGACACCTGGACACTTCATTATATCGGTGTTGGTTACGGCGATGATCTAATCGCGTCCGTAGCTCCTGCCAACTTCCAGAGCGACGCCAACCGTGCGGAATACGTGCGCGGCGACCTGACCGAGTGGTACGTCAACGGGCCGCGTGGCATCCAGCAGGGCGTGACCTTGCAAAATCCGCCGACTGGCGAACGCGGTGAACTGACCGTCGCTTTCGACATGAGCGGTACCCTTTCCGCCGAGGGGCAGGGCGACAGCATCCGCTTAGTGCGTGATGATGGCACAACCGCCTTCACCTACAGCGGGCTGATCGCATTCGACGCGGCCGGGCGTGACCTGCCCGCACGGATGGCAGTAGAAGATGGACGGCTGACCCTGCACGCTGATGACACCGATGCCGTCTACCCGGTGACGATTGACCCCTTCGTGCAAGAGGCCTACCTGAAGGCCTCCAACACGGGTGGGGCCGATTGGTTCGGCACTTCGGTGGCGGTGGATGGCGACACGGTCGTCGTCGGGGCATATTTTGAAGACAGCAACGCGACGGGCGTGAACGGCCCAAACAACAATCTCGCGGAAACCAGTGGCGCGGCGTATGTTTTCGTGCGGACGGGGACGACCTGGACCCAGCAGGCCTACCTCAAGGCCTCCAACACCGGAGGGGGCGATTGGTTCGGCACTTCGGTGGCGGTGGATGGCGACACGGTCGTCGTCGGGGCACGTGGTGAAGGCAGCAACGCGACGGGCGTGGACGGCCCAAACAACAATCTCGCGGCAACCAGTGGCGCGGCGTATGTGTTCGTGCGGAGTGTGACGACCTGGACCCAGCAGGCCTACCTGAAGGCTTCCAACACGGATGCGAACGATCAGTTCGGCTGGTCGGTGGCGGTGGACGGGGACGGGAACACGGTCGTCGTCGGGGCACGTGGTGAAGACAGCAACGCGACCGGTGTGGACGGGAACGAGGTGGATAACAGCGCGGGTAACAGCGGGGCGGCCTATGTGTTCGAGCGGAGTGTGACGACCTGGACCCAACAGGCCTACCTCAAGGCCTCCAACACGGATGCGAACGATCAGTTCGGCTGGTCGGTGGCGGTGGACGGGAACACGGTCGTCGTCGGGGCACGTCTTGAAGACAGCAACGCGACGGGCGTGAACGGCCCAAATAACAATCTCGCGGCAACCAGTGGCGCGGCGTATGTGTTCGTGCGGAGTGTGACGACCTGGACCCAGCAGGCCTACCTCAAGGCCTCCAACACCGGGTTTTTTGACGAGTTCGGCTTTTCGGTGGCGGTGGCTGGCGACACGGTGGTGGTCGGGGCACGCTTGGAAGATAGCAGTGCGACCGGCGTGAACGGGGACGAGGCTGATAACAGCGTGAATGATAGCGGCGCGGCGTATGTGTTCGACTTGCCTCGTATTATATTGGACGATAGCGCACTGGCGACGTTGGACGAGGCCGACGTAGCGACGACCACGACCTTCACAGACCCTGTTGGCGAATCGAGTTAAGCGGCGGCGAGGCGGGCGAAGGCGGAGACTTTTGTCGACGCTCGCTGCTTGCCACTGAGCCAATCAAGTACACGCATCAGGTTCATCGCTGCCGCAGTCATCAAGTTTTGGAGATGGACTTTGTCCAGACCCCGGTAGCGGGTGCGACGCATTCCCAGCACGCCGACCGCCTGCGAAATCGTGCCCTCAACCCCCGCACGTTTCTTGTAAGCGTTCTTGAACTCGTCGGTCTGCTCCCGTTCTCGCGCTGCTTTCAGAGCACTAAATTCAGGCTCAGGGATCAACCCGACTTGTCGGCCCGCTTTGCCTTTCGTACAGCGTTCTCGAACCGGACAGGCTCGACAAATCTTGGTAGGGAATTGAGCAGATATGGCAGGCTTGCCACGGCTTCCAATACGGTCATACCAGCGTGTGGTGGTGTGTCCCTGCGGACAGGTGACGGTGCGGTTATCAAAGTCGATGTGGAAGTGGGAGATGTCGAAAGCATCTGCCTGCTTGGCCTGCCAACTGACATCGGGGCGGGCAGGTCCGAACAGATCAACTCCATAATCGTCCTGACTTTTCACGAAAGCGGGCCTGACCCATAGCCGTTATCCACCAGATGCTGACCGGGCAAGCAGTGTTTGCGCTTCAGATCGGCATGGATCGGGTCAACCACCACACTATCGGCGGTCGTTGCCAGCGTGGTTTCGACGTGGGTTACCAGATTAGGGGTGTCATCGTCACAGGTTTCGGTCAGATGCGCCTTGTATCCTACCCACTCACTGCCCCGTTTCTTGCTCAAGCGAGCATCGGTGTCATGCGGTGAGGTCAGGATGCGTTCGCCGGGCGGCGTATTGCCTTTGCGCCGCCAGCGCGTCTGGTCATTCTCATCCTGATAATATTGCAACACCCACACCCGCCGCAGCACCTCGACCTGCTGTAATGGACCCAGATCTGGTTGTTCGGCGTAGACCCGCGTTAATAAGTCAATCCCATCACGCCCGATTTGCTCACCGAGTTCCAGACGCTCTTTTTCTTTCTGTGGCAGACGATACTCGCTGAAAGCACGACTATACCGTTTGCCCCACGCATCAGGTGCCCACGCCTTCAGCCAATTGGGGGCAACTGTCGCTAGTTCGTTGAGTGCCGCCCGCATCGTTTCACCGACGAACTCGATGCGATTCAGTTCACGCACATTCGCCAGAATATGCGTTGAGTCCGTGCGCTGTTTGCCCCCTGCTTTGAGCAGTTGTCGCTCCTGAAACCCTGCCAGCATGATGTCAAACAGCCGTGCTTCGGCTCCATTGGTGAGCAACCGCTGGCGAAACTCACTCAGCACCGAAAAGTTGAACCCGTCGTCAGTAAGTTCCAGACTGAGCGCGTACTTCCAGTCGATCCGTGCCCGCACCGCATCGGCAGCCTGGCGATCGGTCATGTTCTCGGCAAACTGCATCAC
>DAOTTZ010000126.1:0-19436 GCA_034437535.1 Anaerolineae bacterium | reverse complement strand
GATCGTTTCGAACGCGCTGGTATGCGCTGGTCGCTGGATGGCGCACAGGTCATGCTCAATTTGAGAGCTGTTTATCTCAACGACGACTGGGCTGATTTTCAACGCTTTCGGCGACAACAGGCTCACCCAAAACGCTATGGTTCCTTGCCCTCTGGCGGCATACTAGAAGAGCGTATCATGCGGCAAGCTGCATGAACTCAAAACGCAAAGTAGCCACACCCTATTTAATCAGCAGGTGGAGTGGATCAACGCGCCGACCGCTTCACCCGCATTTACCAGATCATTATATTGTGCGACGGCCTGTTCTGATTGAAGAACATAATACTTGACGTTCTTTTCATCTAACAAGGCCAACGTCTGCGGCATCGTTTGCAGACGCTCATGCACACCTTTGCTCAAAACGATCACTGAAGCACCATGATCGAGTAACTCTATTACATCCGTCGGTTGAATACCAGGGATATGACGTGTGCTGGTTTCGCCCCAGTCCCATTCACGTGCCCCGCCCGGATAAAGTTTAGCATCACGAAAAGTTGTGCCATCTGCTAACGTGATGACACCCCACTCAAATTGTTCAATTTTTGGCGATTGGTTCATTTATTTGCTCGCTCAGGATGACCTATTTTGTACGCCCATAGTATGTCCTCTCACGTGTCCTGCGGGTTATCCAGCCGGAAGCCATGCCCGCGTACCGTGATGATATATTGATGTGACTCGTCGTACTCGGCCAGGCGGTCACGCAGACGACGCACCAGCGCATCAATGGCCTGCTCACTCACACCGTCCCCCACCACATCCGGCCAGACCGTCTCGACCACCTCATCACGCGTGCAGACGCTCCCACTGGCGATATAGAGTAATTCCAGCAGGCGATATTGCGGCAAGCTCAAGGCCGGGTCAATTTCTTCATCGCCAATAAACACCCGCCGGGACTCGCGATCCAGGCGGAGTCGCCCGCCAATGTTCGACGGTAACTCAAATGGAAGCGGGGCCGTCGCCCCAGAGCCGATGAAACGCAGACGGATCGCCAGGGCAATGTGAATTTCGTCACCATCGTACAGTTGTTGTGTACCATGTAAACGCTGGCCGTTGATCCATGTCCCGTTTCGGCTTTCCAGATCTTCTACCACATAATGCTCATCTTCAACATAGATGCGGATGTGCTGGCGCGAGATCTGCCGTTCTGGGATCACGATGTCACACAAGTCATCGCGCCCGACAACCATACTCGGCTGATCCAGCACCCAATATTGATTTTGCAAATTGCCTTCAACGACAGTTAAGATCGGATTTTCAGTTTTTTCTTCTGACATAAATCGAACCTTCTAGCGGAACGAAAGGTTTATTGTGCCGGGGCCGGGATCGTCGCTGGTTCAGAGACCGCGACGCCGACCCACAGTCCTTGATCATTATAAACAGGTATGCGGTTTTCGTTGGGCGAGATAACAATCCCACCGGCAGTACTATTCCGATAATAAGCACGCACAGTATTCCCAGGTACCCCAAACTGAGACGGCACCTGTGTCCCCTGATAGCTCGTGCGATAGACACACCGTTGACGCGGCCCTAACAATCGAACGACCTCAGCCGGATAAGCTCCAGCGGCGGCTGGATCAACCGGCGTAACCGGTGATACCGAGTTCGCCCCGGCGATTACCCCCAGGCCGTTAGTCGTCGGGATGTCTTGCTGGTCGGTCTCCAGCTCGTCCGGCACCAGGATCGGCACCGTGCCTAACGTATCATTGTAGACGATGATCGTGACGATAAACGAGTCGTCTTGGGTCGTCGGCAACGGGCTGACGCTAATCGACAGGCTAATAGGCGGATCTTCCGCCTGGCTGGCAGAGCGGCCAATCAACGATTGATGAAAGGCCCGGTCTTCGCCATTGCGCAGTCGGCTACAGGGTACTCCCTCATCGATGAATGGCGCGACATCGTTGATTAATTGTGGCAAGGTGTTCGGCCCGGCGAAGATCGCCAACAGCACCAGCAACAAAATGCCGAATATCGCATTGGGATTCTCATTCGGGTTGATAAACCGCACGAATTACCCATTCTCGTTTAACCATTTTTTGCACATCGCCAGGATATCTGGCAGATGGGCCTGCTCTACATTATGCCATAAAATGCCATTATCGTGTCCTCGGAACCACGTCAACTGACGCCGGATGAACTGATGAGTAGCTGTTTTCGTATCTGCAATCGCCTGTTCCAGGGGCAAATCATCCAGCAGGTACGCGGCTAATTGCGCGTAACCCAGGCCACTCATGGACGGCAAATCGCGCCTAAAACCAGATGCCAACAAACGCCGCACTTCCATCAAGAAGCCGGTTGCCATCATCTGATCTACTCGTCTATCAGCTCGCGCCTGTAATCTATGACGTTCCATGTACAGGCCAAGTTCCAAAATCGCATAGGGTGGCGGCTTTTTGCGCTGTAAATCGCTGATCCGCTCGCCGGTCATCTCGTAGACTTCCAATGCACGGATGACACGCCTGACGTTATTCGGATGGATCTTCACTGACGCTTCAGGATCAACAATCGTCAAATGCCGGTGGAGCGCGGCCCCACCGCCGGCTCCGGCGTAGGCTTCTAACTCAGCGCGGAAGACCATATTCGGCGGGACTTCCGGGATTGACCATCCTTCCGTCACCGCACTGATATATTGACCGGTTCCACCCACCAGTAACGGCAATTTACCCTGTGTATGAAGCAGATCAATCTGTGCATAGGCCAATGCTTGATACCGTGCCAACGTCAGGTTGTCGTCCGGCGCGATGAAATCAACCAGGTGATGCGGCACGCTGGATCTTTGCATCGGGGTGGGTTTGGCCGTGCCAATATCCATGTAATGATAGACTTGTCGGCTATCCGCACCGATAATTTCCCCATTCAACGCCTGGGCCAGCTTCAACGCCAGCCCGGTCTTGCCGATAGCCGTTGGCCCTAATACAACGATTAAAGGTTTACCAGCCAAGCGCATCCTCCGCGTGGTCAATCGTCGCCCGTCCAGCGGCATCCAACGCAATGCCGATCACATCAATCCGCCAGGGTGTATCATCTGGCAGATCATGGGCATTGAGATAAGTGTAGGCGGTCTTAATCAGTTTATCGCGTTTGCGCGGGCCGATGCTGGCGAAGGCCGCTTGCGTATCTGTCGCATGGCGCGTCCGTACTTCTACAAAGATCACGGTATCGTCATGCGTGGCGACGATGTCGATCTCACCATATGTGCAGTTCCAGTTTGTGGTTTTGATTTGATACCCGGCCTTCAACAAATAGGCTGTTGCCAGAGCTTCCCCACGCTGGCCGGTCTGTTGGCTCCTGTGTTTCATCGCACACCATTAATTTAACATGAGTGTTTTTCATAATAGAGGCTCGGCAACTATTGTGCAACATCTATGAGTCGTGTATCGTTTATGTTATGAGTGATACGAAACCAACCACAGTTGAGACATCCTTTAGAGTACGCTACGCTGAAACCGACGCGATGGGCATCGTTCATCATCGCAACTACATCATTTACTTTGAAGAAGGTCGCAGTGCTTTTGCCCGTGCCAGGGGCACGCCTTACAGTGAGCTAGAAAATATGGGGTACTTCCTGGCGGTGACTGAAGTGCATGTGCGGTATGCCCGGCCTGCCCGCTATGAAGATCATATTACCGTCCGCACGACATTAACATCTATTAAAAGTCGCGGGTTGACCTTTAGCTATGAAATCGTCTCTACAGAGACCGGTGATAAACTGGTAATGGGTGAAACACGTCATATCTGCATTGATCGCGCTGGTCATGTCGTCCGCTTGCCAGCGATCTGGCGTAGTTGATTCCTACTCTATCACTCGTTATAATTTGCAACAATATTTTGAATAAACTAGACCTAATGGAGAAAATTGCTTGATGGTTACTTATGCTGATCGTCCCTGGACAGAGAAATATGACACTGGGGTAGCCAAGTCAATCGACTATCCCGACGACGTACTGCACGATTACTTAAAGGCCAGTGCCCAGCGCATTCCAAATAATACAGCACTGATTACCAGTGCAGATCTGCCGCTGGTTGGCCGCATCGACAAGAAAATGACCTATGCGGAAATCGACCGTCTGTCGGACGCGATGGCCGTCGCGCTCATTGAACTCGGTGTGAAAAAGGGGGATCGTGTCGCCCTGGTTTTGCCGAACTGTGTCTCGTTCGTCGTTGGCTTTTATGGCACCTTAAAAGCCGGTGGCGTCGTCGCGGCGACCAACCCGACCTACCCAGCCGATAAGATGGCTTATCAGATCAACGACTGTGATGCCGAAGTAGTTATCGTCCTCTCTAGCTTCTATGATCTGGTCAAGAGCATCCAGGCGAAGACCAAAGTCAAGCACATGATCGTCACCAACATCAAGGAATATCTGCCTGGATTGGCGAAGTTCTTGTTCACCATTGCGCGGGAAAAGAAAGAAGGCCATTACGTCGAATCGTTGAAATCCGGTGACTATTGGCTTCAAGATCTGCTGAAGAAGCACGAAGGCAAGAAGCCGAATGTCGAAGTCAGCCCGGATGATGTCGCATTGTATCAGTATACAGGCGGCACCACTGGTGTCTCGAAAGCGGCGATGTCACTTCACAGCGGCTTGACGGCGAATGTACTCCAGCAAGAAGCCTTCCTGCGGGTTGATGGCATACCAGGTGAGCAAGAAGTTATGCTCGGCGCGATCCCGATGTTCCATGTATTCGGCATGGTGGCGGTCCTCAGCGTCGGCATTCATATGGGATCACAGATCATCCTGGTACCCAACGCACGAGAAATTGACGATGTACTCGGCGTGATCCACAAATATAAGCCGAGCCTTTTTCACGGTGTGCCGGCCCTCTATAACGCGATCAACGCCCACCCGAAGGTTAAAAACGGTGAAGTTGACCTGCATTCTATCCGTCTCTGCGTCAGTGGCTCTGCCCCCTTACCCCCTGCTACCAAGCGCGAATTTGAGCGTTTGAGCGGAGCATCACTGATGGAAGGCTTCGGCATGAGCGAGTTCCCAACGGCAAGCCACGTCAACCCGGTACGCGGAGAAAACCGCGCCGGGTCGATTGGCCTACCGTTACCAGATGTTGACTGCCGCATCGTCAGCCTGGATGATGGCACAACCGAAATGCCTATCGGTGAGCCAGGTGAACTCATCATGACCGGGCCAAACATCATGAAGGGCTATCATGGAATGCCGACTGAAACAACTAATTCACTGCGCGAGATGGACGGCAAAACCTGGCTCTATACCGGGGACATCGCCCGTATGGATGAAGACGGTTACTTCTACATCGTGGATCGCAAGAAAGACATGGCCCTGATCGGCGGTTTCAACGTCTACCCGGCATCGGTGGAAAAAGTCATCAAAGATCACCCCGCCGTGTTAGAAGTCGGCGTTGCCGCTATCCCCCACCCAGAAAAAGAAGGGCAAGAATCGCTTAAAGCCTGGATCGTCACCAAAGAGGGACAATCCGTCACCCGTGAAGAGATGATCGCCCACTGCGAGAAACATCTGGCCGGGTACGAAGTGCCGCGCCGCATTGACTTTATCGACGAATTACCGAAATCAGCCATCGGCAAAACCCTGCGCCGGGAACTGATTCGCATGGAAAATGAGGCGGCGACTGCCAGTAGCTAACCTCAACGCGATTTTACACCCAAATAATACATCCATCAGCCAGCTTGTAACATAAGCTGGCTGATTTCGATATAATATTTGCAAAAGTTGTTTTGGAGAATAAGTGATGACCCTTTATGATGAGAGGCCCTGGGCCAAGCAATATGATGAACATGTGCCAAAATCAATGGCACCCTATCCAGATTACCCGACACAGCATTTTTTGAAAGAGACCGCCCGCCAACATCCGCATCGCACGGCCCTGATTACAACAGCCAAGCTCCCGATTGTCGGTCGAAAGACAGCGCAGATTACCTACCAAGAGCTTAATGACCAAAGTGATGCGTTGGCGGCGGCCCTGGTCGATAAGGGCTTACAACCGGGTGATCGTGTCGCGATTGTCATGCCGAACTGTACGGCTTTCGCCATTAGTTACTACGCTATCCTTAAAGCTGGTGGTGTGGTCGCCGCGACCAACCCCACTTACCCGGCGGCCAAGATGGCATACCAGATCAACGACTGTGATGCCCCGTTCGTCATCGTGCTGAGCCTTTTTTACGACATGATCAAACAAATACAGCCTAAGACAAAGGCCAAGCATTTGATCGTCGCCAACATCAAAGACTATATGCCCGGATTAGCCCGCTTTTTATTCACGCTCACGCGAGAGAAAAAAGACGGCCATTATATCGAGACGCTGGGTGCCGACGACTTCCGCTTTCTGGATTTGGTCGAACAATACAAAGGACGCAAGCCAGATGTCGCTGTAAAGTCAGATCATCTGGCATTGTTTCAATACACAGGCGGCACAACCGGCGTCTCTAAAGGGGCCATGTCCGATCATCAAGCCCTGGTCGCCAACACGGTACAACTTCAAACGTGGACAGGCATGAACAGCAATAAGTTCATCGTCCCGCCGGAGGAGATGTCATTTTTAGGTGCGATCCCGATGTTTCATTCTTACGGATTGGTCGCCATGCTCAACCAGGCAGTGGCGGCTGGCGGCAAGATCGTGCTGGTGCCCAACCCGCGTGATGTCGATGAAGTCGTCGATGTCATCCACCATTACAAGCCCAACGTGTTTTTAGGTGTGCCGGCCCTGTTTAACGCGGTCATCAATCATCCGCGTGTTGAATCCGGCGAAGTCAGTTTGACGTGTTTCATCTCAAACTTCAGTGGCTCTGCCCCCTTGCCACCGGCGACCAAGCGCAAATATGAAGAAATGGCTGGCAGTGTGATCTCTGAAGGATTTGGCATGAGTGAATTGCCGGTTGCCACCCACGCAAACCCGGCATTCGGCAAGATGGTCAACAATTCTATCGGCCTGCCACTGCCGGATGTTGATTGTCGTATCGTCAGCTTAGACGATGGAGAGACGGTACTCCCCGTCAATGAGATCGGGGAGTTAATCATCAGTTCCCCCAATATGATGCGTGGGTATCATAACTTGCCGACCGAAACCGCCAATACCCTGCGCCAAATGGACGGCAAGACCTGGCTCTACACCGGAGACATCGCCCGCATGGATGAAGATGGGTACTTCTACATCGTAGATCGCAAGAAAGACATGGCCCTGATCGGCGGCTTCAACGTCTACCCGACGAATATCGAGAAAGTCATCAAAGATCATCCGGCTGTATTAGAAGTCGGAGTGGCCGCTGTTCCACATCCAGAAAAAGAAGGCCAGGAAGCACTAAAAGCCTGGGTCGTCACACAACCGGGGGAAAGCCTCACCGAGCAAGAACTCGTCGCCCATTGCGAAAAATACCTGGCAAAGTATGAGATCCCGCGCCGCTATGCCTTTATCTCCGAACTGCCTAAGACCGCTGTCGGCAAAACCTTGCGCCGTGAATTGGTGCGCCTGGAATTGGAAGACGTTTAGCCGGTTACAACATCAGAGGACGACGAGTCGTCGTCCTCCTCTTGCCCCATCAACCAACGATAATATGCGATGTCTTCATCAGTATAATATCCACGATAAAAAGCCCGTGCCGGTGACCGGTTCATGTACCACAGCACATATGGCGGCACAATCAGAACGAGGATCACGTTCAAGATGTCGCCTAGCACATCGCCAGATCCACCTTCTAAAGTCGAGTCGGTCACAATATTGAACCATTCCAGCGCGGTATAAAGAGCGATAGCGGCAACTGCCAGCATGAACAACCAGCGTATCCAGGAGGGACGGCCCCGGAAGGCAAAAAACGCTAACCCGATAACGCCTCCACTAATCCCAACCTGAATCAATAGCGCACTGATGGGCAGGGTATTCTCCACGCCGGATAATTGCGCCGTTGTCACGGTGCCATCCGGCAAGACGATCTCCTGTTCGCGGGATACATAATCTTCGATCATAAACCGGCCTGCGACGAACAATAACGGCAAAACCGCATAAAATAACACGGTGATGACGATGGCAATCGTCAAGCCGAAGGGACGTTTAGGTTTTTGATGCTTGAGATCGTTCATAATTTACCTGTTAGTTTTCCACATAACAAAAACTGTCGAACGCGCATAAATTTTTGATTTGCGATATTGAAATATATGCTATACTATGCTTACTTTGTGAATGAGTTCAACAAGAAAAAAGTGATGAGACTTCAAGAAATCCTACAAACTACGTACGAAACCTTCCTGGAGCAGACCGCTCATGGGAAATTGATCTTACTCCACCCGGATAGCCGCTACCGGTCTATGCTGGTCGCCCAGATCATGAACAGTTCCGATTTCAAATCGTTCTATTACGCAATCGGCCCGGACGATGTGAATCTTCAATTCTTCCTGACCAGCATCTTAAACGCGCTGGCAAACCAGCAAGTTACCTTTGGCCGCCACACCAACATCCTACCACGATATGTCCTCAACAACCCAACGCGGTACTTCGACGCGGTGTTGGATGCGTTCTTGAAAGACCTGAACGAATTGACCGACGAAGACTTCGTGCTGGTGTTAGACGAGTATGACCGGAGTGACCGCGCCGATGAAGTGCAACGCTTTATCGAGCGAATTTCGAATCACTTCCCGGAAAACGGACGTCTGGTCATCAACAGCCGGACGCTTCCGCGTTTGCCCTGGGTCTCGATGATCGCACAGGGCCGGGCCGTCGTGCTTAAAGATCACGAGGTCATCACAGAGAGCTTCTACGGCATCACGCACACCACACACAAAGATGAGGGCCTGGAAGTCTACGCCCTGGGGCCGAGCTTCGTCGTCATGGATAACAAGACCATCGAAAACTGGGAAGGTCATCTGCCAAGATTGCTATTCTTCTTCGCGCTGGACCGCCCCAACGTAACCCGGTCAGAGATCTGTGATGCCTTCTGGCCAGACCTGGAAGACGACCAGGCCGTCAATGTCTTCCACGTCACCAAGCGACGGCTCCATAAAGCCCTTGACGAAGACGTACTGGTTCATGAAGACGGTTACTATCGCGTTAACCCGTCAATTCCGGTTTACTATGATGTGATGGAATTCGTGGACACACTGGTACGAAGCCGGTCGATCACGGCGGAAGAAGAACGCATGGAAGCTTTGCGACGTGTGACTGATTTGTATCGAGGGCCGTTCCTGCATGGTCATAACGAACGCTGGATCGTTGACCGCCGCGAAGAATTCCTGGATGCTTACCTGGAAGCGATGACCACCATCGCCACCACCCAGGAAAATAACAATCAGCATGATGTAGCGATCAGCACATTACAACGCGCCACCGAACAAGCCCCCTACCGGGAGAGCCTCCACCGAGAGATTATGCGATTGTTCAAAAAACTTGGACGGCGGAGTGAGATCGTTGGGCATTACAAGAAGATGAAAAAGCTATTCAAGGATAACAGTCACAAGATTTCACCCAAGACGAGCGAATACTATCAGATGCTCATCAACGACTCCCCGGCATAGCCGCATAGTTAATGATACACAAAGGCACCATTTATAAGCGGTGCCTTGTCATCCTATAGTTGCCCCCGGTAGGACTCGAACCTACGGCCCACTGTTTAGCATACCCCTTCGGCTTTCGCCGCCGGCCTGTTGGCCGTTCGTGGTCTGGACTATATCTTCACCGTCCCAGGTGTCTCGCGTATAGTCTCTACGGAGCCTCCAGCACGGCTGGAGTTTCCTCGGTATTGCCATCACCATGACGTGTTAAGGTTTCACCGATACAGCGAGATGCACTCTATAACTTCTGCTTCGCTACAGAGGCTCCTACATGTTGAAGACAGTCGCTCTATCCGCTGAGCTACGGAGGCATTTTTTTCAATCAAATCATAACCTGAATATGGATATTTGAAAACCCCTGAACACATGTTTCAGCCCTATTGTCCTTCGGTGTGTAGTGGGGTATGATTAATGAAGAGATAGACGCTATCTACAGCGTGAAACGCTCATCCGATGGTTTTACGAATGATTGAGGAAATCACATGACGGATCAACAAGCTGTGCCGCCTAAAGCGGGCCAGGAGTATACCGAGAAGAACATCAAATACCTGGACCCGATGCAACATATCCGGCTCAGGCCGGGGATGTACGTTGGCGGTAAGGATATTCGTGCGCTCCATCACCTGATCTACGAAGTGGTCGATAACTCGATTGATGAGGCCCTGGCTGGTCGCTGTGATCGCATCCTGGTCACACTCCGCGAAGACGGCGGCGTCACCGTGACTGATAATGGTGTTGGGATTCCGGTCGGCATGAACGATGAACTGGGTATCTCTACGCTGGAAGGCGTGATGACCAAAGTCGGTATGGGTGCTAAGTTTGATAGCAGTGCGTATAAGGTGAGTGGTGGTCTGCATGGTGTGGGTGTTTCTGCTGTGAATGCCCTCTCGCGTGAACTCAAGGCGGAAGTCTTCCGCAATGGCAGTGTTTACGAACAGATTTATAATGCTGGCGTTCGGCAAGCTGAAGTGCGTAAAGTGCGCGCCCTGGAAAAAGACGAGCCAACCGGGACGCAAATTACCTTCTGGCCGGATTTTGAGGTGCTAGACCCGAACGAGTTCAACTATGCGACGCTGGCCGCCCGCTTCCGGGAAATGGCGTTTGTTACGCGCAAGGTCACGATCACCATCCGTGATGAGCGTGCCAAGCCCATCCCGCGTGAAGCGACATTTTACTTTGAAGGGGGCTTGCGTTCATTCGTCCAACACCTGAACCGCAACCGTACCCCGCTCCATGACCCGGTTTATGCCGAACGTGAGATCAAAATCGTGCCGGAGCGCGACGACGTGGAGTCATTTATTGTGGGTGTAGAGGTCGCGTTCCAATATACTGATGCCAATACCGTCACCGAGTTGGCGTTCGCCAATACCATTGGCACGCCAGACGGCGGCTCGCACCTAACTGGTTTACGCTCTGCGGTGACGAGTGTCATCAACCGCTATGCACGCAAAAACAACCTGCTCAAAGAAAAAGAGACCAACTTCAGCGGCATAGAGACGATGGAAGGCATCACGGCCATCGTGAGCATCAAACATCCTGATCCGCAGTTCGAGAGCCAGACCAAAGTCAAGCTGTTGAACCCGGAAGTGCAAGGGGCGGTTTCCCAGGCGGTTAGCGAAGCCTTCGCTGAGTTCCTGGAGATGAACTCCCGCGAAGCCCGGCGCATTATAGACAAATGCCTGACCAGTAAACGCGCCCGCGAAGCGGCCCGCAAAGCCCGCGATCTCATCCGTAGCGGCCCCAGCCTGCTGGAAAGCTCTACCCTGCCGAGTAAACTGGCGGATTGCTCCTCTCATGACGAAAATTCTGAGATCTACATCGTCGAGGGTGACTCTGCGGGTGGCACGGCCAAGCAAGGCCGTGACCGGCACTTCCAGGCGATCTTGCCACTGCGCGGTAAGATCCTCAACACAGAACGTGCCCGGATGGATAAAATCCTGGATAACAACGAGATCAAAGCGTTGATCTCCGCGTTAGGCACCGGCATCAGCGATGATTTTACCGTTGAAAAAATGCGCTATGGTCGCGTCATCATCATGACGGATGCTGACGTAGATGGTAGCCACATCCGCACGTTGTTGCTGACGTTCTTCTTCCGGCATATGATGGGCATGATTCAAGCAGGCCGGCTCTACATCGCACAACCACCGATCTATCTGCTAAAGCATGGTAAAGATTTCGAATACGTCTATGCCCAGGCAGGCATGAGTGAGCCACAATTGCTAGAACGTGCGTTAAAAAACTTCAAGAATCCCAACCGGGTGCAGGTGCAACGGTACAAGGGCCTGGGAGAGATGAACGCCGATCAACTGTGGGATACCACGATGGATCCTGAACATCGCACATTGCTCCAGGTGACGATTGAGGATGCGGCGGAAGCGGATCGTGTGTTCGATATGCTGATGGGCAGTAGCGTGCCACCACGCCGTAAGTTCATCCAGACCCACGCCAGGCAAGTCCGCAACTTAGATATTTAAGCACACACCGGCCCTTTACCGTAAAAAAGTAGAGGGCCGGTTGAATTTACGCTTTACTCACCGGATTTCGCTACAATAGGCGCGTTCATACATCAAACAGAAAGTGATCTATTGTGGCACAAACCGTTCGTATCCTGGGTATTTCCGGCAGTTTACGCCGTAAGTCATTCAACAGTGCTTTGCTCCGTGCTTGCTACACGCTCTTACCAGACGATGACACCTCACTGACAATCGCTGATATTCAAGCGTTACCAATCTACAACGGCGACATTGACGGTGAAAATACGCCCGATGTCGTGACTCAGTTCAAAGCGCAGATCCGTGAGGCGGACGCCCTGCTCCTGGCTTACCCGGAATACAATCACAGTGTGAGTGGGGCGATCAAAAATGCCATCGACTGGGCCTCCCGGCGTACCCCCGGTGCCGATGCTAGCGTAATCTCTGGTAAGCCAGCCGGCCTGATGAGTGTGGCAACCGGGATGTTTGGCGGCGTCCGGGCGCGGGAACATATGCTTCAGATCGCAATCGCGGTTAATATGACGCTGGTCACTCGGCCAGCGGTTCTGGTACCCAAAGCGCGTGAAAAGTTCGATGATGACCTCAACCTGACCGATGGAGCAACCCGCCAGTTTGTCGGTGATTTGTTGCAAAATCTGGTAGACTTCACCCGCAAACAGACATCATAATCAGGAGGAACTGATGCCAGATCTTGCAAGCCAATTAATTAACCTGCACCGGGAACGCCCCAGCGGCTCCGGCGCACCGACAGCCATATTTGGGACTGCCAGTACACTGAGCCAGAGCATCCAGGCGCAGGAGACGTATCGCCTGGGCATCTGGCCCTGCCGGAGTGAAAGCCACCCGGAATTTGCAATGGGCTTGATGACGATCATCAATTATATGCTGGATGGCCTGCGGGATGTGCGTGCCTATCCCTTGTTCATTCAATCCGCCGATGATGACCGCATCCAGGACAGCCAGTTCGACGTTGAGGATTGGCAACCAGATAACCTCAACGAAAATGTGGCCTTATGGGGCACGTTGAGCCAATCCGGGACAACCTGGACGTTATCCTTAGGCATCGAAAACGATGTCATTGAGCGTGACGACGAAATCAAGCTGACTTACACAGCCGACTCCGCCGCCGCCCTGGTGAGTCAATTACCCACCATCGCGGAAGACATCGCAGATGAATTAGGTGAATTAGACATCACCGTTAACGCCTATGAGCCATTCGAGGCTTACGATGATCGTGTCATCGGCCTGATGCGTGACTTATTCGCGTGGCAGTCGATGCTCTTACGGGCGTTAGCTGGTGCTAACTTGAGCGATAACGACATCCAGACGGCCCTGCGAAACTTACTCGAACGAGCGAAGCCTTTACCGGACGACTTTGGCGGATGGGTAACCGGTGTCGCGACGGCTCACGCCCTCTTACCAGGGTACAGCGCAGTGAACACTATCGTTGTCGATATGACTGGTGATGTGATCGACTCGTTCGCGGTGGCTTACCCGGCGATTTACATTAGCAATGGTTTATTCCGGCTAGGCCACACCGAGCGCGGGATCCAGATTATGGAGGCCGAAGTGAGCCAACGGCCACAGACTGTCCTCTCATGGCTAACGCTGGCCGACCTTTACCGCCGGGGCGGGCGCATGATGGAGTTGATCGATACCTTCCAGCGGGCCATCGAGGTCGAGGCCGTGTCAGCGACGTTATATCGTAATTATGCCGCCGTGTTGGAACTGATCGACGACGATCAGATGGTCGAAGAAGTTATCCTGGTAGATCCTGAAGCCTATTACGATCAAATTATCACCTGGGAGGCGATCACCGCTTATGCCGAAGCTCGTAAGCGTAACCCGGAGTCGCTGTCGTTGCTTCAACGCGAGACGCTTCTGCTGATGGATGTTGCCATCCAGGCGGAAGACCGTCTGTTGAACACCTTGCGTGATCTGCTCAAACGTGATGAAACCGGCGAATTCGTCCGCACCGTCGCGGAAAACGTCATCGTGATTGATGACGTCGATCTGGTGTTGGATGTCTTCGAAGAAGTCGCGGAAAGCCAGCCCGACCGCGTCGATCTCAAGGTGAATCTGGCGGTGGCCTATCTCGCGGCAGATGAATATGACCTGGCCGCTGAAGAATTACACGATGCAAAAGCTCTCACGGAAGATGATGGAATCTTATCTGACATCGCCCGGCTACTGCTAAATGCCAATGACCCCGAATTTGAAGCACGTTTTGGAGAGATCGAAGCGCAGGTCGATGGTGGGAGCATCAGCGGCAGTGACATTGACTTCCTGGAAACGACTGTAGAGCAAGCCCCCTCAATGACTGAAGCCTTTGAGCTGTTGGGCAAAGCCTACATGGCGCGGCGCGAATATGCCGAAGCCCTGGAAGCTCTGCTGGATGGTCATAAGCATCATCCCAAATCCGTGCCGATTATGCTGTTAATCAGCAATGTCTTGTGGGCATCCGGGGAGCAGACCACAGCGTTTGATTATCTCAACAAGGCATTAAAGGTCAACCCGAACTTTGTGCCGCTCTTGGCGACGACCGGCCTATACTTGTTCGAAAGCGGGCAAGAGCAAGACGCCCGCGCTTATCTGGCACGGGCCGAGGCGATCTCCCCGCGTGACCGCACATTAGCGGCGGTCAGGCGTCACATCGCAGATACCATGTCCAGGCGCGATTAATCCATCTCAAGCGGGGTGATCTGCCCGGCGGAAAGTTCGGTTAACGCCTCACGGAAGGCGGGAATATCCGCCACTGCAAACCGCACCATGAGCGTCACATCACCGGCGAAACCTTCGTCTTCGATCACCCCGTTATGCGCTTCGATCAACAACTTGACTTGCTCATAGAGGCTATAGGAACTCTCGATTCCCAGTAGCCTCTTTTCGATCTTAAGTTCGGTCGGCAGTTGGTTCAGGGCGACATGCGCGGCTTCACTATACGCCCGCACCAGGCCACCCGTACCCAGCTTGGTACCGCCAAAGTAACGGGTGACTACTACCACGATGTCCCCGATGTCACTCCCGCGTAGAATTGATAACACCGGCGGGCCGGAAGTGCCACTTGGCTCGCCGTCATCGCTCATGCCTTCCGTCACCGTGCCACCGAAGCCAGCCCGGAACGCATAGACATGATGCGAAGCGTCCGGCATCTCATCACGGATGCGATGAATAAAGGCCCTGGCATCTTCGGCGGTCTCTGCCTTATCCACCGAGGTGATGAAGCGCGACTTCGCGACCTCAGTCTCCGTCCGCTGGAAGCCAACCGGCACATGATACGGCTCAGTCATAACTGTCGGGGTCGCTTTCCACATAAATACGGAATACCGGCGGTTCGATGTGGAGGGTGTTATGCTGTTTATCCACACGGAGCAGTTTCTTCTGCACCAGCATCGCCACGGCCTTTTCAGTCTCGCTGTTGCTCTGGTATTCGGTCAAGCGGGCGACCGCTCGCAGGACATATTGCTCCGTCTCCGTCAGGCTGGCCCACAAGGTCTGGCTTTCCTCCCGGATGGCCCGCCGCAACGCCAGCCGGCGCAGAGTTTCATCGTTAATCATACTGCCGGAGTCAATCGTGCCGACCGAATCCAACGCCCGAAAGCCTGAACGCAGTAAACCGGCATATCGCCCCGTCGCCCATAGCAGAAAGCGTACCGTGTCTTCCGGGTATGTTTTCTGGTTACGGCCCATCAAATTATCAACCATGCGCCGGGCATCGGTCTCGTTGTAAGGGCCGACATAAAGCAGGTTATCGGTAAAAAGTTCAGAAAACGGTTCGATTTCCAGCGGGTCGATCTCATAATTTTCGATCAACGCGGGGAGCGGCGACCGTGTAAACGTCAAATAACTGAGTTGTCGTTTGTTTGCATCACGCAATCCCCGCAACGTCTGGAAGAACTTAACCGGCATGTTCTTCAGCAGGTCTTCGAACTCGTCGAACATGAAGACGATCCGCACACCACGCCGCATAAAGAAATCCAGCCCTAGCTCAAAGTAACGCAGGCCCATGTAAGCGTACAGTGGATTGGTGCCATCTTGTAACGCCTGATAGGCCTCATAAAAGCGTTGGCCTTCTTCGCGCCCCAGGATCTCGAACGGATAAAATGCCATAAACAGACGATGCATCATCAACTCGTACCCGGCCCAGCATCGCACCTGCTCGACATCATCACCAGATTGCGGCAATGGGCCGAGCAATGCCGGGTCAATGATGATCGCTTTGAATTCGTCTTGTTCGGTCAGGTTGATGTAAGCCTTTTGTGTCTCTGGATCCGCCAGATGTTGTAACAGGTTTGACTTGCCGACACTCCCTACCCCAACCATCGAGCAGGAGTCACCGGCCCGCCACCGGCCCATTACATAGCTGACTTCCTCACGCCGGAAATCCAGCGGTTGTTTGCGCGTGCGTGCCATGATCTTACCGTCCTACGTTATCAAAATCTTCTTGTTATTGTATCACGAAGGCGACGCAATCGCTTTGATTGTCATCGTCTGGTTGATATCCAGGATGACCTGAGCTTGCAGGGTCGTCGTCACATCTAACGTCTTCGCCAGCCGATCCGCCAGATGTTGGAGCATATATTCGATGTCGCGGATCGTCTGACTGCCGATATATTCATCGATCACGTCTTTGATGCCGAACACATCAACCAGCCACTCCACCGGGGTATATGCAATATGAAGCATACTCCCCGGTTGCGGGTTGCCGGTCTTCGGGCACAATGCCGGGAGCGGTACCTCGTGGCGAAGCTCTAACCTGACGGACGGCATAGAGTTGGGTATGGTCGGGATATTGCGCATGATCTACGAGAACAACTCACGCAGGGCAAACGGGTTGAAATTGGTCTCCCGGTCGTAGATGTCGATGCCTTCTTCACGCTTGAGCCAACCGATAATGGCATAGGTCAACGGCGTCAGTACGATCTCGATCACGACTTTGAGTAGATAGCCAGTGTAAAACGCGACCCACAGCGTCTGCAAAGAAAAGACCCCGCCGAAAGCGATCAGCAGGAACAACGCGGTATCCACACCCTGGCCGATCACCGTACTGCCGATGGTGCGCGTCCACAGGTTGCGGCCCTCCGTCCAGACTTTCATGCGGGCCAATACGTAACTATTGGTGAACTCACCGGCAAAATAAGCGATGAGACTGGCAAGCAGAATGCGCGGCGTCTGACCTAGAATAGCGACGAAACTATCCTGAAGCTCGTACTCAGGTGCTGGCGGGGCAATCGCCACCAGTTGAAACGTAATCGCGGCAATCAACATCCAGAAGAAAGCCGTGTAAATCACACGACGACTGGCTTTATATCCGTAGACCTCGGTCAAAATATCACCAAAGATATACGCCAACGGGAACAACAACGTCCCACCATCGGCGATGATCGGCCCGAACTCCACCAGCTTTGTCGCAGAGATGTTGCTGATAATCAGCGTGGCGACGATGGCACTGGTGATAAAGCCAAGATATTTGAACGACTGTGGCAGTCGTTCGGCGGTATTTTGCATCGGGTATCACTCCTGTTTTAGTTATCAAGCCGGGTTAGCAGGTACCGGCGGACGGATATTGTACTGCCACGAGTGGCAAAGAAAAACCCCGACCTGCGCCGGGGTTGATCAATCTTATCAACGATGAGAGGGGGCGATTAACCGCCGACAACAGGTGCCAATGAGACATCCCCGGCGATGATGACCTGACTTGCCAGCACCCAGCCGAAGCCAGCAGAGGTATCGACCTGTACCCAGCCAGCATCTGCTGTGCGAGCCACCACATCGACATCCAACGGACCAGAGAGGACAGCGACCTGCGCCGATCCGGTACTCGGTGTGCTATAGAGGGTTATCGCGTTCGTAAACATAGCGACGGGACGTGCCAACTCACCCACTGCATCGCGGATCACCGGTAGACCTTCACCGTTGCCGCGAATGATGACGAACTCACTATTGACCCAACCCGTACCAAATGCCCCCCGCACCCGGTACCACACACCATCCGGCGCGAAGCCCGTCACATCGAGCGTCGTACCACCTGGCACAGTCTCCACAACGGAAAATTGCGACCCAGGGCCGCTACGAATGTTCAAGAACCCGGTGTTGATAATCACGCGGAGTGGCGATGTCAGCATGGTTTCAGCAGGTGCTTCCATACCGTCGGCCATGTCACCCGCCATCGCGTCGCCGCCGGTATCCCCGGCTACCGTCTGGCTGACCGTATCACAAGAGGCCGCAGAGATAATCGGATCACGCACAATAGCATCTTCGACCCGTATCCAGCCGGTACTACCGTCAAACAATTCGATCTTGTATTGCCCGAAAGCGTTATCCAACAGATAGGCTTCTTCCTCCGGTGCGATGGTTAAACTACCATCCAGCGTACCTGATCCATCCGGGCCGACCGTCGGGCGTACTGGCTTGTTGAACACCACAGCGGTAAATGCGCCGCAAGCATAAGGCCGCAGACGGATCTTGGGGGCTTCTACCCACACCCGGCCCAGGTCAGGCAGTTCGGTCTGGTACCAGAATGTCCCGCCACCGGCGGCGGCGGCAAAGATCGGATAAACACGCTCCAAACCAGGGGTCGGTGATCCTAACGAACTCGCGTTGATTGTCGGGCGCGTCCGCACCGGGTGAGACTCAACGACAGCCAGCCCCCAGGCGCGACCACTGGTGAACGGATCCCCAACACCAGCAGATGACCCGGCAACTGCATCACCACCGCCGCCACCATTGACCAGGGCGTTAATCTCATCCTGGAGTGACGGAGCATCGACACGCGGCACATTGCGGAAGTCACCACGCGCAATTGCAAACTCACTGTTCAGCCAGCCATTGCCCTCGATGGTGGAAACCTGATACCATACGCCGTCCCCAGCCGTTCCCAGAACCGGCAATTCCGTCCCACCGACAACCGTCAGCAAGATGGGATATTCAGCACCAGGGCCGGTACGAATATTCAAAAAGCTAGTGTTAACGATCATGATCGGTGGTACAAATTCACTGCGTTGTTGGTCTTCCACCGTCTGGGCAAAGCTCCCGCCGACGAGTGATAGAAGTAATGCAACGAGTATAAATGCTGATTTCTTCATGTATAAAGCCCTCCTGACGTTGTAATACACTCTAGTATAGCGCGAAAAAAAAATCCTGCTTGCTTTTGCAGACCGTCGGTAGGGGTAGAACTGCAAAATAACGTGGTCTAGCAAAAATGAGGGATGTCTTTCAAACTCAGTAGTTCACGAAAGTTGAGCGAACCTTGAAAAAGAGGTCCAAGTTGGGCAAGGTTAAGTTACCAAACTGAAACCAGACCAACAGGGACCACTATCATGATACCGAAAAATGAGCTGCACGCGACAGACTTGTACGAGATGAGCCTGAACACACT
>DAOTTZ010000125.1:0-1550 GCA_034437535.1 Anaerolineae bacterium | reverse complement strand
CGGCTGTGGCAGGGCTCGTCAACCGCCAACTCGCTCATCGGATGCCTGCCTGATCCTTTCTGGGGGAAGGGGCATTGTATCTACTCCCCTTATTTTGAAGTTTAACTAATGACCATGCCAGCCAACCCGATGATCTCGCGCAGTGTCAGGGAATCCATGTTAAAACATCCTACCTTCGCTCATATAACGAGAAATTGAGGTGGTAGAGACAAAGGCGAAGGCGGCCAGCGCAATCGCCAGATCAATGATATAGACGCTATTTTCCAGCAAAGCCAGTACGACAATCACACCAATTAAGATATTGGTGATCGTATCAATCGCCTGTAAACGGTCGGCGGGATCTGGCCCGATGATGACACGCACCGTCGATGCCAGGATCAAGATCACCTGCATGAGCAAGGCGATATTAAGAAATGCCTCGACAAAATCTGACTCAATCATGACCTAAAATCCTCCGAAATCGTTCGACGCGCCGGGCCTGGTCTATGGGCAAACTCTGGCGCGACCGTTGCACATCCATGCAATGAACATACATGATCTTGTCGTCCTCATCGTAGGCGACGACCAACTCCCCCGGTGTAATCGTGATGGCGTGGGCACTTAAGCCGGCGATGATCTCATCGTCATCGCCCACATCGACCGCGATGATGCCGGTATGTTGAATGTTGCGGATGCCGATCACCCGTAACGCGACATCAATGCCAGACAGGAAAATATCCCATAGCAAGCGGACAATAAAGATCATGGCAGATAGTAAACGCAGTGAGAAACCCGCCGTGTTCAGTGGCCGGTCTAAGACGCGCCTGGGCACCAGCAATACCGCCATAATCAGCGCGACGGCATACCCCAACCCCAGGCTGAACAGTTTCGGCTGGTTGGTCAGTAGCACCCAGGTCACCGCGAAGGGAATCGGGATTAAAATATATCGAATCATGTGTCACGCTCCTAACACTGCACGGATGTATTGCATTGGGTCGCCCATTTGTGTCACCGTCAGTTCGACGACCGCTATCAACGGGCGGGCATAGAGGCCCAATAAGACACAGACTGCAATCAACAGGGCCGGGGCCAATGGCGGATCGCCCTGGCCCATCGCCTTAAGCTGAACTTGCGACTCATTGTGGTCAAATGTCTGCTGGAAAATCGAACTATAGGCACGGGTCATATACAGTAGCGTCAACAACCCGCCGCCGATGACTAACCCCAGGGCCAGCCACGCTTGCGCCTCCACACCGCCCTGCACCAGTGCTAGCTTACTAATGAAGCCGTTTAACGGGGGGATGCCCGATAGGGATAAGCCCCCGATAAAATACAACACAGCCACCAACGGCAACCGCTTGCCAACGCCGACCAACTGCTTAAAGCCGCCGACCTTGCCTTCGGTCTGGCTCATCACGACACCAGAGAGCATCAACAACGATGACTTGATAAATGCATGATGGCTCTTTGGGATCTCGCGTGGTAAGCGAGAAATGTAATGTGTTTCGTTAGGCGAACAAGTGAAAGCCTTCAAGGTCAAGAAAAATGCGTTGAAAGACCCGCCGAACATC
>DAOTTZ010000124.1:0-13883 GCA_034437535.1 Anaerolineae bacterium | reverse complement strand
GACTTGCTTGAATCCCGATTTGAACGACTCAAAGGCTTGGCGAAGTGGTTTGTTCGTATCTTTCCCTTACAACCTGCACATTGTTCCGATATTTCACTGGAATAGCCTTAGAGGTCTTCCCCGGTGATCTGAACCCGGACGACCCGAACTTCGCGCCGGAGGTGCGCTATACCGAATTAGATGCGACAGGCACATTCAGCACAACGATCCCGGTAGATTATCCAGCGGAGTCAATTGGATTTCGATTGGTCATCCAGCACCCGGTAAGTGGGGAGCAGATCGTTGCGATCCGTCAGGCAGAGATTCAGGCGGTGCCTGTTCCATCCGCGACACCAGCCGCAGGCCGTTAATGGACAAACATCGACTTGGCATGTAAGACCAGCAAGGCGTGCATTTGAAAACGTCCATTGCCGACTGGCTCCAGCAAGCCACGATCAACCAGTTTACGCACAGTGGGCCGGGGGTTATCAGCCATCCACACAGCCCGCATCGCATCTTGGTTGAACGTGGCCGGCTTGGGCGCGAAGACCCCTAACAAAGCAAATCGCTCGCGTGTCTCGTCATCCAGCAAATCTGTACTGCGTTGGAGCAAGATAGCAATGGTCGGGGTAGTCTCGTTGGCAAGGTCGGTGCGGTCGGCGGGGGCCTCAGCTTCTAACAGGGTGGCCCCCTGCCGGATCTCCTGCAACAGATTGTCGATGTCCCAACCGAGCGACATTTCAGTATGCAAAAGACGAGCCGCCACTTGAATGGCTAAGGGTAGCCCTTCCAGATCATGAATCAGTTCCTTCGATTCGGCAGGCTTTTGTTTGACGACTTCCGGCGCGAGTTGGCGCATTAAACTTAAGCCAGCGTCAGTCGTCAAAATCGGGATTTTATAAATAGCGTCCGGTTGTGGAGCCAGGCTGGTGGCGACATCATTCATGCGGGTGGTGATGATCGTCACACACGCCGCACCGCCGACACGAAACGGTAAGGCATGGCTGATCTGCCAGGCATCGTCAACGATAAGCAACATCTGCTTATCGCGCAGGTGGGCACTGATGCGTGTGGTTATTTCTTCGGCACTCTGGGCCGCATCAATCCCTTCGATGCTCAGGGCTTGCCCCCAGGTTGTTAGTTCCGATATGATGTTCGGGTTTTCCCCCAACGAAGCCCACAGCACGCCATCGCGAAAGTAACCGTGAACATCTGCTTGATGAGCTAACAACGATGTCAGTGTCGTCTTGCCGATGCCGGGCCAACCCTGGATGATAACGGTCTTTTGTGGGGCGGGGGTGTCGGTTGTGATGACCCCAACGCGCCGTTTAAGTTCTTTTAGGTCATCATCGCGCCCGATGACTAAATTAGGCTGAACCGGCAAATTCCCCATGACCTGTGGGGGCTTGGCTTCTGGTAGTATGGTCGTGGCGTCGAAGTTCTGGTCACGGATGCGCTTGTAGAGCGATTGTAATGCTTCGCCTGGTTCAACTGCCAGTTCTTCATATAGCATATCACGGTACGATTCAAAATGACGCAAGGCGACATTTCGCTGACCACTCACACCGTAAACGCGCATTAGCAGGAGGTGGGCCGTCTCGTGTAAGGGATCAATGTTGATCCAGCGGCGTAGATAAGGGGTTGCGAGATCAGCCTGGTCGTTGTCTAGCGCATGAATGACGAAGGCTTCCAACTTGGTCAGAAGTTTTTGCTGGCTTTTTTGCGCCTGGAGTGATTGCCAATTGTCGAAGCCCGCGCTATCACGTAGCGAGAAGCCAACCATAAAACCGTTTTGATACAGGTCAAGTGCTTCTGTAATGGCATCTGGCGATAGTGTGGCGTCTTCCAGCAAGCTGTAAAATCGCTCGATGTCAATCCACAAGGTGTCATCATTGCGGAGTGTGACAGTTTGACGGTCAGCCTGTAGCCACCGATCAACCGGTGTCTTGTTGATGACAGTCAAGGTGCGGCGCAGGCTGGCCCTGGCCCGGCTATCATCATAATCTGACCACAGCATCGTCGCCAGGAAATCCCGGCTGACCTGCTGATCTTCTACTGCGAGATAAGCCAGGAGTGCGAACGCTTTACGACGTTCCAGGTTGATGACTTCGTCACCATAGGCGAGATGGGGCGAACCAAACAACACGATCTTTAATGTTGTCATAGACTGCTCCATGTTGAGAAACTCCCGGTATGTAATGACGACCGGGCATCGGGCAAAAGATCGTACACGGCCTACAACTATGTTAAGACTCTACAACTATAGCATATCCAAACGTAAACCGCAGAGATCTTTTCCCTGCGGTTTGATTGTGGGGTTATTCAGTGTCTTCGGGGGCGGGCGGGGTGATCTGATAACCATCCAGGATGGGTTCGAACACATCCCGGAATAATTCGGTATCTTCGCTGAAACTGTCTTCGTCAACCAGCATCGGAGATTCGAACCACGCGGCGTAAGTTGTTCCGTCCAGGTTTGTGGCGTACAGTCGCCCGGCCAGGGCTTGCCCGTCGCGTATCACGGTATAGGTCGTGGCATCCCAGGTGTGGTACACGCCATAGAGCGTCTGCACACCAGTTATTGTCATCGATTCGGCATCACGGTTCGCATACCCGGCGAGTACATTACTCAAGGTACTGGGTAAATTTTCGAGTTCGGATGTCAGGTTGAACGAAGCCGTAGCGAAGAACAGCGGATTTCCTCCGTCTTCTACGGGGGCATAGCGCGTCCAGGGGCCATCTGTTGTAACGTTGTCAGCCCACTCTGCGATGATCGGGAAGGACTGAACACCGTCGTTTAGTTCAACCTCAGTCCAACGGGCACTATTGGCCGCTACAGACTGAACTGTGATGAAATCGAAGAAATCGACATAATTTGTCAGCAGTTGGTATGCTGGCTCAGCGGAAAGGCCGGCTCCATCCAGCACTTCACTGGCAAAGACCACGCCCAGCCCTTGCGAAGGGATAATGGTGGCGAAACCTCTCCCGACGAAGGTGCCGTTTTCTGCTGGCCGGCGGAGGTCAAAGGCCAGGGCGGGTATATCGTTTTTGATCGTGATCGGCTCGAAGTCGCTCGTAATTTCCAAGCCGTAAGTCCCGGTGGTTGCGGCGGCAATCGCCTCTAGATCTGCCGAGCCAGAGACGAAATCATAATACATGACGATTTTCTCTTCGCCGTTTTCGCTGGTACTTTCTTCGATTGGGAATCCACTTGGATCAAACGCCACCGTGACCGGTTGCCAGGCATCAAAGTACGGGATGATGTATCCGCCAGTGGCCCGTGTGAAAGCACGCACATCTTCCGGCAAGTTGTCATTGTTAACGGTGACGGTGCCATTAGTGAAGCCAGTGGTGCCGCCGAAGGCGGTGACGTGGATGCCGAAATCGTAAGTGCCAGTCGGTGCCGGGCGCATCTGCCAGCGTAAACCTTCGCTAGACCAGGTGTAGATGTTCCCTGGTTCTGCAACGGTGCGATTGTCATCGGTGACGATATACCGGTAGACCTGCACGACCGAGTCGGGCGGAATCGTGATGACGGCAGTCGCGCCGACTTGCTTGCCCCGGCTGATGACTCGTTGTAATTGGCCGTCGGCGTTAAACGTGATGACGACTTCGTTCCAGTCTTCTTCTTCCTGGCAAATACTGCCCGGTGAGCAGTAACGTGCTTCAAGTGATCCTACCTCTTGATTGACGACCAGATATTCAAAGTTGCCGGTTGTGCCGTCACTCACATAGGGTAGTTCGACGCTCCATTGAGCACTCCCTGCATCCAGGCCGGTCGCCCAGGGATCATCACTGGCACGGCGTATGCGCTCGGTGAGATACCGTTGGCGTGTGCCGTCTGGTTGAATGCGGTCATACGTTGCTTCGGCAAATGCGATGTTGCGACCGATGATTTCAACCTGAAGCGTTGCCGGGTTGGTGATGCTAGCGGCATCGGTTGGATACTGGCTGAGCAGATTGACACGCGGCGCGATGGGCGTATGAAAGGCTCCATCCCCCTCCCAGGGATTCGGATTCACCGCGTTGAAGTAATTGCGGAGCATCCGCCCCCATTCCTTAAGCGGGGATTCTTCCAGATATTTGATTTCGAAGTCGTCGATGTCTTCCGGGAAGTAGATATTATGGTAACCGATGCGCCCGATGACACGTTCCCCGGCATTTTCATATAAACGCACGGCATCCAACGCACTGATGACGGCATCGGCGGCGGCGATAATCTCTTCGGTTACGCTTGGGCTTTGTTTAATGCGCCGCATCAGGTCGAGCAGGTCGATGTGCTCATTGCCACGAGAAAACGAGGTGTAGGTGTATGTATCGATGCGGGCGTTGCCTATGACATTCGCCAGGACGACCGGATTCTGCCGGTTCATCAATTCTGCGAAGTCTTCGACGGCGGTGACCAGCGTGTCATAATTGTTTAAGTCAGTCAGTGAACTGGTGAAGAATAATGTGTCGGATCCAGCGCGTTCTTGCAGGTCAACTTCGATGTATTTGTCGATAAGTTGTTCGCTGATGTTGGCGAAATCCGGTGCTTGATAGGAACTGTTTAGTTGTTCCACAAAAAGCGTCATGTCGTGCGCCGGGTTTACCACCAGCTCCGGCGAGGCGATGGAGTAATCAAAATAATCTGACATCATCTCGTAATATTCGACACTACTCATCAAGCAGGCATCGTTGATGAGAAATGCGAACTTGTCCAGATCGGTTTCGGCCAGGGCCAGGTTTAACGCCTGTCGCAATTCCGGAATCGCCAGAATATCCTCTGACGTGTAATCTTCGATGATACCTTCCCACGCCTGACCATGACTCGCCAGCGAGATCACATAATTATCTGACGGGAAATTACGAATGCCCCATACCAGGAACTGTGCAAACAATTCGCCCTCTGCGGAGTTCACCGGGCCGAGATCGCGGATGGTGGGGGTGTCGATGATCGGGGTGCCGGTCTCTTCGTCAAAGTCACCACTATCGACATCGGCGGAAAGAATTTCATACAACCGGGCGGAAGTCCAATCATCATTGGATTGGTCATTTTCCGGGCTTCGGTCGATCAAAACAACCGTCCGCACATTTTCGGTACTACCCGCGACTTCAAATTCGTTCAGGTCAGCGATGATGGCATCTTCCAGATTGTTATCCCCGGCATAAAAAGCCAGGATCGTCCAGGGAGCTTGTTCACGCGGTTCGAATTCTGGTGCGATTGGGAAGCCCGTGTTAAGCAGGTCACCTTCCAGAACTTCGTACTGTGCGATCTGGGCCGCCTGATCTGCTGGTTCGATCAAGTCAAAGTCCAGCCGGAACTCGCCTTCTGTGTTGCCGTCCGCCTCACCGTAGCGGGTGGCGATGATGGTGTAGTCTCCGCGTGCGGCCTGGGGATAATAAGCGTAAGAATTGGTGCCACCGCCGGGACGGTCATCGTCATCGTTGGAGGTGACGATGGTATTGGTGCGATCTTCGACCAGATAGACTTTGGTATCCAAACCTTCGGTAATTTCGCGTAGGTCGATCTCAATATCGGTGCCAGTGATTGGTACTTCAACCGGGATTTCGACAAACGGGGTCTCATCGTTGATGATCCCGACATCATCCGCTTCGATTTCTTCCTCGTATGTCATGATCGTCATGGTGAACGCGCCTGTCGTCTGTCCGACGTCGGCGCGGGCCGCTGTGATGACATACTCGCCGTATTTCGGTACGAGTTCATCCAGGCTGGCGGCTCGGTTGTCGCCGCTGGCGTTTGGATCTGTGGCGAGTACATTCGGAATTTCGTCATTTCTATCTATGAGGCTAACTGACGGTGCCAGTGAGCCATCAAGCGGGGCCATTTCGATCTCGACGCGGGTTTCGGAGCGTCGAATCGTCAACGGGATTTCGATAGCTGGCGTCTCGTCCGTGATGACGCCTTCAAAGATAAATGTTTCGGTGGGGAGGTCGTCACCGGCCTGGGCGATGACTGGCAGGTTCAGTACGAGCAAAATAAGGCAGGCTGGCAACACACGGAAAAACTTCACGGTGAATTGTCCTTGATCGGCTTCTTAGATATATTTCATTATAGCAAGATCCTGCCCTGGCGTGTATTGAAAACGGGGTGGAAAACCCACCCCGTATAATCGCTCTATCGACTACCCGCCGAGCAAGCAACTGGGGAAGGGGGAGCAACTGGGGTCAAAACTGCTATCACGGGTAGAATTGATCCGGGTTTCGCGTCCACTAACCAGCGCCTCAAACGTGACTGTATCCAATGAGATGAAGAGGGTACCGCCATCAAATGATTCGGGTAGTTCGGCCTTGTCATCATCGGCTTCCGGGTCAAAGACTTCGATCATATCCAACGTGCCGGTGTAAGTCGCCACGCCATCTTCATAACTCGCATCGGTCAGCGAGAGCATGTAGCTGGCTTCTTCTGTGTTGAGGATTGCGGTGATTTCGAGTAATGTTTCGCGGTCGGCATTGGCAAATTCCCAATCCCCGTCAAATTCTAAGGTGCGATATTGACCAGCGCCCAGGGCCGGGGCAGTTACGACAAAGTCCATCGCTTCTTCAACGTTATCTAACGTCAGGGTGATGGTGTCATCATTATCTTCGAATGTACCACTCTCAGCGGCTTGCACCAAAACCAACGCAACCGCCTCGGTTTCTTCTGCTTCCTCTGCTTCATCATCTTGTGCGGCGGCAATATTGAGCGACAGAGCAGAAATTGCCAATAGCAAGATAATTCTCGATAGTTGCTTCATAATGTGAGACTCCTTATGATGTGACCAAATGATGTTAGATAGACTATAGCAAATAATTCATCCTTTGGTGCGAAAACAGGCGGAAAATTCATAACTGTAAAAAAGAATTTATCATCTCAATTGCTATGAATCCCGATTTATGAAGAAAGTAAAGGAATTTGCCTAAAAGTTGTCATAGACAAACAGAACATTGTCATCTCCTTCCTGTACGCCCCCGGTTGATTCGTACAGGCGCATGGCAGGGATGTTGGACTGGTTGGTCATCAGGAAGATCTCGGTCGCGTTGACCTGCCGGGCAATATCCTGAAAGCTGTTGATCAAAACTTTACCGATTCCACGTCCCCGTTGGGCGGCCAATACTTCCATTTCATAGACGAATAACTTGGGGCGTTGGGTCTCTGGCCGTTCTAAACGGTAGCCCAATAATACGCCAACGGGGACGCCTTCCCACACAGCAACCAACAGATAATTATGATCGCTGATCAAAAAATTATGAATATGATTGTCGCGCAGATCTTCCAGAAAAAACCGTTGCAGAACCTGTTCAGCTAACTCTTCGTCGCCGCCTCTTAAGCGGATCACTTTCATAGAAATGACTCCTGATGTCTATCACGGTTAATTCCAATCATACGTCAATTATGGCCTTACATGAAGTAGAATGATGCACAAACCACACAGGAGATAGAATCTGATGGGAAAAAAGTATCGCCAGGGCAAACCCTGGATGCCAGGATACCGTTATGCGGCCTTGCTGACGCCGTTCGCGCTGAATTTGCTCGTCACGGATGTAGAACGGTCAGTCCGGTTTTATGCTGATGTGCTTCAAGCGGAGGTTCATTATCATGATGTGGACTTTGCCGCTGTGCGAATTGGATCTATCGAGATGATGATCCATGCCGACCATACCCATGATGAACATCCCTGGATGCAAGATCTGGCAGATGGGACCAGACGGGGTGTTGGGGCACAATTCCGCCTGCTTGGGGTTGATCCTGACGCGGTTGTACGCCGGGCACAATCTGCACAGGCGGAGGTCGTCGCACCGCCGCGTGACAAAGGTCACGGTTGGCGAGAGGCTTACATCCGTGACCCGGATGGATACGAATGGGCGGTCGGGGTCTTGATCCCACCCGCCAAAGGCCCGTTAGGCCCGCAGGACTGAGCGCACCCCTGGTACATGCTCGTCCAGGTTACGGATGAAAGCATGGGTCAGCGGGGTAAATCGTCGCTCACGATTCCAGATCAGCTTGATTTGTCTTTGAAGTGGGACATCTTCGATGGGCACGGCCCGTAAAACGCCCATTTCAACCTCACGTTGAACAGCATAAGCGGGCAAAATCGTGATCCCCATGTTATTGGCAACGGCGTGCTTGATCGACTCCTGGTTGTCGAATTCGGCTACAATGCGCGGCTGAATCCCGTGTTGTGTCAGAATCGTCTCAAACCAGGTGCGCGTCTGGCTTCCGTTCTGGCGGGCGACAAACGCCTGCCCGTCGAGTGCGTCTGCCGGGGCTGTATCACGGTGCCAACACTGGTGACCCCGACCTATGATAACGAACAGATCAATTGATTTCAGGATGTAGACGGCCACAGCGGCTGGCTGATCGGTGACTTCGCCCTCGACAATACCCAGGTCAACCCTGGCCTCGGCAATGTCTTTGATGATGTTGGGGGTGATGTCCGTTTGTAACGCGACTGTCAGGTTTGTGTAGCGGCGTTGAAATGTCGAGAGCCACTCCGGGAGTAAGTAAACGTTGATGCCGGGGGTCGCCACAATCGAGATCACGCCATCGGGTAATTGGTTGACATCAGTCAGCGCGTTTTCTGCTTCTGCCGCCAGGTCTAGCAGGCGGACGGCGTATTCATGCAGGCGTTTCCCATGCTCCGTAAGCTGGACGCCGCGTGGGCCACGTTCGAACAGTTCTACATTAAGCTGTTTTTCCAGATCACTGATGTGCTGGCTGACGCCGGATTGTGTCATCAAAAGGCGGCTGGCCGCCTTGCTAAAGCTCCCGGCCTGCACAACTTGGCTGAAGATGTCGAGTTTATATAGACTGAGCATCTGGATCCTTGACCTATAAGTAAAAGCTAATGTCCATTATAAGCAATTCGGCCGATCACGCTATAATGATTTACGATATGATGATCTCAATGACGAGATCAACTTGGACGTCACAAGATAAGAAAGGAGAAGCGGCTTCTTCCACCCGCTAAAGCAGGTCGGTTCCGCCGCATAATTTCGATGAAAAACAGAAGTGGGCTTATTGTTGGATTAGTTGTCCTGGTTGCATTGGTCGCTGGTGTCTTCATCTTGACGCAAAACGGTGCAAGTGATGAAACAACCAGCACAACGACACAAGCACAGGATGAACTGGCGGCACCATCACTACCGCCGCAAGGCTTGATCGTGCCGCAAACCTATCAGGAATCATTCGTGGATGCAGATCAACAACATGTATTGATCGACGTTCGTACCCGTGGTGAATATGACTCCGGCTACATCCCCGGTGCGATCAATATCTCACTCCAGGATTTGCAGGCCGGGCGTGGGCTGGACCGCATCCCTGATGATCAACCCGTTGTCTTATATTGCAATTCTGGCAACCGTAGCAATCAGGCATATCGTTTGCTCTCCGGGCAGGGATATGACAATTTATACGACCTCGGCGGCATCCAGAGTTGGGTGGCGGCAGGTCTACCAATCGAACAATAGGAGTGCATCGCTATGTTTTTGTTCAACCGTTCCGGGAAAAGTCAATCTGTCAAAGCCATTGATGTCGATGAATACCGCGAACAATTCTATAAGAAATCCAAACATCAGCTAATTGATGTCCGTGAGAAGAGTGAGTTCAAGTCTGGTCATCTGCCGAAGGCGATCAACATTCCACTTGGGCAGATCAAAAATCGACTGGATGCCATCTCACGCGATCAACCCGTTGTGCTGGTCTGCGCGTCTGGCAACCGAAGCGGGATGGCGGCACAAACACTGGCTAAAGCGGGCTACGATGAGGTGTACAACCTCAAAGGTGGCACAATGAGTTGGATGCGCAACGGTCATAAGATAACCAAGTAAGGGGATTATCATGCTTTTGAAATATTTCTACGACAAGAAACTGGCACAGGCGTCTTACATGGTGGGCTGTGCGGCGACAGGCGAAGCCCTGGTGGTTGATCCTGCACGCGACATCACACCGTATCTGGAAGCCGCCCAGGCCGAAGGCTTACGAATTACACACGTCACCGAGACGCACATCCACGCGGATTACGTCAGTGGGACACGCGAACTGGCCGACCAGACCGGCGCGGTGACTTACCTCAGCGATATGGGCGACGAAGCCTGGAAATATGGCTTTGTCGATGACAACACAGTGTTGCTCAACGATGGCGATTGGTGGATGGTCGGCAACATCCGGGTGGATGTCTTGCACACCCCCGGCCACACGCCAGAGCACATCTCGTTCATGATTACCGATACCACCGGGGCAGATCGTCCGATTGGTATCTTTACCGGCGATTTCTTGTTCGTCGGCGATATTGGCCGCCCGGATCTGCTGGAAGAAGCCGCCGGCATCATGGGGACACGCGAAATCGGTGCCAGATTACAGTTTAAGAACATCGAAAAGTTCAAAGAAATGCCGGATTATCTGCAAATCTGGCCGGCGCATGGTGCCGGGAGTGCATGTGGTAAAGCTCTGGGAGCTATCCCCAGTACGACACTAGGATATGAAAAATTGTTCAACCCGGCGTTCCAGTTCGAAGACGAAGATGCTTTTGTCGATTGGTTGCTGGAAGGTCAGCCGGAAGCCCCGGCTTACTTCGCCCAGATGAAACACGTCAACAAGGTCGGGCCGGAGTTGCTGGATAACGTTACGACGCCGCAGGTGATGACGCAGGATGAGATCAAGCAGGTGATTGATGCTGGTTCCCTGGTGGTTGATCTGCGGAGCCGTGAAGACTATGCCGAAAAGCACATCCCCGGCACCGTCAATATCCCGGAGAGTGATGGCGGCTGTGTGAATTATGTCGGGTGGTTTGTCCAGTACGATCAACCGTTATATATCATCGCGGAAGCCGATAAGGTCGATCAAATCATCAACAATAATCGGGCGATTGGTGTTGATAACATCGCGGGGTATGCCACGCCGAACGTTATCAGCGGGGATCTGGCTTCGCTCCCGTTGATCGACTCGCGCACGCTGGCCGAAGATATGGACGGCATGGTCATCATCGACGTGCGCGGCCAGTCTGAATTCAACGAGCGGCACATCGTCGGTGCCAAGCATATTCCGTTAGGGTATCTGCCGCGCCACCTGGATGAACTGCCGCAAGATCAAACCATCGTGACGCACTGTGCCAGCGGGATGCGCTCGCAGATTGCCTCTAGCTTGCTCCGCAAGTATGGCTTCACCAACGTGGTCAATCTGGCCGATGGCATTGATGAATGGTCACAAAATCTGGCGACAGAAGAAACGACGAGTTAATTAACCTGGGGCAGGGCGAATGGCGACACAATCGATGCAAGACGGCGAACACAAAGTTCAATGGCGGCAATACTTTCCATTTGTGGATTGGCTGTTGAATTACCGGCGGGAAAATCTGCCGGGAGATCTGATTGCCGGTGTGATTGTGACCGTCATGCTCGTCCCTCAAAGTATGGCATATGCTCTACTGGCGGGGTTGCCGCCGCAAGTAGGGATTTATGCGAGTATCGTTCCGCTCCTCATTTATGGTCTACTCGGTTCAAGCCGGGTGCTGGCGGTCGGCCCGGTGGCGATTGTCTCCTTAATGGTCGCTACCGGCGTCAGCCAGTTTGCACCAGCCAGCGTAGACGAATACTTACAAATCGCGATCACGTTGGCATTGCTGGTGGGTGGCATTCAACTGCTGATGGGCATCTTCCACGCCGGGTTTATGGTCAATTTCTTGAGTCATCCCGTGCTGGCCGGGTTCCTCAATGCGGCGGCGATTGTCATTGCCATCAGCCAGCTTAAGCATGTGCTCGGTATCGAGATGCCCCGCCTGGAGCATACCCACGAGCAATTGATTTATATGGTCGAACATCTGGGTTCCGTCAATGTGACCACCTTGTTCATCGCGTTGGGGAGCATCGGCCTGCTGTTCTACTGGAAGTTATTCCTGGCTGATCATCTCAAACGACTCAATATGCCTGCTCAGTGGATTATGCCGGTTTCAAAGGCTGGCCCGCTGGTCGTCGTGGTGATGGGCATCTTGCTGGTTGCCTTATTCAAGCTGGATACAACGGCAAATGTCGATATTGTGGGGTCGGTACCTGCTGGTTTACCAGGGTTGACATTCCCTGTTGTGGAGGTTGACCGCTGGGCCGCGATGTTCCCGACGGCATTGGCAATTGCACTGATCGGCTACATGGAAAGTATCTCAGTGGCGAAATCACTCGCCAGCAAAAAACGCCAGAAGGTCGATGCCAACCAGGAGTTGATCGCGCTTGGCTCTGCCAATCTTGGCGCGGCCTTTACCGGAGCGTACCCGGTTGCCGGTGGAATCGGACGCTCTGCTGTGAATTACTCTGCCGGGGCGAATACCGGGCTAGCGTCGATTATCACCGCCTTGTTGATGGGCCTGACAGTGATCTTCCTGACGCCGTTGTTCTTCTACTTGCCACGCGCTGTGTTAGCCGCGATTGTGATCGTCGCCGTGATCGGATTGTTCGATGCGTCGGTCTTCCGCTCCACATGGCGATACAATCGACCGGATGCCATCACGCTGGGTATCACCTTTGCGGCGGTGTTGTTCATCAGCGTAGAGATTGGCATTCTACTGGGTATCGCGGTTGGAATCGGGCAATATCTATGGCGTACCAGCCGACCGCATGTGGCAGAAGTCGGGCGCATCGCTGGCACCGAACACTTCCGGAATGTCAAACGGCATGATGTCATCACGCATCCAAATGTGCTGGCTCTGCGTGTGGATGAAAGCCTGTACTTCCCCAATGCACAATATCTAGAAGATGTTATCTTATCGGCCATTGCCGATGATCCTGATATTGACCATTTAGTTTTGATCTGTAGCGCGGTGAACTACATTGATACCAGTGCGTTAGAAGTCCTGGAAGTCCTCATCGAAGAATTGCGTGATAGTGGCGTGAAGTTTTACCTGGCGGAAGTCAAAGGCCCGGTGATGGATCGTCTGCGGAACATCGGTTTCATCCATCATCATCTGGATGAGTCGCATGTTTTCCTCAGCACGCACCAGGCCATTGAAGCATTGACCGGCCAACATGACCGGGTGCCGGTTACCTGAACGCGGCCCGATGCCCTACCGTCACCTCACCGTCAGCCACTTGCCAGATTGCATCCGCGAAACGCTCCATAAAGGCGCGATCATGCATCACCATCAACACGGTTCCGTTGAAGTTCATGATGGCCTGTTCGAATTGCTCCCGCGAGATCAAATCCAGGTGATTCAAGGGTTCGTCCATGACCAGCACATTGGCCCCACCGGCGACTAACCGCGCCAGCATGAGCCGGGCACGTTCACCATAACTGAGCGTCGCTACCTGCCGTAGCGGATCATCCCCACTGAATAAAAAGTAATGCAGAAATGACCGGGCCTCCGTCTGGTTCATTTTGCAGACATTCTGTACGGTTTCCAGTGCGGTTTGTTCCGGTTGGAGTACATCCTGCTCCTGCGAAAGATAACCGATCTGCGCCGCAGAACTCGTCACGATGCGACCTGCCAGTGGTTCTAACGCACCCGTAATCGTCCGGATTAAGGTTGATTTACCGCTACCATTGGCCCCGGTGACCGCGATTTTCTGGCCGCCAGGAACACTCAGGTTGAGATCGGCCAGGATTGCCGTGTCGCCATAACCCACGCTGACTGCTTCCAGCCGGATTGCATCACCGCGTATCGGTTGAACAGCACCAAACGCAAGGTTTACATCCCAGGTTTGCTCAGGCTTATCGACGATCTCATCGGACTCTATGAATCGCTGGAGGCGCGTTTCCTTCGCTTTGGCCTTCTGTGCGACGATTTTAGCCCGTCCGCGTTGGAAATCGTTGGTGGTCGCCTGTTCACGTTTAGGCTATTCCAGTGAAATATCGGAACAATGTGCAGGTTGTAAGGGAAAGATACGAACAAACCACTTCGCCAAGCCTTTGAGTCGTTCAAATCGGGATTCAAGCAAGTCCA
>DAOTTZ010000123.1:0-23706 GCA_034437535.1 Anaerolineae bacterium | reverse complement strand
ACACCGTACTTAGTGCAGGAATGAGGCAGTGGCTTGGAATGATATCGCACTTTGAGGGAGAAACTCCTTGCCACACTCAAACTGTCAGCCAAAACCTTGCACTAAGCGGATCGCCTCCGCCGGTTTGAGTGCGAGTAAATCGCGCAGACTAGCCCGCGCCCGGTCTGCTGTGTAACCTTCCAGGGCTTCGCCGATGGTGAAAAAAAAGATCACGGTGGCCGCTTCCAGGTATTCACCGATGAGCAACGCGCCCAGCGTGGCAATCGTCATCAACAAGTTGATGTTAAATGTGCGGTTGACGCTCAGTGTGTTCAACCCACTGAGCGCGATTGGGTAGAGTGCGAAGCTCATGCCGAGTGCGTAGCCGACACCGGCCCACGCCGCCGGTAAGCCTAACAGGGTCAACACGGCCACGAGTAGCGTAATCGCCCCGCCGAGTAATGCCAGCCGCGTCTCGCCCCGTTCTACTAGATACTGCCAGAAGCTCCGCTTGCCTTTGATCTGTGGCGGCTCATGGCTGATCGACTTGCCGAGAGCCTCTACCCGCCCTTGTAACGTCGGGAAGGGTACCTGACCGTCGAGGATCATCTTACCACTAGCAAAATCCACGCGGACGGCCTGCACGCCATCCAGCCGAGCGACACCGGCCTCCACTTCTTTAGCGCAATTCGCACAGTCCATATTGCCGATGTGATAGGTTTGAGTCATGATACGTTGTCTCAATATTAATATAACACAAGTATTTGTAGTATAGCACAAGAGATGGTTTAATTGAAAATTGATGACGGAATGCCGTATCTCACATTGGCTTAAAGGACACACTATGCAATATGAACGACTGGTGCGCTGGGCACAAGAGACGTGGTCGGCCCGCTGGCCCGATATTCCGGCAGAGACCATCTGGGCTTCGGTCGAGTGTAGCAACCGCATCGCACATGACAAAGTCAAGCCGGGCCGCCGGCTGAAGGGCAAGGCGCGTTACGATGGCTTTGAGATGCTGGATTGCCCGGAGATTACGACTATCAGCGACCTGGCGTTGCGCGGCCAGCGAACGGTTCTCACGGCCATGTCCGGGGCGTATCTGTTCAAATTCCGTGAGGAAGACACCGACGAGAGCTTTGAGGTGATCTACACCAGTTCGTACTTCGATGATGATGTGCAAGACCTGACCGCAATTGCGATTGTACCCGCCGACCGGGTTGAGACGTGGGCCTCGTTCGAAGCCAAGTGTGCGCGGGCGGTGCGTCCCCGCATCAAGCGGCGGCGGGATGTTTACATCGTCGGCGGTACAGATGCCTATTTTGATCCGACGGTTGAATGGGATGATGTGATCTTGCCGCCGGATCTCAAGACGCAGATCCGCAATGACGTGGATTCATTCTTCAATGAAGGTGTGGGAATTTATAAAGATCTCAAGCTCGCGCCCTTTCGCAAGTTGCTTTTGGCCGGGGTGCCGGGGACGGGCAAGACGATGCTATGTGCCGCGCTATCGAAGTTATCCATCGAGTCCAAGCGGATCGTGGTCTATGTCTCCGGTTCTGACCGGGAAGGGGCCTCATTCGATAAGATCCAGCGGGCATTTCAAGCGGTGGCTTCCGCCCGGTTGGCGACTCTGCTGGTGGTAGAGGAAATCGACGCTTACCTGAAGGGAGATGACAAAGCCCGCATCCTCAACGTGCTGGATGGTGTTGAATCACCGAATAACCCGAAGGGATCCCTCTTGCTGGCGACGACCAATTACCCGGAAGCCATCGATGATCGGTTGGTCAAACGTCCCGGTCGGTTGGATCGCATCTATATCATCCCGCCGGTACAGGATGAAGATCAGGCGGCGGCCATGCTCAAGCATTACATGGGCGACCAATGGCGCGATGACTTCGTCGCCATCGTGCCAGCCCTGGTCGATCAACCGGGGGCCTTCGTGCGGGAGGTTGCACTCCAGGCGCGGATGCTGGCGGCGCACAACAAACAGCGTGAGATCACGACGGCCATGCTTGAGGAATCAGTCAACAGCCTGACCGACCAGATGAAAGCCGATAGCGATTTCTTGATGCAACGTAAGCCTATCGGCCTGGGGTCACGCCGCCAGAAACGCTTTAAGCGTTAATCCCCCTCCATCGGGAGCATATCGGCTGGGGGCGGGGTTGGTTCGGCACCGGTTATCAGCCTGTGGCTGGCGCGGAGTTCGAGCTTGTAAAGTAGGTACAGCGCACACAGGCCGACGAAGATCTGCGCCGCCAGTGAATTAACCAGTGAGCTATGCATAATCAATAGCGCGGCACAACCCAATGCAGACCCCAACATGCCGATGGCGAACGGCACCCCATAACGACCAAATTCAAGCCGGGCCAGCCGGTGCGATAGATGATCGGTCCCGCCGTTGAGGAATGGCTCTTTGCGCCGCCACCGAGAGAAAAACACCAACGCGGTATCAAACACCGGCACCCCCAGGATTAATACCGGCACCGGCCACGTCACCCAGGGGCTTTCTGCCGGGAACGTCAAGCGCAGGCCGATGAATGCCAGCAAAAAGCCCAGGAACAACGCGCCGACATCACCCATGAAGATCTTCCGTTCGACTTCAAACAGGTTATAGCGCAAGAACCCGAACGCGACACCTGTGACCGCCGCTGATAGAGCCGCAATCAAAAATTGACCGTTGATAATCGTCACGACGGTGAAGAACATCGCCGCTACCCCGGCTGTCATGCTGGCAACACCGTCCATATTGTCCATATAATTTACCGCGTTGATAATGTATAAGAACCAGCATAAGGTCAGCAGGATGTTGAATACATCCGGTATCGGCATATTGATCCGAATGTCGGTGGAAAATACAAGAAAAATCACTGGCACAACTTGCAGACCGAGCTTAAGATGAGAGGGTAAATCGGCCCAATCGTCCCACAGGCCGACCAGGGCGACCAATGTGCCACACGCCAGGACAATCAGCAGATGGCTGATGGGCAGGGTGGCGTCAAGCTGATCTTCTGGCAACAACAGGGTACCGCCCACTGCTAACGCGATGATGGCTATCGTAAATGCCAGGTACAGCGCGACTCCCCCCATCAATGGGGTGGCGACCCGGTGGGCGCGGTTGTTGCGGGGCACAGCGACAAACCGAAGGCGAATCGCTAATTCGCGGATCATGGGTGTCACGCCGAGCGCGAATCCCATCGCGATAAGCAAGACGATAATTGTCATAGATTGAACCTCTTAACACCGGCCTGTGCAATGCACAGTGTAGTAGACACATCGTTGGTTGAACATACCGGAGTATGGCCTTGTGGACACCGCTGGTTTTGAACTCGATCATCTCGATGACCCGAAAATCGTCATCTGCACGGTGCATGATTCTTATCGAGAGACCATTGATGCTTTGATCGCGGCGGTGCGGCATGATCTGGTAAATTGGCCGGATGAGACACCGTATCGTGTGTTATACGATCTTTCCGATAGTCAATTCCGCATGACGCCGTATTTTATGCATCGGGTGGAGGAATTGCTGGTGCTGACGGAACGGGTAAGCGGCGGTTATGCCATCCTGGTTGAGGAAAACCCGGCAGATACCATGACCTCTTATCTCATCAAGCGGACGATTGCGCCACGTACCAGCACGCTGGCATTCAAGGCATTTACCGACCGGCAGGCCGCGCTTGACTGGCTGACTGAGCAAGAATGAGCGAACCATTCAGACGGTTAAGTATCGACTAGCAACGCGCTGTTTGCTATACTGCCGCGCATGTTCAAACGTGACTTTCACTTCAGCAAGAGACAATTGGGATTTCTGTGTGTGGCCGTCGGTGGGTTGGCCCTGGTCGGCATCCTGGGGATTGATGTGCTTGATGCCGGGCGGGAAGGTGGCATCGGCCCGGCGCAACGGATCGCTTTAGGCGGGGCTTTCATGCTGATCGTTATCGGCTTAACGTTGATCCCGCTGGGAGATACGCCCGCATGACGCGCCTCGTCAATCGTACAGTGTTGGTGGCGGCGTCGGTTGCGCTGGCCTATCTGTTCATCGTCTACCTGGCGTATGCCGCCAACTTGATTAACTTCCCCTATGATTATGACCAGGGCGAAGGCTTCGAGTTGTATGATGTGGTGTTGTTCAGCGAATTTCGCTGGCCTTACGCCGACATTGAGACCTTCCCCTTTTACGGGAGCATCTACCCGCCACTGTATCATGTCTTGCTGGTGCCGTTCATGTGGATCTTCGGCCCGGCATACTGGTACGGGCGGTTATTCAGCTTCATCACCACGCTGGTGACCGCTTACCTGATCGGGTATGCCGTCTACCGGGAGACGACGCGCCGCAATCCGGCCCATGCCAACCGCCTGACGTTGTGGATCGCCGGGTTGGCCGGGTTAGCATTCCTGGCGTCCAATATCGTCTATCATATCGGGCCGTTGTTCCGCCAGCATATCAGCATGGTCATGTTCGAGATAGCGGCGGTGGTGGTGTTGGCCCACGTCAATGAGATTGACGATCCCAAACGACGGCGGCGCGTTCTGCTGGCCGGCTTCGCCCTGCTGATCGCGGCGGGATACACCAAACAACTGGCGGCCTTCACCGCGATTGGTGTGTTGGCCTTCTTGTTCATCCGCAATCCGCGCCGGGCGGTTGTCTGGGGCAGTGGCTTTGCTCTGGTCGGCGTGGGGATCTTCGCCTTTCTCACCGTCGCCACCGAAGGCCACTGGTGGACGCAGACCATCACGGCTAACCTCAAAGACTTCGATCCGAATCAGGCGATTGGTCTGTTGCGGACGTTCGTCGTCACGCATATCTGGTTGCTGATCCCGGCTGTGTTGATGGTCGTCTATGAATTGTATTTCGACCGCATTTCGATCTATAGCTTGTGGTTTGCGGCGGCCCTGCCGCTGAACGCCAACAGCGCGGGCACCTGGGGTGCCGGGGATAGCTACTATGCGACGGTGGTGGCGGCTATGTGCGTCTTGAGCGGGATCTTCGCCGCCCGCACACTTAATCAGGCGTGGACGTTCCCGCCGAACTACCTCACACGCTGGTTGATCCAACCGCTTAGACGGGGTGCGCCGGTAATTTCCTCAGTTTTGATGGTCGCGGTGCCCTTGCTGTATATCGGTTATGCGCGGGGTGTATTCCACACACCGACGACCGGCCCCTTGTTCAGTCAGGTTGCGGATTTAGTCGGCGTGGAGGATAACACCGGCTTTGACTTCTACGACCCGGACGGTTATATCACGCTGGCCTACGCGCAGATCGGTCACTTCTTAGACGCCGACGATCACGCCGGCGGCGATGCTATCGTCGGCCGTATTGAGGCCATCCCGCCGGAGACATTGGTACTCAGCGAGGAAGCCGGTTTCAGCTTCGCCACCGGGCGCGAGGTGATTACCAACCCGGTCGTGCTCAAGATTTTGGATGACACCGGCCAGTACGACAGTGCCGACCTGGTCAACCTGATCGAGTCGCAGAGCTTCGGCCTGATCGTCCTGCGGGCGCAATTCTTCCCGGTGGCCGTCAACCGCGCCATCACCATCTACTACGAAGAGGACGAGCGCATCGCCATGAACGGCTTCGACTACATCATCATGACGCCGCGTGCGGAACCGCTGACTGAGTAAACGCTTTTATTATCCCTGGCGAGATGTTATGCTTTTCGCCACGAACCAACAACGAGGGAGCGAGGCAAACATGATCAAAACCCACACCTGCGGTGAACTCCGCCCGGAGCACGCCGGCCAGACTGTGACGCTGGCCGGTTGGGTCAACCGTCGCCGCGATCAAGGCGGGTTAATCTTTATCGATCTGCGCGACCGGTGGGGGATTACGCAGGTCGTGGTCGATGCGGAACACTCGGCAGGGGCGCACACTGTCGCCAGCGATGCCCGCAGTGAATACGTGTTGAAGATCACCGGGCAGGTTCGCATCCGCCCGGAAGGAACCGCCAACGAAGAATTGGTCACCGGCGAGATCGACGTGATGGCCGACGGCATCGAGGTGCTCAACCCGTCCAAGACACCGACGATTTACATCAACCAGGACGGCAACGAAAAAGAAGTGGAGCGCATGCGCTACCGCTACCTGGACCTGCGCCGGCCTAACATGCAACATAATATGCTGACGCGGCATAAGACGATCAAGTTCATCCGCGATTACCTGGACGACCAGGGCTTCGTGGAGATCGAGACGCCGATCCTGTTCAAGACCACGCCGGAAGGCGCACGCGACTTCCTGGTGCCTAGCCGCCTGCAACCGGGCAAATTCTACGCCCTGCCGCAGAGTCCGCAACAACTCAAGCAGTTGTTGATGGTGGCCGGTTACGAGAAATATTTTCAGATTGCGCGGTGCTTCCGCGATGAAGACCTGCGCGGCGAACGCCAGCCGGAATTCACCCAGCTTGACCTGGAGATGAGCTTTGTCGAGCGCGAGGACGTGATCCAACTCAACGAGGCATTGGCCCTGGCCCTGAGTGATGCCATCGTGCCGGAAAAGCAAGTGCTGGCGCGGCCTTTCCCCCGCTTGACGTATCAAGAGGCGATGGAAAAATACGGTTCGGATAAGCCCGACATCCGTTACGGTATGGAAGCGGTCGATATTAGCGACATCGCCGGTAAAAGCGGCTTCGCCGTGTTCAACCGCAACGTAGAAGCCGGCAAGAAGGTCAAAGTGATCTGTGCGCCGGGCCTCTACCGCAACCCGGATGACCCGGAGAAGACCCTCAGCGGCGAGAAGCTCAAGAAGTTGATGAAAGCCCTTGAGGATATGGTCAAGGCGGAGGCCGGGGCCAAGGGCCTGGCCTGGATGGCCCTGCCGCTGGATGAAGAAGATGAGGTCAAAGGGCCAATCGGCAAGTTCTTCCCGGTTGATCTCAAGATCGAGTTATTCGAGACGACCGGCGCGGCCCCCGGCGACATCCTGCTGTTTACCTCCGACGAGGACGACATCGTTTATGCCACCGTCGATAAGTTGCGGCGGCATCTGGCGGAGGTGCTGGATCTGAAGGATAACAATGTGCTGGCGTTCCTGTGGGTGGTGGATTTCCCGCTGTTTTACTGGGATGAAGAAATGCAACGCTGGGATCCATCTCAGCACATGTTCACCGCGCCCATGCCGGAAGACGTCGATCTGCTGGATAGTGACCCCGGCCAGGCACGCGGCACCCAGTACGATCTGGTCTGTAACGGGTACGAACTGGCCGGCGGGAGCATCCGCATCCACCAGCGAGAGATGCAAGAGAAGATCTTCCCGCTCATCGGCCAGACGATGGAACACGCCAAAGCGCAATTCGGCCACATCCTGGAGGCGTTCGAATATGGTGTGCCGCCACATGGCGGGATCGCCTGGGGCATTGACCGGCTGGCGATGATCTTCGCCGGTGCGCCCAACATCCGCGAGGTGATCGCCTTCCCCAAATCTCAAACGGGTGCGGATGTGATGGCCGGTGCGCCGTCCCCTGCTGAAGACGGCCAATTGGCCGATCTGTTCATCAGTTCGATAGCACCGGATGATGACGAAGACGATGCGTAACGGCATAATCGGGGCATGGGTTACCATGTCCCTTTTGCTTTTGATCGTCGCGCCGGGAGTCTCTGCCCAGAGTGACGACGATGCCCTGTGCCGGGAGATCAACGGGTCCGTCATCCGCCAGACCACCCCCAGCACCATCTTGAACGACGCGCTACGTTATGCCCTTTACTTGCCGCCATGTTACGACCCGGCGGGTGATTACCCGGTGATTTACTTGCTTCACGGCTCCAACCGCACCGAAGAACATTGGCTGGCACTTGGCCTGGCGGAGACGCTGGATCGGGGCATCACGGGCGGCGCGTTCCCGCCGGTTGTGGTCGCCATGCCCTTTGGATCCTGGATCGCTAACGAAAATCGCTTCGCCGGGGCCACCACCTGGAGCAACATCCTGCTCACCGAGTTCATCCCGCATATAGAATCTACCACCGCCGTCCACACAGATCGCGCCGGGCGGGCGATTGGCGGCATCTCACGCGGTGGCTTCTGGGCGTATAACATCGCGTTTCGTTTTCCGGGGCAATTTAACGCGGTGGGCGGGCATAGTGCCTTCTTTGATCCGGGGCATTTCCCGGCGGATTATAATCCGTTGGATCTGGCCGCGACCGCGCCCGACCTGGAGTCGTTGCGGATCTGGTTGGATCGCGGCGTGGATGATTACGCCTTTTACGGCCTGGATCTAATGGGCGATGCATTAGCCGAGCGCGGCGTCCCGCACGAGTACATGATCTACCCGGCGGGCGAACACGACGACACGTATTGGTCGGCTCATCTGGCGGATTATCTGCCGTTCTACACCGCCGACTGGCAGAGTGAGGCCGCGACGGTGCTACCGGATGTCGCCCATACGTTTGATGTTTCCGGCCCGGTTGATCTGTATCTGCCTGCGGTGGGATTCCCGGCGCGGCGGGTCTCGGTGGATTCGGCGCGGTTGTTGCGGGCCTATGCCGGTGCGCTGGATTTCGAGCTGATCTTGAGCCAGCGCACGTTTATCGCGCTGGTGGAATCCGGCGTGCCGATCAACTCGGAAACGCAGACCGTCCCGGCGGAGGAACTGGACGCCATGCTCTGGGCCGACCTGGATACCTGGACGCTCTTGCCGGTGGTGGATTTGACACCGCGCCTGCGTCCGCTGATGGTAGATAATGTGCCGGTGCTGGCAAGTGACCTGACTCGCTATCCGTTCGTGTTGCCCGGTGATGGCTTTGACCCGGCCCGGTTAACCCGGATGCTGGCAAGCGGCGTCACCGCGATGGGCCGCCGAACCCGTGAGGCCATCAGCGCGAACGGCGTGGAATGGGCGGTCAGCGGCATCCGGGACCGGGTGCAGACGGCGGATGTCTTCCACACCAGCAATGAGGTGAGTTTCGCGCCACGTTGCCCGGCCAGCGATGAGCCGGTACTCGGTGGCTTATGCGCGGTGGATGCCCATTTCGGCGTGTTGACCGGTCTCGGCGTGGATGTGGTCGAACTCAGCGGCAATCATAACAACGATTACGGATTTACGGCTTACGAGCGCACGCTTGATTTTTATGTCGATGCCGGGATGCAGACCGTCGCCGGGGGGCGGGATCTGGAAGCGGCCCGCCAGCCGTTGATCCTGACGCACGGCGAAAACACCGTCGCCTGGCTTTCCTGCAATTGGAACGGGCCAGATTTCGCCTACGCGACCGCTGATACACCGGGGGCCGCGCCTTGCTCTACGACGTGGTTTGAGCAAGCTCTGCCGCCGCTGGCCGCTCAATACGAAACCGTGATCGTCAGCGTGCAATACGCGGAATATAATCAGTATCAGCCGATTGAGCGACAGATGTATCACTTCCGGCTGGTGGCAGATCTCGGCGCGGATGTGGTGCTAGGGACGCAGGCGCATCAACCGCAGACGTTCGAATTCTACCGGGCAGAAGACGGACGCGATGTGTTCATCCATTACGGCCTGGGGAATCTATACTTTGATCAAACGGATTGGCCGTTTGTACGCTTCTTCATGGATGAATTGTGGATTTATGACGATACATTGCTCACGGTTGGGTTATACACTGGCATCATCGAAGACCTGGGCCGCCCGCGCTGGATGACACAGGCTGAGACGACAGAATTCTTAGATGTGATGTTCTCCGTGATGCCAGAGTGATCGTATATCCCTAACTTTTGTCGATGCCGTCGTGCAGGGTCTCCGCCCGGCTCCGGTAGGTTTCGAATTGGGCGGATTGCTCCGCGTAGCGTTTGCCCAGCACTTCCAGCCGGCTGAAGATCGGCGTGAGAACCTGATTGCCATATTGCGCTAACCGCGCCCGTTCTTTGGCCGTCAGGTCATCGAGTGCCTTGTGGTAGGTCGCAGTGAGCTTATCCATGCGCTGGTTGAAGTCCTCTTTGAGTTCCCGCGTGATCTTGACGTAATGTCGCATCGCTAGCAGACCACCGACCGCCGCGACCGGGGCCGCGATGACGAAAGCTGGCCCGGCCAGGGCCGCCGCACCCGCGCCGAATAACGGCCCTGGGGTGCCGATGGACGCGACCAGGGCCACCAGTAACCCGCCGACCCCGGCCAATGCCCCCGTCGTGAAGCCGTTCATGCTGACGGTAAAATCACGCTGGATGTCATCGACCAATCTCCCGCTGGAATAAGACTTGAGTTCGGCCTCCGCAATGCGAATGGCTTCTTCCAGTCCTTCGCGTTGTTCGGCATAGATGTTGGCATCCAGCCCGCCGACTTCTTCCTGTTCCAACAGATCAATCAACTTGTTTAAGCGGTCGATCACACTGCGCCAGTAAATGCGGCTCTGGTCGATCACCGCGTTGATGTAACCGCTGGTGGCCGTGTTGATGTCGCGCAGGGCACGCCCCACCACCACATCCTGGAATTCCGCCTGGAGCTTATCCCGGTTGACCGAGCGACCGAGCTTGCGAATCGACAGGTTATCTTCGATCCACGTCAGGCCGCGCTGGCGCATCCCCGCCAGCACTTGATCGACTTCCGCACGGGCAGAGGCCAATTGGCCCTCAATGCCGAGCGATTGTTCTTTCATCTCAGTCTCAACTTCTTTGACCTTGCTGGTATCCGCCCGCACCAGGTCGGCCCGTTGTTGGATGATGGTGTAATACTTGTTGATGATGGTCTGGCCGGTTTCTAGCTGAGCCAGCAATTTTTGCTTGGTGGGTGGGGCGGCGGCCAGCACCCCGCGCAGATGCGCCCGCACCGCATCTACCCCGCCGGATTTGTTGTCGTCGGCCATCGCTTCTTTGGCGGAAACCATAAAGATCAGCGGTTGCAGGTTGAGTTGTTCTTTCACCTGTTGCTCGATAAAGCGGCGGACGGTCTTTTGTTCTTCCGCGCCGAGCAAATCAACTTGATTGACCACCAGCACGATCTTTTTACCGTAATTTTTCGCCATTTCCAGGTATAGGCGTTCGGTCTCCGCAAATGCCCGCTTGGCGGATAGCACGAAGATCACCAGGTCACTACGGTGCAAGAATTCTTTGGCAATGGTCTCATGTTGTTTGAAGACTGAGCCAGTGCCGGGGGTATCCACGATGGCGACGCCTTCGCCGCCCGTGTTGGGATGTGCCCATTCCCGCAGGCCATTATCACGCACACGCGGTTTGAGGTCGGGCGTCTCGTTATAACGGATGAGTTCGATCATCTCGGTGGTGGGGGTAATGCCCATCGGCAAGACCTCTGCCCCGATGAGGGCATTCACAAAGGTTGATTTCCCGGCGTTGAATTCCCCGATGATGACTACCAGGAAGAACATCTCGCGCAGGTCAGCCACTACGTCATTCAAACGGCGGCGGTCTTCTTCGGATGCCTCGCCCATCTCCGCCAGGGTGTGCGATACTTCCCCTAGCAGGCCGATGACGCTTTCGCGCAGGGCCGCCAGCGGGCCATCCAGCACTTGTACATTATTCGTCATGCGTGTTTATCTCCCGAAAAGGCGGCGTTTACCGAGTTTGCTCAAGTCGCTTTCCAGGCTGATCAATTCCTGGTTGATGGCCTGGAGCTTATTCATCTGTTCCGTCTGGATCTGAGTCTGTGTTTCCACCAACCGCGTGAGTGGTTCTACGACGCCGCGCCGTTGGCGCATCCCATAATCAACCTGGCGGGTGGCCGCCTTGCTCAAAGTCTCGATGTAGCGTTGTTGGAGTGCGTTCATACGGTTTTTGTGGGCGTTCGCCATGAAGTAACCGACGATGGGCATTGCCAGCAGGCCGACCATGCCCATCACCAGCAGGATGACGAAGATCACCGGGTTGAAGCTGGTCAACAGCATGATGACCAACCCGGCGATGACGATCAACTCCCACAAAGCCAGCCCGAAGCGCACCGAGCGCACATACCCGTTGAGCTTTTCGACCTCTTCTTTGCGTGTCTCTAATTCGATGGTTTCCAGATCTGGCCGGACACTTTGCAGGGCAGAGCGGTCGTAGTTCATCGGGGCGCGGATCTCGCCGATGACTTTATCGCGGATGGCATCTGGCAATTCGCTGATCTCGCGGTTGGCATATTTCACCAGGTCTTCGGTGTCTTGCACGTCTTTGCCTTCCAGGCGCGGGCCGAGCTTGCCGGCGATTTCTGGCAATTCGTCGATTGGCTCGTAGACTTTGAAGCGTTCGAACGCGATCCGGGCGTAATTCGGCTTTTGGTCGCGCCGGAACAAACTACCCAGGCCGAGTAAATCCACCAGCCCGATGCGAAATGAGCCGAAGGTGTGCGATAGTTGGAAGATATCCCGCAGGGCCTGGGCACCGCGTTCGGCGGCCTCATCGAACTTGGCTTCGATTTCGGCGTTGGCCTCACGGGTGACTTTTTCTTGCTCCCGGCGGTAAGCGGCCAATTGCGCCTCGACATTTTCCGCGATGCCTTGATATTGATCTAGCACGGCCTGGTTGGCGCGGACGGCATCCAGCGCGACCTTATGCACATTCTGGACGATCTGAAGCGGCGTCTGGAGCTTTTGCCGCAGGCGTTGCGCGTCATCCAGTTGGTCATCAATGTATTCTTCGAACTTGTTCAAGCCACTGGCCCGCCATTGTTCCGGGTCGAGTGTCTCGTCAGCGCGGGCTTTCAGCCCGTCTTTAGCGGAGACCATCCACACGTCCGGCTTGGCGTTGAGCTTATCCTGGCTTTGTTGTTCGACATATTCATAGACCTTATCGCGGTCTTCCGCGCTGAGGAGATCGGCCTGGTTGATGACGATGATGACCTTTTTGCCATATGCCCGTAATTCCTGCATGTAATCCAGGTTGCGCTGGGTCATGGCCTGGGTCGCCAGCATCACCAGGATGACGACATCGCTACGGTGCAAAAACTTGCGCGTGGTTTCCTCGTGCTTCTGGAACACCGACTCCAGGCCGGGGGTATCCACAAAGCTGACTTTCTTCAACAACGGTGAGGGATAAAACACAGTATCGACTTCGCCGGCACTATCCATGCGCTGGCTTTCGTCGCCATACCGTAAGATGCTGATGCGGTCGGTGGTCGGCACCGGCCCCACGCGCAGTAAGTCATCCTCGCCACACAGCGCGTTAATTAAACTCGATTTGCCACTGCTGAACGGGCCGACAAACACCATCAAGTATGGGTGGTCGGCGTGGAAGAGTGCGTCTCTCACCTGCGCGACTCGATCCTCGCCCAGCGCATCAATTTTAGGCAGGAGGGTGAGCAAGTCGCTGATAAGCTCATATTCCCGCCGTCGGATGTCTTCGTAGGTGGCAAGCAACCGTGATTCAGATGGGGTGGTTGTTTCGTCTGTCAAATGTCACCTGCTTCCATAGTTGATCTTGGTCTCAATCATACACCATGCAGATGAATGTATCATCAAACTTTGGTGCAGGAAACCGCCTGCTTGGGCTGTTGGTCGCCAGCACCGGCGATTGGTTATCGTTCAGCAACCTCTCATTGAGATTGTACCAGCACCGGCTATCGGCCTGCTATAATCGCGGAAAGTTCAAAACAATTGGAGGTTATAATGGCAGATCGTCCCGGAATGAAAGTTGGCCCGAATGAGCATCCCGTCATCGGCCCGATGCTGGAAATCGGTAAATCCGCGCCGGATTTTATCTTGATAGCTACTGACTTGAGTGAGCGTAAGCTAGAAGATTACGCCGGCAAGGTCAAGGTGATTAGTGTCGTCCCATCGGTGGATACCAGCGTTTGCTCCGCACAGACCCAACGGTTCAACGAAGAAGCGGCCAACCTGGGCGAAGACATCGCCGTGTTGACCGTCAGCGCGGATCTTCCGTTTGCGCTCAAGCGGTATTGTGGCAACCAGGGTATCGAAAACACCGAAACGCTTTCGACTTACCGTGATATGCAGTTCGCGGAAGATTACGGCGTTTATGATACCGCCTGGCGCGTGTGCCAACGGGCCGTCTTCGTGCTGGATCAAGACAATGTAATCCAACACGCGGAATACGTCGATGTGATCGGCGATGAGGTTGATTTCGAAGCCGCACTGGCAAAGGCGAAGTCGCTGGTATAATGCCCGCACTTGCCGGGGGCACTTGTGGGTGCCCCTTTGTCTTCCGCTTGTTCCCCTTTACAATATGGTTTGTACTGTTCGAAGAATGTAATTTGGAGATGATATGTCAGATCGTCGATTAGAACGATTGGCGAAGTTATTGGTGCATTATAGTGTCGCCGTCCAGCCGGGGGATTGGGTCGGCATCGGTGGTGATGTGGTCGCCGTCCCACTGGCGCGTTACGTCCACCGGGAAGTGCTGGAAGCTGGCGGCCACCCGGTCTTGCAGTTGAGCGATCAAGCGATGGCCCGTGATTATCTACGTTTGGCGAATGAAGACCAACTGGAATGGGTGAACCCGGCGCGTCTGCTGTATATGGAACAGGCCGATTGCCTCATCAACCTGCGGGCGACGACCAACACCCGCGCCATGACCGGCATCGACAACAGCAAGATGCAACGCCGGGCACGCGCCAACAAGCCCATCATGGAAACGTACATGCGGCGCAGTGCAGAAGGGGCTTTTCGCTGGGTGCTGACGCAATATCCCACCGAAGCCAGTGCTCAGGAAGCCAACATGAGCCTGGAAGAATACGAAGACTTCATCTTCAGCGCGACCTTCTGCGACCAGGATGACCCGGTGGCGAAGTGGCGCGAGATGAGCGCGACCCAGCAGAAAAAGGTCGATTGGCTGAAGGGCAAAGATCAGGTCGTGCTCAAAGGCCCGAACATCGACCTGAGCCTGAGCGTGAAAGATCGCATCTTCATCAATGCGGACGGCCAGCGCAATATGCCTGACGGTGAGATCTTCACCGGGCCGGTGGAAGACAGCGTGAACGGCTGGGTGCGCTTTACGTATCCGAGCATCGTCAACGGGCAGGCCGTCAGCGGCATCGAACTGCACTTTGAAAACGGTAAGGTCGTAAAGGCCAGCGCAGAACAAAACGAAGCCCTGCTAATGTCTCAACTGGATACCGACGAAGGGGCGCGTTACCTGGGGGAGTTCGCCATCGGCACGAACTTCGGCATTGATCGCTTTACCGGCAATATCCTGTTCGATGAAAAGATCGGCGGGAGCATCCACATGGCGATTGGGCGTAGTTACCCGGATACCGGCGGCCAGAACATCAGCGCGGTGCATTGGGACATGATCTGCGATATGCGCGACGACAGCGAAATTCACGTAGACGGCGAGCTGTTCTATAAGAACGGCGCGTTTGTCGAGTAGGGAAAAGGGAAAATTCGATGAAAGATATACGCGCTAACAGACTGGCAAACCTGCTGGTGAATTACAGCGTGAGTGTTCAGCCGGGGGACTGGGTCGGCATCCTGGGCGATGTCGCCAATATTGAGATGTTGCGGTTGGTGCATTATGCTGTGTTGGAAGCTGGCGGCCACCCGGATTTGATGCTCAGTGATGAGCGCATGACCCGCGACTTCCTGCGGATGGCGAACGATGACCAGATGACCTGGCTCGACCCGGCGCAGACGCGCTACTATGAGCAGGCCGATGTTTACATCCGGGTAGGTGGCTCGCTCAACACCCGCGCCATGACCAACATCCCGGCCAGCCGGGTGCAGGCCCGGCGCAAGGCGGCCCGCTCCTGGTTGGATACCCGGCTGACGCGCTCCGCCAACGGTGACTTCCGCTGGGTTGGGACGTTGTTCCCGACGCAGGCCGGTGCCCAGGAAGCCAATATGAGCCTGGAAGACTATCAAGCGTTCGTCTATGGCGCGACCTTCTGCGACCAGGAAGATCCGGTCGTCCGTTGGAACGAGATCAGCACCATGCAACAGGAGAAGATCGATTGGCTCAAGGGGAAAGATGCTATCGTGCTGAAAGGCCCGAACATCGACCTGAGCCTGAGCGTCAAAGATCGCACCTTCATCAACAGTGATGGCAAGCGCAACATGCCCAGCGGTGAAATCTTCACCAGCCCGGTAGAAGACAGTGTGAACGGCTGGGTGCGCTTCACCTATCCGAGCATCGTCGGCGGGCGGGCCGTCAGCGGCATTGAACTCAAGTTTGAGGATGGTAAAGTGGTAGAAGCCAGCGCAGAGCAGAACGAAGACCTGCTCATGGCGCAGTTAGATACGGACGACGGCTCGCGTTATCTGGGTGAATTTGCCATCGGCACGAACTTCGGCATTGATCGCTTTACCGGCAATATCCTGTTCGATGAGAAGATAGGCGGGACGATTCACATGGCAATCGGCCAGGGCTACCCGGAAACAGGCAGTCAAAATAGCAGTGCCGTCCACTGGGATATGATCTGCGATATGCGTGACCAAAGTGAGATTCATGTAGATGGCGACTTGCTCTACCGAGACGGACGCTTCCGCGTGTAAATGGGGCGATGTGTCAAACGTCATGGGTTAATCATGATAGAAATCAGGGTTTACAGCACATCACAGGTTTGATATAACAAACGGTACCTGCTGTGTTTGTGATGACGCACAACGTTTTGAGCCAACACTCATAAAAAGGGAACTCGCAAGTGGCACGTAAGTGATAGGCCTGAGCCAAGACCGACATGACCACAAGAGTACCCACCTGCGAAAGCAGGTTCAAAACACAACGCCACACGGCATGGCGGGAACCTTTAGCAAAGACAACAGCGACCAAATCCTGGTCGCTGTTTTTGTTTTGAGGTTCAGCCGGAGTAATTCGCGCCGAAGGTATCGACTATCAGTTGGCCCAGTCGCTCCCGGACGGGTACCAGCACCTGTTCCCCCTGCGCCGTGACGCGATTCTGTACGTATTGATAATCAATGACATTGGTCGTGATGTTCTCTCGCGGCACATCTTTGACGAACCATGCCAACTGGATCATCTCGTTGAGCGTCAGCCCGGTGTGGAAGTTGTCTTCCAGCGAAGCCAGCAGAGACGGTGCTTGCACGATCAAGTTGGGGATCATATCCAGGTCGGTGACTTTATCCCGCATGGCAAAGATTACCTGTTGTTGCCGCCGGGCACGTTCCAGGTCGTTGTCGCCATGCCGCGTGCGGGCGAACTTGAGCGCGGTCGTGCCGTCCAGGGTATGCGTGCCTGCCGCCAGATAAAACGGATCATAGCCGTAATTCATATCCGGGTAGGTGCGGTCGTTGATGGTGTAATCGGTCGTCACCGTGATGCCGCCGACGGCGTTGACCAGGTCGATCACTGCCTGGAAATCAACCAGAAGATACTCATGCACCCGGATGCCAAGATTGTTCTGCACGGTTTGCATGGCAAGTTGCGGGCCAGAGCCAGGCGAGCGCGTCTCCCCCAATACCATCGGCACGTTGATGCGCTGAGGCTGAGAATACCCCGGTACCGAGACGTATAGATCACGCGGGATGCTGAGGATGCCAACCGTATTGGCGACCGGATCAATGCTAATCAGCATCATGGTGTCGGTCAGGTGGGCCATGCTGGTATCACCGGGCCGGCGGTCGATGCCCATGGCCAGGATGGTGAAGCGCGAGTCACCATCCCACGCCTTGAGTTCAACCGGGGTGCCATCGGCCAGCAAGATGATGTCGCCTTCCTGGGCATTTTCCGCGCTGACGGGTTGCCGGTCTTTGAAGTCAATCGGCGGTGGCAAGACTGCAATATCGAGCGTGGCCGTCGGCGTGATGGGCTGGTTATCGCCGGAGCCTTGCAAGAGTAACACCGTACTCATGCCGATGAGAATCACGATGCTGACAATCGCCCCGGCTACGATCACCCAGGCCCATTCCCCCCCTTTGACCTGGGCCTGCCGCTTGCGGGTGCGGCGGCGGGCGGCAGAATCTCGGATGAGCGAGGGCGGCGGCGGTGGGGCAGTCGTCGAGGAAGAAGCCACCGGCGATGCCGTCGCCTTTTCTAACGGTGTGTTGTACATCTCGACGGCAGACATGTCTTGCCAGTTATTCGGTTGCGGTGCATCTGGCACCGGGGACGACTTCACCGTTTGATCCGGGTCGGATTCGATCTTGTTATCGTCAGTCGCCGGGGTTTGTTCGGCGGGCCGTTTGAACCTATCGTCGTTCATAAGCACCATGTGTTAAAATCAACAGGAGTTACGCTCATTATAGGGTTATGATAAACATGCGTCAATATCGCTTGATTACCGACTCCCCGACGATTGGCCCGCGCAACATGGCAATCGACGAAGCCATCATGAACGCAGTGATTGCCGGTGAGAGTTTGCCGACGCTACGTTTTTATGCGTGGGAGCCGGCCTGTCTTTCATTGGGGTACGGCCAACGCTCACGCGAAGCCGACCTGCAACGGTTGCAAGCACGCGGCTGGTCGATTGTGCGCCGTGCAACTGGCGGTCGGGCGATTTTACACGTTGATGAGATGACATATAGTTTATCCCTGCCGGATTCACATGCGCTGGCCGCCGGGGACATCGTGCAAAGTTACCGGCGCATCAGTCAGGCGTGGATGCAAGGGTTGAACCTGCTGGGCCTGGCGACACGTGCCGAGAAAAAGACCGAGAAAGACCGGCGACCGCGTGGCCCGGTCTGCTTTGAGGTGCCGTCTCATTACGAGATCACCACTGGCGACGGGCGCAAGCTGGTGGGCAGTGCCCAATTGCGGCGGCGGGGTGGTGTTCTTCAGCATGGCACACTTCCCCTGCATGGAGATGTCACGCGCATCTGTGATGCGCTGGTGTTCGAAGACGAGGCCGACCGTGACGCGGCCAAGCTCACGGTGCGCGGGCGGGCGGCCACATTGCAAGACGCGCTCGGCGTGATCGTGCCGTATGAAGACGCGGTTGATGGCATGATCGACGGCTTCCGCCAGACCTTCGACGCGGTGTTAATCCCCGGTGGTTTGACACTGGCGGAACGGCAAGAAGCCGACCGCCTGGAAGAACAATTTTACGCCAACCGAGAGTGGACGCTCCGCCGTTAGCCGCTACTTGCGGGCGGTGCGGGCGCGTAGGCTGAACACCGCAAAGAAGAACGGCACAATCGAGACGACCGCGCACGCCAGCAAACCGGGAATGATGACGTCGAAGTTCCAGCCGTAGATCAACACTTCGCGCAGACCATCCAGGATGTACGTCACCGGGTTGACCTGGGCGACCGGCTTTAACCACCCGCTGAGGAGTTCCAGCGGTACGAATGTAGTCGTCAAGAACGTCAACGGGAAGAAGATAAACGACGCACCTTGAGTCGCGCCAGCGTTCCCCGTCTGGAGCGCAACCCCAACGGTGAAGCCACCGAATCCGGCCCCGATGAATAACGAGAATAACAGAACGACCAGCAGACCGCCGATCCCGGTGGCCGGTTGCAGGCCCATCAACAGCGCGATGGCGATGATGAGCAAGGACTGCGCCGCGATGACGACGCCGCTAGCCAGGATGTGGCCGAGTAGTAACGCACTCCGGCTGATGGGTGTCAGTAACAGCTTATCAAAGTAACCGCTTTCAATGTCGCGTACCATAGCCTGCCCGGCAGGTGCGTTTAATGACGCGCTGATGACGCTCACCGGCAGGATGAAGGCCAGGTAGTTGACGCCTTCAAGCTGGGGCAAAAAGTCGGTTGTACCACCCAGCGCGGCATCATAAACCAGCAGGAAGAACGCACTGATAATCAGGTTGGGGATGATGGCCTCTGGCGTGCGGAGCAAGGTAACCAGGCTCCGGCGGGCCATCATCAAAATTTGGCCGAGTAACGGCATACTATCGTTGATGGTGTCATCATTCGTTGTGCTGATGTCACGGGTAAGGGTTGTCATGATGTCGCGCCTCCTTAAGCGGGTTGTGGGTTGGTTTCGTTTTCCGGGTCGGTTTGTTCGAAGCGTTGGCCGGTCACCTGTAAGAAGACGTCATCCAGCGTCGGTTGCGTCAGCGTGAGCGATTCCGACTCGATGCCAGCTTGTTGTAATTGCGTTACCACCGTCGGGACGGCCTTGGCGGCTTCCGGCAGATACAGGCGCACCGTGCGCCGGTCGATCTGCACGCGCTCGGCCTGGGTCTGTAATTCGGCCTCGGCCCGTTCGGCGGTCTCGACATCGGCGAACGTAACGTTGATCGACTCGGTGCCGAGCTTGGCTTTCAGGTCGCTGGGTGCGCCTTCCGCCGCGATCTTGCCCTGGTCGATGATGGCGATGCGGTCGGCCAGCGCGTCGGCTTCTTCCAGGTATTGGGTCGTCAGGAAGATCGTCATGCCCTGTTCGCGGTTCAAACGGCGGACTTCGGTCCACACGTCACGGCGGCTGGCCGGGTCGAGTCCGGTCGTCGGTTCATCAAGGAATAAGATCTGCGGCTCGTGGACGAGTGCCAGGGCCAGATCCAACCGCCGGCGCATCCCGCCGCTGTATTTGCCGACGGGACGGTCGGTGAAATCACTCAGCTTGACCAGATCAAGCAGGTCTTTGCCGCGCTGAGTCGCCTGGGCTTTGCTCATGCCGAAGACCTGTCCTTGAAGCGTGAGCAATTCCATTGATTTCATCAGCGGGTCAAGGCCAATCTCTTGCAGGGCCACCCCGGCAATGCGGCGGACTTTGGCCGGTGCCTGGACGACATCATGCCCGCCGACGAAGGCCCGGCCTGATGTCGGTAAGCCCAGGGTCGTCAGCATGGTGACAGTCGTCGATTTCCCCGCACCATTCGGGCCGAGAAAGCCGAATACCTCACCGGATTGAACTTCGAACGAGACATCATCCACTGCATGGAAGGTCTTTTCATAAACTTTGACCAGATTTTCTGCGATAATTGTGCGATCCATGATGGGCCTCCTAGTTGAGCCGGACGAAATCAGAACGAAATTGAGCGATACCCGTCTTGCGGATCACATCACGCAAATCCTGGGCGGCTGTATCGCTGTAGACCCCGGCTGTTTGCCATAACACATCACCACTGGCGGATAGCAGAAGCGGGTAAATGGTGCGATTGCCGGGTAGTTCCAACTGATGCAGGAAGTTGGCAATCTCCACATGCACCGTGATCGTCCGCGCACGAGTTGCCGCGTCCTGGATGCCAGCCCGCATCACAGAGTCGAGCCACTTCATCTGAAATAAGTTCATCGGGAAGATCGTCGGGACTTCGTAGTATCGCAAGTTGCTATATTGCGCTTCCAGCGCGTCGGCGGTCTCCACCCAGGAGTCCACCATCGGTTGTTGCCACTCGGTAAAGGCGACGAACACCAGGTTCAGGTCGCCAGCGAAATCATGGGGCAAATTGAACGACTCACCGAGCAAGTTCTTGCCACTAACATCAGGAAATTTCATCAAACTTCATTCTCCTCTCATGCCAACCTAATTTTTGTTAGGTTGGCTTGCCAAAAAAATTAACGTGGGCGCAGGCCGTTAAGCAAGACACGAATCAGGTCATCGGCCATGCTATACGGGGTGATATTGCTCCCGCTGACCCACTCGGTACGGATGTTATGTAAGCTCTGGATCATGGTTAAAAATGTGCCGGAAATCAGTTGCATGTTCGGGATGTGGATTTCGCCGCGTGCTTCGGCTTCCGCCAGCAGAGTCTCAATCGGATTCATAAATGCTTCGTAGATCACACGGAGTAAGCGACCGGCTTTTTCCGGCGCGACGGCCTGTAAATCCGATTGAAGCATGCGCCCGATGTTGACCTGCGGCTGAGATAAAAACCATCGGGCGGCGGCCCGCAGTTGATCTTCCAAATTGGCTTCGGCATCTCGTAGGGCCTGGCTCAAGCCCTGATAATGCCGTTCGGCGTTGCGTTCCAGCACCGCGATGAACAATTCTTCTTTGCCACCAGGGACGTGATAATAAAGCGACGCCTGTTTCATATCCAGCGCATCGGCAATATGCTTGAGCTTGACCGTATCGTAGCCACGTTCCATGAACAACTTCTCTGCTGTGTCAAGCACACGCTCCCGTGCTTCGCTGGTGGGTTGATCTGTCATCGAGTAACTTTCGCCTACCTAAAATTCATTAGGTATTGTACGCCATATCCGAGACAAGTCAAGCGATGTTCAGCAGGTGTTAAGCTATAGCTTCGTGTAGTCAAATCCATTATACTGTGATCATAAGCCAACCGACCGCAATTGACAGGGAATCCAATGCGCCAACTTCCACTGTTTTCTTCACAACCACAATCCGAAGCCGAGATCAGCCCGCAGACGCCGTTCGGCGCGACCTTTGACTTGTTCCGCGCATTTCTTAAACGTTCCGGCAAGACGGCCAACACCATCAAATCCTTTATGAGTGACCTGAATCTCGTGACCGATTACACCGACCCACAACGCCCGGTCACCAGCTTCAAAACCAGCGACCTGGAAAAGTTCTTGCACTGGCTGGAAAATGAACGCACCGACGCGGAAGGTATCCGCATTCCGTGTAGCCGCAAGTCTTACGCCCGGCGTGTGACGACGCTCAAGGTTTATTTCAAATGGTTGCGCGGGCTGAAAGCCGTACCACATGATCCTGCTGAGGCCATCCTCCAACGGAGCGGCCCGGCTCCCTTATCCCAGGTGCTATCGTTCGATCAAATCCATGATGTGATCGAAGCGGCGCAGACGTTCCGTAAGGGGGATATACAAGATTACCGACCAGAGTTCGTCTTTCGCATGATCGTGGAAACCGGCATTAAAAAGAGTGAGTTCATGCGGCTCACCCCGGCAGACATCGACCGCACTAACCCGCGCAATCCGATCTTGACGGTACGACACAAGGCGCGGAACGTTTATCGTGAACGCCGCATCGACCTGGACCCTGATCTAATCAAATTACTTGATCTTTACCGCGAACAATATCCCCCTAAGCCGGATAAAGACGCGCTCATCACCTGCACCGGGCGCAACCTGGAATACATCCTCAAAGACCTGGGCGAAGCCGCCGGGATCAGTGGGGAGGATGTGCCGTATGCAGAGCGCGTCAAGTTGTCGTTCGAGGTCTTGCGCTGGACGTGCGCGGTGCGTGATTATCGGCTCGGCATGGAAGAGCGTGATCTGCGTGAGAAATTGGGCCTCAGTGAAGTGAGTTGGTACGAGACCAGCAGTAAAATCCGCCGGCTCGATGAGGCCCTTTCCCGCCAGCAGGCTTAAGGCAGGTCGATCTCAAACGTCCAGGGGCCGCTGATGGTCTTGTCGCTCAAGCTAGCGTAGAGATCCGCCAGATGTCGCAAAGCGGTCTCGTCGTTTTCTTCCAGTTGGAAGCCGCCGGGAAATTGATACGTCAGATCGCCCGTGCGTTCTCCGACGACATCGAATTGAACGCCGATTTCGGCCATCCCTGCGATAATCCTCTGCGCGTTGGCTTCGGTATCTGCGAAGGGATGCCGCAGATGCCGCACACTAAACGTCAGCGAGTCGGTTGCATCCGGCAGAACGGGCAAGCTAAATGACGCTGTGTGGCAGTTCGACTCGCGCTGTAGACTACCGAAGGTCGTTGTCTGGGTTGTTTCGGTCTCCAAAAAAAGATCCGATTGATAAACTTCGTCCACCGAAGCCGGTTGGATGCAATAGGTCACTTGAGTCAGCGATGGTGTGATCTCGACACTATCTAACGTAATGCTGACATCGTTGACGGTCACAGTCTCTTGCGGTTGTGCCCGATACGCTAAATACACCGGCAGGCTGAAATCAAACGTCACCGTCAGCGGTTCGAAATCTTCCGGCGGGATGGTCGGCCCATCGTCCTGGATCGGCGGGATCGACATCGGCCCAGGGCTGAGCGCGGCGGCCTGATACGTCAGCGATAGTTGCAGGTTGAGCGTGCCACTGCCATCTAGCACACTGCTTGGGTCATAATTGGCGTTGGCCTGGCTGATGCGAATG
>DAOTTZ010000122.1:0-1813 GCA_034437535.1 Anaerolineae bacterium | reverse complement strand
CCAGCACAAAGCGGATAATCCGCGTCCAGAAGGGCGACTCACCCGTCGCGGGGAGTTGCTCCACGCCCAGGTCTTCCGGCTGGACCGGGGTCGTACCCGGTTGGCCCGGTGTGGTACCCGGATCGCCGGGATCGGGCGTTGGATCAGGTGTTGGCTCTGGCGTTGACTCTGGTGTCGGCTCCGGCGTCGGTTCAACCGGGACAGACTGAAGTTCAAACGCGCCAATATCCGGCGTGCCGTTGAACACACAATCAAAGCCGGTGCCGCGCTGATCGAAACTGCCGACCAGGGCCGCCGTCGTCGTGTCGCCGCTGTCCAGTGCCGGATTGAGTACGTCATCAACCAGGGCGCGGGTCTCGGTGTCGCCGCCGTTATCCGCCAGCGGACTTAAGAACGTAGCAAGATCCATCGTCCCCTGGTTGGGGATCGGGTTACACGACGCATCAGTGCTACTAATGAGGTTCAGGCCGTCACCGCCAGCGGTCGCAGCACCGCCCAGGCTGATGACACAATCCGCCGTCGCGCTGGCCGGATTACCGAAGATGGTACTGTTCACGGTCAACACACCAACCGGGAACGATGCGTAGAGGCTATCGGCGTCCGTAGTCGCCGTGTTGCCCGCTAGCGTGACGTGGGTCAGCGTGGCGTTGATCGTGTAGTCGGAGTCAGCCGTGAAGAATGAAATACCCCACCTGTAGGCGCAGTATTTTGTGCAACGGTCGTATTGCGTAGCGTGATATCACCCCCGGCATAATGGGCTATCGCGCCACCGTTGCCCCCGGCCGTATTGTCAGAGAAGACGGAGTTCGTTACCAAAAGTATGTTGTTCGGTCCGCCCCGGCTGTAGATCCCGCCGCCGTCGTAGTCAGCACTATTGCTCGTCATTGATACATTCTGTAATGTGACGTCACCATTGAAACTGTAAATACCACCCCCGTCAGTAAGCGCGGAGTTGGAGTTAAGGGTAGCGGTATCAATGATAACTATCCCGTCTCCACTGTTGTAAATCCCGCCACCATCACCGCCCACCTGATTGTCATTTATAGTGGACGCATTGCGCACATCGACGGTACCATCATTGTTGAAGATTCCACCACCATTGATGCTAGCGGAGTTGCCGTTTATGCCCGCCTGATCGACGTTCACTGTACCTTCATAGTTGAAGATCCCGCCGCCGGAAGCACCTGATAAGAAGTTGCCAGCTGTATTACCCTGCACAACAGCACCGCTTTGCACTGTGATGTCACCGCGATCGTTGAAGATCCCGCCGCCATCATTATAAGCGCTATTACCAGAAATAACAGCATTATTTTGTACCGTGACGGGACCGCCACCATTATAGATACCGGCCCCAGAAGAGTTAGCGAAATTATTGGTAATAGAGCCATTATCCACCGTCAACGTCACAGATCCGCCATCCTTGAAGATGCCGCCGCCGAAAAGACCAGCAGTGTTACTGTCAATCGTGGCACCGCTCTGCACGGTGACGGTACCAAAACCAAAGCTGATACTGATCCCGCCGCCGAAGAACTCTGCGTCGTTATCGTCAACCGAGGCATTATTCTGCACGATGACGGTGCCTTCATTGTTGTAGATCCCGCCGCCGTAGTCGGCTTCATTGAGATCGACGCTGGCGTTATCCACTGTGAGGTTGCTACCATTGTTAAAGATCCCGCCGCCGCTGGCGTTGGGCGCACGGTTACTAGATTGTATCGGAAACAAAAGGATGTAGAATCAGAGAGTGTAAGTGAAGCCAAAATCGGTTGAAGCCATGATAACGTATGAGAAATTAGCGAAAAACCCGAAGCTATTC
>DAOTTZ010000121.1:0-4827 GCA_034437535.1 Anaerolineae bacterium | reverse complement strand
CTTAGTGCTGCTACCTTCCGGTCCTGACACGGTTCGGAGGTCCTGCCGCGCAAGACCCAGCAAGAGCATACTGACCACAACCGTTAAAAACTGTTAAATTAAAATTGATCTTGTTTTAATTTATAGCCGAAGTATAACAAAAGCCCATCCCGGTGTCAACGGCCAGACGATTGCGGGTCTATTTCAGATTATTGGCATTTTAACGGTAGGCCGGCCCCTACAGAAGAAAATCCCCTATGTAGGGAAGACCCCATGTGGTCTCCCGCCTGTGCCAAAATATTGAAATGCACCCACGATTGCTCCAATTTTCTGCAACATCCATAACGATTCGCACGTATAGGGGTTATGAGTAGCATAGGCCAAAAGGGAGCAGATCATCATGCAGATGCGAGTTTCGTTCAAGATATTGACAGCCACATTCGTCGTGAGTCTCGTTTTCCTCACTGTAGTGTTGGCCGCCCAGGTGAGCCTCCAGGCCGCTGATGTGCTGGAAACCGCACCCGCCACCATTGATACCTACGCTTGCTACAGCGATTGTAGCTTTATCAGGTGATCTCCGGCGGCAGTTGGAAGCCCCCACCGCGTTGTAAAGGAAACTCATAGACCTTCAAAACTGCATTCAGGTTCAACCCGCCGTAAATGTGCGGGAAGGTCTCCCCGGCGTGATGCTCTGCCGGGATGGTCGGGTCGGCAGGTTCTTCCACCCAGTCTGGCTGGATGCGGAACGGGTCAATGCACAGCAAGACCAGATCACGCCGGCCAGGGTAAACCGCCTGTGCCACCCGCAAAATTTGATCGCGCCAAGAGGCGTGGATAAAGCCCTGTGTGTCTAATGAATCCGTCGTGTAGACCTGCGCCTTTTGCACAGCCAACCATTCTGAGCGCGGCACCAGATGATACATCATCCGCCCGTACCAGGCGTGGGCCGTCATAGAATAAGTTGTGTCGTCGTGCAATTCGCCGTGTATCCACACCTTCTGCGACAAGATGCCATCATAGCGGAAGCCCAACCGCTGAGGGATGGCCCGGCTCCGTTCATTTGCCAGCGCACAACGGATCTGCACGCAGTTTAACCCGATTTTGCTGATAGTATGCCCGGTGAGCAACCACGCCGCCCGCGTGACCAGACCATGCCCTTGAAACCGTTCCCCCAACCAATACCCGATTTCACCCCGTTTTTTGTCCCAGTCGATGAAAACCAGCCCGATCTTACCGGCGGGCATATCACGATGGTAGATCACCATGTCATACCCTTGATGATTGCGCGATTTCGTCAAGGAGAGGTCGATCATGTTTTCCATATCGCGCAACGTCCGGATCGAATCCGGCCAGTTTTGGTACCGGCGCAGGTGATCGCGGTCGCGGCGGGTGATGGCGTAAAGGGGCTTGGCGTGATGCTCTCGGATGGGACGCAGGGTAAGGTCACCATCCACATAGGGCGGCATGGTCATCGGTTTAGAACGTCGCCAGGATCTTAACATGCGTTTGTGAATCCTTCCCAGTCGAACCCGATAATTTGATCGCCAATGTCTAATCTTAGCGTACCATCCGGGCCGAGATCATGCCATAGGCGGGTGCTGTCGTCGCCGTAAATCGCCGTGAAGCCGCACACCCCGCCCACATCGCGCACCGCCGTCACACCGCCGCCGTCGCTGGTCATCAGCAAGACGCCATCGACCGGCGTGAGCGTCACTGCTCCGGTCATCACTCGTGGGAGCCGCGCCTGCCATGCCTCAACCCCATCCGGCGTGTACGCGGTCAACGTCTCACCGTCCGTCACGAAGCGACGCCCATCCTCTAGCAAGAGCGCACCATGATCGCCACCCCCTGGCGGCACATCATCCAGCAGACTCGTCCAGGTGCCCTGGCTGTCAATGTTCCATAATCCGCCCTGTGTATACGCGATGATCGTGCCATCTGGTGCCGCGCTTAAGGCGACTCCGTCCGCCAGCACCGCTTGATCTAACACCTGTCCCGCCACATCGAGCGTCCAGAGGGTGTCATCAATGACCAGTGCGATCATGGCATTGGTGATGAGCGCGTCATCATACGCCGGGATGCCATCGACACGCCATAGCACATCACGCCCGTTCGGGGCGATGGCGACCAGTTGATCGCCCGTTGTATGGTAGATGCGGGCGTTATTCCGCACGAGTGGCGGGCCATCCGCGTTGAAATCGGTGATCTGCCAGGTGTTATCCAGGAAGCCGCCCGCGTCCACGTCGATCTGAAGCACGGTGCCATCGCTGAACGTGATAAAGGCGTTCGCCTCAAACCCATGCAGGCTGACGGCTGGCCGCGCCAGCGAAACCCGCCACAAGATCCGCCCGTCCGACGTGATCCGCCGCAGACGATCACCATCAACTACCAGCAGGCTATTATCGTTCAAGCGGAAGGGCGGCACCGGGCGGTTAAAGGTCGCCATGACGCTGTGCCACTGGTACCCCCGGCTGAGCCGAGCCTGCATATTGGTAATCATCTGCATCGGGCGTCGCCAACCGAGCAAGCGCGGGTCAGTCCGGGTGTAACCCGGCCCTGGGGTATCCGCAATCGCTGGATTCTGGTTGGTGAAGACGCGCATTTCAAAGTGTAGGTGTGGCGCGGGGCGGGCATCACCGATGAAGCCCACGATGTCACCAGCCTCGACACACGTCAGGCGCGGCGGGAAAACCTGAGTCTCCGACGGGCGGATGTGCCCATATGCGCTGTAGATAAACGATCCGTCGTCTAGCGTGTGGCGGATGACGACCACGCCGCCGTCGATGCCCCAGGCGTTCGGGCTACTCAGCGTCACCAGGCCCCGCCCGACGGCGCGTACCGGTTGGCCCAGGGTGGCCCCGCGCGCGATGAACCAATCTTCGCCGGTATGATACCGGCCTTGATGGCGTGGGCTGGCCGTCCCGAAATCCTGCCCTAGTTGAAACGTGTTCAGGTCAATCGGATAATTGATCACATCCAGCGGGCCGCATTGATCCTGCATCGTGGCGGGCCGGGCCGACCAACCCAACCCCAACAGCAATAACGCGACCAACCCGAAAGCACGAAGATTAGACATAAGAAGATTTTCCGTAAGAAACATTGGCACAAGCATCAAAATTTACTATATAATATGTGCTGGGTGAGTCAATCATGACAATCGAAGAGGAGAGAAGCATATGTTCGAAACATTTGGCCGTAGCTGGAAACTGGTCAAGGCCAGTTATGCCGTCCTACGGCAAGACAAAGAGTTATTGTGGTTCCCGGTGGCCTCAACCATCGGGCTGATCGTCGTCACTTTTATGATGTTCCTGCCATTGGCGGCGACGGGTATTTTCGGCGCAGTAGAAGCAGGTGAGGAACTGACCGGCGCACAGTCGTTCACCGCGTTGATCGTGACGTTCCTATTTTACTTCGTGACGTATACCATCATCATCTATTCCAACACCGCCCTGATCGGCGCGGCCATGATCCGCCTGGATGGCGGAGATCCGACCGTGCGTGATGGCATCCAGGTCGCCCAATCACGCCTGGGCACCATCCTGGGGTGGGCCTTTATCGCGTCCATCGTCGGCATGATCTTGCAAGCTCTGCAAAACATGGCCCGCGATAGCGATAACATCGCCACCGCCATCATCGGTTCGATTCTGGTCGGCCTGGCTGGCTTTGCCTGGAACTTAATCACCTTCCTGGTGATCCCGGTCTATGTCATCGAAAACGTCGGCCCCATCGAAGCCATCAAGCGCAGTGCTTCCTTGCTGAAATCGACCTGGGGGGAAAATATCACCGGCTCGTTCAGCATGGGGATTATCAGCTTCCTGGTGATGCTGGGGATCTTCCTGGTCATCGGTTTACCGCTGTTCTTCATCGTTAGTGCGCTTGGCTCCGGCATCTTGATGTTTGTTGCCATTGCCATCGTCGTCTTCCTGATCGGCGCGGTGTCCATCTTCTTCTCCGCGTTGAACGCGATCTTCCAGGCGTCGCTTTACAAGTACGCCTCTGGTGATCGTGAAGCCGTCGGCGAATTCTTCCCGGAAGAAATGGTTGCTGGTGCCTTCCAGCCGAAGGCCGCCACCCGCTAAACAGTTGAATACCGGGCGACTCGGTGCGAGTCGCCCGATCACTTTATGCTTCTAGGGCCTTGAGGGCCTTCTCTACACTTTTCTTCGGGCTGATCTTGATCTGTTCGTCGATCACAGTGCCGTCTTCGTCGATGATCCAATGCGACCGAATCACACCGAAATACTTCTTGCCATACATGGATTTTTCTCCCCACGCGCCCCATGCTTCCAGCGTGCTATGCTCCGGGTCGGAAAGCAAATCATACGGCAAGGACTCCGCCTTCTGCCAATCCTTTAGTTTATCCGGCGCATCCGGGCTGATGCCCAGGACGACCACATCGGTTGAATTGACTTGCGGTAGCGCATCGCGGAAGCCGCACGCCTGGGTGGTGCATCCGCTGGTACCCGCTTTGGGGTAAGCGAACAAGATGACTTTCTTGCCGCGAAAGTCACTCAGCTTGACGGTCTCACCGTCTTGATTGGGCAATTCGAAGTCGGGGGCTGTTTCGCCAGGTGTCGGCATGAGCGTCTCCTATCCTATGGCGTGGTGATGGTTAACGAGAATGAAGCATCGGTCGCGGTTGGGTCAAACGCCAGGAATTCCCCGACCGCGATGATATATCGTGTGGTCTCCGCCTGGGGGACGAAATCAAAGCTCACACGGGTCAACCGCCCGCCGAGCGCGGCAACCGCGATCAATTCGCCAAACTCAGCATCTAGTGTGTTAATGCTCAACGGGACGAAGGCATCGCCGGCTGTGCGGCTGTAATCGACTGTCACGGTGGGGGCG
>DAOTTZ010000120.1:0-16033 GCA_034437535.1 Anaerolineae bacterium | reverse complement strand
CAAGTAAGAAAACAATGAAGGTGGACAGAAAAAACGTACTAAACTTTGAGCTGTGCATATGCACCTCCAAATAGTTTGCGATGACTCTAAATTAACAGTAATCGTTTTTTTTGGCAATAGTACCGGGGTGCTGAAGCGGGGTGACATACACCACCCCGCTTAATCATCGTTAGCTTTCCACCCGGCACGGATTGCTGAGCGTGCCTAGCCCTGCAATTGTCACGTTAACCGTGTCGCCATCCTGGAGGAAGCGCGGCGGCTCCATGCCTTTGCCCACGCCCGCCGGCGTCCCGGTGAGGATCAAATCACCCGGCAAAAGCGTGAACGTGCGCGATAGCTCCGCGATGAGGGCCGGGATCTTGTGGATCATGTTGGCGGTGGTGTCATCCTGCATCGTCTCGTCGTTGACGGTCGTCTTGATGCTCAGCGCGTGCGGGTCGTCGATCTCGTCGCGGGTGACGATCATCGGCCCCAGCGGGCAGAACGTATCCAGCCCTTTGGCGCGGGTCCACTGGCCTTCCGTCGCTTGCAGGTCACGGGCGGAGACGTCGTTGGCGATGGTGTAGCCGAAGATGTGGTCATAGGCGTCATCCGCGCTGATGTGTTTGCCGCGCTTGCCGATCACCAACGCCAGTTCGCCCTCCCAATCGACCTGGGTCGTCACGTCCTCGCGCCAGGTGATGGCCTGCCCCGGCCCGATGACGCTGGTCGGCAATTTGGTGAACAGAAGCGGCGTTTGCGGTACCTCATTGCCCAGTTCTGCCGCGTGGTCGGCGTAATTCCGCCCGACGGCGATGATCTTACCGGGGCTAAACGGCGGGCGGAGCGTGACCGCATCCAGCTTATAGCGTTCGCTGGTCTTGCTGGGCCTGACGCCACGTTGCAAAAGTGCGAGCATATCGACCTCAAATGAAGTCTGCCAGATGGTGTCGTCTTCCAAAATGCCGATTCGGGTTCGCCGGTGATGACTGAAACTCACCAGTTTCATCAGGTGTATCCTCTCGTTATCCGGTTTTGATGCCCCTATTGTATCGGACGCGGAACGTTCCCGTTCTTAAAAATGCAATTTGCCGTTATCATTGCGGCATGAGATTAAACAGAACGAGAGCGACAATTATATGACGAGCAGAAACACAACGACTCAAACCTGGGTTGGGGATGATGTGGCCTATGATGAAGCCGGGATGATCGACCGCCTGCGTGACCTGGCGCAACCGGTGGTCATCGTGCGCGATGGCGATAACCTGGGTGTCGGGCGTGGCGGGCAGATCCACGCGGGCAATATCCCCAACGGCCTGCCGGTAGCGGCGACAGCCCCCGCCAGTGCCCCGGCCCAACTGGGTGATGCCAGCTTCCAGCAGGATCATGGCGTGCGGTACAGTTATGCCGCTGGTGCGATGGCCGGTGGTATCGCGTCGGAAGATCTGGTCATCGCGCTGGGCAAAGCCGGGATCCTGGCGTCGTTCGGGGCGGCGGGCCTGGTACCGGGCCGGGTAGAAGCGGCCATCGAGCGCATCCAGGCGGAGTTACCCGACGGACCGTATGCCTTCAACCTGATCCACAGCCCGAATGAAGCCGCGATGGAACGGGGCGCGGTGGAGCTTTACCTCAAGCACGGCGTCCGCACGGTGGAAGCATCGGCCTTCCTCGACCTGACGCCGCATGTGGTGCGTTATCGCGCCGCTGGCCTTACCCGCAACCCGGACGGAAGCGCACACATCGGCAACCGCGTGATCGCCAAACTCAGCCGGCGGGAAGTCGCGACGGTGTTTATGCAACCCGCGCCGGAGCGTCTGCTCACGCCTTTGGTGGAGGCCGGTCACATCACGGCGGAGCAAGCCGAACTGGCGGGATCTGTCCCGATGGCGGACGACATCACCTGTGAAGCCGATAGCGGCGGCCACACAGATAACCGCCCGTTGGTCGCGCTGTTGCCGTCTATCCTGGCCTTGCGGGACGAGATCCAGGCGGAATATGGTTACCCGACGCCGGTTCGCGTGGGGGCCGGGGGTGGCATCGGCACGCCGAGCGCGGCCCTGGCGACCTTCATGATGGGGGCGGCTTACGTGGTCACCGGGTCGATCAACCAGGCCACGATGGAGGCCGGTTCATCGCTCCACACCAAGCAGGCCCTCAGCCAGGCGGATATGGCCGATGTAGCGATGGCCCCGGCGGCGGATATGTTCGAAATGGGTGTGACAGTGCAGGTACTCAAGCGGGGGACGATGTTCCCGATGCGGGCGCAAAAGCTCTATGAGTATTACACCACCTACGGCAGTATTGACGACATCCCGGCCAAAGACCGCCAGCGACTGGAAAAGAGTGTGTTCCAGCGGCCTTTAGAGGACATCTGGGCGGATACTGTGGCGTATTTCAACGAGCGTGACCCGGAGCAAATCCGCCGGGCGGAGGCCAACCCCAAGCGCAAGATGGCCCTGATCTTCCGCTGGTACCTGGGCTTATCGTCGCGCTGGTCGAACGTGGGCGAGCAAGGGCGCGAGATGGATTATCAGATCTGGTGTGGGCCGGCGATGGGTGCGTTCAACGCCTGGGCGAAAGGCACCTACCTGGAGCAGTACGAAAACCGCCACGCGCCAGACATCGCCGAGCAAATCATGCGCGGGACGGCTTACCTGTATCGCTTGCAGGGCCTGCGCATGGCCGGGGTGACCTTCCCGACGCATTTCCTCAGCTACGAACCGCGACAGTGACCGGACGTGATGTGGAAAAAACGTTGGGTACAAAATAGTTTGTTGATCGTGTTCGGCACGCTGGCTGGCCTGGGGCTGGTCGGCGTATTGCTCACCGTGCCGGAGATCCGTAATCGCTTCCTGGCCGCCACATATACCTGTGGCGAACCAGACCTGGCGGCCCTGGCGCGGGTTCAGCGCATCATCGGCGAACAGGTGGAGATGACCCCCTGCCTGGGGTATACCCACACCTTCAACACGCCGGACGAGCGCGAAAACTTAATCCGCTACAATGCGTATGGCTTCCACGATGACGACGACTGGAACGCGCCACCGGCGGAGAGCATCTTACTGCTGGGGGATTCCTTCGCGCAGGGTAATGAGGTGCCGCGTGAAGACGGCTTCCCGCGATTGCTGGAAGACCGGCTAGGCCAGCCGGTGCATAACCTGGGTGTGCAGACGATGGACACCGCCGCCCAGATCGCGCTGTATGCCGTCTACGGGCAGACCTTCGACGCGGATCACGTCTTATTGACGGTGTACATCAGCAATGATGTGTGGGATAACGCCTTCGCTGGTCGGCGGTTGGTGCGGGCAGACGCAGAAGACGACTGGACCATCACCCGTGAGATGTGGCAGACCGACCCGGCCCTATTCCCTGATTCACCAGCGTATCAATGGTTTGCGGCGTTGCCCTATCGCCCAGATGCTAGCACGATGCCGGTCGAGGCGCGATCCGACAACGTTTACAGCCGGGTGATCCCGCATTGGTTGGAGGCTCACACTTTAACGCTGGATCTCATCCGGCAGTTGAACGATCTCGTCACGGCGGAGGGCAGTGAATTTGCGGTGGTTTTGATCCCTGGACGGTACAGTCTGCCGCCGTTGTTCCAGCCGTCGCTCGACCCGGCTGATGACGCCGCCCGGATGCTCCGCCCGGCGGAGACTTACGCCTTTTACGCGGAGGCCCTCCAGGCGGAAGGGATCGAGACACTCAACCTGTATCCGATCTTCGCGGACTGGACGGGCGAGCCACTATATTATGAGCATGACGGCCACTTTACACGGGCCGGGCATCAGTTGGCGGCAGATGCGATTCAAGATTGGTGGGATTAGCCGCCGCTGTTCGTCGGGGGCGGTGTCGGCGTGACGGTCTGCGCGAACACGGCCCGTTCGGTCACGGTGGCCGCCATACGCCCCTGCACCACCGTGCTGACTCGCTCTAACGTCAGGTCGAAATCGACCGCCTCGTCGGTACTGCGTGGGTAGAAGGTGGCCTCACCGAATTCTGCAATCCCGGTCGCGGTCAAGATCAAAAATGGCTGGACGGTCTCACGGGCGGCTTCCACCGTCGGCTGGAAGGCCAGCGCGTCCTCGGTGCTTTTGGGCAGGGCTTCATCGATGAAGAAGTTACGAGTCAGGTAGATCTGCGTCTCTACCCCGGCGAATTCGTCAGTCGGCGGTTGGAACGGCCCGGCAATCACCCCGATGATCGCCAATACAAACATCAACCCCGCCGCCAACCCGACGATCACGGCGGTGCGCCGGTTTTGCCGTTGGATGCCGGGGGTGTGGGTGACGACGGGTGCGGGCGCGTCTGGCCCGGTGAGGGCGTCCACCCGGTTGAGCAGGGCTTTAGCGCGGTACCCGGTGGCAAAATCCAGGGGTTGCAAGTTTTCCAGCAGGCGCGGCAGGGGCACCGGGCCTGCCTTCACCGGCAGGACATGCTGTTTGGCGTCTAACGCCTGGACGATCTTGGCCTGTACCATGCCATCGGCGGCACTGGTCTGGGATAAGATGACAATCGTCAGTGTGTCCTGGGTATCGGTTTGAACGGTGTCGGTCAGGGTGTAACCCGCGCCGGTTAAATCCGCCTGGATGCGCTCCGCCAGCGCACCATCGGCGTCGTTATATGCCAGGGTAATCGTCGTCATGGTTTGTCCTATCTTTCACAATATGACCCTATCTTACCAATGGCGGTCGCGGCGCGTCCAGCACCATACACCGAAGTCTCATATGCCACCGCTGGTAACATAGCTGAAATCTGCTAGAATGTGCGCCTGACGCCCTTGATGGAGTATCCATCCTATGACAGTGACCACGCCCCAGGTCGATAGCGGCAATACGACCGCCCGTTTCGGCACGTTCGCAGGTGTTTTTACACCCAATGTTCTGACGATTCTCGGCATTATTTTATTCCTCCGCATGGGGGAAGTGGTGGGCCAGGCTGGCCTGTGGAATGCGTTGTTGATTATCGCCATTGCCAATGCCATCTCATTGATGACCGGGCTTTCGTTATCGGCCATCGCCACCAATATGACCGTCCGCGCTGGTGGCAATTACTACATTATCTCGCGGTCGCTGGGCCTGGAAATCGGCGGGGCGATTGGTATTCCGCTGTTTTTATCGCAGGCCATTTCGGTCGCCTTTTACATCATCGGCTTTACCGAGGCGGCCCGAACGGTGGAATTTTTCGCGGCCATTGACCCGCGCTTGATCGCAACGGTGGTGGCGATTTTGTTCGTGGTCATCGCCTACATCGGTGCGGATTTCGCGCTCAAGATCCAATTTTTCATCCTGGCGATCCTGGCCGCCGCGATTGTCTCGTTCTTCACCGGGGGTTGGAACACGGGCGGCGAACTGGTACTTCAGCCGGAATTCCGCGAAGGAAGTGGGTTTTGGGTGGTGTTCGCGCTGTTCTTCCCGGCGGTGACGGGTATCGAAGTCGGCGTGAGTCTCTCCGGCGATTTGAAAGACCCCAGCAAGAGCATTCCACGCGGGACGATCATCTCGATCATCTTCACCGCAATCGTTTATATGATGGTGGCGGTCTGGCTGTCGTTCAATCTCGACCGGCAGGAATTGCTGACCAACAATCTCGCCATGCAAGAGGTCGCCAGCATCCCGATCTTGATTCTAGCCGGAGTGTGGGCCAGTACGTTATCCTCCGCGTTGGGGAGTGTGCTGGCCGCGCCGCGCACCTTGCAGGCCATCGCCCGTGACCGCATCGTGCCGGAGTGGATCTCGTGGCAATTAGGCAGTAAGACCGAGCCACGCATGGCCGTTATCATCACCGGTGGTATCGCGGTCGCCATCATCTGGGCGGGTGATCTCGATTTCGTCGCACCGATCATCACCATGTTCTTCTTGAACACGTATGGCATGGTGAATCTGGTCGCCAGTATGGAGCGGTTGGTACAAAATCCGAGCTTCCGCCCCCGTTTTCGCATCCCCTGGTATGTCTCGTTGGTGGGGGCGTTGGGTTGTTATGGCGCGATGTTCCTCATCAGCCCGCCGGCGACAATCGTCGCGATTGTCGTCAGTTACGGGTTCTTCCTTTACCTGGAACGGCGTGAGATCGAACGCACCTGGGGTGACCTGCGAAGCGGCGTCTGGTTCACACTCTCGCGTTATGCCCTGCTCCGGCTGGATTCGATGTCGCTGGGCCTGAAGAACTGGCGGCCCAACATCATCGTGTTCACCGGCCAGCCGCATAACCGGGCGGAACTGGCGACGGTAGCCCAGTGGTTAAGCCTGGGACGTGGCATCGTCACCTTCTTCCAGTTGATCCCCGGTAATATCAACGACGCCAACATCGCCCACCTGCGGGATGTGGCGAAGCGGGGCATCAAAAAATACATCGACGACATGGGGGTTTCCGCCTTTGCAGAAGCCGAAGTGGTGGAAAACTTCCGCCAGGGCGCGGTGACCATCGTACAGACACACGGCATCGGCTACCTGGAAGCCAACGCGGTTATGTTCGGCTGGAGCCGGACAGCCGACGGACGCCAGGCGCAGATGGGCTTGCTCCGTGACTTGAATAAACTGGGCAAGTCGGTGCTATTCCTCAATTATGATGATGAACACGGGTTTGGGGAGCGGAAGCAGATCAACGTGTGGTGGCAAGGGCGCGGCGGCAACGAAGACTTAATGCTCATCCTGGCTTATATCATCAGCGGGCACCCGACCTGGAAATCGTCACAGATCCGCATCATCCGGGTGGTGAACAGCACCGCCGGGGTGGCAGAGGTTCGCAAGCACACCGAAAACTTGCTGGATAGCGTGCGCGTGCCAGCGGAGCCAGTGATTATCGTGCGGCCTGACCGGAACGAAAAACTGGTAGACATCATCCGCCGCAACAGCCGCCATGCCGATCTCACCATCCTGGGGATGCACCTGCCCTCCGAGGAAGAAGACGCCAGTTATGGCGACCGGATCAATAGTCTGGTTGAGGCGGTCGGCACGGTGCTACTGGTGCGAAATGCCCAGGGTGACCGCGAATTACTCACGGCGGAGTGATACAAAACGGGCGGGATCATGATTGACCCCGCCCGCCAGGACAAGCTGATTGATTGTTAGGGTGTTATTCGCCGGCGAATAACCCGATTACAGCTCGGATCAGATCCGCCCAGGCTGGTGTCTCACCCGTAGCCGGGAGTACATCTACGCCCAGTTCTTCCGGCTGTGCCGGGGCGATTTGCTGGCCTGGTTGGGCTGGTGTAACCGGTTCGGTTGGCTCCACCGGCTCAGTCGGATCGACCGGATCTACAGGATCAACCGGTTCTTCTTCCAGCACGATCTCAAAGTCTACGATCTCATCGGCCCCACCGTTGAGCGCGATATCCGGGTTGGCCGCGCTGACGATGCTGGTCGTGCCGCAGATGTGCAGGCGATACACGCCCTCACCCAACGCCGGGTCAAGCGTCAACGTGGTGGTATCGGTCGGGTCGTCGTGCGTCAAACCGGCATAAGGCGGTGCCACCAGCCCATCATCACCGACTAAACCACCGGCACAATCGACCGTTTCGAAGGCACCGTTGGTGCCCGGTTCCAGCAGGAGATAGTTGTTCTCGTTACCGGCTCCGTCTGGCCCGGTGCCGGGTAGCACGTCCAGGCTGAAGGCGATCTCAATCTCGTTGAGCGTGGTGTTAAACACATTGCCATCCAGCGGCAAGCCACCCGCTGTAATGGTGCTGGTGACGGTCGGCGTCTCCACAGAGAGGACGGTGAAGTTTACGATCTCGTCGGCTCCGTCGTTGAGTTGCAGGCCGTCGTCGGCATCGGTCAGCGCGGCGCAGATGTGCAGGCGATAGACGCCTTCCGGCAGGGCCGGGCTGACGGTCAGTGTGGTGATCGGGTCGGTGTAGTTCGATGTGTTATAGGGCGGCGCGGCCAGCACGTCATCCCCTTGCAGGCCACCCGCACAATCGACTGTCTCGAAGGTGCCGTTCGGCCCGGCTTCTAGCAGGAGATAGTTGTTTTCGTCGGTCGCGGTCGCGTTGGTCAGCGTCTCGCTGAACGTGATCTCGACCGTATCCGGCCCTGGTGCGGTGTAGCTGTTGCCGTCCAGCGGATCATTATTGCCATCGACCACGCTGATGACGGTCGGTATATCCGGTACGGTCAGACTCAGGCCGACCAACACCGGATCGTGATCCGAGGAGCGATACGGATTTACCGCATACCATCCCGGCGGGTTGAACTCTGTGCTGTAATCCAGCGCATCTGGCTCATCGGCATTGATGTGCCACTCACTGATGCCCGTTACCTGTGGCGTGAGATCGGTGTTACTCATGGCGTAATCCAGATAGCCGATCTGACCGTCGAACAGGAACCCGTAAGCATTCACGCCGATCAGACTTTCCAGCAGATCAGTATACCCGGCTGTTTCCAGCGTGACGATGGGATCTTCCTGCTTGTAGGCGTTGATGTCGCCAATAATCATGTAGTCGGGGTCGGCGGTGCCGGTCGGGTTCAGGCCCAGCCATTGGACGAGAGCCAGCGCGGCACGGTCACGCCGCAGGTTCCAGTTGCCCTGGCCGTCTCCCGCATCGGCGTTGCCACCGCTACCAGAGCCACCCTTCGACTTGAAGTGATTAACGGCCACCGTGAATACACCACCGAAGGACGGATTGGTGTTGTCGATGACTTCAAAGGTGGCCGCCAGGGCCGCCCGGTTGGTATCTGGCCCGGTGAACAGCGGTGTGGTAAAGCCGACTGTGCCAGCATCGCTATCGTCCAGGACTTCGACGGTGGTACCCGGTGCAATGTCGATCACGTTGCTGTCGTAGATGAAGCCGACCGCGATCTGATCGGTGCCAACGTTGCCACCGGGATCAACCAAGGTATAGTTGCGCCCGCAATTGCTGGTGAGGTTTTGTGCCAGTTCTTCACCGGCGATCAGTTCAACGGCAATTTCATCGTAGTCATTTTCCAGTTCGACCAACCCGATGATGTCGGCATCCAGCGCACACAGGGCCTCGACGATCTTGTCGTTTTGTCGCTGGAAGTCTCCGAATGTTTCCGCGCCGCGTGCCGTCGGGAAGCCCCCACCAGCACCATCGCCGTTGAAGTAGTTCAGCACATTAAAGCTGACAAGTCGAATATCACCACCGACCGGATTGGGAGCCGCCGGGCGGGTGTTGACGCTGGTGAACGTGAGCGCAAGCGGGTCGCCATCGGTCGCCGCATTGGCAGACGGATCATACACTTGCACGCGCCACTCATCGAAGCTGTAGTTCAACACACCTTCCAGGTTGTTGACCGTATCGCCACCCCGGAAGCTATTCGCCGGGAAGCCGGCCGGATACACCTTCGGATCAACGTTCTGCAGACCACTGCCATCATCAATGACCAGCGTGCGCGAGACTAATTCTTCCAGCCAGGCGGTATAACCGGGCACACTGGGTGCGTTGGTGTGGGTGTACTGGTAAGGGCGCGTGCCACTGGCAACCTTGATCTCGCCGAAGCGGTCAAAGTCGAAGTACTCGATGACCGTCAGCGGGGTCGTCACCGTGACGCGCATCCCTTCGAACGCCTCACGCGGGTCGGCGGTGATATTCGTCGCCGGGATCGCCACCGGCAGAGTCACCGTAGCCGGGGACGGTAACGGATTGCCATTACTTTCAATCGTGACGTTGAAGTCGCTGTTGTCGTTGTCGATCTGGGTCATGCTGAAGAATTCATCGACCGCACCCGTGACCGTTACCAGGTCACCCAGGCTGACATTGGGGCAGATCGCGCCACCGCCACAGAAGACGAAGATGCCTTCGGAGGTCGCCGGATCAATATCAGCATCGGCGTCTTCTTCCTGCACGAAGAAGCCATTAAATTCACCAGCCTCTTGATGATCGCCTACCACAATCCCCTGGATCGTGACGCTGAGGCCATCCAGCGGGCTGGCCTCTACAATCCCGGTGAAGGGATTCGGGTCGTAGGTACCAGGGCCACCCTGCACCTCATGGATCGGTGTGATGACAGTTGCCGCCGCCGTATCAAAGCTGAAGGTGAAGTTATCGCCGGCGGTACCGTCGCCGTCGCCGTCCAGTTCGTTGCCGGCGTTATCAGTTACATTTGTCGCGAAGACCGTCACAGTGCAGGTCTCACCATTGGCGAAGTCGCCAGTCGGGTCGAGTGTTGCCGTCGTCGATGGTGAGGTCGTCGTCAGGCTAAAGCCTATCAGCCCGGATGAAGTGCAAGAAACAGTAAACGACCCGGGGGGGTAATTCACCGTTTCATCGAAGTCGATGGTAATGTTGGCATCCACAGCGACGCCGGTCGCGGTATCCGCCGGGGTGGTGCTACTGACCTGCGGCGGGGTAGTGTCCGACGCCGTGGTCTCACCCAGCACACGGATGTTATCGAAGGCGACATCTTCATCGCCTGCTTCCAGGTTTTCGATGAGTACGCGGAGGTCGAGCGTGTTGCCGGTACCGGCAATCACACTGGCGAAGTTGGCAAAGGTCGGCGTAAGGGCGGTTGAGTCGCCGGTGCCATCGCAGTCAGTGTCCAGGAGTGGTTCGGTATTGGTCGCCCCTTGCCCCGCGAAACAGATGACATCGACATACCCGCCGCCGTCGATCTGCGCTTGTAATCGCACACGGGAATCAGCGTCCCAATCCTGGTTAGCTCCGTCATCATCTTCAGCCACCAGGATTTCGACGCTCAGGTTGCTCTGCCCGGTGATGTCGATGCCGGTGATGTCCAATGTTACTGTGGTTGCGTTGGGTGGCTCACCATTTGTGTCCATCGCGGCGAAGTAAAAGCTACCATCTGCCCCAAAGTATTCTACGAAACTACCGATGTTACTGCCATCGGTGCGTGTGAAGAAATCTCCACTGCCGTCGGTAAATTCCAATGGCACGGTACCATAGCGGGTGCCGTTCCCGTCAGTCTCGAAGCTCTCCGAGAAAAAGACGACGGGTGCCGCTTTGGCTGGCACGGTGGATAAAAACGAAAGACTCAACGCGCTGAAGAGCACTAAAATCAGCGCATGGAGTCCCCAACGATAAGATATTCGAAGATGTCGCATATGCTTCCCCTATAATAAAGGCTTTGTTGGTAAACGTCTCATATTATAAAGCAAAGACCGCAATTATGCGGCCATTTTAAAGAAATTGATGTGTTCTCTTAAATACTTTAACGTCGCTTAATCTTTTACATCGCCATCCGGTACCTTCGGGTTAGGCTCGGTGGCCGGGCTATTTTGCGGGGGACGGGCGACCGGTTGTGTGCTACTCAGTGCATCCGCCGGGGGAGCTTGATACGCTTGCGGCGGGGTAGGCTCTGCGGAGGGTGGGGCGACCGGTTCGGTATAACGGAATAGCTCCGTCAGGGATCGCTCGACATCTTTGGGCAGACGTTTGCGGAATTGGCGGTAAGTCTCCCCACCGTGCTGACCAAACAGGGTAAAGGTGTAACTCTCGTGGATGGCCTTGCCCAACACGGTCATTTCCGGCTCCCAGCCATCCAGTTGTACCGGCTGGCCGTTACGGCAATCATACAACTCGAACAAAATGCGGACTTCCCCATGCTGGCCCTGCAAGCGAGCATCCAACGCGACGGCCAGCGGCGCACTCCGTTTGTTGATGCGCTTCTTGAATTGCCGGGCGAGCCGCTTCGCCACCGGGCGCACCCGCCGGGCGATCTTCTTGGGCTTGAGCTTGTGGGCACGCCGCGCCAGCCGGTCTAACCGTTTGACCATCTGGCGAGAGGCCAACACCTGACTGCGCGACACCCGGCCATACATGTCATACTGGGTCAAACGGAGTGCTTTGATCGACCAGCCGGAGAGATATTGGCCGTCCATGCCGACCAGAACCTTACGGGCGGTGATCCCCTGGCAGGGAACCGGCACGATGTTGTTCTGGGCGTGGGGTTGCCATTGTTGCCGCCGGCCAACGGTGCTATTCGGGTCGAGTGGCGGCATGTTGGCGTAAGGCGGTTGCCAGTTGCCAAAGCTCGGCGCGCCGGAAAATAACACGCGCAAGATCAGCACGATAATCACGAAGATAATCACGATGGTCGCGGCGATGGCCCCCAGGATGAGCCGGTCGCGGTCGTCATTCAGGTCGATTTCGACATCTAACCCCGGCACTGTGATGACCGCATCGGTGGTTGAGCCGGTGTCGGTGGTAGGGGGTACGCCGGTAGGAAGCGGCTGAGCGGCGGTGCCGCTGTAATTCGGGATTTGCACGCTGATTGCGGTGCGGTTGTCGATAAATGTGCTGGCATTGCTGGACTCAATCTCATCCCGCCCGACCACAATTTCGATCTGTTGGGTGCTGGCCGCCGGGTAACGTGAGGCCGGGAAGCTCAACGCGAAATCCGCCACCTGCCCGGTTTGCAACGGCGGGATCATGTCTTGCTCGCGGATGATGACCTCGCGGGTGGCGAAGTCGATGATCTCTGCCGAGGCGGTCTCGGTGGCGGCGGCCCCCTTGTTATAGACCGAAAAGCGCATGGTGATGGTCTGCCCATCCTCAGAGGCGGTATAATTCGGCAAACGCACCTGATAATCTGGCGACGTTTGTGCCTGGGCAGTCATGCCCCCTAATAGAAGCAGACAGAACAATAAGAAACGATACATGCGTTGGCCCGATGGTTACCCTTTATCTGACTCAACTATAATCCGAAACACAAACCTTTCCAAGTCGCTTACCCGACGCTTGGCAATCGCACCGGCAACTCCTGCATCCCATGCAACAGTAGATTCTCGTTCCAGGCCAAAGACTCGACGGGCGTGTTCAGTTGCAAGTCTGGGAATCGCTTGAACAGAGCCGGGAGCGCGATCTGACCTTCCAGCCGGGCCAGGGGTGCCCCCAGGCAGTAATGGATGCCATTCCCGAAAGCGATATGCTTGTTAGGGTCACGCCGGATGTCGAAACGGTCAGGGTCGGGGAAGATCGCCGGATCACGGTTGGCGGCCACCAGCACCACCAGCACACCATCCCCACGCGGGATGGTCACCCCGTCCAGGGTCACATCTTCGAATGCGATCCGCAAGGTGGCTGTTTCCACCGGGCCATTGTAGCGCAACATCTCCTCAATGGTGGATTTAACCACCGCCGGATCATCCAGATGGGCCAGGAAATCCGCCCGTTGTTCCGGGTGTTGGAGCAAAGCCAGCGTGCCATTGCCGATCAAGTTGACGGTCGTCTCGTGACCGGCTACCAGCAACAAAAAGATCATGCCCATCAGTTCCAGGCGGTCGAGCTTGTCGCCGTCTTCTTCCGCCTGGAGCAAGGCGGATAGCAGATCGTCTTGCGGGTCGGCCTGCCGTTCGTCCAGCAACGCCTGCATATAACTGTTGAACTCCATCGCGGCCAGCCCGGCCTGTTGTTGATCGGTAGCGAAAAGGAGTGCCCGCGTCCAGGCGCGGAAGCGGTCTTGATCGCGAACTGGCACGCCGAGTAATTCCGCGATGACGGTAATCGGCAATGGAAACGCATACGACTCCAGCAGATCAACCGGGCCATGCATGGTGTCGAGCAAGGTATCGGCAATTTGCTGGATGCGCTCCCGCAGATCTTCCACCATGCGCGGGGTAAAGGCCTTATGCACCAGCCCACGCAGGCGGGTATGGTCGGGCGGGTCCATGTTCAGCAGATGCCGGTTGAGCATGGCGAAGGTGTCATCGGCTTCACCACCGCCGCGCCAGCGGTCGATCAAATGCGGCGGCAGGTGTTTTTCCGCCTCTTTGCCCAGGCGGGGGTCTTTCAACGCGGAGACCGCGCTTTCATAGCCGGTAATAAACCAGAACGGGTTACCACTCACCGGGCCGATAGCACGATACACGGGTGCTTCCGCCCGTATTTGGGCATAAAGGGCTTGCGGGTTGGCCCGGTGCTGGGGATTCCAGATAGCATAAGACATCGCAATCATCCTCATCTATTGTTCGATCAATCTTATCAGGTACTACGCCCAGTGGAAGATTTCGTTTCATCTTTGATACAATTACTACTCCATAACAGTAACATATATGTTACAGTATAAGATGCTTCTAGCTGGTTTTGCCCACACATATCAAACCGTTTTGAATTCCACCGCTGGCGGGTATAATGAAGCCCTATAATTAAACAGATAACTGAAGGACCACGTTATGAACCGTTTGATCCGCCTGTTGATCTTCCTGTCTTTGCTCCTGGCGATGCCAACCCTGGCCCAGGACGACGAGGAAGAAGAAGTCGAGATGACCCAGCAAGAGATGATCGCCTATGTCGCATCATCGCTGGAAATGATGAACAGTATTGAAGCGTATTTTCTCGATGGTGATGTCACCATCACCCAGGACGTTACGACCGGCGAAGCCAATATCGTTGGTGGTACCCTGTTGGATGCATCCGGCATTACCCTGCCGACGACCTTATCCGATGGCGACGAGGTGATCGTCACCGGGTATCTATCCGAAGATGAAAGCATCATCGAAGCCGTCAGCATCGAAATCATCCTGGAAGCCGAAGGTAGCCCAGAAGAAGAAGCCAATGCTGAAGAAGAAGAAACAGAGGCCGAAGCAGAGGAAGAAGACCCTGACCTGACGACGGTCGAAGGTGAGGTCAACGAGTTCAACGGCCAGATCTTCATCGGTGGTGAACGGGCCATCGTCCAGGACGGGGCCATCGGCGGGTTGACCATCAGCACGGTCTTAAGCCAGGATATTGAGTCACAAATCAGTTATGTTGATGGCATTCTGGATCAAGTCAACACGGAGTTGGTACAGTCGATTGACCTGGGCGAACAATTGGGCACCGGGTCGCTGACGCTCAACATCCGGGCCGAAGACGCGACCGAAGCCATTTACTTACAAGCGTCGGAGACTTCCGGCTTGCTTTCTGAAATTTATTCCAATGATTGGGTGATCCTGGGGACGGAAGAAGCCGAAGCGTATAACGCCGTCCTGGATAGCCCGGAAGCCCTGGTGGGCGCGATGAACGAAGTGCTTACTTACGTCATCAATGAAGAGACGGTGTTCGAGATCGAAGACAACACCAGCCGCCGCCGTAACGAGATCGACGGCGATCCTATTCGCCGGTTTGATATTGACCTGGTCTCGGCAGAAGTTTATGCCGACATCGCACTGGAAGACCTGTTCGACGGTGTGGACGCCGAAGCCCTGGGCCTGACGCCGGAAGAAGTGCTGGCGGTTCTGCTGGAAGACGCAGAATTGCACCTGGAGATTTACATCAGCCGTGAGACCGACCTGGTGCGCCGGGTGGATGTTGAATTTAACTTTAGCGGCACCTTCACCCTGGCCGATTCGAGCATTATCACCCTGGAGCAAGCGGGCGAAAGCTCTTACGACTTCGAACAACTGAACGAGAGCTTTACCGTAGAACTACCCGAATAGATAACCCCCGACCAAACAAATAAAAACCCCGGTCAATGCTGACCGGGGAACTGTTATAGATCTTATCGGGCGGAGCCAGTTTCAGCGTGACGATTAACCTTCGTAATCGAGCGCATCGTACCCTGGGCCTTCGGAGAAGAAATCATAATTCGGCTTAATATCAACCGTGAGATCGACGACTTCCCCACCTTCGTAGGCAATCAGTTCCTTCGTCTCGAAATCAACCCGCTCTTGCCCGGCGGCCATCTCGTATTCCGGCGAAACTTCTTCTTCCACGAAGATCGCTTCAAACGGGCACTCCGGGATGCAGGCACCGCAGTCGATGCAGGTATCGGGATCAATGAAGTACCAGGGCCATTCATTTTCCGGGTGGCCGGGGATAATGCATTCGACCGGGCAAACTTCCACACAGGCACCATCGCGCAGGCATAAGCTCGTGATAATATGAGTCATCGTGTTTTACCTCTTGTTTTTTCAATCATAAGGACAGTTTACCACGCAATTACCCTGGTTTCTGTGACTTTTGTTGGATTTGGAACATGAACTTCACCAACATTTAGCAGATGTTTATCTTGACGGAGAGTAATCATTATCCCTGGTTAAATATTAGACTTTATCGGGAATAACTCAATCAAGTTACCAAGACAGACTTCCCCATGTGCTTTCGGCATTAACGCTGGATCGGAAAGTCAAGACGTAGGTTGTGCAAACCACAAGC
>DAOTTZ010000119.1:0-69369 GCA_034437535.1 Anaerolineae bacterium | reverse complement strand
GCTTGTGGTTTGCACAACCTACGTCTTGACTTTCCGATCCAGCGTTAATGCCGAAAGCACATGGGGAAGTCTGTCTTGGTAACTTGATTGAGTTATTCCCGATAAAGTCTATTATGGTCGTCATCACGCAAGATTCAACTTACCTAGAAAAGTTGACAGCCGATGGGTTACTGGCACTCTGTGCAGACCCTACCGATGACCACACCCTGCGCTCTGCCGGGGTCAACCGCGCCCGCGCCATGATGGTTTTATTGGATAACGACGCAGAAGCCCTGCTGACCGTCCTGACTGCACGAGGCCGCAACCCATCACTCTATATCACCGCCGCTACCCACAGCGACGAAATCAACATGAAGATCACGCGGGTCGGCTCCAACAACGTCATCCAACCGTTGGAAGTGGCTGGACGCTTCCTGAACAACGCCACACTCCGCCCGGCAGTGAATGATTATTTCAACAGCATCTTATTCGATCAAAAAGCGTCCGAACAGATTGTCCAACTTTACCTCAGCCAGACCTCACACTGGGCAGACAAGACAATCGGCGAATTAGATCTCAGGGGTCGCTTTCGCACCGGCATCATCGGCTTGAGAAACGAATTCGGGCGGTTCTACTATGCCCCCGGCGACGACCATCAGCTTAAAACCGGGGACATCATCCTGGCGGTTGTACCAGGACGTTATATCCTGGCCATCCAGCAAGATTGCTGTGCGGCGAGTTCGTCTATACCCGATAACCCGAATTGGCAACGCCTGCCCAGCATTCACCACCCGCCGGAAAGTGACGATCACTTCTCGCTCCATGAGGCCGAACAAAAAATCATGGCCATGTCTTCACATTACATCATCTGTGGTAGCGGGGAGATTCTACGGTCGGCATTAGAATATCTAAATCCGAAGAATCCGTTTGTCGTGCTGACCAATGACCAGACCCTATTGGCAGAGACACAAAAACGCGGCTTCCGCGTGATACATGGCGACCCAACCCACGACAACACCCTCAAACGAGCCGGCGTAGACCGGGCATTGGCGATTATGGTATCCATCGAACATCGCGCCGACGCGGTACTAACGACACTTTCCTGCCGGTCGTTAAATCGTGACCTGTTGATCGTAGCGACCGCCACCGCTGATGACATGATCCCACGCTTACGCCGCGCCGGGGCAGATCGCGTCGTCACCCCGTTTCGCATCGCCGCGCAGTTCGTCTTGTTGGCAACCACCCGCCCGGTCGTCAGTGATTTCATCCAGCATATCCTATACAACTATGAAACAGGTTACGAGACGACCGAACTCTACATCCAGGATGACAACCCCTGGATCGGCATGACCTGGATGACATCGCGCTGGGGGAGACTTACGAAGGCTGGGTGATCGGCATCCGGCAGACCAGCGGACGATTTCACTACGCACCAGCCGGAGATCGTGCCTTGCGGTTGGGTGAAGTCTTGATTGTCATCGTACCGATGCAAAACGCGGCGGCTTTGCGGTTAGTCGCACATGGTGGAGTCAACCAACGCCCCCGAACACTGCGCCATAATCATTGAACTTCGCCATTTGCCTGTGCGGGTGATCGCGTTATCATACAGCGACAACGACCGCAACAGACGAGAAAGCCGTGAGCGACGCATCTTTTCGCATCAAACGCGACGGACAGCCGATTAAACGCCTTGCCACCCAACTTCAGCATCACATGGCGCAGTATGGGTATCAACTCATCGAATTACCCATCATCGAACAAGCCGAACTTTTCCTGACGAAAGCGGGAGATAAAGTGGCCGAGCGATTGTTTCGCTTTGAACGACACAGTAGCCAGTTAGCCCTACGGCCAGAGTTCACCGCCGCCGCCGCACACCTCTATACCACGCAACAAGAAGATAGCACTGTGCGTTGGCAATTCAGTGGCCCGGTCTTCGAAGACAACCCGTATGAGAAGGCCCCACAATACCAGCAATATAACGCCGGCGCAGAACTCATCGGTGCCGGTGGCCCTGCCGCCGAAGCCGAGATCATCGCGATGGCCGTACAAGGATTGACCGAGCAAGGAATCGATGATTGGTCACTCGTTATCGGCCATGTCGGGCTGACTCGCCGCCTGCTCTCCAAATTCGAACTCGACCCGCGTACCCAACATTTCATCCTCAGCCACCGGGACGCACTCAAGACCGGCTCAAAGGGCAAGGTGAAGATGCTCTCTGCCCTGGCCCGTTACTTGCCGGAGGTCAAGACGCCGCTTGATGGCGGGGCCACCATGACGCAATCCGGCACCCAGGAGATGCTCGACGTTCTGCTGAACACCAGCCGGAGCAGTGCCACAATGGGCGGACGCTCTCGCCATGACATCGCCCGCCGCCTGCTGAAAAAACGTCAGCAGGCCGCCCAACGCAATCAGGTCAATGACGCGATTTATTTCTTGCAGGGGTGGATGAACATCCGCTCTGGGCAACGTTGGGCCATGGACGACATCGAAGACTTCATCGGCTTCGATGAAATCGCACGCGGGTTGTTCGACGAGTGGAACCAGGTGATGACCTTGCTCGACGCTTACGGCATCGACCGTGAGCGCATCATCATCCAGCCGGATCTCGTCCGCACCTGGGATTATTACACCGGGCTGGTGTTCGAGATCCGCACGGAAGACGGCGTACAATTAGCTGGCGGCGGACGTTATGACGAATTGACCCGGCTGGTGGGTGGCTCGCGTGATGTGCCAGCCGTCGGCTTCGTCTATCAAGTCGATCATCTAGCCGACTATATGCCAGAGACCCGCGAAAGTGGTTCGCGTTTGTTCACCCTGATCGAAGATGGCTCCCAATCCGTAGCAGGGGCACGCTGGGCGGGCGGGCTACGCAAACGCGGTCTTAGCGTCATCTTGACCCAGAATAGTGCCGAACAACCGGCCAATTCAGCCGTCGTCCTGCACATCACTGAAGACGGTAGCATTCTGCTAGGAGATCAACGGTACACTTACGACCGCATCGACCATCTGGTCAAGACATTAAACGGATAGAAGACATGCAAGACTATACCATCGCGTTACCTAGCAAGGGCGCAATCGCAGAACCAACTTACAACTTCCTGAAGGACAGCGGCTTGAAAGTTCACAAGCCCAACCCGCGCCAATATACCGGCGCGATCCCGGCGATTCCACATCTCAACGTCTTGTTCCAGCGGGTGAAAGATGTCGTCTATAAGGTGGCGGATGGCACCGCCCACCTGGGCATCACCGGGCTGGATGTCGTCCAGGAGAACCCCAGCGAAGACCTGATCGTGATCCACCCGGAATTAGGCTATGGACATTGCGCGTTGATGGTTGCGGTGCCGGAAACATGGATCGACGTCGAAATTATGGCTGATCTAGTCGATGTGGCGATGGACTTCCGAGAAAATAAGCGGCGCAATCTACGGGTGGCGACGACTTACACCAGCCTGACGCGCCAATTCTTACATGCCAACGGCATCCATCACTTTACACTGGTCAAAGCAGAAGGGGCCATCGAAGCCGCACCCACCATCGGTTACGCCGATATTGTGGTTGATCTGACGCAAACAGGCACCACCCTACGCGAAAATCATCTACGGCCCATTCCGGATGGCGTGATTGTCGAGTCGCAGGCTTGCTTGATTGGCAATCGCAGTACACTGAAGGCCAACCCGGATCTGCTGGATATTGTCCGCGTGATGCTGGAATACATCGACGCTGGCCTGCAAGGCAAGCAATATTCGCAACTGACTGTCAACATCCAGGGGGAGACACCTGCCGATGTCGGGCGGCAAGTCGTGGCAAACGCGATTACCGCCGGGTTACTCGGCCCGACGATTGCGCCGATTATCAGCCCGAATGGAGACGATGAGCAACCCTGGTTTACCGTGACAATCACGGTACAAAAGGCCGACTTGCTCACAGCAGTCGATTATCTGCGCCAGATCGGCGGATCGCAGATTGTGGCTCAACCCGTGAATTACGTCTTCCTGAAGACATCGCCGTCATTTACTAACTTGCTCGAACGGCTTTAATCCGCAAAGAAACCAAAATCCAGATAATAATGCTCAGCGTCGATCTCACCATGATCTTTGAAGACGAAAACCCCGGCGTTAAGCCGCTTCATGCGCTTTTTAAGCGTATTCCACTGGGATTTACTGGCATCCTCCCGCCCTTGATCCTCCAGGCGGAAATACGCCTTCTCGAAGATCGCACGAAAATGACCGTCTTCGTAACGGGTTAACCCGGTGAGGGCGGTCTCATCGCCTTTTGTCAGCACATCGCTGATGTACCGTTCGGCGTACTCCATCGGGATATCGGCAAAATCTGGTAACGCTTTCATAAAGCACGCTCCACACCATCTAAGACTGTATCGATCACACTACGGTTGTTCACACTTTCCGCGCCCATCTCCATCGCCATCACGAAACCTAACAGGCTGATTTCCGGCGGGAAGCGGTCGTTATCCGCCAGGTTCATCGTCAAGAACGGACAGCAAAACAACGCACACTTGAAATAAGTCCGCCAATCCGCTCGCAATTGCCCCCGCGCCTTGAGCATCTGCACCAGTGGCACCAGCACATGCTCGACCTTGCTTCGTAAAAATAACTCTCGAACCGGCGGCAACGGATAATCATAAGTCACCATCCAACGTTGCGGATCGCGCCGGATGCGGATGTTCAGCCGGTCACGCATGATTGCCGGGAAGTATAACCACATGGCAAACACATTATGGAAGATCGGCTTGACCAGATCTAACAGCGGATTATGTCGCCCAGCGAAGGCCGGGTCAAAATACAGCAAGGATTCCGCCGCTGGCTGGAAGAAGACATTGCCGTTATGCGCATCGCCATGCCCGACGACCGACGGCCCGGTCTGATGCGGGCGTAACATGTGAATGGCCCGTTCTGCGATCTGGTTCAAGGTTTCGTCGTACAGTTGCCCGTTGATCGACCATTGCGACATCCGTACATCGCGCATGGAATACGCCCCGCCGGGTAAGTCAACCTGTGGGATCGCGTCTTGATCGCCTTCCAGCGGGCCATAAAATCGCTTGAAGCGGCCACCGACCAGCCGATGATAAAACAACTGGTGGATGGGCGCGGCCTCCGCCCCGTCCGCGCTCTGCTGGTCGAGCGTCGCCGTGTAGATGTCGTACAGGTCACGGTCGGCCTGGGTCTGGGCGCGGGCCAGCGGCTCTAGCAGATGCTCCGCCCCGTCATTTTCAATCTGCCAAGCCAGGTCGAACACCGATGGATCTTCGACCACATCATAGATTAACAAGTGCTGGCCGGCCCGGTGCGAACTGTGCGTCGGCAAGATGACCGGATAATCATGCTCGATGAGCAACTGCGCGTTGTAATACTCGTCGATGATGTTATCGGACTCAGTATGAGTCTTGAAGAACTTGCGCGTGCCATCTTCCAGCGTGATGAAGCCGTTGAAGGAATTGAGCGAAATCGCTTGTGGGCGCAGTTCACACGTCGTCGCCTGGAGTGGAAACGTCTCGTTGATGAACCCTAGCAGAAGCCGCTCGGCCTCTGCTGGGTCGGTAAACTGAAGTTGTTGAATCCGTTGCAGTAACGTCATGACAAGCCGATGATCTCATTGCGCTTGCGGATCGCCATCGCGTGCGCCGGGAAGTCTTCGTAATCCGCCAACAGCGCGACATGCGCCTGCAAGCTCTCGTATCCTTCGCGAGAGAGATAACCGATACCACTCCGCTTGAGGAAATCCCAAACACTGACGGATGAGAAACTGCGGGCAAAGCCCCCCGTCGGCAAGATGGCGTTTAAGCCCAGGGCATAATTCGCGGTTGGGATGGGCGTCAGCGGCCCGAGCAGGATCTCGCCCGCGTTCTTAATCTTGTTCAGCGTGACGAACGGCTCTTTGGTGATGACTTCCAGATGCTCTGGTGCATAATCATTTATAAACTGGATCGACTCGCTCAGGCTGTTCGTCAGCAAGACACCGCCATAATTTGACAGTACATTCGTCACAAAATCCCGCCGCCACTGAGGTAATTCTTCGATGTAGCCGGGCAAGTACTCCATCACCTGCTCTGCGATTTGTTCGCTGTGTGTGACGAGAATCGCGGCGGATTCCGGCCCGTGTTCAGCCTCAACCAGCAGATCCAACGCGGCTAACCGGGCGTCGGCGTGCTCGTCCGTCAGGATGATAGCCTCACTCGGCCCGGCGGGCAGGCCCACGTCAATCGTGCCATATAAAAGCCGCTTGGCGGCAGAGACATAACTGCTCCCTGGGCCGATGACCTTATCGACCTTCGGCACCGTCTCCGTCCCATAAGCGACAGCGGCGATGGCCTGCATCCCGCCGATGACATAGACTTCATCGACGCCGGCAATCTCCGCCGCGATGAGCGAAGCGGCATCGGCCTTGCCCTCTGGCGTGGGGGGCGTCACGACGATCACGCGCTCTACCCCAGCCACGACTGCCGGCGTCGCCAGCATCAACATGACGGAAGGAAACGCACCCTTACCACGCGGCACATAGAGCGCGGCACTCGTCACCGGGCTGATCTTCTCCCCGGCCATGATGCCCGGCTTGACCTCCGTAAACCACATGGGTTCTGGCATCTGCTCTTCATGAAAGCGTTGGATGTTATCGTGGGCCAGTTCGATGGCCGCCACGACATCCGGGCGGACCTGTTGGCGGGCCGCCGTGAAGTCTTCCGGCTTGGCCCGGAGCATCGCGGCTGTAAAATCAGGCGCATCAAACCGGCGTGCATACTCGACAACCCCGGCATCGCCGCGTGTCCGTACCGCCGAGATCACTTCGTCCGCTGTTTCCAGTAAGTCACTAATATCCTGCTCCGACCGGCGCATGATTCGCGCCCGCTGGTCGTCGGTGATTGCATCCAATCGCCAATATTGAATCATTCCATAACTCCAGAATCGTAATGATTTAGATGATGATTGTAACAAAAAAGGGTGTGGGAACCAGCCCACACCCTCGAAAAAATGTCCTGACGAGTTGCTTTACGGCGTCGCCTTGGTGACCTTACGTTGCAGTTCGCTACGCTTATGCTTGCCATCCCAGCGGTAAGACGGAATGAGCGCGTCCTTCTTGCTGGCGATGCGTTCTTTGTGTTCTAACAAGTCTTGCATCATCACGCGCATCTCTGAGCGTACATCGTGGCTCGGCTTGTAGCCAATATCCAGCAGATTTTGACGATCCGGGTTGAAGTAGTGCTCGGCGGCTTCATTGCGCGGGTTGTCATATTCGGCGATCTCGACATTCAAGCCAAGTTCGTTGCCGACTTCCTGCACCATGTCGGCCAGTTCGATGATGCTGTAAGTTTCCTCAAACTGGTTGAAGACGCGGTATTCGCCCTCTGCCGGTGGATTTTCAATCGTGAGAGCCATACACTGCACAGAATCCCGCAAGGGCAAGAAGCCGCGCTTCTGGTGGCCCGCGCCGAACAACGTCAACGGGTGGCCGATGATGGCCTGGCAGACGAAACGATTAATGGCCGTGCCGAAGCTCTGGTCAAAATCTAACCGGGTACGTAAACGCGGGTCAGGGTCATCGCCCATTTCTTCGATACGTGTACCGAAGACCACGCCTTGCATCACATCAGTCGCACGCAAACCCCAGATCTTGCAGGCATAGGCGGTGTTATTGCTGTCGTGGACTTTGCTCTGGTGGTAGAAGCTGGCGGCCTGGCGCGGGAACGGCAGACGATCTTTGCGCCCGCGATACTCGACCTCGAAGAAGCCTTCCGGGATGTCAATGTTGGGTGTGCCATATTCACCCATTGTCCCCAGCTTAAGCAGGTGCGCATCCGGCACAATATCGCGGATGGCAAATAAAATATTCAGATTCCCGATGACATTATTATGCTGAGTAAAGACCGTGTGTTCGCGGTCGATCATTGAGTACGGCGCAGATGGCATCTGCCCCAGGTGTATCACAGCTTCCGGTTGGAATTCCTTGAAGAATTGCTCCAAGAACTCATAATCCAGGAAGTCCCCCACGCGGAAATCAAGCTCGGTGCCGTATTGTTGCTTAAAAGCGGCCAGCCGCTCCTCACGGCTGAAGATCGGCATGGCACTCTGGCTTCCCATTTCCGCTACCCAGTCACGGCGGAGCATGGCATCGGCCCCGGCGACCTCATGGCCGCGTGCTGTTAGATGCTGGGCCAGCGTCCAGCCGAGATAGCCGTCGATGCCAGCGATAAAGACTCTCATATTTAACTCCTAAAACGCAGTTTGAATCGAATGACACAACCCCACTGGTTGTGAAAAGGTGCGCTAATCCAGAAAAGGATAGTTGAGCATATTATAGATGTCAACCATTTGAGGTTAAGATTGGTTTAAACCCATCAATATACCCTTGTACAGCCATTAACTCCGCATTGAGAATACTACAACCTGCCGCCCCCCGGATGGTGTTATGTGATAACGCCGCGAACTTATACCCCAGGATCGGGCATTCCCGCAGGCGACCGATTGACGTGGTCATGCCATTGCCGATCATGCGATCCCGGCGCGGTTGGGGCCGGTCGGTCTGTGGCAGGTAGATTACCGGCTTTTCTGGCGCGGACGGCAACAACGGCACCGGGTCTGGCCCACAAAATGCCTGCCAGGCATCCAGGATATCGCTAAACGTTGGCCGGGCTTCTAGTTCGACGGAAATATTGACCAGATGACCATCAATAACCGGCACACGGGTACACGTCGCGCTGGAAATCGTCTCAAAGCGATGGAGCATCTCGCCATCATAGGTGCCGAGCATCTTGTTCGGCTCCATCTCCATCTTGTTCTCATCGCCACTCACATACGGGATGACGTTATCGGTGATGTCAAAAGAAGACACCCCCGGATAACCCGCCCCGCTGAGAGCTTGCTCACTGACCATGTGAATTTTTGTAATGCCGAAGGGCATCAACGGCTTGAGGGCCATGACGACGGGCATCGTCGTGCAGTTGGAATTCGCCACTAACGCGCCTGTCGTCCAGCCGCGCCCTGACCGTTGCCGTTCCAGCAACCGCAGATGATCGGCGTTGACCTCCGGCAGGAGCAACGGCACATCCTCCGCCATACGATGAGCCGAGGCATTGGTACACACGATGTGCCCGGAACCCGCTAGTTCTGGCTCCCGGTCGCGGGCTGGTTCTTTGGGCAGAGCGGAAAAGATCAAGGGCGAGTCGAAATCATTCGCTAATGCTTTCACCGTCAGGTCGCGGACGCTGGCCGGCGGTTCGCCTTCCAGCACCCAGTTGACCACATCACCGTAAACCTGGCCCGCACTTCGGGCAGACCCGATGACCTCCGCCACCTGAAACCAGGGATGATGATCGAGCAGTTGCACAAAGCGCTGGCCGACGGCTCCGGTCGCGCCTAACACGGCGACATTTAGCTTGTCCATATCACTTACTCCTCAAATTCCAACTGACTTGGTGACAACCGCCGGATACGACCCGAACATCTTGACGAAAGACGCCCGTTGGAGCAACCGCGCCATGACCTCCTGGCATTCCGGGTCTTGCCAATGCCCTTCAAAATCGACGTAAAAGATCGGCTCCCAGGGACGGTTACGGCGGGGGCGAGATTCGATCTTGGTCAAATTCAGGCCGCGTTGCGCGAATTCCCCCAGGCACTCATATAGGGCCGCCGGGCGGTTGCGAGTCGCGAAGACCAGCGATGTCTTGTTGTAATCACCGCGTGGCGGGTCATCGTTCCCTAGCACGAAAAAGCGCGTGTAATTAAACGCCACATCTTCGATATTCGGCTCAATGATTGCCAGGTCGTAAAGCTCCGCCGCCAGCGAACTGGCAATCGCGGCAGTATTCGGGCGCGGGGTAGCGGCCAGATCGCGTGCCGCCCCGGCGGTATCCCAGGTCGGCACCGGCTTGAGTCCGTTACGCTTCAAGAAATTGGCGCATTGTGCCAGGGCCTGCGGATGCGAGGTCACCTGGTCAAGGTCGGCCATCTTCAGCCCGGATGGCGCAAGCAACTGATGCCGCACATGCAGAATGATTTCCGCCTGGATGCGAAAGTCAAAGTCCATCAACAACTCATACGCCTGGCTGACGGCACCCGCCAGCGCATTTTCTACCGGCAAAATGCCAAATTTTACATCACCGGCATATAATGCATCAAACATATCAGAAAATGTCGGGTAAGGCACCGTATCAACCATATCGCCGAAATGCTGGCGGATGGCTTGCTCTGAATAGGCCCCTACAACCCCCTGAAATGCCACACGATCCCGCAATGTAAGCTCCTTTTAATGTGCCCGGTTGATTAATCTCACCGTTTTACCTGAAGGCTACCACGTTGACAACGCCGATTCTTTAATGTTAAACTTTTTGCTGATACGAATTGTAAAAAAACCGACAAACAATGCAAGAGACCAGACAACATATATTAGAGATTCTACGTGAGCATGGGCAATGTACCGTCGATGAGATCGCTAAAGCCTTGCAAGAACGGCGCGGCAAGATCACAGCGGTGACAGTGCGCCACCATCTCAACCATCTGCAAAAAGAAGACTTAATCACCGCGCCAGAGCTTTTGCACCGCAACAAACCCGGTCGTCCGCAACACGTCTACACCCTGACCGACAAAGCACACGAGCATTTCCCTAATAACTATAAGGCCCTGGCGGAAAAGCTCCTGGAACAAGTCAAGAGCCAACTGCCGCCGGAAGGTGTCAATGTCATCATGGAGGGTGTAGCAGATTCGATGGCGTCCCAGGCCAACATCCAGGGGAAAAGCCTCGAAGAACGGATCGAAGCGGCGGTCGATTATCTGAACGCACACGGATATAACGCCAGTTGGGAAACATGCGAAGACGGCTACATACTCCGCACGTTGAATTGCCCTTACCATCACCTGGCCCAGACGGAAGACTCCTTGTGTGGTATGGATATGCGGTTGGTCTCGTCAATGGTCGGCATCGTGCCACGCATGACGGAAAAAGTATCGGACGGAGATAATAGTTGCACGTATTTCTTCCCAGTGGCTAGCAAAGCCTAATTTTTATCATCATTATCAATTAAATTGACGCTCATGGCGACGTGTGTTACACTGTAACTCAGTAGACCAAGTATGAGGGTATTCACATGGCGGTTATTGACCCGAATCAGATCGGCATTAGCAACGATCAAGCCTTATTGGTGACACCAGCGGCAGTAGACACCATCAAAAGTCTGTTAGCACAACGCGAAATCCCGGATTATTACCTGCGGGTGTTCGTGGCTGGGGGCGGTTGTAGCGGCCTGCAATACGGCATGGCCTTCGAAGAGCAACCCAACGACAACGATACCGTCGTCCAGACCTCCGGTGTGCAGTTGATCGTCGATCCGACCAGCCTGGGTTATTTACACGGCGCGACGATTGATTTCGTCGATAGCTTGATGGGTGGCGGCTTCCGCATCGACAACCCGAATTCTGCGGGTGGCTGTGGTTGTGGTAAATCCTTCAAAGCTGAAGACGAGCAAGAAAACGGTACGTTCAACGATGACGGAGGCTGTGGCACCTGCTCTAGCTACTAAGCGCAGACCACCAGCCAGCATAACGCAATCATAACGGCGGCTTCGCCTAGAACCGCCGTTTTTTGAGTTTTCAACGTTGGAGCAAACTCAGCAAAAAGAAGATCGTCCCCAGCCCAAATAAAACCACGATAGGCACCACCGGGGCCAGTCCATCAGGTTGCCTGCCGGTGCTGATGCGCTCTGGCATCGGCGTTGCCTGGCCGGACTCCGCAGTGGCGGCCTGCGCGATCACGTCTGACGGATAAGTAAACGTCGGTTGGATCTCGCGTGTCGGCAAATCCAATTGGCGCGGTTCATCCGGGTTGACCGGGCCAGATGCGGCTGGCTCCCCTGGGGCCTCAATCTCGCGTAGATTGGCCGTCAGGGTGAGTTCTCCCCCCGGTTGCGATAAGATCGCCTCGTTCGTCAGTGTCGGGCCGACAATCTCCGGCGGCAGAGGGGGTGTCGCCGTCACCTGAGTCAGGTCAGGAATACGGGCCGGGTCGCCGATGATCTCGACCAATTCACCAAACACGAATCCGCTACCAGCGCGTGATCCCTCGTAACGAATTTGGTACCACAAGAAAAACTGTCCTAGCACCTCGTACTGTTCCCCTGGGGAGATAACACCCAGGATCTCTGCTGTCGGTTCAGCTTCCGCCCGAATATTAAGCTCAGAGACACCTTCGCGCAGTTGCAATACGGGCGGGCCGGGTTCCGTCGGTGTAAACGTCGGGATGGGTGAAGCGACCATTTCCAAACTGGTCGCCATCGGCTCCGGCGTCGGGAAGGCCAGCGGGAGTGGAGTCGGTGTAGAAGCCTGGGCTTGTACCGATGGCTGGTCAACAACCTGCCACATCACCCATGCAATCAACCCCAGCACTAACAAAGAAAGTATAGGACGCGCCATATCAACCTCACCAACTGATCCGATTCACCAATGACAGCCGGCCCTGCTCCGCCGTGCGTCGTTCCCCACCGCCTTCTAAAAAGCCTTGATACTCCTGATTACGAATGCCGATCACCTGCCATCCCCCCAGGACGAAAGGCGGTCGCGCATCAAACGGTGAACAGACAAAACAATCCGCAGGGATCCATTCGCCATTATACCGCCGCCCGATGTGTAAATGAGTCGCGGTAGAAAAACCGCCTTCACAAGAGGCCCGCCCGATAGCATCCCCCGCCTGGACGACTGCCCCGGCAGTGATGCGTTCATCCAGATGCAGATAGAACACCGTCCAGCCGGTTGTTTCGTCACCATCGCCGTCCAGGTCAAGCACGACCGCCCCTTCATCGCTCCGGGCGATGACACCCGGTGCAACTGCCACGACCTGATAATCTGAGGTGTAACACAGACGTCCGTCATCACGTTCATCAGGCGGCGCGAAATCCACCGCCGACCACGCACTCCCACTGCCCCATCCGCCATGCGCCCCACCCGTGAAGAACCAGGTCTCCCCCGGGTTGAACGGCAAGATCATCGCCGGTTGCACCAGATCCACCGGGACGATAGGATCAAGCGTCCCGGCGAACGGATCACCAAAGTAGCCTACATAGGTACTGAAGAACCCACGTTCATCGCTAACAGCGCGGAACCAAGCCGCCGCATCCAGTTGGGTACTCAGGAAATATTGCAAGGCCACCGTCCCGGCGTTCAGGCCGCTGGCGTAAAGATAGCGTTCCGTCCCGCTGAGTTCGAGCGTCGTCCAGCCGCGATATTTCCAGCCGTAATATCCAAAGCTCAATTGGTTCGCGGCCCACGACAATTGACGATAAAACCCATCACGATCCACATCAAACGGTCGCTCACGGGTTGGGCCGGGCGGATTGGGTTGAGAGAGCCAACCGGCGGCATATTCTAAGACCGCCAGCAAAAGGCGCGGATCAAGGCTATACTCCACGCTGATACGCTCCACGATAGCCGCGCCGGAGAGCGTTTCAGTCTGAATGGAACCATCAGCCTGCCGAGTATCGACCTCATCAGAGACACGGCGCAAATACCCCGGTTGAGACTCCACAAAAGCCACGACATCAAATGTCTGGCTCCCTGGCCCACGCACAAAACGACCATCCGGGATCAACTTGACGTTGGGTGTCTCTTGCGTCGGGATGCCGGGCAGGCCGATAACCTGGCCGATTTCCAGCGTGTTCGGGTCTAGCAAGTCGTTGATCGCTAACAGCGCATCCAACGAGGTGCCATACGCCTGTGCGATCCCGATTAAGGTATCGCCAGAGCGCACGATATGCTCACGCGGCGCGTTAAAATCAACCGGGAAACGAACCGGGTTCGCCGTTGGTATCGAGCGATCTGCCGGAAGCGGTGACAGCGCAACTGTTGGGGCCGGGAGGGTCGCTGACGGTGCTACCGTCGCCGTTTCAATCATCGGGCCGGGGGTCGCCGTCACATAAATTGTACGCGGTTCGTCGTCTGTGCGGGTCGTACTCAACGAGCAAGCCAACAAAATCAGCATGACACCGATGAGCGCAGTCAAGCGTCCGATCAACGATAACTCCAGATACCGATCAAACCCTCTGCGATGGCAAACGGTACCGCATCCTCACGCGACATGTCAAGGATACTTATCACCGGGCTGTCGTCCTCACGCAGTTCACTAAAGACGATGTGTGTGCTATCTGGCGACCAGATGCTATGGCTCTGGGCAAATTGATTGAAAAAGCTCAACAAGTACAGCATCTCGCTGGTAGGTAAGAACGAACTGTAGTTCCGTTGTTGCCCGCTGGCGACATCTAACACAGACCAGCGCAAACCGTCTTCCTGCACAAAATCGGCCAGAGTCGGCGTGGGACTATAACTCGCGTTGAATGTTCCGCGTGGGGACGCGACCGAGATAAACGCAATCTTACGGCTATCCGGTGACCAGAAGAAGGCGAAGACATCTTCACTGCGTGTCTCGGCGATGGTCTCGCCGGTCACCGCATCAACGACGGTCAAAGTGCTGGCTCCTTCGCTGAACAACGTGCGGTAGGCGACCGCATTGCCATTCGGTGACCAGTTGAACGATACTTCTCCCCGCAGGCCGCGCTCTAACACGTTGATCTCATCACCCGCCAGGATCGCCAGATCGGTCGAGCGTCCGTTGCTATTCCGCAAGCCGACCAACAGCCGGTCATCCACCGGCGACCATTCCGGGGCCGGGAAAAGCCCAGCATCAAGTTCGGTGAATTCACTAAACTTGGATTGACCAAAGTCATACACATCAATGCGTTCTGTATCACGCTGAGTCAAAAGACGTGATCCATCCGGACTCCAGCTAAAATAAAATGGCTGACCACGCCCGATGATCTCGCCGGTGGCGTCCTCATCATCCACCGCCCGGATGACATCCACGCCAAAGGCTGATTCGCCGAGCAAGGTTAAAAGAACCGCCAGATCACGGCAGGTCTCGCCCTCCGCACAATTGCGCGGTGACCAGGCGGCATAGGTAAACAACGCGGCTTCGGCAATGTAGCGCACCTTACCTGCTTCCAGCCCATCCGGTGAGATAAAGATCTCGGTGTAAGGTTGGGTCGTCCTGGCCGGGTCACAACAGAAATAAGCCAGTGCGCCATCCTGAGACCAGGTGGGCCACTGATAAGACCGCGTCCGTGAGGCATCGGTCGTCAGGGCTTGCGGTTGATCGGCCTGAAGATTCGCGCTGTAAACGTTGTAATCCGTACCGATATAAGCGATCTGGCCGGGTACATCAATGCCCTGTGCATTGGATGATAAAAGCGGCAAACAACATAGCAACAATGCAAATAAACGTTTCACTATACGTCCCTTAATCTAACGGTGAGTAAATTATTCTTTATCAATGTGCGGTTTGACGTTATACTATGGTCGATTTCATTATAAGACTAGGAGTAAAAAATGCCGAACGTAACTGACATTAAAAACGCAATGGTCGAAGGCTTCCAGGCAGATAAGGCTGACGGCGTTGATGCGACCATTCAGTTTGATCTTTCTGGTGATGAGGGCGGTCAGTTCTATCTGGTCGTAAAAGATGGTGAAGTGACAGCCGAAGAAGGCACTGCCGATGACCCGAAGATGACGTTAAAATCAGATGTCAATGATTACTATAAGGTCGCAACCGGGGAAACCAACCCAATGCAAGCCTTCATGAGTGGCAAGATCAAGATCAGCGGCGACATGGGCCTCGCCATGAAGCTACAGTCCATGTTCAAAGCCTAACCCCTGCATGGCTCAAAAACGGCTCCTGCTTTGTGCAGGAGCCATGACCATCTTCTTATGAATCGAGTAAATCAAGATCCGACAATTCGCTGGCGAGCATCGCATTCCCCAGCGCGTCTTCAATCGCATCATAAAGCGCGGTATCACCATCTTCTTCCGCCTTTTGTGCGATGGCTTCCAGCGCACGCACCGCAGATCGCCCGCCAATCTCACCGAGCGACCACACCGCCGTTTCGACGATTTCACGGTCGGGTTCTACCAGTAAACGCGCCAGATGAGGCACGGCTTCATCCATCTCTAGTTCTCCGGCGGCGCGGGCCGCCTCATAACGCATGGCCGGGTCGTCGCTCTCGATTTCTTCCAACACGGTTTCGCGCCAGCGTTTATCATAACTCCGCCCCATCGCAAAGATCGCACTTTGCCGCATTTCCGGATACGGACTCGCATACCCATCACGGATGGCCTGCGGTACGATGTCATGACTACAATTGGCGACCGCTTCCAGCGCACGGCGGCGTACTTCCAGGTCGGTCGTCTCGTCCTGCCATAAGGCCACCGCCAGGTTAATCGCGCTCTGAGTATCCGCTGATGGTAGATCACCCAATTCACCCGCCAGGATAAACCGGCCCAGGCCAATCATCGCACCGGCCCGGACGTCGCGATTCGGATCATGTCGCGCCATCTCGATGAGTTCGTTCATCAACTCTAATGACTGATCCTCCCACAACAATTCAACCGCCGTTTCACGCACACGCGGGTCATGATCTGACAGACGCGCCAGCCCGAAGGACCGATAACTCAGTTGAAAGTTCACCTCTCCGGCTTCGACTAGGTAACGCATTGTCTGCCGCTGACGTGAGACCGGCACATCGTGCCAGGCCAGGTCAAGCTGGGCCACCTCATCGCGTGATAATTCTGACAGGCCATAGACGATCACCGGATTCGGGCGTTTGCCATCATCGGTTTGCAAGGCCCGCGCCACCTCATCGAGCGTGGGTTTGTTATCCAGGTCGTCTTCATCCGGGATCTCGTCGGTGGCGTCTTCTCGAAATGCTTCTTCTTCCAGCAAGTCTTCGAGCAGGCGTTCTTCATCGACAAATTCTTCGTAATCATTACTCATTTCGTAGGCTCTCCCTTATGGCAAAAGGTCGGTTACGGGATTCGCAAGATCGTTGATAATCAGCAAAATACCGAGCGAAAGCAAGAAAATCAGGCCGATCATATGCACATAGCCTTCACGCTCCGGCGGGATCGGCTTACCGCGAATCAACTCGATCAGCGCGAATACAATGCGGCCACCATCTAACGCCGGGATCGGCAAGAGATTCGTAAAACCCAGCGCGATGCTAATCAGCGCGATGTAGCGTAGCAACGTCGTGATATTGTTCTCGCTGATGCTGTCCTGTAGGATCTCGCCGCCCCATTGGCTGACGCCGACAATACTGATGACACGGGTCTCGCCGGGTTGTGTATTGCCAGATGCCATGCGCGACGGTAATTCTGCAATGCGCCGGAAGATCTCGCTGATGGTATCCACACCGTACTGAATCGACTCGCCGATGGGCGATGGCACATAGTCGATCTGTGCGCCCTGGACGAACGTCAACGTTTGATCGGGCCGGGTGTATTCTGAACTGATGCCAATGCCGATGCGACCCTGCCCTGGGGGCGGGTCTTCACGCGGCACGAGATTAATCTGAATCGGTTCGCCATCGCGCAATACGGTCAACGTTATCTCGCTCCCGGCGGCGACGTTGGTTCGGTCAATTAAGGTCTGTGACGGGTTAAACGTATCCTGGATCGACTCGCCGTTGAACGCAAAGATCAGATCGTCCGGTTCCAGGCCGGCAAGCTGAGCCGGCGATTCCTCTGAGATACTGGTCACACGCACATAAGAGTCAGTCGCTTGCCAGGCCGCCAGGAAGTCTTCAGTTACATCTACATCCAGCGTCGTCGAGCCGAAGGTCTCGCCATCGTCTTGAACACGCCGCAAAGACAATGTGACCGTCTGGCCCAGGTTGTCTTCCAGCACCTGGATGAATTGTTGGTTACTCTCGATCCAATCACCGTTGACCTGGGTGATCCAATCCAACTGTTGCAGGCCAGCAGTCGCAACCGGCGACTCGTCATCAACCACCGCCAGCCCCAGGCGCGTGCCGACCTCTGTCGGCAGGCCAATCATACCGATCAGGATAAACACCACAACGGCGAAGAGAAAGTTCGCCAAAGCCCCCGCCGCCATGAAGAAAATACGCGGGATAGGCTTCACATCATAGACGGATGTCGGGTTATGAACGCCGCGTTCCGCCAGGACTTGCCGGTCGGTATAAAGTGGGTCATCCCGCCGCGTGTCGTCGTCCGGTTCCGTGTTGACTGTGCCGCTGGCCGTCGCCGTTTGTTGTACGACGCCATCTTGAGTTTCATCGGTGGTCTGTACCATGTCTTCGCCAAAGGGCCGCACAAAGCCCCCCAACGGAAGCCAGTTCAACGTGAACTCGGTCTCGCGCCACATGAATAACCGCGCCGCACGCGGCGGAAACCCGATGCCAAATTCCAATACCGTGATGCCCACCGCCCGCGCCGCCAGGAAGTGCCCCAATTCATGCACGATAACCGACGGAATCAAGACAATTGCAAACGCCAGTAATGCAGACAGTAAATCATTCGCAAGTAGAAAATCAAACATAGACCAATAGCCTCAACCTTGTCACGCACTTATTATAAGCAGAGTTCAAACCGATGACGAGAGATATGTCGCACCCCCACCGACACCGGATGTCAATATCTGGGCCACCCCGTCCATTGTAGAAAGCCGCGACTCGACAACCGGCGCGGCAGAAGCAGTACAAATGCAATGCACCACCGATCCGTCATCCAGCGTGTAGCAAACATCCAAGCCCTCGGCCCGCCACTTACGGATGGCACGCATCACCGCAACTGTGGTCGGCGACCAGTTAAAGATCGGCGGCTGACTAGTCATCAACACGGCCTGGAACAGGTGCGTGTCCAGTTCTACGATGTCTGCCAGAGACGCGAAATCCCGCGCCAGGATGGCCGCTCGTGCGTCTTCCATCCGTTGGTTTGCTCCGGCCACCCGTCCGGCCTGGAGGTCGCTAGTTATGGCGGTAGGATGACTCAAGGGCGGGTGCCCCTGCCCGACGACCGCCAGCACATCGACCAATTCCCAATGCTCTGCCGGGGCGATGGACTCCGCATAAGACGCCTCGGTGCTGTTGCCAGCATACCACACCACAAAACCCGGCGGGATAGACCGGGCCGCTGACCCACTCACCGACCGCGCTAAGATGGAGAGCCTTTGTTGCGGCAGGGCAAGATCTGCCGCACCCGCCGCCGCAAACAGAGTCGCGGCAACCGCCGTCGGCCTGAACCCCAGATCAAACCCTGGTAGCAGATTGGTCGTCAGTTCCACAATGGCAAAATGATTCAAATGGGCGTATTGACGAATAAGCGAGAGACAATCAGCGATTAAACGGGCGGTTTCATCAGATACCGGATGACCGTCCAACATCACGCTATCAGACGTCGTATCATCAAGCCATCTTACCTGCGCCTTGACGTAAAAATCACCCAGGTTGATTCCAAGTGATGAATTAACCGGCAAAGACAGGTTCTCATCGGCATTGCCCCAGTGTTTAATCAGAGCGACGTTGGGATGAGCTTGGGCGGTTGCCTGTGTCAAAATTGTCCTCTCAATCCGTTAACAGAGTCAGTATTCCACGCTTAAATTAAACCAGAATGTCCGAGGAATGAGTATCACGGGATTGTCCTGAGCGGCCCCGATGCTATAATCGCGTGGTTATTGGCGGCTGATATGGAGACCCCATGCAAGCACTACTCGGCTTAATCCGCACCATGCGCCCCAAGCAATGGACGAAAAATCTGTTGTTTGTCTTCCCGGCCATCGTCTTTGATGGTCAATTGTTTGATCTAGAACCGCTCTTACGGGTCATCGTAGCATTTTTGCTGTTGAACGTGATCTCCGGGTCGGTATATATCATCAACGATCTGGTTGACATCGAATCCGACCGCCAGCACCCCAAGAAGAAATTTCGCCCCTTGCCATCCGGTCAATTGCCGGTCGCAGTCGCCCAGGTGGCGGCGGTGATTTTACCATTGAGTGCGTTGACGTTCGCAGTCGTCTTCAGCCCACCGCTAGCGGCTATCTTGCTGGCTTATCTGCTGATGCAGATCGCTTATTCTTTCGTACTCAAGCATCAGGTCATCATCGACGTGCTGACGATCATGATCGGGTTTATCATGCGGGTGGGGTCGGGTGTCGTCGTGATCGAAGTCGAAAACTTTTCCCCCTGGCTATATGCCTGCACCGGATTATTGGCCCTGTTCCTGGCTGTTGGTAAGCGGCGGCAAGAGTTGATTAACCTGGGTGAAAATGCGGTCAATGTGCGCCGTATATACCAGGAATACAACCTGCCCTTGATTGACGATATGATGCGAATGGTGACGACGGGCACATTAATCACCTATCTGCTATACACCATCGAAGTGCCGACCGAGACCGAACCCGCCAACCTGAGCCTGATCACCGTGCCGTTCGTCATGTACGGCTTATTTCGTTACTTATATCTAATCCATGTGCGCGGGGAAGGCTCCGCACCGGATGAAGTCCTGCTCAAAGACCGCCCGTTGCAAATCACCCTGATATTGTTCGCGTTGACCTTCGTCTTGATCCTTTACGTCTTACCAGAAATCCAATGACCACCGCGACTGCCCCGGCCAAGATCATCCTGTTTGGCGAACATGCCGTCGTCTACGGCGAACCGGCTATCGCGGTGCCGGTACACGCACTCCGGGCAGAAGCAACCCTGGTGCAACAGAGCAACCGACCGGGCCTCCACATCGAAGCGACCGACATCGACGAAGTTCTGCCGGTCGAATTAGATACCGAAGCCGTTGATAACGCCCTGGCATTGACGGCCCGCCGGATGCTGATCGCGCTGGATGCACAACCACCTGATGTTACCATCCGCCTGACGTCAAACATCCCGATGGCAAGCGGATTGGGAAGTGGCGCGGCTGTGAGTACCGCCGTTGCACGCGCCGTCGTGCAGGCACTAGGCCGGACGATCACACCGGATGACCTGAATCACGTCATCTACGAGGTGGAAAAATTGTATCATGGCACCCCCAGCGGCATTGATAACACCGTCATCGTCTACGAACAACCGGTCTTCTTTATCAAGGGTCACCCCATCGAACGGTTAACCATCGGTGCGCCGCTGACCTTCGTCATCGCGGATACCGGCACCACCGCCCTGACCAAGATCACGGTTGGGGACGTCCGCCGGTTGTACGACGACGCGCCGGAGCGCATTCAGCCGATCTTACAGCGCATCGGGGCACTGGTGCGCGAAGCCCGTCAAGCCATCGCCAGCGGCGACTACGACCAACTCGGCCCGCTGATGCAAGAAAATCACGCTCACCTGCGCCAATTGACGGTCTCATCAGATGAACTGGATCATCTGGTAGAACAGGCCATCAAAGCAGGTGCGCTGGGGGCCAAGCTCTCCGGCGGGGGACGTGGCGGCAACATGATCGCGCTCGTTCATCCCCACCAGGCACAGGCCGTCGCCCAGGCCCTGACGCAAGCCGGAGCCGAACGGACTTACATCACCACCGTGCGTTAAGACCGCCAGCCCATACATAAGACAAGCTGACGGCCTCTGTAGAACAATTTATTTAGTTGGCGACTGACTCCGCCCGGAGCAAATCAGCGACTTCTGGTTCATACAACTGAAGTGTGATCTGATCTACCAGCAAAGCCGGACTCTGTTGTTCGGCCAGGCTAACCGGGTACGTCACACTGGTCACCAGCACCAGCCGCCCCAGTTGACGGTACGATTGCACCTGCTCGACATCAACATCGCAGGTCGTGGTACCATCGGTGAGGAACGCGGGCAGGCCGTAGAACTCTGAAGTCGTCGTTTCGGCTTCAGCCCCACCTGTGACCACCGTTTCGAAGGCTTCGTCAGCGATGGCGGCTTCGGCATCGGCCCGCGTCTCGAACGCATGGACGACAAACTGAGCAGAGGTCAGCGGCAGAGTTTCCAGGTCACAGCTCTCGTTGACGTGTGACGCGACCACTGCATAATCATGATTGTAGGTCTCGAAAAACGTTGAGGCCCCCTCTTGTAGATCGTCGGACAATGTATCGGCCAGGGCCGCGCTATCGAAATCACCCGATGCGGCTTCATCCAGTACCAGAGATTGCAGACCGGGGAATGCACCCAGGGCTTCAGCGAAATCTTCACGGGTGGGGGCTGGCGGGGCATCGTACTCAAATTCGACAGCCGTCGGATCGGTATAAATCAATACCGCATCCAGCCCGGCATCCGGTGCTTCTTCCGTCACCGGGATCGCATCCACATTATCCTGCCCATAGAGCACCTCACCGAAGATCGTGTGGTTGTAGTTCAGCCAGTCTGTCACCACAGTCGTGATGAAAAATTGGCTTCCATTGGTGTTGGGGCCGCTGTTCGCCATCGCCAGCAGGCCGGGACGATCAAACGTCACGAAGCCGACGAATTCATCCTGGAACTGATACCCTGGCCCGCCGGTCCCGTTCCCGTCCGGGTCGCCACCCTGCGCCATGAAATCTTCGATGACACGGTGAAAAGTCAGGTTATTGTAGAAGTTATCTTGCGCCAGGAACACAAAGTTATTGACGGTCACCGGGGCCAGTTCTTCGAACAGGTCGATATAAACCGGGCCATATTCGGTGCAAACCAGCGCATAGTAATCTTGATCTGGTTCGATAACCGTCGGCGGCGGTGCATCGTAAGCGCGTTCTTCTGCTTCGTCTGCCGGCACGGCTTCCGCGCAGATGTCTTCCGGCGTGCCAGTCGGCAGGTCACTTGCTTCGTCATCCTCCTGGGCGGCCACTGTTCCAGCGGATACCAGCAGGATAAACATAAAGATCATTACAACTTTCTTCATCATTCAGGAATCTCCATTTCATTTGAACCCGTTGCGTAGTCTACCATAGGCTCAGCCAAAATGTGAACGTCGGCTAAACGTAGGGGATCAACGCATAAAGTTATGCTATCATGCGAAACATGGAAAATGTAAAACGTTTCACAATCATTAGTCTGATCATCTTATTCGGTTGCACCGCGACGGAGACGATTCCGATTATCATCACACCGACACCAGACGCGACGTCGGCCATACCGTCTACCCCACTACCAGAGTTAACCGAAGAGGTCATCGCCCAGGCCCGGACGAATACACCCACTGTGACCCGGACACCCCCGGCACCGGAAAGCGACACACCGACCAATGTACCCAGTACGCCAATTATGACCTATGGGCCTGTCATCGGCCCAGGGTACCAATCTCCCACGCCGGATGTGGCTCCACCGACAGAGACGCCCGAAGCCCTGCCGACACAAACCAGCCCGCCAGCCCGACCAACGGATTCACCAGGGCCATCGAATACACCCGGGCCGACCCCGACCCCGGTACCTGCGCTGGATGCCGACCAGATGGGCATCCAGTTGTACACCAATATGGGCTTTGATAGCTGGATGCAGGTCATCGGCCTGGCACAACAAACCGGCGTCAGATGGGCCAAAGTCCAGGTGAACTGGGCATTTTTACAACCGGAAGGCCCCAACCAGTTCAACGATAGCATGTTGCTCTTCGAACGGCAGATCGAAGCCCTCAACCGGGCGGGCTTCAACGTGATGTTGAGCATCGCCAAAGCACCGGATTGGGCACGCTCTACCATCGAGGAAGACGGCCCACCCAATGACCCACAAGCCCTGGCTGATTTCATTCAGTTTATGCTGAATGACACTAAAATTGGTGGTGTGACGGACGCCATCGAAGTCTGGAACGAGCCGAATCTCATCCGCGAGTGGCGCGGCGCATTGCCCTTCAATGGTGCCGGTTATATGCAATTGTTCCGCCCATCTTACGATGTAATCCGCCAGTATTCCCCCGGCATGACGATCATCACCGCTGGCTTAGCCCCTACCAGCAACATCGGTAATGTCGCCATTGATGACCGGGTCTTCTTGCAACAGATGTATGATGCGGGCCTGGGAGCTTACAACGATGTCGTCATCGGTGCCCACCCTTACGGTTGGGGCAACCCGCCAGACTTCCGCTGTTGTGATAACATCGCCGGGCAAGCCTGGGACGATGACCCGCATTTCTTCTTCCTGGAAAACCTGGAAGCGACCTATACCATCATGCGGCAGAACGGTGATGATGGCGTGCAGATCTGGGTGACAGAATTTGGCTGGGCTACCTGGGAAGGCTTACCCAGCGATCCGCCGGAAGAATGGGTAAACTACAACACCGCCAACGAACAAGCTGATTACGGCATTCGAGCCTTTGAAATCGGCCAGGATTTGCCGTATGTCGGCCCGATGATCCTGTGGAATCTCAACTTTGCGAATTCATTCCTGGTTGAAAACAGCAACGAAGTCGCCGGCTACAGCATCATCAACCCGGTTATCTTCCCGTCGGAACGCCCGCTTTATTGGGCACTTTCTCAGGCCACCGGCGGCAACACCACCCCTTGATCGATCATCAAACAGAAGCGTGAGTTAATCTTGCGCTTCTACCTCGTCATCAGCGAAGGCTTCCGTCAGGTTGACGATGCGATAGGGTTCGTCGTCGGCAGTACGCAGGGCCAACACGGAGTCAATATGGTTCTTCAGCCAGTTCATATCGGTCGGGCGGGGGTGCATCAGCACGATGCCGCCGCCGTCTTCATGTTGTAAAACCGCCTCAAAGTATTCCATCGTCAGGTCAAAGCGCGTGACCAGGTTCCAGCGCACCGTGACGAGATCCCGCTCATCGGCCCAGGTGAGCCAGTTGGCGTCCCAGGTGCCATATGGCGGGCGGGCGTAGCGGATGATGTAATCAGGATCATCCAGCACTTGCCGTACTTCTTCCTTGAACAATACAAAGTCTTCTTCAAGTTCTTCGATGGACTTATTGGCTTGATGATCGCGAGTGTGATAGCCGATCTCAAAGCCATCCGCGACGATGGCCTGCCACATGTCGGCATTATGGTCGATGATTTCCGTCGATAACGGAAAGAAGACCGCCTGAAGCTCACGCTCATTCAGGAAGTTATACATTTCAAGTGTCAGTTCTTCATCGAAACAATCATCGATGGTGAATAAGATGTTGTTGCGGAGTGCATCTTCATTGCCATAAATTACCGCTGGGATTGTATCCTCAGTGGCGTCGTCGTCATCCGCCTGGGCGGATGCGACCAACGGCACAACCAGCACGCTTAACAGGATCAACCACAACACAAAATGTTTCATCAGCTAGCCCTCATCACCTGGTCGTCATCAAGCCTGATTGTACCTGCTGGAAATTAAAAAGCACGGGGAAAAATCCCCGCGCTTTCCCTACGCAAAGCTAATCCGGTCTAGTCCCCGGTGAGCATGTCTTCAACGTCGTCTTCGTACTCATCTTCGCCATCCGGGCCGAACGCCCCCTGAGCCTCTAACGAGACCTCCGGCGCGATCAACTCACGATCCTGATAGGTGTGGAAGCCGGTTCCTGCCGGGATCAGCTTACCAATGATGACATTTTCCTTCAGGCCGTACAGGTTATCGACCTTCCCTTCGATGGCGGCCCCGGCCAGCACCTTAATCGTATGCTGGAAGCTGGACGCGGAAAGGAAGCTCTCGGTGTTCAGCGCGGCCTTGGTGATGCCAAGCAGAACCGGCATACCGGCGGCGGGTTCTTCGCCTTCGGCGATCAACCGCTCATTCATATCCAGCAAGCGCAGACGGTCGATCAATTCACCCGGTAGCAATTCACTGCCACCACTACGGGTAATCTGCACTTTGGATAGCATCTTGCGGATGACGATCTCGAAGTGCTTGTCCGAAATGTTCACACCCTGGTTACGGTAAACCTTCTGGACTTCGGTCAGCAGGTACTTCTGCGCTGATTCTTCACCCAGAACGCGCAGGATGCGATGCGGATTCTTCGAACCTTCGGTCAATTGCTGACCGGCATATACCTGCATCCCATCGTAGATTTCCGGCTTCAAGCGGGCACTCGACGGGATGTCGTAATCTTCTTCCTGGCGGCGTTCGTAGCGCACATAGACCGTATGGCCTTCGATATGCACCGATCCTTCCATCCGGCCAACCAATTTCTCTTTAGTCTCCGGATTTTCCGCGATGACGGTATTCTCTTTGACCTTATCTTCGTCTTCGACTTTGAGATCCCAACCCACTGGAATCTCATGCTCCTCATTGAAGACTTCACTATCGACGACAGTCGCAACGCGCACCCCATCCCGCTTGGACATGCGAAGCGTCCCGCCAATGTCGGTCATGACGGCTTCACCCTTAGGCGTCTTGCGTGCTTCGAAGAGTTCTTCCACACGCGGTAGACCGGTAGTGATGTCACCGCTGGCCTGGGCTGTACCGCCGGAGTGGAAGGTACGAAGCGTTAACTGCGTGCCAGGCTCCCCGATGGATTGCGCCGCGACGATACCCACCGCCGCGCCGATCTCCACCAGTTGCCCGCTACCCAGGTCACGACCATAACACAGGGCACAAATGCCGTGAATAAGTGAACAGGTCATCGGACTACGAACCGAGACTTCATCAATGCCAAGTTCTGAGATGCGATCTGCAATATCCTCATCGATCATCGCATTGCGCTTGACGAGGACTTCACCAGTCTCCGGGTGGAGCACCGGATGCGCCACCGCCCGCCCGATGATCCGTTCCTGCAAAGTCTGCTGGGCGATGTCATCATGACGGCTGATAATCATGCCGCGTTTAGTGCCACAATCCGTCCGGTTGACGATCACGTCCTGCGAGACATCAACCAGACGACGGGTGAGATACCCGGCGTCCGCCGTCCGCAACGCGGTATCCGCCAGACCTTTACGCGCACCATGCGTAGAGATGAAGTATTCCAGGGCCGTCAACCCCTTGCGGAAGTGACTGGTAATCGGCAAGTCGATAATCCGACCGGATGGATCGGCCATCAAGCCGCGCATCCCGGCCAACTGAGTGATCGGGCCGAAGCCCCCTTTGGTCGAACCGGACAGTGCCATAACCGCCACCGGGCCGAACGGATCCAGCGTATTGCGGATCAATTCCTGAAGTTTGTCTTTGGCCGAACTCCACTCGTCAATCGTGATCTGATACCGTTCGTCGTCGGTCATTAATCCACGCCGGAAGTCACGCTCGGCACGCTCCACGACCTTTTCCGCACTTTGCAGGATCGCGTCGCGATCATCCGGCACCGTCAGGTCATGTACTGCGATGGTAGTACCGGAAATTGTCGCGTAATGGAAGCCCAGGTTTTTGATGCTATCCACGACATCGGTCGTCCGGTCGGAGCCGATGCGCTGGTAACAACGTGCGACCAACTCCTGAAGTGGCTTCTTACCGAGCGTCATCTGCACGTAGCGCATTTCGTCCGGCAGAATGCGATTGAAAATCGCCCGGCCAATCGTCGTGATCTCCGGTTCCATCTGGGCGATGCGCTCATCAAAGACATTACCCAGCAAAATCGGCGTATGCAGGCCGACCAGGCCCAGCCGGTACAGATACTCAACCTCGTCCATATCAACAACCAACCGCCGCTCGTGCAGGTTGGCAATTTCCAGGTCATCCCACCCATGCTTTTCGATGAGGACTTTCATCTCGTAGGCATTAGCCACTATCGCGTCAACCTCACCTTCGCGCAGGGCGCGGAGTGTGCGGTCAAAAGCAGGCTCGATAACCGTCGTGCGCTCGTTTTCATCGACTTCGGTCACATCACTGTATAGCCGCATACCGGGGATGACCCGGCGCATCGCAAAGTAAAAGCCGTTGGTGCGTTCCGCCACACCGACTGTCACATCTGGGTTATAGACCGACTCGAGCGTGCGGAAGTTATCCGCATTATCCTTCAGCGTGATGACTTCGACCGTCGGATCCATCGTCAGGTAATAATTGCCAAGCACCATGTCCTTCGACGGGCCGACAATCGGCTGACCATCCGCCGGTTTCAGCAGGTTACGGGTACTCAGCATCCGCTCACGGGCTTCTTGCACCGCTTTATCACTCAAGGGGACGTGAACGGCCATTTGATCGCCGTCAAAGTCCGCGTTGAATGCCGAGCAGACCAGCGGGTGAATCTGGATCGCTTTACCCTCGACCAATTGCGGCTCGAACGCCTGAATACCCAGCCGGTGGAGCGTCGGCGCACGGTTCAACAGGACGGGCCGCTCTTTGATGACTTCTTCCAGCACTTCCCAGACTTCCGGTTTCTCACGTTCGATGATGCGCTTGGCACCCTTCACGTTGCTGGCGTAGTTGTAATGAACCAACCGGCTGATAACAAAAGGCCGGTAGAGTTCCAGTGCCATCGTCTTGGGCAGGCCGCATTGATGCAATTTCAGCTTTGGCCCGATGACGATGACCGAACGTCCGGAATAATCCACCCGCTTACCGAGTAGATTACGGCGGAAGCGGCCCTTCTTCCCCTTCAGCATATCGCTGAGGGATTTCAGTTCACGGCGTCCACGCCGGCTGAGTGCTTTCCCTCGTTGGCTATTGTCAATTAAGCTATCGACGGCTTCCTGGAGCATCCGTTTCTCGTTGCGGACGATCACATCTGGTGCCCCAAGCTCCAACAGATGCTTGAGCCGGTTATTACGGTTAATCACCCGGCGGTATAAGTCGTTGAGGTCGCTCGTCGCGAACCGCCCACCGTCTAATTGCACCATCGGGCGCAAATCCGGCGGGATGACCGGGAGTACCGTCAGGATCATCCATTCAGAGCGATTGGTCGATTTCCGCAGGCTTTCTACCACGCGCAGGCGTTTAGTCGCTTTCTTCTTGCGCTGTTTACTGCGTGTAGTGCGGACTTCGTGCCATAGCTCTTTCGCCATCTTGTCCAGTTCAAGATGTTGCAAGATCTTGTAGAAGGCTTCCGCCCCCATGTTGGCCTCGAACACCGACCCATAGCGGCCCCGTAATTCACGGTAGCGCGTCTCAGAGAGAAATTGCAGAACTTGCAATTCGCATAGTTCCTGGCGGGCTTTTTCCGCCGCCTGGCGGATGCTATCCATACGTGTGTCGAGTTCGTCGCTGTGTTCCTCTAACAGGCGGGCGGCTTCATTGTTGACCTGATCGGCTTCAGCATCGAGATTATCCAGCTCTTGCTGGCGCATTTCTTCGATCTCAAGCTGAAGTTCGTTCAGATAATTGTTGACCGCTTCCTGCACCTGACCAATGTGATTGTTGGTCACCTGTTCGCCTTTGGCGATGATTACGCTATCGGTACTCTCAAAGTTGATGTCCGACGGCGCATCTTTGCCGATGAGCGATTCAATGCGCGACTGGATCGACTGCGCCTCTTGCATCAGGCGGTCGCTCAGGCGGGCCAGTTCATCATCAAAGTGCTGGTTAATTTCGGTTGCGCGGACCTCAAACTTTTCTAAGGTCTCGTCACGCTCATTGCGGATCGACGCCATCTGATCTTCCAGGTCGCCGCCCATTTCACTGGTTTTGGCGTCCAGTTCTTTGTCGATGCGTGCCAGGGCACGATTCTGGGCGTCTTCATTAACTTCGGTCACGACGTATTGAGCAAAGTACAACACGCGATCCAGGTTCCGCCGACTAATATCCAGCAACAACCCCAGGTAACTGGGGACGCGCCGTGTATACCAGACATGCGCGACCGGGGCCGCCAGCTCGATGTGTCCAATCCGTTCCCGCCGCACAGACGAGCGAGTGACTTCTACACCACACTTATCACACACAATTCCACGATACCGGATGTTCTTGTATTTGCCGCAAGCACACTGCCAGTCCCGCGTTGGGCCGAAGATCGCCTCACAGAACAGGCCATCTTTTTCCGGGCGCAAGCGTCGATAATTGATCGTCTCCGGTTTGGTCACTTCTCCATATGACCAGCCTCGGATTTGATCGGGCGACGCCAGACTGACGCGCAGAGCACTAAAATCTTTGGCTTCCACAGGCGCTTACTCCCTCATGCGCTACAGATACGATAAATGAATTGGTTTTCGGCGATGAACGAATATGGCCCACAAAATAGCAGAAAGGCGGTTGGAGTCAAAATCCACCGCTTACTTTTCTATTGATGTCAAGACGTGAACCATAGATTATGAAGTATAGATCGAACCTACACTTTTGTCAAGAATTTGATTTGAGAGGTATTACTGTCAGATAACATAGTATCGAGCTTGTGTCCATCTGTCAAGAGCGTAACCAGGAGATGATGCCTCTTGCCACCCGTTCCAGCGGTGAACCAGGGTTATTCGCCTGCAAGGTCGCGTCCATCTGGGTCTGTAAATCTGCCGGGGCGATGCGGTCATGCTCGGCAATCAAGACAAATTGTGATGACGGCGGTCGATTCTCCCAGGGTTGGCCGACCTGGATCGTCACCCGCCGCCCGACCACCTGTACCAGCATACGATTCGCCGGGTCATCTGCCGTATGGAAGATCCCTTTGGCGCGGTAGACCGTGCGCGGTAAAGCCTCCATCGCCCGCTTGACTGCCCGTAAAGAGACCGGCTCAAGACTCGACCAACTCCAGGTTGAAAACACGTCCGCATGGTCATGATCATGATCAGTCTCGATACCGGCTTCATGCACATGCACATCCTGGGCCGGTCTTTCAGAAAGCCGCTCGACAGCATACTCCCCCACGTTGAGGATTAGTTCCAACGGAACTTCAGCGAAGCGCGTTTCAAACACCCGCGCATCTTTGATGATCTTACGAATGTACCCACGCACAGCCTCTAGTTCGTCATCGTTGACCAGATCAACCTTGTTCAGAATGACAATATCGGCCACACCAATCTGATTCATCGCCAGCACCGCAAATTCGCGTTCTAACGATTGAATCTGTTCGGCATCAATCACCGCCAGGATGCTATCGATCACGACATTGGGGATAGATTTGAACGTCAACCCGATGTCAATCGGATCCGCCACGCCGGACGCTTCCACCACGATATACTCCGGCGGATCATCGCGGTTTGCCACCTGCTCTACCGCCGCTACAAAATCCCCCCGGATGGTACAGCAGATGCACCCATTAGAGAGGCTGACCATATCCCCATCCACATCGACCACCAGTTGGCTATCAATATTGATCGAACCGAAGTCATTGACCAGCACAGCCACCCTCTGCCCGTGTTCGCCATGAATAATGCGATTGAGCAGGGTCGTCTTGCCTGCACCCAGGAAGCCGGTCAGGATCGTCACCGGGATCAATTTTTGCGTCATCAATTGCCTCCGTCATGTGGGGTGTGTAGGATGCAGAGGCCCTGCATCCTACCTAAAACTGAGTTTACAGCAGATCCTTGATGGCTTCACGCTCACTCAAGAGTTCATCCGCACTTTCTTTGGCTTTACCCTGGGCGTAATCGCTCAAGTCCAGCCCTTCGACGATGACAAAGTCACCGTTACCCGTAGAGCGAAGCGGGAAGCTATAGATGATGCCTTCGGCAATGCCGTAAGGATTGCCATCACTGGAGACCGCCGCGCTGAACCAATCGCCTTCCGGCGTCGGGGTGATTAAACTACGGATGGTATCCAGCGCGGCATTGGCGGCACTGGCGGCGGAACTCTTGCCGCGTGCTTCGATGATCGCTTTACCACGTTGCTGATTAGTGGTCATAAAGTCATTTTCGAACCAGTTACGGTCATTGATGACCTCAGTCGCGGCTTTGCCGTTAATCAAGGCATGTTCGAAGTTAGGGAATTGGGTCGCGCTATGGTTGCCCCACACGCCGACATTGGTGACGTCTTTGAAGTTCACGCCGGCTTTTTCCGCCATCTGTGCTTTGGCGCGGTTTTCGTCCAGGCGGGTCATGGCAAACCAACGGTCGGCGGGTACATCCGGCGCATTGGCTTTGGCGACCAGCGTGTTTGAGTTACACGGATTCGCCACGACGACGACACGCACATCATCCGCCGCTTTAGCGTTGATGGCTTTACCCTGGCCGACGAAGATCGGGCCGTTAGCGGCGATCAAATCCGCACGTTTCATGTCTTTGCCACGCGGTTTACCGCCGACCAGAATCACCCAGTTGGCCCCGTCGAAGGCTTTCTCGGCGTCATCAGTCGCTTCGATGCCATGAATCAGCGGTTGGGCGCAATCGTTCAACTCCATGACGACGCCTTCTAACGCTTTCATGGCCTGGGGGATCTCCAGAATTTGCAAAATCACCGGTTGATCTGGCCCGAAGATTTCGCCATTGCCGATACGGAACAACAAGCTATAAGCGATCTGACCGGCACCACCGGTTACTGCAACGCGAATCGGATCTTTCATCTAAACCTGCTCCTTATTTTTGGTGTTGTTATAATTAGAAGGACACGGATCAAACGCCGTGTCCTTGTTGTCGTTCGTTATCTTACCTGAGGTATGGACTAAACTTTAGGCCCACCTGACAGGATTTCCGACGAAGCCTGATCTTCGAATTGCTCAAAGTTCTTCTTGAACATCGCGGCCAGTTCGACGGCCTTCTTGTCATAGTTGTCTGTGTTGCCCCAGGCATTGCGCGGGTTGAGGATCTCATCCGGCACACCCGGTACATGTTGCGGGATCATCAGGCCGAAGAACGGCTCTTCTTCGAACTCGACATCTGCCAATTCGCCGTTGAGAACCGCGTTGACCATGCGGCGGGTGTAGGCCAGCTTCATACGGCCACTTTCCGCAGTGCCCGGTTCACCCTGCCAGCCGGTGTTAATCAGCCATACGGCAGACCCATGCTTCTTGATGCGTTCTTCCAGCAATTCGGCGTAGACCGTCGGGTGGAGCGGCATAAACGGCGCACCAAAGCACGCGCTGAACGTCGCTTGCGGTTCCGTCACACCACGTTCGGTTCCGGCCAATTTCGCAGTATACCCACTGATAAAGTGATACATCGCTTGTTCCGGGCTGAGCTTGGAGACCGGCGGGAGCACGCCGAAGGCATCTGCCGTCAGGAAGAGCACGTTCTTCGGGTGGTCAGCCTGGCCGGTTTCACTGGCATTCGGGATGTAATGGATCGGATACGAACACCGCGTGTTCTGGGTGTAACGTGTATCATCGAAGTCCGGTGCCCGATCTTCATCTAGCGGGACGTTTTCCAGGATGGTACCAAACATCTTGGTCGTCGCGTAAATTTCCGGCTCACCTTCCGGGCTGAGGTTGATCGTCTTGGCGTAGCACCCGCCTTCAAAGTTGAAGATGCCGTCATCGCTCCAGCCGTGTTCATCATCACCGATCAATGTACGCGATGAATCCGCGCTGAGCGTAGTCTTGCCGGTACCACTCAGGCCGAAGAAGATCGCAGAGTCGCCATCCGAGCCAACATTGGCCGAACAGTGCATCGACATCACACCCTTCAGCGGCAGGAGGTAATTCATAATGCTGAAGATACCCTTCTTAACCTCACCGGAATACAACGACGCACCGATCAAGATCATGCGTTTTTCCAGGTTGGCAATGATAAAAGTACCGGTACGAGTACCATCTACATCTGGCTTGGCGATCAAGCTGGGCGCGGCCAGCACCGTAAACTGCGGGTCGTGTACCGCAAGTTCATCTTTGGTCGCCCGCACGAACATATTCCAGGAGAACAAGCCATGATAAGCGGCTTCACTGACGATACGCACCGGCAGACGATGTTTTTCATCTGTACCACAGAATGCATCAATGACGTACAGGTCATCACGGTGACTCAAATGATCCAGCACTTTTTCGTGCAGATGCTCAAAGACATCGGGGGTTACAGGTTGATTGATGTCACCCCACCAGATGTTGTCCTGGCTCGGCTCTTGCTTGACGGTGAACTTATCCTTCGGGCTACGGCCCGTGTACTGGCCCGTCAACACGCGGATGGCTCCGTCTTTGGTGATGACGGCTTCGCCATTTTTAACGGCGTGTTCGTAAAGTTCCGGCGGATTCAAGTTCCAATGGACACGGACGCTCTTCACGTCGGAGGGCTTTAAGCCTACCTTTTCCAGGCCAACATCACTATGAACGTGTTTGTACATGATTTGCTCCTTTATTGTGTGTAGAGATTTTGTATGAGCTAATTAACTTTAGCTTTATTAACTATCTTCATTCTATGAGATATACAGACAGCTTAAAACCGAGAATTGATACCCGGATTGATGATATATGTCATAATTCCCGATTTAGACACTGAAATTTTGTGCAAGGTGCATAAAACACCAGGTAGTCTTGACTTCCAGGCAAGTTGTGGGCAGAATCAAACCAGTTTTCGCTCACATTAGAAAAGACAGACGCCCAATGGAAACCTCTCAACAAATTTCGACCGAAGTACATGACACGGCGACCGATGGACACGCGACCGACCCTCAGCGCGACATCAACGCCCAGAACCCGCTGACGCTTACCTTCGCCTTTGTCGCTGGACTGGGCCTCACCTTGATGATCGCCGCCGCCGCTATCGGCGTCATCCAGGGGGCAGAAGCCGATAGCGACCTGCTAGGTCTGTTGTTCCTGGGCGGCACTGCCGGGTTAATCATCGGTGGCGTGGCCTGGGCCGGTATCGTCCGCCCCTGGGAAGCCTTCCCCAGTGTGACTGAAGGCTTCTATGATCCGCCGCCTACAGCAGAAAAACACGACGAACCAACCGACGACACAGCCCATGCTTGATGACGTCTTTTCGGACGACTGGCCCGACGATCATCGTTCCGGCGTAATCGCAGTTGTCGGTCGTCCTAATGTCGGCAAATCCACCTTGATTAATCGCATCCTCGGCCAGAAGATCGCGATTGTCACCGATAAACCACAAACCACCCGCCAACGGCAACTCGGCATCGTTACCCGTGACGATGTACAGGCTCTATTGGTCGATACCCCCGGCTTACACGAGCCTCATAATCGCCTGGGGGAATTTATGATCGTCCATGCAGAAGACGCCATCCGTGATGCGGATGTGGTCTTGTGGGTACTGGATGCCAGCATCACCCCCCAACGCGGCGAGTTAGCAATCGCGGAAACACTCAAACGCATCAAACGAGAGACACCGGTCATCCTGGCCCTGAACAAGCATGACTTACTCCCGCCCGATGCAGATTTAAGCGACCATCTCGCACTCATCGATCATGCCCAGGCTCTTCGAATCAGCGCGTTAGATGGCACCAACGTGACAGAATTACTCGACACAGTGATCGACCGCCTCCCGCTTGGCCCGCGTTATTACCCGGTGGATCAAGTCAGCGAAGTAAATATGCGCTTCATCGCGGCGGAAATCATCCGAGAAGCCATCATCGAAAACACCGAGCAGGAGATCCCGTATTCCGTCGCGATAGAAATCCAGGAGTACAAAGAACGTAGCGACAACATGACATACATCAGTGCTACGATCTACACCGAGCGCAACTCACAAAAGGGCATAATCATCGGCAAACACGGCGCGATGATTAAAAAGATCGGCGTGCAGGCCAGGGAAGAAATCGCCCGGTCAATCGGCACACGGGTCTTTCTCGATCTGCATGTAAAAGTGTTGAAAGACTGGCGTAGTGACGAGAACTTTATGCGCCGGGTCGGGTATCGCTTCCCGAAAAAAGAGGATAAATGATGCAACTGGCGGTCAACTTTTCCCGGCCTGCGGCGGATCTACAAGACGCGGGTCTTATCGCAGTCAACCGCTTCAAGGTGCCGATGTGGCCTGAGCTTATCGCAGAAGTTAGCGCGAAGTACCCGGCTTACGTTCATTTTCCGCTTCGCACCACACCAACCGGCGTTATCAACACCGAGCACGACCAACCCGCCGACCTGGATCAAATCGCCCGACTGCGCGACCAAACCGAGACACCCTTCGTCAATATCCATCTTCTGTTCAGCCCGGCGGATTATCCTGACCGGGCAGACGATCAAGTTTTCATAGACGATGCAACCCGGTGCATCGAGACACTGACGACGTACTTTGGTGCAGATCATGTGATCGTGGAAAATGTACCCGAAACCAGCGGCCCGGCCATGCAACCTGCCGCCATCACGCAGATTATCGAGCGCACCGGGGCCGGCCTTCTGCTCGATATTTCCCATGCTCGCATCGCGGCGGATGTAATGGGCGTCGATCCACGCGCTTATCTGGCTGGCCTGCCGTTAGATCACATCCGGGAAATCCACGTCACCGGGTTGCAACGAGTCACCGAGCGCGACCGCCCTACCTTTGAAGCCCTGGGACGAGAGATCAACCCATTTTTAGGTCGTCTGGTGGATCATATTCCGTTTACAGAGGACGACTGGACATTTTTAGGATGGTGTTTCGAACAGATCCGCACTGGCGGCTGGCAAGCACCAGCTCTCGTCTCATTTGAATACGGCGGCATTGGCGGCATGTGGGGGAAATTGGTAGATCGAGACACCTTAGCGGCACAGGTTCCGCGTTTACAAGCTCTCGTTCAGCAGTCGGAGCCGGTTAGCGAGTCTTAGCATCGAGCGCGGTCATGTAAGCGCGTCCCGCTTCGACGTCTTTCGTAATCTGTGCGATGAGCGCGTCCAGCCCATCGTACTTTTGCTCCGGGCGCAAGAACTTTTCAAAGGTGATGGTGAGCGTCTCGCCGTAGATGTCGCGGTCGAAATCCAGCAAGTAGCTTTCCACCGTAACCCCTTTATATTCGAAGGTCGGGCTGACACCGACGTTCGTCATCGCGATGAAGCGTTCATCGCCCAGGTAAGCCCAACCCGCATAAACTCCGTTCATCGGGATGAGTTGTTCATCCCAAACGGCAATATTTGCCGTCGGGAAGCCGATGGTGCGGCCCCGTTGTTTGCCTTTGATGACTTCGCCACTCAGCGCATACCCCCGCCCCAGCAACCCGCGCACATCTTCCATCTTGCCGGCTTGCACCAATTCGCGGATCAATGTGCTACTGATGTTCTCTTGCAAGGCATCACTGGCGACCAGATCGACCACATCGACCTCGAAGCCTTTCTCCTCGCCCTGCTGGCTGAGGAACGCCACATCCCCCTCACGCTGATACCCCAGCGCAAAATCTGCCCCGACCCACAACTTTTTAAGCCGCAGGTAGCGTACCAACTGATCGACAAAATCTGCCGCCCGCACCGTGCGGATCTGATCGTCAAAAGGATGCGTTACGACGACATCTACGCCCAATTCCAGCATCAAGTCGGCCCGTTGCTCCGGTGTAGTGAGGTAATAACGCCCTTCCAGCTTTCGCAAGACAATATCAGGATGCGGGAAGAACGTCAGGACGACGGCCAGCCGATCTTCGGCGTGGGCCTCTGAGACCAATCCCCGAATCAAATGCTGGTGGCCGCGATGCACCCCATCGAACACGCCAATCGTCACCATGGACGGACGTAAGAGATTGATGTTAGACAGGTCGTAGATATGGCTCATCTTTGCTCTCGATTATTCTGACCGATGAAACACTTTATGCGGTCGCCAGTGGTCGCCCTCCGCCCGGAGCAATGCGAAGAAAAGCCCATCCGGGCGGTAGGCGCGGGCGATAGACTCTTCCTCTGCCGGTGGCCGGGTCGCTTGTGGCACCCGCCCGTGCGAAATATGATCGACGTCAGTTGCACTCAAGTGCAATGCTGGCAGAGCAGACAGCGCGGCATCTGGCGGCAGAAGATAAGCCGCCGGATCATCTGCCGCCATGAAGTCCTCCAATGTGACGGCGTTATCCAGCGTAAACCCACCGCTCCATGTCCGCCGTAGATCTGCTAGATACGCGCCAACGCCGACCGCCTGACCGATGTCATAAGCTAAACTGCGGATGTACGTGCCAGAGCTACAGGTTACATCTAAGACGAAACGCGGCAAATCCCAGGCGATGATCGTTAAGTCATAGATCGTCACCGGGCGCGGTTCACGCTCGACCGTCTCGCCAGCCCGCGCCAGATCATAGAGCTTCTTGCCATCACGCTTGACCGCGCTATACATCGGCGGCAATTGTTGGATCGCGCCGGTGAACTGCGGCAAGACTGCCTCCACCGCGTCAGTCGTCACATGCCCAGGGTCGATCTCCTGCTCAACGGCCCCTTCCGCATCATAAGTCGTGGTGATTTTCCCCAGTTCGACTGTTGCGCGATAACCCTTGCGTGAGGCCATCGCATAAGCACTCAGGCGTGTGGCTAACCCCACACAGACCACCAGCACCCCCGTCGCCAGCGGGTCGAGCGTGCCGGCATGACCAACTTTGCGCGTGCCTAATTTCCGCCGTACACGCGCAACCACATCATGACTGGTCATGCCGGACGGTTTATCAATGTTCAGGATGCCGAAATACTCAGGCAATGACCAGTTTCCCGCTCTTGACGGCCTGAGACAGCAGGGCCAAGACACGCTTTTTCACATCAGCCAGCGGCCCAGGAACCGTCGCCCCGGCGGCTTGCTTATGCCCACCGCCGCCCAGTTCGAATGCTACTTGAGAGACATTGTACCCTGGCTTGGCCCGCATACTGATGTTGACTTGATCGTCTTCGACCTCTTTCATAACGACCGCAATCATCGCTTCTTCGATCTTTATCAAAAAACCGACCAGACCAAAGTCATTGGTGTCGATCATACCGGCCTGCTTGAAATCTTTATGGCTAATAGCCGCGCTGACGATGCCGCCAGCATGTAATTGCACCGACTGCAAGACGTGCTTCCACAGGCCGACCGACAAGAAAGAGCGATTGTCCAGCGTCCGCTCGGTGACTTCCGTCAGGCTGGCCCCGGCTCGCATCAGTTCCTGCGCGATGCCAAGCGTTTCTTCCGTGACATTGCTGGTACGAAAACCAATCGTATCGGTCACCATCCCGGTGAGCAATGGCATCGCTGTTTCTACCGTCAGATCAAACGCCATTTCACGCAACCAGCGGTAGACGACTTCCGCCGCAGAAACAGCCTCAGAATCAACCAGGTAAATATCACCAAACAACGTATTCGTCGCGTGATGATCCAGGTTGATGACCGTCTTGCTGTTCTCCCGCGCATATTGCCCGACTGCCCCGGTACGTTCTTCGTCGCTGGCATCGGTCGAGATCATCAGATCCCATGATCCTTTTACCAGCTTGGGCTTTATTAACGCTGTCCCGTCGATAAAATCAAACGTCTGAGGGGAGCCTTCATCGACCGCACAATCGACCGTCTTACCCATCGCCTGGAGCGCGTTCACCAATGCCATCATCGAGCCGATAGCGTCGCCATCCGGCCCGATGTGTGTGACGACGACCACCGTCTCCGCGTTTTGCAGTGCGGTGGTGGCCTGCGCCCACTGGGTTTCTTTAATCATCGTCATCGAAGTCGTCCCAATCTTCATTGTCCCAGTCATCCATGTCGTCTTGTTGTGACGGTGGCGGGATCGTCAACCCGTCGAGCAACTGGTTGATCCGCTCGCCACGTTCCAGGGCAACATCCCAGTAAAAGTGTAAATCTGGCGTGTTGCGCGTGCGGATGCGCTGGCCGATGGCCCGCCGAAGAAAGCCCTTCGCGCTCTCCAGGCCGGCCAATACATCATCTTCGCGGCTTTCATCCCCCAGCGCACTGACATAAATATCTGCATACATGATCTCAGCATCAATCTTGACTTCTGTCACTGTGATGCCTTCCAACCGAGGATCACGCACTTCCCGCAAGAGCAATTCGCTCAAGATGATGCGAATGCGCTCTGCCATGCGTTCCTGTTTTAAGGTCATGTTGATCTCCCGGTGGTTAGTTCACACGCTCCATCACAAAGCACTGGATAATATCGCCCTCTTCGAAGGCATCGAAATTCGCCAGCGTGATCCCACATTCAAAGCCAGCCCGAACTTCGCGCACGTCGTCTTTTACACGCTTGAGCGATGAGATACCAGACTCTTCTACGATGATGACGTCATTGCGGACGACACGGGCCTTTGCATTCCGGCGGATTTCGCCATCCAGCACCATGCAACCGGCTACATTTCCCTTCGAAATATCAAACACGGCGCGTACCTGGGCCTGGCCGATGGTACGCGGTTCGTAGACCGGTTCCAGCATCCCATTAAGAGCCAGTTCGACATCTTCCAGCAATTTGTAGATCACGCTATACCGGCGGATGTCCACCTTCTGCGTCTCGGCGGCTCGCTTGGCGGCACTGTCGATGCCTACATTGAAGGCCAGGATGACAGCTTCGGAAGCACTTGCCAGCATGATGTCATTCTCGCTGACGTTACCGACATGCTGTTGCAGGATGTTCACACCGATGCCTTCTTCGTTTTTATCAGAAAGATCTTTGAGCGATTCGACCAGCGGTTCAAGTGACCCTTGCACATCAGCCTTGACGACCAGGTTAAGCTCTTTAGCATTGCCGGAGGTGAATTGCGCGAACATGTCTTCCAGCGTCATCTGCGGGGCTTCCGCTTCATCCGCCGCTGTCTCTCGATCCTGGATGACGGCACGCGCTTCTTTTTCACTTTCGACCACTGTCCAGGGCTGGCCCGGTTGGGGCGGGTCATTTAAGCCCAACACCGCGACCGGCGTCGATGGCCCGGCTTCTTTAATCTGCTTGCCACTCTCATCGAACATCGCTTTGATCCGACCGTAATTCGGCCCGGCCAGCACAGTATCCCCGCGCTTGAGTGTCCCGTTCAGCACCAACAATGTCGCCACAGTACCCCGGCTTTTCTCTACATGAGCTTCGACGACGACGCCGGAAGGATCACCCTGCGGGTTAGCGACGATTTCATGGTCATCAGAGACCAACAAGATCGCTTCCAGCAGATCTTCAATCCCTTCACCCTTGGTAGCGGCAACCGGGACCATCAGCGTATCGCCGTCCCATTCGTCGGCGATTAGCTCTAATTCGGCCAGTTGTTGCTTGACCATCTCTGGATTCGAATTGTTCTTATCTACTTTGGTGATGGCGACGACAATCGGCACGTTGGCCGCCCGTGCGTGGGAGAGTGCTTCGCGGGTGGTCGGCATCACGCCGTCATCCGCCGCGACGACTAACACCGCAATATCAGCACCGTTAGCCCCGCGTGCCCGCATCGCGGTGAAAGCCTCATGACCGGGAGTATCAAGGAATGTGAGCTGGCGTCCATCATGCTGGACGCGATACGCGCCGATGTGCTGGGTGATGCCACCGGCTTCACCTTCTGCTACATTCGCCTTACGGATTGTATCAAGCAGGGTGGTCTTACCATGATCGACATGCCCCAGGATGGTGATGATGGGCGGTCGCTTTTCCAGGTCTTCTTGAGACTCTTGCGTGTAGACCTGTCGCCAGGTTTGGGTCGTCTCTTCGGCGCGGCGTTTGGCTTCTTCCGCCTGTTCGAGTGCGCTGGCAGATTGCGCCTCAAACCCCATTTCTTCGATGACAATGGCCGCTGTCTCATAGTCGATCTGCTGGTTAATCTGCGCCATAATCCCGTTGGCGATGAGTGTCTTCATCACCTCAATCGGGCTGGCTTCGATTAACTCTGCCAATTCACGGACGGTCAGAAAGTCTGGTACAAGAATTAATTGTCTTTCGTCAGTCATATATCCTCCACAAGTTTGCGGACGGCAGATGACTTTAGAAAAACAGTGTCATCTGTACCGCCCGAATTGAATATGTTTTGCAATCAAGTTCATGCTTTGCCCGCGCATGATTACGGCTTTACCTGCCGGATTCGCTCATAATCTTCCGCTTTTAAACGGGTACGCAAAGCTTTGTCTAAGATGGTTGTTTCAGTCGCACGCGCCCAACACGCCGGGTCATCACACAGATAAGCCCCACGCCCGGCTTGCTTGCCGGTCGGGTCTACAAATACACCATCATCCTGCCGGACGATACGCGTCAACCGCCGTTTATCACGTTTCGTGCGGCAGATCACACAGGTTCGTTCTGGTGTTTGTTTCCGCCTGGGCTGTAAGCGTGCGGATGCCATCTCAGTACGCTCCATCCCAGTCATCCAGATCTCGCAGATGGTCGGTCTGGCGGCGACGTTTACGCTTCATCACAACGCGGTCACGTTCTTCATCGTAGACGTATTCGCGTCGTTTCACTCGTGATTTCTTACGGTTCGACCGGGGTTGTTCGATGGTCGCCAATTTGTCTTCATCCTGAATATCTGGCGTACCATCAGCCAGCCGTTGACGCCTGGCTTTTTGCTTCTTTTCCCAATCAATACGATTCTCGTCATCCAACACTGGATCCGGAGAAAAATCACGCTTGTTATTCACTTTAATAATCACCCCAACTGTCGTTCTTTCGGCCACCCTTACGACGGCGTTTGGTATACATTTCGCCGGTTTCAGGATCGTAAACCAATTGACGCCGCTTCTGACGATCTCGCTTGCGCTTGTCTTTGCTATCACCGGACTCATCGTCGTAGTAATCATCGTCAAAGTCGTCATCATCGTCATCGTCGTCAATGTCTTCGACAATGGCTTGTTCAGGTTCGATAGTCTCGGGTTGATCAAGCACGTCTTCGGTTACGGCTTCCAGTTCTTCGGCGACTTCCACCGTCGCTTCGGATTCTACCACATTATCGCTGGTTTCTACGACTTCCTCAGCATCTTCTTCGGTGATAGCATCGTCATCAAATAGTTCAGCGTACACCAACCGATCCAGTGCATCTTGCAGACGCGGGAGCATTTTCTCGGCATCACGCCCCAGCAGACGCCGCAGACGATTCTCGTCGATCAAGAAGCGGAGCATGATCTCGCCGACGTTTTCCAGCGGTTGCAAAGACTCGATTACATGATCGGGCAGGTCAAGATCCATGACTGAAATATCAAAGGCATGTTGGGGCAGTGTCTGCTTGACGGCGTTAATCTCTTCCAGCCGTTGCTGGCGCGCTTCTTCGCGTGTCTCTTGCTGACGACGCTCGGCAATATCCGCCAGATCACCCAGCAGACGATATTCTTCCGGCATGACAGCGCGATTCGCTTCGCGCTTTTCCATAATCATGCTGGCTTCGGCCACCATATCGGCATGTTGTGTCGCCACATCCATCAATGGCGGTTGATCAATGTTCGCCAGCGCGTCAGATACAGCTTCAGTCACACTCTTGATGTCAATACGCCAGCCGGTTAACTTGGCGGCCAGCCGAGCATTCTGCCCTTCACGACCAATCGCCAGCGATAACTGGTCATCTGGCACCAGCACAACCGCTGTTCGGCCTGCGTCCGGATCATCGTCCAGGTATACCCCGGTTACACGCGCCGGGCTAAGGGCCTTCTCGATGAAAGTCTCTTGCTTGGGGTTCCACTCGATCACATCGATCTTTTCTTCGTGCAACTCTTTGACGATGTTTTGGATCCGCATACCACGCATCCCGACGCACGCCCCCACCGGGTCGATGCCTTCTTGCAGGGCGGCAACCGCGACCTTTGAACGTTGGCCGGCTTCACGCGCAATGTTTTTAATCTCTATCTGGCCGTTATAAATTTCGGGAACTTCATATTCCAGCAGGCGGCGAAGCATATTCCGGTGGCTACGGCTTACGATGATCTGCGGCCCGCGATTCTGCTTCTTGACTTCCAGCACGTAAAAGCGGAATTTATCGTGTGGGCGGTAAGTCTCACGCGGGATCTGTTGGGAGCGGGGCATAAATGCCTCTGCCCGGCCAATTTGAACCGTGACACTCCCAGCCTTGTTCACACTCTGGATCGAACCACCCATGAGATCGCCTTCTTTGGCGGAGAATTCTTCGTAGAGAGCTTGCCGTTCCGCCTCACGGATCTTCTGCAAGATGACTTGTTTAGCAGTCTGCGCGGCGATGCGCCCGAACTTTTTCGTGGTGCCTTCAACCTGCACCATGACGGTATCCCCGACCTGGCATTCCGGCTCATAAAAACGGGCCTTTTCCAGATCGACTTCGGTCGTCGGGCTTTCGACCTCATCAACGACTTCTTTTTCCACGAAGATACGGGCACGTCCGGTCATCGGGTCGATGCGAGCGTCAACCTGTTGGGCCGCGCTGGCGTTCGAATCACGCCGATAAGCGGAGATCAAAGCCGTCTTCAAGGCTTCCAACACCGTTTCTTGCGGCAACGCACGCAACTCGGTGATCTCATTAAATGCTAGTTCGAACTCATTTTTCATCAATCTTTGGCGCAGGGAACCACTCGCTGGCGCGGGTGGAGGAATGCACCGCTCCTTTCGCTTCTCTAAACAACTGGCAATATACTCCCGAAGAACTGAGGCTGTTGGTTGATTGTCTGCTCCCAAATCCTGGCTGAGAGGGGATGCTAGATAAAACAAAAAGTGGGCTAAGACCCACTTTCCCGGCGTTTCCATAATTGTTAAAAGTGTAGCATGGGGCGTAATAACTGTCAAGCGGAGGGAATCCACCGCCAGGCCGGGCCGAGTCGTCACTTATAGGCCGCTTTGCGCCGCCCATTTTTTAATGATTGCATGGTGCGGTTGCCACACCTCCCACATCTGTTTGGCCCAGTGTTTAACCGTTGTGTTGTGGGTCGCGGCATCCGGCGCGGCATGAACATCGACAATGGTCAGCACGCCCATTTTATCCGGTGGGGCCAACCAGTAGAATTGATCGGCTAATGTCGTCGCTTGCTGGCGGATCGCGGCCATTTTACCGGCAGGATATTCTAATTCGATCGTGCCATAGAGTGTAATCAAATGCACGATCACCGATTGTATGGAGCGGCGTTCCGGCTTGCCTGGATGCTGTACGGCATATGCATCAACAGTGTAGGGATGAACACGCATGTAACCCATATCGCTGTATTCACGGGCTAGAACCTCACCATAAATTGCCCAACACGCCGCAGACGCTCCGATATAGTCGTGGGTCGCGCTATCTATTGGTGGCAATTCAGCACCACAGCCGGGGCAGGCAGTTAGATCAGACATCCGAAACCTCAAATCACACAACACAAACATCGTTCAAGGTATCATATGCTACAAAATTCATCAATCGACGACTAAATGATCCAGAAACACGGCTGATACATGAGGTTTTGATTATATCGGCACATATTATGCCGCCAATTTGTTGATAACTTTCTGTAGCCTGCTATAATAGAAGCGTTGGTAGGCTCAGTGTGTAGCAAAATCAACATTGTAAGTTTATTTTGCACCATTGGCTCCTAGCGTATCGTTGACTAGATACCGTTGGTATCTGCCCGTCATTGATAACCGCTTGCCGGTAGCCATGACGACATCTTTAACAAGCATCACTATACATAGCATGTCGTGCCTGATATATGGCGTTCTTTACCCTAAAAGTCACTTGCAAATCAGACTCTTCAGGCAGTGAGCCTTTAGCTTCTCTGTTCTTCCAGATCATGCTCATGGATTAACTACAGTGTCCATGTCTACGAAGGAACAGACATCCCATCACAATCGATCATCATTTATTCGTTCGATCTTTCCTAAACAGGAGGAAAAATGCGTAAAACATTCCGTTTAGCCATTGTCTCGTTGCTCTTGGCCGCACTCACGTTCGGATCAACGACCCTGGCACAGGAAGAAGATAATATTCTTCGCGTTGGCGTTCGAACCATGACCACTATCGACCCGGCCCTGGGTGCGAACGACCCCGAAATTATGTTTAACTCCCTTCAGTACGATTATCTGATCGACATCAATTCCGCCGGTGAACTGGCCCCTAGCCTGGCGACCGAGTGGAACGTCAGCGAAGATGGCCTGACCTACACGCTGACACTACGCGAAGGCGTCGTCTTTGAAGACGGCACCCCCTTCACCGCCAATGATGTCGTTTTTAGCTTCAACCGGCTGGTTGAAGTCGGCTCCTCAATTGTGGGCTTACTCGGCCAGGAGCAAGTCGGCGAGACTGAAGACGGCCAGGCCCTCTTCGAGCCGACCTGGAGCGTTGAAGCCAGTGATGACCTCACCGTTACCTTTACGCTGGATGAGCCGAACGCAGACTTTTTATTCGGTGTCGCATCCCGCTTTTCAATGATCGTGAAGGACGGTAGCACCGAAGTGAACGTGCTGACGGAGGGTGATGACCCTTACGTGAACTTCAACGGCACCGGCCCGTTCATCCTCACCGATTACCAACCGGAAGAAAGCGCGACCTTCGTCGCTAACGAAAATTACTGGATGGATGGTGCGCCTCAACTGGATGGCATCGAATTAATTTTCTTTAATGACGATCAATCGATCCTGGATGCCCTGCGGAGTGGTGTGCTGGATTACATCATCAAGATTCCCGATGACCTGCAAGACACGCTGGATACTGTCGAAGACATCGTCATCCAGGAAAAGCCGACCAACACCCACGCAGTCATCCGTCTGCGTGTTGATGAAGGCTCCATCGGTGAAGATGTACGCCTGCGTCAAGCGTTCAAATTTGCGACCGACCGCGAATTACTCAACCTGGATGCGCTGGATGGTAGCGGCGTCGTCGGCAACAATGACCCCATCGGCCCCAGCTACGGTGCATTCTACACAGACATCGAAAGCCGCGCCTATGACCCCGAAGCGGCCTGTGAGTTGATCGCCGCTGTCGCCGCAGATGGCACCGGCAATGGCTTTGTGACCGAAGTTGATGGTCAGGCACAGGTTGAAGTCCCCTTCTATGTCGGGGATACCTTCGAGTATCCGCTGGTGGCAGAATTCATCCAGCAACAATGGGCCGATGCCTGCATCAACGTTGAACTGAACATCGTACCGGAAAATGTTTATTATGCCGAAGGCGACAACAACTGGCTCAACACGCAGTTAGGGATGACGGCATGGGGCACGCGCCCGGTACCGCAAGAATATCTGACTGTCGCTTACCAGACCGGCGCGGCCTTTAACGAGGCCAACTGGTCGAACGAAACACTTGATGGCTTAATCAACGAAGCGGGTGTCACCTCAGATCTCGAAGAACGGGCCGCGATCTACGCTGAGATCAGCCAGATCTTCTTCGAAGAAGGGCCGATCATCATCCCGTACTTCCGCCCGGTTGTTGGTGCTCATGTCACCGGCCTGGACGGCTTAGACATGCACCCCTTCCCCGGTCGGACTGACTTCCGCACGGTGAGTTTCGGAAGCTAAGCCTACCGTGACCGTAAGAACGCCATCCTCGGAGGAGCCGCTAGCGGCTTCTCCGATTCGTTTTTTCCGACGTTTTCTAAACTTCATCCGCCAGATGGCCCGCTATCCGCTGGCATTTACCGGCATGATTATCGTCTCCATCTTTCTTATCCTGGCAATTATCGGGCCGTCCATCGCGCCCTATTCATATGAGCAGGTCATACGCGGCACCGATATCGGCCTTGAAGACCGCCGCGCACAAACCAGCCAACCGCCATCGGAGACATTCTTGATGGGTACTGACCAGCGCGGGCGCGACATTTTCAGCCGGATGTTGTGGGGCGCACGAATCACAATCGGCCTGCCACTCGCCGCAACGACACTGGCCGTCGCCCTGGGCACGTTCCTCGGTCTGCTGGTAGGCTACATTGGCGGTTGGCTCGATGAGATTATATCGCGCATCCTGGATAGTCTGCTGTCCATTCCAGCGTTGATCCTGGCACTGGTGATGATCTCTACCATTGTGCCAGTGCTTGCCGAGTCGAGCTTTCCTCTCGTACAAGCTATTGGCGCGACCAACATCAGCTTGATAATCGTCATCGTCTTATTATACGTGCCAATCGTCACCCGTGTGATCCGTAGCGCGACACTCAACGTGCGCTCGAGGGGCTACATCGAAGCCGCCAAGCTCCAGGGGGAATCGACACTTTATATCATGTTTAGAGAGATCTTCCCCAGTGTGCTCCCAGCCCTGGTTGTAGAAGCATCATTACGCCTGTCTTACGCTGTGTTCCTGGTCTCGTCGCTGGGCTTCCTGGGCCTCGGCCTGCAACCCCCGACCCCGGAATGGGGCCGCATGGTGCTGGATGCACGCCCACGCATCAATAACGAACCCTGGGAATTGTGGTTTCCAGTTCTCGGCATTGCCATCTTGATTATCAGCGTCAACTTAATGTCGGATGGCTTACGTCGTGTCTTCCAACAAGATTAAGATGATAATCTCATGACCTCACCCGTCCTTAAAGTCAATGACCTATCCATCGAATACCAGATTAAAAAAAGCTGGCTTAATGTCATCCGCGATGTCAGCCTACAGATCAACCCGCTTCAGATTCATGGCCTGGTCGGTGAAAGCGGCAGTGGAAAATCCACCCTGGGGCTAGCCATGATGCGTTACCTGGCGGCCAATGCCCGCATCACTAACGGTCAGATTATGTTCGGCGGGCAAGATCTCGCCGCACTCTCTAACGAGGAACTCCGCCACATCTGGGGGAGCCAGATCAGCCTGGTACCACAAAACGCGCTGGAGTCACTCAACCCGGCACTGACCATCCGCCAGCAGATGACCGAAGCGACCCGGCTTCATCTTGGTTTAAGCCGGGCCGAAGCCATCGAGAACGCCAGGCAAGCCTTAGCCAGTGTCAAGATCGCTGACCCGGAAAATGTCTTGGCCGATTACCCGCACCAATTAAGCGGCGGGATGCAACAACGAGTCATGATCGCGATGGCCCTCAGCACACGCCCGCGCTTGCTTGTGCTGGATGAACCGACGACCGCACTCGATGTGACGACCCAGGCCGTCATCCTTGACCTGGTGCGTGATCTCATCAAAGAGGAAGAAGCCGCTTCGCTTTATGTCTCCCACGACCTCGGAACAGTCGCTCAGTTGTGCGATTATGTGACCGTCTTGTATGCCGGCGAAGTGATGGAGAGTGCGCCCGTTGTCGATCTTTTCGAGCAACCCCTGCACCCTTATACCAGCGGTCTATTGGCAAGCCTGCCCAGTGCCGCCCAGGGGCAGGAATCACGCTTATCGACCATCGAAGGGGTCGCGCCTTCATTGGCAGAGCGGCCCAGTGGGTGTGTCTTCGCAGATCGTTGCCCGGTGGCAATCGACAAGTGCTTTACCGATAAACCGCCGCTAGAGATGGTCGAAGACCGGCGCACCGTGCGATGCTGGCGTTGGGAAGAGATCACCAGTGGCGAACTGATCCCGAAGAATCGCCCACGCGGCGTATTCGATGTCGCCGAACCAAAGGCAGAAAATGTCCTTTTGGCGGAAGACATCGACAAACGCTTCGGCAATCACACCCTGGTAGACCGGCTGACTGGCAAGCCGCCGCAATACGTCCATGCTGTTGATGATGTTTCGCTCAGTGTACGCGGGCGTTCGACGTTGGGCCTGGTCGGCGAAAGCGGCAGTGGCAAGACCACCCTGGCCCGCGTCGTGGTCGCCTTGAACACAGCCGATGCCGGGCAGATCGACTTGATGGGGTTCAACGTAAGCCTGAGCCTCAACAACCGTGAGCATCACGTCCTCAGCGACCTACGGATGATCTTCCAGAATCCGCACGACGCGCTGAACCCCTTCCGCACCGTCGGCCAGACGCTCTCGCGCACGTTTAAGATGCTCAGCAAGGAAAGACTCAAATCGAAGCAAATTAAACACCGTGTGATCGATCTGTTAGAGTCTATCGGTTTGACCGCTGAATACTATCATCGTTACCCGGTGAAGCTCAGCGGAGGGGAAAAACAACGGATCGCTATTGCACGGGCTTTCGCCGCAGACCCCGCGCTGATTATCGCTGATGAACCGACCTCATCGCTGGATATGTCGGTGCAAGCCGTGATCTTGAACTTGCTCAAAGATCTACGGGCCGGGGAAGGCGTCTCTTATGTCGTCATCTCACACGATCTGGAAGTTATCACGTATCTGTCGGACTGGATCGCCGTGATGTACCTGGGGCAAATTGTCGAGCAAGGTACCAACCAACAGGTTACAGCCCCGCCCATGCATCCTTACACCGAAGCCCTGTTATCTGCCAACCCATCCCCAGACCCGACAGACAAAGGGAATGAGATCCGGTTGGAAGGCGATGTGCCCAGCCCGCGCAACCGCCCGACCGGATGCCCGTTCCATACGCGCTGTCCGCGCTTTATCGGGCAGATCTGCATTGACGAAGACCCACCCATAAGGCAAACCGCCGACGGGCACGCCATCCGCTGTCATCATGCGTTGGATGACCTGATTGAGATGCAATCAATCCCTGTGTTGGATACTGAAGAAAACGAAGGAAGCCGCCCCTCATGAGCCGTTACATTGTGCGCCGTTTTTTCTTGTTGATCCTCACCCTGCTGGTGACTTCATTTATCATCTTCGCCCTGACGCAACTTCTACCCGGCGATGTCGCCCGGTTGGTCATCGGGCGTGATGCATCGCCCACCGCAATCGAAAACTTCAACCAGGAAAACGGTCTGGATCGCCCGCCGCTAGAGCAATATGTCACCTGGTTGGGGGGCTTCGTCACAGCGGATTGGGGTAACTCGTATACCGAAGGGCAATGGCAGGTGCGCCCGGTCGTCATTGACCGGTTGGGCAACTCCTTGATTCTAGCAGGCTATACCTTGCTCATCGCCATCCCGATTTCGATCATGCTGGGCATCGTCGCCGCTTTGAACGAAGACCGGTGGATCGACAACCTGATCTCGCTGGTCTCACTCTCCATTGTCGGCTTGCCAGAATTCGTGACCGGCATCGTGTTGATTAACTTCCTGGCAATTGAGTTAGGCTGGTTTGAGGCGACGTCGTTGGTGACGGATGACATGACGGCCAATGATTGGTTCCGCCGGCTGACGCTCCCGGCATTAACGGCCAGCTTCGTCTTGATCGGCTATGTGACCCGTATGACTCGCGCCGGGATGCTGGACGAACTCAAAAAATCTTACGTGCGGACGGCGACCCTGAAGGGATTACCCCGCCGACGTATCATTCTGCGGCATGTCTTGCGAAATGCACTCCTGCCTACGTTGACCGTGATCGCCATCAGCATTGGCTGGTTGATGGGTGGCCTGGTTATCATTGAGAACGTCTTCAATTACCCTGGCCTGGGGTCGATGTTGGTTTCCTCTGTAACGGGTAAAAATTTGCCTGTCTTGCAGGCCATCTCCGTCTTGATCGTCTTTACATTTGCCTTCTCAAATCTGATCGCTGATCTGCTTTACGCATTCCTCAATCCGCGCATCCGCTTGACCTAAGATACAAAAGATCCCGTAGCCTTTGCGGCTACGGGATCAATCTGCACGATCAATTGTACACCAGTAAAGGCGTTACTCGTTGGCTCCGGGTTGAACTTCCGGCGTCGCTTCAGCCATTGGGTTGAGGCCAACATCACCCGGCAAAGGGAATGGCGGGAACTTCAACACCCGGTTGAGTGCGAGATCCGTCACATAGACGTTACCACTCGCATCCACTGTGATGCCGCCAATCTCAGCAAATTGTGAGGTATCCGGCGATTGACCTATCGCGGCAATCTCCCCGAATGAACCGACACAATTCCCTTCTATATCTAACACCAGCACCGCGCCCGTTGTCGCGTCGGGGTCGGTCACATAGAGCAACCCGCGCTCAACATCCAATGCAAGATAAGGCCGCCCGCCGAAGCCATTCGTCCAGGCTCGCACACGGTAATTCTCAACTGAGACACCGGTATTCACATTGAAGACCGCGATCCGCTGATTCCAGGTATCGGCCACGAACAGTCGCCCGTCCGGGTGGAGTGCGATGCCGGATGGCTCATTGAGCTGACCCTGCCCACTACCACCTTCACCGATGTCAAACAGATAGGTGCCATCTGGCAGATAAACGCGCACACGCTTATTCCCTGTATCGGAGACATAGATCCGGTTTTGTGCGTCGATGGCGATGTCACGCGGGGCAAATAATCCGTCGTAAGGCTCCGCCTCGACCTCAAATCCGCGCCGGTCTTCCGTCCCCCAGGATGCAATCGGCTCCCGATCTGCGGTAAAGCCACGCACCATGAAGTTCCAGGTATCCGCCACATAAATATCGCCATCCGGCGCAATTGCCAGACTGTTAGGCCGTTGGAAGAAGGCCCCCGGTTGGGTGCGCTCACCAAACTGGCCGAAGGTATCCAGCGGTTGGCCGGTTTCCAGGTCAAAGATATTGATCCGACCGCTGGCACCATCATTCGCTACGTACAACCGGCCATCAGCAATCGTCATATCCATCGGACGATCCAGCGGATTGACCGGATCGACCAGGGTCTGCTGGGCGAAGAGTTGCTGGTAATTTTCCACGCAGATGTTGGGCCGGATCTCGGTAAACGGATTTAACGCCGTCGCATCACCGATGCCATACGGCCAGATCTGCGCCGCAACGTCCTTACGGATATAAACGTACATCGGGTCGGCAAGCGGCCAGTCATCCAGCGTATAACCTGATGCATTCGGGAATTCATTTGCGCGGGCCTGGGCGTAAGTCCGGTAATCACGCGACCACCAGATGTCAAACAGACCACGCCGCTTCTGATTTTCGTTCGGCTGGGTGAAATCCAGGAAGTTGTTGACCTCCTGGGCGGAGATGTCGTTATAATCTTCCATCGGCCACCACATCCGTACATATTCGTAACGCTCGAAGTCATCAAGCAGGCTTTGCTGGACGACACGATCTGTCTCCACGCCGACTAACACCGCGACTACATCATTTAATTGTTGTTGTTGCGGCACCGTCCCGTCATTAATGAACTCGCGTGCGTTATTATCGGAAAAGTCACGCACATACCAGGCCCCCGGCCAGCTAAACTTGCCATCATGCAAGATCCGCATGTTCGCGCCGCCGGTGGTGCGTTCACTGACCTCTAACAGAAATTCAGTCACGGCTTTATTCGCTGGCCCGGCATGCGCGTAGACCAGGAACTCTGTTGCACGATCTTGATTGATGAAGTTAGCCTGCCATGCCGTGCGGAATGTCATCACCGCCAGGACGATAAAGGCCCCTAGCGCGAAAACCTGCCGGATGTACGGCCAACCCGTCAGGCGATCCGCCAGCCAGAAGAGACCGACAAACACCCCCACCAGCAAGGCCGCCGCCACCAACCATTGATAGGTATCCTCTAACTGCCCGGATGCCGTGCCCTGGAAGGGCGGACTGCCACCCAGAATGGGCAGAACCAACTGTGCCGCCGCTACCAGACCAAGCGGCACCAGGATCAGCGCGATCCAACCATCATTCGCCAGGTTCGACCAGCGAATGCGGTCGATGATGCGGCCAAAGTACCAGGCGGAAAGCAAGATGAGCGGCACAGTCAGATGGGTACCAAGCCAGGGCATTTTCTCCCCGGCCAGCGTATAACCGAACATACTCAGCACCGCCCACCAACCGACGAACAGCAGGAACGGCACATAATTGAGCTTCCAGCCTTTGTATTCGTCGTGTTCTTCCGGGATGTAATCCATCGGATCCCCGAGCATGGCTTCTGGATCGCGTTCGGCCCGCTCTGCCAGATATTCACGCGCCATCGGCAACACATAAAAGCCCAGGCCGATCACCCCGCCGACGAACAACCCGATGCCGATACCAAAGGCGACTTCCGACGCGACGACGACCGAGACATCCGCCCCGAACAGATCCAGGAAGCCCAGCAGATTCACATCGCCTGTCGGGCGCATCAGCCAGTTAAACAGCGCAAATGCCAACCCGCCGATCATACCCAGACCGAACGGAATCGCCGACCAGAGCGAATATCGACGCCGCCAGTTCTCGTCGGATACATACTCCAGGTCGGTCGCTTCATCCGCATCCGCTTTGAAGGCTTCCAGATCAATCCCATCATCGCGTTCGAGCGGTGGCGGGCTGGTCTCAAAATCCCGGTCGGCTTCTTCTGCCAGGTTCGGTTGCTCACCGAGCACCCGCAGGGCCATGCCATAAGTACCGTCGGTCTCCCCGGCGGGCCGAGTCTCCTCATCCAATTGACGACGCTTACGCCAGAAGAAAACCATGCCGGCTAGCATCGCAAAGAATGACCCGATCATCGGCAAAAACTCGTAGATCGGCATGATGACGTTGGTGTAATAATATTGGGGCTGGTCTCCCCGGCGCACACCTTGCTGTTCCAGCCAGTATTGCAGGCTGTAGATCATGCCAGTTGCCAGACCTTCGATGTTGGTAAAGATGGTGGTGAAGAAGAACGCAAACAGCACATGGAACACCGCCGCCGCGATCAACCAGCGTTTCCAATTCCAGGCCAAACCCGCCACGATAGAAATCAACGCCAGCGGCAAGAACGCTAACGTGCCGACCACAATCTGGCCGATCTGTAACGATTGCTGGTACAGGTTCTCCTCACCCGCAACCGGCAAGAAGTTTGCCAACCAACGGGCCGAATCACCGATTTGTACCCATTCGGTCTCGGTACTGCTCGACCAGAAGATGAAGACCGCCGTCAACCAGGGTAAGATCAACGACCCCATGATGAGCAAGACATCGAACTCCGGGAAGTGACGCACTTCGCGCCAGTATCCCTTGACCTTTGCATAGATAATCCCACTGATGGAGACTGCCGCCAGAAGCCAGGCAATCGCCAGCGGATATTCATTATATGGCGACCCCTCGACTTCTTCTTCGATGGGCAACCCGCCCTCCTCACCGGGGACAGGTTGTTGACGTTGCTCGACCGCGTTTTGCTCATCAAGCTGGCGTCTCGGTTCGAACGACAATTCTTCGATCAACAACAAACCAGACATCACGGTGAAGGTCAACAGACCCATGACGATAAAATGCCGCGTAAAGAATCGCCCGGTCAGCACACGGAAGGCGGCATAAATCAGCAAGATCGAAACCGCCGCGATCATCCCGGCGGCAAGTGACGCCGCCGACGTACTGACGCGAATTGTGTTGCCATTAACATCCAGCCCATTCGTATGTGACCAGGCCGTCGTCAGCCATAACATGACCAGTATCGCCAATACTCCCACCAGCACATCCAGCAGGTTGAGGTGAACATCCGTCTTGCGGTAAGCCCATAGGCCAGTGCCGATGATGATTGCCAGGATCAAGACGACCGTCAGGCCCATCCAGGAAAGAAACGAGACAAAAGCAGTTTCTAATGGCCCGCCACTGAGCATCACGTTGAATTGGTCGATCACAAAATCGACACGGGCATCCAACGTGGGGAATTCCAACAACGAAATAGAGATCACTACGATCATGCCAAGCGCGAACACACCCGCCAGCAAAATACTGGTCGTCAACGTGTAGAACGCAATCTTGCCATTGATGCCGAAATAATGCTGAACCACCCGCACCAACCAATACAACGTCAAAAACGCCCCAAAGATGGCGACGTAAATGAAGGCCGTCTCTTTAGATCCTAGATTCCATAACATCGCCGCCGCGATGATATATAACCAGTAGCCTCGTCGTCGTAACTTCTGTGGGCCGCTGATGTACATCATCGCCGCCCAGAACATAAGCATCGCAGATAAAATCGACGGCATATCGTGTCGAATATACCGGCTGTAATACATCATTAACGGCGATAACAACAACATAACAGACGCCAATATCGCCCCGGTGCGGCCTAACCACCGCCGGAGCAATAATGGAAACATCACGATCATCACACCCAGCACCGCCGGGTAGATGCGCGAACTAAAGTCATTCACCCCAAAGAGCGAATAACTCAACGCAGTCGCATGAAATAGCACCGGGCCGTGCATCATCGGGTTGTGGGTGTAGATCCCCTGCGCGTAAAGATCTTCGGAGTAGACCGTGTGCAGACTTTCATCGTGGCTCATGGTGCGGTCACCCAGCATATAAAACCGGGTGAAGATCGCCAGCGCAAAGATCGCGATGTAAAGCACCAGTTCCCAGTTCAGCACCACCGAGCGAGAAAAGAACCCGCTCAACGCATTGGTTTGTTCATTCCGGTAATCGGCTGTTCTCGTCGCCATAAGATCCTCTAGTTATCCGTCGCCGGGGTACGTGCCGCCACCGGCGCAACGTCCGTAACATCAACAAGATCGGTCAGGTAAATCGGGTGTTCGGTTCCAGTCGCCACGATAGGCCCCTCACGCGGGGTGTTATCTGTCGCGGTCTGCGTGGCGTTGGCAACCAGCGCAAAATCACGCACCGGGGTTGCCAGTGTCGCCGTCACCGGGGAAACACTCGGCCCGCTGATTAGCAACGTGGAAAAGACCAACACCAGCATCAGCAACGTCGCCAACCCATAGCGCAATTGAAACGCCGATTGGCGTTGTCTTGGCGGACTGTGCAAATTCTGCTGGATGCCGGCCCACATTCGGCTCAGTCGTTCATCACCGGGGGTACCCAATGCCGGGAGCGTCGCCTGCAACTCGCGCTGTAAGGCCCGCTGGCGAGTGTACTCCTGGTAGCAGGCATCACACTGGTCAATATAACGACCAACCCGACGCTGAACATCGATGGGCAATTCCCCGTTGAGATAAGCGGCCATCCGTGCCTTGCAATAACGGTAGCGAAACATGATCAAAAGCTCAACAATTCCTCTAATAAACCAACACCCTGTGGATACAGCAACTTGCGTAGATGATTATGTGCCAGCCGAACCCGGCTCTCTGCCGTTTTCGGTGGGCAGTTCATCACCTCTGCGATTTCGCGATAGGTCAGGCCGTGCCCATAACGCAGGACGACCGCCTCACGCAGATTCCCCGGCAGACTCGCCAACGCTTTAACCAGCGCATCAGACGCGGCGCGATATGCCATCTGTGCTTCCGGCCCTTGAGACGATGGCGCGGCCAGGCTCATCCCGAATAACTGTGTGATGTCGATTTGCATCGGGCGTTTGCGCCGGTATGTATTGCGACACCGGCTGACCGCGATTGTGTACAACCACGTCTTGAAGGCCGCCTTGTTTGCATCGTACTGCTTCAAATTCTTGAAGGCATAGACAAACACCTCCTGCACCACGTCTTCGGCATCCTGCTCGTTAAAGACCAGGCTATAGCACAGGCGGTAGATCCCGGTGGCAAACAAATCATATAGTTCGGTATAGGCTGTCTGGTGGCCCTGCAAGCATCGGTCGATCAATGCCAGGGCCTGGGTATTTTCCTCAGTCATACCTCTATATACACCCTCATGGTCGCAAATCCTCAAAATTAAACGGATTGCTATCATATATATCCTGGCGCACCCAGACAACGACCGATTGCCCACTTTGCGGCAAAATAACATTTTCGCCGACGATAAACGGTTGAACCGTCGTCAGTCGATCTGACCACCAGGGTAAAAATTGCAACCCGCGCAACCAGCCACTCTGCCACACGGACGTGATCTCAAAATCCTGGCCGACATAATCCGCGCCGAGCGGCAATTCGCGGTAACTGGTGGGGTCATCCGGCAACTGGATAAGATCCAACGGCGCGATGACGATCTCCGCGCCGTAAGCATCATCCACCGACGCGACAAACGTCGTGTTCGGGAAGTCTCGCACTTCCCAGGCCACCATATCATCATCCGGGCCGACCACCGCCACCGGCAACAAGGGGAAGTTTTCCGTCTCCCGGAAAGAGAGATCGAGCAAGACCTCGCGCATCAGGGCCGCTTCTTCCGATGTGCCTTCAGTAAACCAAACCTCGGCTGGATCATTGGCCCGCTCACCGACCAGGTTCAAGCCACTGCCAAAACTGGTCAACAAGCCGAAGGCGACCATGCCCAACAATAACCCCTGTGCCGGCACCACACTACCCCAGATACTCGACGCCAGGAAGTAACTGACCAGGATCAATAACAGCGAGATCAAAAACCAGACAAGGCTGATGGTGTACGTCTCAAAGTTTGCTGTGTTCAACCGGGCGATGAAGTCTCCCAGGTCACCGGCGTTGGCGATGTAAAATCCACGAGACATAATCTGAAAGTGCGTGCCGACCGCCAGGAATAAGACCAGCGTCACCGTTGCGATCAACCATTTTCCCCAGACGGCCTGCGCGGTGCGTTGTTCTTCATCGTCGAGCAAATCTGGCAACCAGATCACCGGCAGAGCGACTGTCTCCAGGCTGATGACGACGGCATAAGACGCCAGGGCCGCTAACGGGATCACGAACCACAGCGCGTGGGCCGCTACCGCACCAGGATAGATCACAGCGGCGATCACCGCCAACCCCACCCAGGCCATCAAAAAACGCTCAATGAAGGTCACCTGACGTAACCAGATCAACGCCGCAACCGCAATCGCGGCGGTCAACACCAGGAATGTCTCATAAAACAACGTCACCGTCAGCGGGAACAAGGCCGGCGCGCTGGGGGATGACGTACGCAAGCCATCCAGGAACGCTTGCAGGCCCGCCCCGATGATCGCCAGACCATCCGGGTAGAGCATGAAGCCAGTCGCCACCACGAAGACCATCAGACCGGCAAACATTAACCCGGCAGACCAGGGCCATCCACGCCAGGCAGAGCGCAAATCATCCAGATAATCATCACCGGGCAGATCCATATCCACATCCATCATCGTGATCGACACCGCAATCACCCCAGCGATTAACAGCAAAATCGCCAGCAGAATACCCGCTGGTTCAGCCAGGAAAATCAGCGCGGCAAAGGCAATCGATGCCGTTAGCGCATGAGCGCGATCCCGGCCAAATGACCACCAACGATAGACCGCCCACAGGCCAATCAAGGCAAATAGTAACGACCACACAACCGGACTGCTAAAGCGTGACGCCCCCAATAGCACCGGCGATAACACCAGAAATAATGACGTGACGAAAGTCCGCGCCGGGCCAAGTAGATCACGGAACAAAAACGGCGAAAGCGAGAGCAGAACCCCACCCAACGCTGTCACCAGCCGCACCGCGACGGCCTGCCCCCCCATCAGGCTCATGCCGATGGTATTCGTCCAGAATGCCATCACCGAATCAGCCACGATTGGGCTACCCGGCGCGTCTGGAGAGACAACACGCCATGCGGCCAGGGCTGGTTCTACCTCATCCACAGTCAACGCCGGACCACCTAACCCCACCAGCCGGAACAACAACGAAAAGCTCAATAAGCTGAGGAACAATAACCACTCAACTGTAATCGTCATCGTCGTACGATCAGGCGTTTGATCGCGTTGTGTCACTACCGCATCCATGCAAACTCCCCGTCAGGATTGTTCATCTAGCTGATCGGTCAAAAATTCATTCGTTAGCTCCGGCACCCGGTAAACGCGGCTAGAACGCGCCCCTCCCCCCGAACTGATCTCCGACGCATCGCAGACCAACTCAAAGTTATCCAGGAACTTTTGCTCTCCGGCGGCCCCATAATGCAGTTGTTCGGTGCTACCATACAAGATGTAATCGATCTCATAGCGGCGTAAGATCGGGCGGATCTGCGCGATGGAATCGGCTGTAAATAACTGATTCAAGTCATCCGGGCGCGTGCCAACCGCCTCACCATAACTCTGCCCGCGCCATTGTGATTGATGCCCCGGCCAGCCCATCACCACCGGGATGCCGGTCAAAGAGCCGACCCGCGCATGGTTCGAATTATAATTCGTGCGCTGTCCCTGGGGCATGGCCTCCGCCACCACCACCTGACGATCTCCCACCCGTTCTTCAAGGCACTGGATGGCCTGATAATCCAACGGGCTGGTGAAGCTATCCCGCCCATCGAGCGATAACACAAGTTCCGCGTTGTTTGCCAGCCCGGTCTCGATGAATGTGCGTGAATAGACACCCACCGCAAAATAGAGCAAGCCCGCGCCCAACACGATCACGGTCAACGCGCCGTAAGCATAGCGCAACACCCGGCCAGCCTGCCCGCTGAAGATCAACCAGTAGACGGCGTAAGCACTGGCAACCCCCAGTAAAACCCAGGCTTGATAGTAAAACTTAAAGACGGTGTTCATGCGCGTGCTGAAGTTATCTCGCAGATAGACAAATTCAGGAATCAACACCAGACCAACCGCGCACCCGATCAACAACAGTGCAAAAGCACTGGCCGGGTTATAAGTCGTTTGATCTTCCCGATGACTGTTCATCGGGAGCAACCGCCCAAATACGATCACCAGGGCCAGCACCAGCATAAGTAACGTCGGCAAGGTGATGATTCGTCGCTCCAGGATCTCAGCATTGACCGCCCCCCACGCCCCAGATGAAGCCAACGCTGGCTCAGTGCCCGGTGGTGGGATCAACTGCCGGAGCAAATCACGGTATGTCGGGTCAATTGTCCCGTTCGTGACCAACAGCCCCATTAAAATGCCAAGTGCCAACAAAACACCGAGCGTCAGGCTCAATGACATATACCAATTCATCGCCTGCTGACGCCAGCCGCGCCACAACTCCACCCCCAGGTAGACCGCCAGCAACAGGATGAACGGGCCGAACATCAAAAACATCTGCTGTGGTCGCGTCGGGTAGAGCACGTTTGGCAGGATGCCGCCCAGTTGCGACTCAAAGCCGACGATGAAAGGCAGATAGACTACCAGTGTAATTCCCAGCAAGGCCAGGCCAAACCCGAACAACGCCACAATATCCGACCAATGCAAAACCCCACGCTTCATCATCCGGCGGATCATCTCCGCCCCGACGATCACGATGATATAAACCGGCACATCCCAGGTGTTGAGGAAGACCAACGCACCGATCCACACGCCATAGATCACCACCTGCCATCGAACCGGCGACCGGGACGCATAGAGCACGCTCACCGCCAACCCCAATGACAACAGCGCGAACGGCAAAGCCATCACATGCGGGTGACTATCCCCCAGCAGGAAACTAAACGCCGGGAACTCGTCGATCACCTCGTTTACGCGCTCATCTGGCAAAGTCAGCGGTTCGGTCAGGCGTATTCCCGGTTGACCATCAAACGGATTGGCATCGTAATAATCTCCCGGTGATAATTCGACCGGCAATCGTCGTTCGGTAATCGTCCGCGCCGCGTCAAACCACCATAAGAAAGTGTCGCTCGCGTTGGCCGGGTCGAAGTAACTGACCGCCCCCCGGATAACCGGGTCTCCGGTCGCGTCGTCGATGATGACTTCGCCTGTGACTGGATCGCGGTCTTTAGGAAGCTCTACCCGGCTTTTCGTATCCCAAAAGCGATAATAGGCATCGTCAAATGCTCGGCTTTGGTAGGGAATATCGACGATGGGCATGTGAAAGTTGCTGAGGAACAGCACAAAGATCATCGCCAGCATACCGGTGAGTTCACCCGTGAACCGGCCAGCCGGCCGCCAGCGGTTCGAGCGCACCAGGTTATACCCGATGCCAAACGTCGTCACCCCGGTGAGCGCAAACAACAACGCCAGATGCATGTTGTATCCCACCGCACCGGGCACGCCCACCAGCATCGCATTCATGGCGGAGAGCAAATATCCAAAGTAGTAATAGCTGATGCTATAGCCAGAAAGCCAGGGATCGTTGGGTGGCAGGTTATCGCTCTGCATGATGGCGTTCATAAATGCCAGATCCATCGGCTTTTCGGTGCCGGTGTAATCGTTTTGCACCGCCCGGAACAACGCAAACCCGAACAACAACACGATGAAAAGAATCTCCGCCCGCAAGATCGTGCCCCGGTTTTCCCGCCACCATACGCGCCAACTAAAGCCATGCGATTGCACGTTGAGATACACACTGATGCTAACCCCGGCGACGACCGCCCAGGCCAGCAGAATACTGCCGACGCTGTTATTCACCAGCCCCAACACACCCATCAGCCAGAAGACAATGCCGACCGAAAGCCACCCCGCCACCCGCATCAAGGTGTAACCGCGATCCTGCAACGCAGGCACTAACCGCACCAGCAGAGGCAGAACCGTCAGCCCGAAGGCCGAAGACAACAACCACCAGTTGAAGACAACCCACCCTTCACGCGCCAACCAATCGAAGAGCATTATTCCGCCCCTCCCATCATCACCGGTTCCAGCACATTGAGCCGGGCGACAAACGCACGATCCAACGCGGCCTGATTCACCTCGTAAATAATCGCACCACCTTCTTGATACGCGATGTCCATCAACCCCTGCGCGACCATAACCGGAAACTTATCCAACCCGGATTCAACGCCGAGTCCGGACTCCTGTGGGCCAGGTCGATACCGCGCCTCCTCATAATCCGTGTGGATCACGTAGCGCACGTCATAAAACCGTAGGATGTCCACTGCTTCATCAATGCTGGTCGTCTCGTAGAACGCATTGACGTTGGCCCGGCGGGATTCGATCAATTGCTTCAGCGGGCCAATCGACCGTTGCTGTGTCTGGTGGTAATCCCAGCCGACAACCGATGGCAGACCGGTATTGACTGAGATGCGCCCGCCCCAGCGGTACAACACCCGGAGCGATAGAGCCTCCATGATGGTTGGGGTGCCTTCCACGTTTTCCTGCAACCAGCGGATGGCGTTGTAATCATTCGTCAGGTCAATGGTCGTGCCGATCTCCTGCGATGCACCACACCCATAGCCCCCGCCTATACAACGCATCCCCTCAAAGTGATTGGCGTACTGCATATATGCCAACCCGTCGAGCGTGGGTGGCGTTTCCGGGGCCAGCCGGAAGGTATTCTTGGCCCGTGTCGCGGTGATCGGGAACATAGCCGCGATCAAGAACAGCAGACCGAAGACGGTATACCAGGGCACCGCCAACCGTGACCGCCATGCCATCGAATTCTGCACGACCCAGGCAACCGCCGCCCCACCGACCACGCTAAAGATCAACCACACCTGAATGTAAAACTTGAAGATCGTGTTCTGGCGTCCGTTGTCGAACCGCAGGGTGATAAACTCCGTGCCGAGTGTGATCGCCAGGGCCAGCCCGGTGACTACCAGCACATATTGCATGGCCCGCGATTGGCCGGGGCGGAAGAACAACAGCGTGATCCACGCGATGAGCGGCAGGACAATCAACGCGACCTGATACTCAATGATCGCCAGCACCAGTGCCACACCCAATGTGAACAGGAAACCACCCAGGATCAGATACATCCGGTTCAGCCGTCCTCTTAAATCAGCGACTTTGACCGAGGCCGCCCAACGGGCTGTCTCCCACATGAGCATGGAGACGATCACGAACAGGAACAGACCGTGTATGTCGATATACGCCCACAGCGGCGTCTTATTGCCTTCCCACAGCATGAACTCCGTGATGCCGCTGGCGAAGAACCAGGTAAACGGCAAGGCCGCCAGCCATTGCAGAACCAGGAATCCACCCACCCGGAAGACCATGCTCATCAGCGACCAGCGCGAGATTTGCTCCCAACTGAGCCACCAGGCGTACCCCAGGCCCAACACCGCCAGGATCATAAACGTCGGGTAATCCCAGGTGTTCACCCCCTGGAACAGCCCGATCACCAATCCACCCAGGGCCAGGGCCAGCAGACGCATCCATAACTTGCGTCTATCGCGCCCGGCGATCAATACCTCATGGAAGACGAACGCCAGCGCGAAGATCATCAACGGCATGGCGATCATATGCGCGTGCAGGTCACCGTACAGGAACGTGAAGTAGGGCATCTCGTTGATCGCACCATCACCGGAGTTAGGAATTTCTGCGATGACACGAGTCGGCCCCCAGAACCAGCGGCTGGCGTTGATCGACGGGGTCGCACCCTGGAGCATCTCCCCGAAGCCCCCCACCAGTCCACCGATCAATGATGTGGTGTTATCGACCTCGTAGGCGATGCGGTCGAAGATCGTCACCGATTGCGCTTCCTGGAAGGCAAGCTGTGTGATCTCTGCATTTTGCGCCGGATCAGGCGGGCGGCCATTCTCCATGATGAAGTCATCGACCAGTTGATTCTGATACCACCATTGCAGGCCCTGCGGTTGCTCATAACCGCCAAGCTGAGCTACGCCGTTACCGAAGACACGCATCGTATCCAGGTTGCCGAGCACGACCGCCATCAACAGCGCGACAACACCCGCCAGATACGGATTACCAAGCGTGCGCTGGCGGCGTTTGCCATTTTCGGCTTCAGTGTCACGGCTCCGCCGCCAGCTATTCACCAGGCTAAACGCCAGACTGAACGCACCCAGGCCGGTCACGCTGAACAACGTCGGCAGAATCAAGTTATAGGCTACCGCCGGCACGATGCCGGTCAACAGAGTAGGCGTCCCGACGATGACAAAGCCGACGTAGTAATAATTGATGTAGCCATTCGCGAACCAGGGATCAATCGCCGGGAAGATCGTACTACGGAGCACGCCGTTGAAATACGCGAAGTCCATCGGCTTTTCGCCACCGTAGGAATTATGCCACAGATCCGGGTTCTGCATCCGCACCAGTACAAACGCGATGAACATCACCAATGACAAAAATTCGATGGTCAGCAGGAGCCGCCAACGTGCCCGCAGATAGCGCAGAATGGCCTCCCGGTTGCGCCACGCAATCCACAGGCTGAACGCACCCAGGGCCAGCAGGATCAAGATGATGCCAGCTTGATTCCAGACTCGGAAACGCAAGGTCGCCAGCGTCCACGCTAGCCACGCGACTACCGTCAAGCCGACGATCTTCGCGAAGCCATACCCGCGATCCCCCAGGCCGGGGAACGTGACGAACAACACCGGCCAGATCACTATGCCGAACAGGATAATCACCAGCCACCACACCACCAGGGCCAGGATCTCATTCTGATTGACCGCGCTGGATGTATCAAACCTCTCCGACCAGGTACCGCCGTCCTCCTGGATCTGCTCCATCTCCTCAGTGAACATGAGATAAGTCGGCGCGTTATCCGCCTGGAGTGATGTCACCGGCAGACGGTTCAGGATCTGCGTGCTATTGTATGAGCCACCAATGTATTCATCTGGTTGTACCGTCGGTGTGAGTGGCACACTATCCAACACCAGCGCGGTATTTTCCGGCGAGTAAGCATCCGTCTTACGGAACAGCATCACCGCCGGATGATCGTATACGGTAAACGCTTCTTCCGGCTCGAACTCGTTCAGCCAGGCCGGCGCGTCGTAATACGGCAGATACTGGTCACTGATCTTCAGCGGCCCCAGTTCAAAGCTCTCCTGGAACGTCCGTACATGCTCAAAACCCAGGTCTCCGCTAAAGAGCGCGTCGTAGTAAGCGTTGGTCAGCGGCCAGCGGAGCGGCACCCGCGAATGTGTATCATAGCGGCGGTTGGTGTTCACCCAGATGTAATCGGTCTGGTTCAGGATGGTTTCCAGATAATCCTGTTTGACCTGATTATCGGGCCAGTATAATTCCAGGTTCTCGACATGAACCAGCCCTTCCCAGGGGGCGGGGGTGCCCTGGCTCAGGCATTCTTCATAGGTGAACAGACCGCTACCGGGGCTATCGGCCAATGTCAGGCCATCCGGGAGTGGATAACAGACTTTCGACGGGATAGCCTCATCAAATAACAACTCGGTACCCATCACCGCGCCAGATGTGATGACCGGCCCGCCCTCGACATTGACCACAAAGGTATAATCGCGCCCAGCTTCCACCTCAAACGGTGCATCGAACGCAAACACATACGGCTCACCTAGCAGATGATCGCGCATGAGGAAGGCGGCTTCTTCCTCTGCATAGCCGATGATTTGCCCGGTAGCAGGATCTAACACTTCAATCGTCAGCGTGCGGGGCGCATCACTATACGAAATCTGGGTTGGGGTAGCGGTGGTGTCCGCGATAGCCGCAATCTCGACCCCGGCGATGCGATTCGCGGTAACGGTCGTCACTGTACCATCGGCAAAAGCCCGGACTGTCGCCCGCTGGCCGCTGGTCGGCGTGACGCGGGTCGCGGCATAGAGCAAGTCAATCTCTTGTGGCACACCGGGCGGCACGAATGAGTTCCGCAGGGCGACGTTCATCAGCGGCGTGTCCGGGTCGGCCCCTTCTACCTGCATATAAAAATCACCGGGGATTTGCTCCCAGGTATAAACACCGGACTGTGCAAAAGACGCCATGTTGCGGTATATATTGGTGAACATCAAGCCCCATAGCATGGTGAAGCCGACCACACCGACGGTCGCCGCCGCCGCCGCGAATCGCCGCCAGCGGACCGGCGATTGCCATGCACCACGCACCATACTCACCAGCACCCAGGCCGCCAGCACGGTCAGCACCGGGTACAGCGGCAGATAATAGCGCATCGACATCACCCAGATGCCACCCACGAAGCCGAAATACCCTACCACCCAGGCCACCAGCACGATGTTTCGCATCGCGTCCGTCTTACCGCGCAGGACGCGCCAGCCAGCCCACACAAAGCCAAACCAACCTAGCAGACCGAGTGCGATTCCCATGCCCCAAACCACGATATTGCGGAAGGCGAACCAATACGGCGTGCGATCCACCCATTGCCAATTCGGTGCCCAGTCATTGGCACCGCTGGCATCAAACTGCGCGGCACGGAGTGATTCAAAATATGGCTCATAGGGCAAGATGCCAAAGAAACCCGGCCCGGTGAAGGCATACGGATTGGCGACGCGGAACGTGATAAACGCGACCCCCGCCGCCAGCACACCACCCGTCAGCGGATTCCACAGGTGGCGGCTCCGTTCTGCCCAGGGGATCTGGCTATCCGCCGCCGGGAGCATCCGCAGGATCATGGGCACAGCCAGCAAGAAAGCCAGCGGCGCGACGTTAATCCGGCTGGCGACTGCCAACCCCACCGCCACACCGAACAGCGCGTAATCGATCAAACTGTCGGTATCTTGCACCCGAACCAGAAAATAGATGCCAAGCGTGACGAACAAGTTCGTTATCGCATCTGCGGTGCCGAAGTGCGCCTGCTGGATCGAGAAGACGGTAAACGCATACAGCACCGCCGCCGTCAGGCCCACCCATTTATTATGCACGCGCAGACCAATAAAGAAGACCAGGAGAATCACCAGACTCTCCGCAACGGCAGAGACCGCCCGCCAAACCAGATGAAATTGTGCGCTGGTCGTCCATAACGCATTCCCGGTGAAATCCGCGTAGAGATCCGCCGCGATGTGGGCGATGAACAGCGGCGCAGTGCCATAACGGTACTGTGTCAGTTCGATGTTGTCCGGGTTGTAGGGGGAACATTGCGCGTCGAAGTACGATCCACGCCCGCCACTTTCTGGGTAGCGCGTCTGGCATTCCTGGATGCGTTCCATCCGTTCGATGCAGGCTTCGCTGGTATCACTACACCCGCGCAACATGCCGCCCAGGTTCGGGCCGATCTGCATAGTGAGATACCGCTCATCAGGATGAAAACGCACGAAATCATCCCAATTGTTGCCCATAAAGCGGAAATACGCGCCAATCAAGACGGTGAGAATTAAGCCAACCGCTACCAGCACATCCGCTCGGCTGATGTTCACAGCCGTCATGCGCCGCGCTTGTCTCGCTCTGGTTTCCAGGTTATCAGTCTGATCCATACGCCACTTATCGCTAAAACTCATCAGCTATACAATACACACAAAGTCGCTCAATTCCTCAACCCGTTCTCGGCGGCAGGACGCAAGGCGGGTTGTTAGCATACGTCTCGATGAAATCTCGCAGGCCGTCATCCCCCAGGGCCGGGACCCGGAAAATACGGAAATCATAGGTCGGGCTGTTATAGGTCTCAATGTACTTTTCGTACCCATCTGGGAACCAGCTTTCGAGTTGATCCCGCGTGCCCAGGTCATCATAATGGTAGAATACCATCAGGTCACGGTCGGGTTGGAAGGCATATGTTATCTGTGTGCAATAACGCAAACTGGCAATCCAATTCGGCAGGTTCTCAATGCCTACGATCCCGTTGGGCCAATCCACAATCCCGGCTTCCATCCCGACGATGGTGTAATCCCACCACGTATCGTAGCCGATCATAAAGGCGTTGGCGTAAGCTCCGTCACTCATCGCAAAGCCTTCCAGAATGTCACCAGGGATGGTGTACGGCCAGGTGCGGAAGCGGTAACTCTCTCGATAATCGGTATAATAGGTATTCCAGTTGTATTGTAACGAGAGCAACAACATCAGGCCGACGGCGGCCCCACCCACCAGCCATGCCCGCCGCGTCACCAGCAGACGCCGGAATGTCAACACGGCCAGCGTCAACGGCAAGGCAACCAGCACAAACACCATCGGGATCGCCCCGCTGGCGCGTGTCGCGCTGGGGTTTTCATCGACCATCGCAATCGACAACGCCGACGGCAACAGCATGATGAATAATCCCACCGGGATAATCAGATAAACCGGATCGCGCCGCCGCAAGAGCAAGGCCAATGAACTGACCGCCCCGGCAATCAACAACGCGCCGGCATATGGATCCAACTCCGGCGCATAGGGCAACCCGTTGATCCAGCCTTGATCGCCACGCCAATGAAACATCAACAAAGCATTCCGGATGTTCTGGCCTAATTGTGGTAAATTCTCTTGGAAGGCATCCAGCCGGTCATCAAGGGTCGCATCACGCGAGATAATCCGGCCATCTTCAGTCTCCATCTGGATTGTCTCATCACCAAACAAACGCCCGGCACTCCGCATCCAGAACGAATCCGGGAATTCAACACTAAAGCGAAACAACGGAACGAAGATCACGAATGAGACCGCCACAATCACCGCCAGATGACCGACATACCGCCAGAAGCGGCGGCCATCCCGAATGTGCCAGATCGCGGCGATGAAAATCGCCACCACCACCAACACCGGCATCATTCGCACCGCCTGATACATATACAGACCGAAGCCCAGCACCAACCCCGCCGCGATGTAATCCCCCCGCTGATTGTAGCGAACGCCACGAATTAAGAAGCCGAGCAACAACCCGCCGATAAGCGGCGTCAACACGATGCGGAGTCCAAGGCGCGTGATCGCCAGGTGCCAGTAACTCACCGCCAACGCCCCCATCAATACCAGCCCCAACACCACGCCAAATTGCGGATGCGACCGCCCGCCGATCTGCTTACCCAACCAGAACATCACCGGCAACGTCAGGATGCTTTGCAAAACGGCCAGCAAGATTAAAGACTCATGGCTGATTTCCTGCCCTGGCAAGGTGGAGAAGATCGCCATCGCATACATCTGGAAGCCTTCGCGCCCGCCATTGTTCATAAAAAAGATGTCGTGGTCGCCATCCAGCACCCGCTGGGCGTCTTCTAGCTTCTCTTTGTGGTCACTGGTCATCTGTTGCGGCATCGCTTCGAGATCATGCAGGCGGAACACCGCACCAACCAACAAAATCACGATAAATGCCACCCACACCCATTGATTCTGCCCTGGTTGGGTGCGCTTTTGACGTGCGCCCCACCACGTCCGTAGCGCGACAATCACACGATCTGGCCGCCAGCTACCCGGTGCAAGCGCAGTCACCACGCAGATAATGCTCAATAACCACAGGTAAAAGCCCAATGTGGTAAATGTGTTATCGCTCGCCAGGAAGTAAGCAAAAATGCCGAATAAAAATGTCCCTAATGTGGCGAAGATCCGTATCGGGTGGATCTGTAAGGCCGGGGCGGGTGTCTCCACCGGTGGAGCCGGGGCAGGCTCCTTACGATGAGACCAACTGGCAAAGGCTTCTGCATAAGCCCAGAGGACAAACGCACTGAGCAAAAACGGCGCACCGTTCGATAATTGCTCAGCCTCTAAGCGATCTGCACCGCTTGCCATCACAAAACCACCCACAACCCCCAGGATGATCGCCATCAGCCACAAGCCCAATTTGATAATCTGGCGCAGGTTATCCGGCAAGACTTGCTTCACCCGCTCAGAAAAACGGGTGATCTGTGGATAAAGGGCGGCCTTCATGCCGATCAGCGTAAAAACCCCCACACTGAGCGCGACCGACGGATAAAGCAATAAGCCTAATATCTGCCCGCCGCGCCAACTTTCAAAGCCGATCAAAACACCAAACGTCACGCCCAGGATGTGCAAAAGCCCGAAGACGACTAGCGTCAACAACGTCGGGTTACTGGCCGATCTGGCAGGTTGCTGTGTGCGCGACCGGACGACCACGCCCTCAGCCTGGATGGGCTGATTCACCGGTGTTTGCGTCACCTGGATGAAAGCCCGCAAGGTGCGAAACGGTGC
>DAOTTZ010000118.1:0-2292 GCA_034437535.1 Anaerolineae bacterium | reverse complement strand
ACAGGTCGATCAAGACTTCAAGCAAAATCTGCCTATTCATTTCGATGACACCTTATCCAAATGGAACTACCGAGCTGTTCCTAATGCATAAGTTATTTCTTCTTCGATCCTCAGCAGCGACACCATGATCGCGCTCGACGCCATCGACATCTACAACCCGCCCGACAACGTCATCATCTGCGCATTTCCGCTCGAAACAGCAACACCGCTGCCGACCCTGCAACCGGCCGCTGACGTTGAATTGATTCGCGGCGCACCAACTGTCCAGCCGACACCCACTGACCCGGCCCCGACCGTGATCGACGTCGCCATCGTCATCGCTTACGACGAAAACGCCAACCGCAGCGTGGATCCAGCCGAAGGCGTGCGCGGCATCCCCGTGCGGCTGGTGGAGGTCGGCACCAATCGCGTCATCACCAAGGCAACCACTGATGCGGCCGGTTATGCCGCGCTCGAAGCCATTGCCAATGCTGAATTGCGGCTGGTCGTGCCTTACTTTGGTGCCTATTGGGACGTCCGGCGCGCTGGACAGACCTTCACCCTCTTGCTGCCGGCCGGCAATCAACCGGGACTCATCCCCTAGGAGCATCACATGCGCAAATACGCCATACTCATTGTCGCGGCCGCCACCCTTGCTGCGATTCTGGCCTGCTCAGGGCAAATCGAAAATATGCAGATTGAGACGCCGCCGCGCTATGTCTGTCCCAGTGCCACGCCGCGACCGACCGATACACCCTTCCCGACCAGCACCGCCACCTATCCGGCATATTTTCAGGTCAACCTACAATCGCGCTACTTCAGGGGCACGCGCATCGCCCTCCAACTTGCCATGCAGAATGCCGGGCGCATCGAGTTGAGCTACGCCGGGGCCCGCTCGACGTATCCCTTCACATGGTATGGCACGGGCGGCACTTTCCGCTGGATCGCGACCTCACACCGCAACCCCTCGACCATCACTTACCTGCTGACCATCCCGGCTGATGTTTATCGCGTGGACATCACCATGCGGGCCACCAATGTGCCGGGTTACCAGCGCCTGACCGCCTACCGCGCCAACATCCCGACCACACCGCAGCCGCGACCGTGTTGCGCACCGCCACCGCGTTACCCGACTGCTGTGCCGACTTACACGCCATACCCCACGCCGACGCCCTACGTGCGCGAAAACGACTACTTTATCGGTGACATCGTTTACAGCAACGCGCAGGCTTCAGGGTTGCGCGTGGGTTTCCGGCTGCTGGACATCACCACCATCGACACGGCGACCCTGAGCGATACGGGCGAGCCGCAAGCCATTCACCTCTGGACGCTGCAAATCACCAACGTCGGGGACATTGCCTATTCGCTGTTTCCACCGGCCCAGACCTATGTCGCCGTGGTGCGTGGCGCAAGTGGGGATGTGTCCGGGGTGTGGGGCCCGAGCCTTGCGGCCGCTGAAGAAGCCGGCCTCAGCTTCACGGACATGACGTGGGATCCGCAGGACATCCCACCCGGTGCGACTGAGACCTTTGTGTTGGCGGCCTTTGGCCCGCGTGGGGAAGTGCAAAAGATCAACTATGCGATGGACGCGACACAACGCGATGCTGGTGCGGGCACACCGAATCCGACCACCGTGCCGGGTAGCAACATCGTGTCGTGGATTAATGAAATTAATGTGAATTGCAACGGAGATATTGAACCTCCACGTTAGAAAAGGTTATACTCGTGGCAAAAATCGGGTAATTTCGGGAAGCGGTAAAGCTACATGCCACGGATTTTCATCTCATATAGGCGCAGTGACAGCGAGATTATTGCCGGACGTATTTACGATCGTCTGGTTGCGGCATTCGGTGAAGACAATATTTTTATGGATATTGACGATATTCCACCGGGGCTGGACTTTCGAGATGTGATTGATCAAGCCTTGGCGAAAACCGACGTAATGCTTGCAATAATCGGTCCAGATTGGCTTGATGAAAAAGATGTATATGGAAATCGCCGAATAGAACTCGAGAATGACTGGGTGCGGGCTGAAATAGCCCGTGGTCTGCGCAACGACTATATTCTGGTGATTCCAGTTTTGGTCAAAGATGCCAAAGCTCCACCAGTTAACATGCTCCCACCCTCATTACAAACCCTCTCATTCTTAAATGCAGTTGATATTCATCGTAGTCAGCATTTCCATAGAGATATGAATCGTCTCATTCAATACCTTCGCCAAAAATCAGCATGGTAGAAAAAATGACCATTTTGGCGGAAATTTGATACGTCATGAGCTTTTGTGAACCCAATTTTCGCGCCATTCATCACGTT
>DAOTTZ010000117.1:0-25500 GCA_034437535.1 Anaerolineae bacterium | reverse complement strand
AAAACGCTGAAAAACGCGCCTCTAATATCAAAACACAAGCGGACATCTTGTTTTTAGGCTTAAATCGCCTTCTACAGCTATTTTGAAGTTTAACCAATGCCTACCCGGTATTGTGGGCCGAACTTAACGCGGAAGTGCTAGCCGAAGCTGGCCTGAGTGAGAACGGGCTGTTCTTCACGCGCTCCGGTTATACGCGCTCCCCGGCATATAGCACGTTGTTCTGGTTGGGCGATCAACTGGTCGATTGGGACGCCAACGACGGCATTAAGACCGCTGTCATCGGCCTGTTGAGTAGCGGCTTTTCCGGCTATCAGTTCAACCATAGCGACATCGGCGGATATACAGCAGTCGTCAACCCGGTAGCAGAATACCGCCGGAGCGAAGAATTGCTCCTGCGTTGGATGGAACTCAACGCCTTTACCAGCGTCTACCGCACGCATGAGGGCAATCTACCAGCAGAAAACGCCCAATTTTACGACAACGCCACGACCTACGCCCATTTTGCCCGCTTCGCCCAGGTATATGCCGCGTGGGATTTTTACCGGCGTGACTTAATCACGGAAGCGGCCACCACTGGCCTACCAGTCGTGCGCCACCCGATCATCCACTACCCGGACGACCCCGCCATCTATGACCTGACCTACCAGCAATTTATGGTGGGTGACCAATTCATGATCGCACCAGTATTAGATCCACAGACAGAAACCGTCAGCGTTTATCTGCCCGCCGGGGACTGGGTACACCTGTGGAGCGGGGATACATACACCGGCGGCCAGTCGGTGACGGTGCCCGCCCCACTGGGTGAGCCGGGCGTGTTTTATCCGTCGGGTTCAGCCACCGGAGAGCAGTTCGCGGCGGCTTTGCGGGCCGCCGGCCTGCTCACCCCATGACTACTCGTCGTCGGTGGCCTCTTCGGTGGCCTCCGGCGTGGTCTCAGCGTCGTCGGCGTCGTCAGCCTCCGCTGGCTCCGGGAAAGGGGTGGGCGTCGGTTGTGGCTCTGGCTCCGGCAAGGTCAAGCCGGTAATCAGGTCGAAGGACTCCAGCGCGGTTCCCAGGTCGTTATAAATACCCTCCAGGCCGGCATTGGCATCGACATCGGCCTGCGGAATGATCGCATCCAGGATGTAAAGTGACCCGGTGGCCCCGTTTAGCAAGAGTGTGACGCCGCTCCGGGCCGCGCCGTCGAAGTTCTCGAAGCGATAACTGACCTGGAAGCCGGAGCCGTTGGCGCGTTCAATCGGCTCGATGCTGTTGACCGTCAGATCAGGCCGCAGGTCTTCCACATAGGCCCGCGCCGCCGCTTGATCGACGGCAGTCCCCGGCAGGGTCTCCACCCGGATCTGGACATCGTTGGCCGTCACGATGCTGGTCGGCAGGCCGTCGCCGCCGTCTACCACCTGCCAGGTGCGCGGATGGCGTAACAGCCACTGGTTGACCGGATCAAACGTGCTCAACCAGCCCAACGGCGAGTCGATATACTGCGCGTTGACCTTGAACGATTCCAGCATGAGATCAACCAGGTGGAATTGATAACCGGTGGCATCCTCCGGCGTGACGACACGCACGGTGTACAACCAATCCCCATCGGTAAAGGCGGCCTGCCGGGCACGTAGGCCCCGTTGCTGGCGGTCGATCAACGCCAGGTCGATCAAGGCGGCGTCTTCGGTGCTGGCCCGCCCCAGTTCCGTCCAGTTGGCGTATTGCGTCAAGCCCTGTTGCAGACGGGCCTGGGTGTAATAATCTTCGATGGCCGATACCGTCGTCGGCATTTCCTCCATAGGCCGCTCCACGCCGATTAAAATCGACGAGGCGGTCGTCTGGTTGTTCAGGTTGACCAAAGCGCGGGTGGCGTCGTTGGTGACGTTGGTCGCCTGGAAGCCGGTCGGCAGGCCGATGGCAAACAGGCCCGACGGATGCAGATAATCATCTTCCAGCACAATGCCGTCAAAGTTTTCCAACGGCGGCGGGAAGGTGGGCGGTGCAGGGCTGGCCGTCGGCTGTAATTCTTGCGGCGTGGTCGTCGTGTCGGGCGTCAACGCGGGCATCACCAACGACGCGGCCATCAAGACCGCCATGCTGATGCCAAAGACATACGCCAGCCGCTGTGCAGTTTTGGAACGCTGTTGCATAAGGTATCAACTCCGGGTAGTTCGAAACAATGGCATATGGTACCGCAAAAGGCCCCGTCTGTTAATCCTGGAACAAAATCACGGTGGTTGGCGTCTTAGGGAATAATGACGAAATAGACTTGAGGTTTTGATGATGAAGACAAGATGGCTTGTGTTACTGATGATCCTGGTGCTGGCGATGGCCGCCTGTAGCCCTGAAGACGACAGCGACGAGACGATCAACGACGAGCAACCGCCCATCCAGGAGCCGAGTAACAACATTCCGGCTCCCACACCACAGATGACCGCCCAGGCCCGTGCAGAAACGGAAGAAGAAATTGCCGATGGCGACGTGATGATGGAATTTGAAGCCGCTGATGACATGGCGTTAGCAGGCGCACCAGCGGCCCAGGCACCGGGCGCGATCCCGCCGGCCCAACCACCACAAGAACCCGCCCCGGTCGGCACACCCGCCGCCATGACGTTTGAGGATGCCGGCGTCAACCCGTTCTACGACACCGAAGACGACAACCTCAGCACGTTTGCGATGGACGTAGACACTGGCTCGTATACCGTCGCCCGCAATTACCTGATGGGCCAGGAGATCCTGCCGCCAGAAGACGCCATCCGCCCGGAGGAGTTCATCAATTACTTCCCGGCAGATTACGACAGCCCGGAAGATGACGACGCCTTCGCCATCCACCTGGAAGCGGCCCCCGCCCCCTACGGTTACGACGGTCATTATCTGCTCCGGGTGGGCTTGCAAGGTCGCTACATCGCGCCGGAAGACCGCGACCCGGTGTTCCTGACCTTCGTGATCGACGTGAGCGGCAGTATGGACATGGAAAACCGGCTGGGCCTGGTGAAAGAAACACTCGGCATCCTGCTAGGTGAACTGCGCGAAGATGATCGCGTCGCCATCGTGGTTTACTCCAACAATAGCCGCGCCATCCTGGAGCCAACCCCGGCCAGCGAGACCGAGACCATCTTAAGCGGTATCGACGCACTCCAACCGGAGGGCAGTACCAATGTTGAAGACGGCTTGCGGCTGGCTTACGAACTGACAGAATCCGCCATGCGGGAGGACGAGAACACCCGCGTCATCGTGCTGAGTGATGGCGTCGCCAACGTCGGCAACACCGGCCCGGATAGCATCCTGAATACCATCCGTAGCGGCGTGGATGCTGGTATTACGCTCAGCACGATTGGCTTCGGCATGGGCAATTACAACGACGCGCTGATGGAGCAATTGGCAAACGACGGCAACGGCAATTATTACTACGTGGATAATCTGCGCGAGGCGCGGCGCGTGTTCGTGCATAACCTGACTGGCACGCTCCAGGTGATCGGTTATGATGCCCGCGTGCAGGTGGACTTCAACCCGGAAGTGACCGACCGTTACCGCTTGATCGGCTACGAGAATCGCGCCATCGCCGATGAGGACTTCCGCGATGATACGGTCGATGCTGGCGAGGTCGGCGCGGGGCACAGCGTCACCGCGTTGTATGAACTGGCCCTGGAAGATGCCGACGCCGAGGGCGTGGTGGCGACGGTCTTCATCCGCTATGAGGACGCCGAAACCCGCGAGGTGGTAGAACTCAGCCGCGAGATCACGACCGACGATCTGCTGACGAGCTTCGATGCCGTCACGCCGAGCTTGAAGCTCCAGGCGGCGGTGGCGGAATTCGCGGAGTTACTGCGCGGGAGTACCTGGGCGGAAGACGGCAGTTACGGCGCGGTCATGGCGATGATCGAAGACGCCGGTTATGCCGACGATGAAGATGTGGCCGAACTGGTCGCCATGGTCGAGACGGCGGTCCGCCTGGGCGATCAGTAAGAAAGATTTCATCAATTTTCAATCAATGCATTGGGTCGGCTATCTGTTGGCTCAATTTTTTATGGATTTGATACCCACCGCCAGCATAAATATGATACTGTCGAGACAGGGGTGATATACGCTGGGGCAAAGTAACCCAAGCAAAAGGACAGGCTGATGCCGACATTTGAACCCTTGACCACCGGCCCGCGCTGGCGACCAGTCGTATATCACGGGCCGACCTTCCGGCCCATTCCCCTACGCCCGGATCGCGTCGCGTTTACCCGTTACGGATTAGCCCGCCACCGGCAGGATTTCATCCACCAACTGACCAACGGCTGGCACCGGGCGATCAACAGGTTAAAGACACTCACTGGCTGGCTGGCGAGGCGGGGTGCGGTCATCGCGCTGGCGGGCGGATTACTGCTCGGCGGTAGCCTGCCCGCCCACGCCCAGGGCAACGTCATGACCGTGACACAAAGCGATGGAGCCGACCTGACCGATGGCAACGGTTGTTCCTTGTCGGAAGCGATCATCAACGCCAATGATGATGCCGCGACCTTCAGCGATTGCCCGGCAGGGAACGGCGCGGATACCATCGTCTTAGACGCCCTGGTGAGCTTTGCCGAACCAGTCACCGCGCCTTACGACACCATGCAGACCGCCGCCCCCCAGATCACCAGCGAGATCACGATCCAGGGCGGCTTGAACCAGATCATCGAACGGTCAGCCGCAGACGATACGCCGGAATTCCGTTTCTTCCGCAACCAATACGGCACGCTGACGCTGGATGACGTGATCCTGCAAAACGGCGATGCTGGCAACGCCAACGGCGGCGCGGTGCTGAATGTTGGCGGCACCCTCACCCTGCAAAATGGAACGGCCATCCAGAGCAACCGGGCCGAAAAAGGCGGCGGCGTGCATAACATGCTGGGCGGCACCGTCATCCTGGAAGATGTCTTCATCGCGGAGAACAGCGCGAATCAAGGCGGGGGTATTTATAGCTCTTACGCCCTGGATGAAAACATCAACACGGTGGAGATACGCTACAGCACCATCGCTTACAACAGCGGCGGCGGGATCGAGAGTGTGCAAAGTGACCTCTCCATCTATGACGTGGTACTCTACAGCAACAGCACGACCGGCAACGGCGGCGGGTTGATCGTCAACGGTGGCACCGTCTCGATACAGGAAACCAGCATTGACCGCAACACGGCTGAGATCGGCGGCGGCGGCATCGCGCTCAGTAACCTGACGGACTTTTATATGAGGGATACCGTCATCGTGGAAAACACCGCCGGGCAATTCGGCGGCGGGATGTACCTGTATAACGCCGGCGGCCAGATCGAGCAGAGTTATATCCTGAATAACACGGCAGAGCTAAACGGCGGCGGCCTGCATCACATCGGGCTATATTATGAGGCCACCCTGACGCTGAATGAAACCGCCATCGAAGAAAATATCGCCAATTACGGCGGCGGGATCTTCACCAGCAGAAGCCTCTCACTCATCCGAAGCACGCTGACCGCCAACTCCGCTGAATTGGGCGGCGGTGGCATCCGGTTCTATCATTACCTGCCGTTCTTTGATGTCAACCTGACGCTGGAAGAAAGCACCCTGCTGGGCAACACCACCGATGGCAACGGCGGCGGCATCGAAATCCAGAGTGCGCTTGGGATGGAAACCACCGGCACCGTGACGGTCACACAGAGCTTGCTCCAGCAGAACTCAGCGGCCTATGCAGGCGGCGCGATCCGGGCGACGACTGCCGCCAGCATCACGCTAGAAAACAGCACCGTCTCCGGCAATATGGCGACCACCGGCGGCGGAATCTCCCTGAGCGCAACGACAACCATCGACCTGACGCTGACGCACGTCACGATGAGCGAAAACAGCGCAACCGAAAATGCCGACACACTCGACACGGTGTCAAGCAGGTTGACCGTCAACAGTAGCTTGCTCGGCAACCCGGCGGGGAACGCAAGCGACGATTGCGCCTTAGACGATACAACCGTCGCGGGGGACGGCCTCAGCCTGATAAGCGCGACCGATGCGACCTGCGCCGACATCCCGCACCAGGGTACGATTGACCTGGACGCGCACTTGCTCCCGCTGACGGATAACGGCGGGCCGACGCGCACCCATGCGCTACGTGATGAGCCGGATAACCCCGCGCTGGATAGCGGCAGTGACGCGACCGCCCAATTGGTCGAAAATGTCGATCAACGCGGTGAGACCCGGCTCGACCCGGACATCGGCGCGTTCGAGCGCACGCTGGACGACGATTAGCCGCCCATGATGGCTTTGCCGATCATATCCTTCATGATCTCGTTGGTGCCACCGCCAATCGGCCCCCAGCGCATATCCAGGTACGCCTGGGCGATGGGATATTCCAGCATGTAGCCATACCCGCCGTGCAATTGCACACATTGATCTACGACGCGCTGTTGCAGGTCGGTACACCAGTACTTGGCCTGCGCCGCGTCAATCGCACTCAGGTCGCCGGTGTTATGCCGGCGGATGCATTCATCGACGAACACCCGCCCGATGGTGATCTCGGTCTGCATCTCGGCCAGCTTGAAGCGGTTGTGCTGGAACTTGCCGATTGGCCGACCAAACGCTTCGCGCTCTTTGCAATAGTCAATCGTCCAGCTCAGGGCCGCTTCCGCCGCCGCCAACGCCCCCACCGCGATGATCAACCGCTCTTGCGGCAATTGGCTGACCAGATACATAAAGCCCATGCCTTCCTCACCGATCAGGTTATCGACCGGCACATGCACATCCTCAAAGAACAATTCGGCGGTATCTTGCGCGTGCCAGCCGACTTTTTCCAGGTTGCGCCCGCGTGTAAAGCCCGCCATGCCGCGCTCCACCACCAGCAGACTGACGCCGCTATGAGCCTGGGTCGGGTCAGTCTTGCAGGCGACGATCACATAATCGGCGTGGATGCCGTTGGTGATGAAAGTCTTACTGCCGTTGAGCACGTAGCAATCGCCGTCACGGATGGCGCGAGTCTGCATCCCGGCCAGGTCACTCCCGCCGCCGGGTTCGGTCATGGCGATGGCGATGATCTTCTCCCCGGTGCAGAGCGACGGCAACCAGCGGTGTTTCTGTTCTTCGCTGGCATAATGCAGGATGTAGGGGACGGCCACATCACTATGCAGGCTGAAGCCGGGGCCGGTGCAATTGGCGCGGGTCATCATCTCGGTGAGGATGACATTGTAACGGAAGTCATCCACCCCGCCGCCGCCGTAGGCTTCCGGCACATCCATGCACAGCAAGCCCATTTCCCCGGCCTGATGCCACAACGCACGCGGCACGATGCCGTCCTGCTCCCACTGCGGATGATACGGCGCGACTTCGCCCGCGATGAACCGCCCGACAGTATCTGCAAACAATTTGTGTTCGTCGTCAAAAAGATCTCGTTTTAACATGCTAGCCTCACGCTAATTTTTGCCCTCAAGCATAGCACGAAACGCCTGATCTAGCCGCTATTGTTTGGAGAGTTCTTCGCCATCCCGCAGAATACGCTCGTAGGTGCGATAGCCTCGGTCGTGCACCATCCCCACGCGACGATACAACCAGTTGGCCCCGGTCAGGCTACTGCCATCAACCCACAGGCTGACGGCCCGCTTATCCCGCTCCCAGAAGGCCCGGAAGCTATGCCGGAGCAGAGCTTTAGCAATCCCCAACCGACGATAGGCTTTGCGTACCCCCAGTATTTCGACGTGCGCCTCGGCAGGATCCGAGCTGTCTTCCGCTTTGTTTTTACACAGCGAAATCCCGGCGACTTCGCCATCGACCATCGCCAGGAACCAGACCGACGAATCATAGTCTTTGTCGCTTTCGATGTGCCAATATCGCCAGCGTTTGTACCCCTCTTTGATGTCGCGGTCGATGTGACCACGATGATCGCTAAAAGACTCGCGGGTGGCAAGGTAAACGGCGTAATCATCGCCGAATTTGCTATGCGGGATGATGGTCACGCCTGCCGGCAGATCAAACGGTTCGGGTTCTGCCTCCATGCGGATAATCATGCGCTCCCAGATCTGATCTTTGCCGGTAAAGCCGTTACGCTCTAGCACGGCGATGGACTCTGCATCGGATACCAGCGTATCGGTCACCAGCGTAATCCGGGCATGATCGGGCACATGGTCGAAGACGCGCCGGGCAGTCTGCTCCCCCCACGCCAGGAGCGGATCGACAAAGGGCGCGTCCAGATACTCCGGGTGGATGGTGAACCACAAGAACGGTCGCACCGGCATTTCCTTGGGGTGATGCACTTCAACATGGGCCAACGCGGAGCCATCCGGCGCGAAGACCGCCATCGTATCCGCCGCGATGTTGAACTCCGGGCTGTTCCACTCCCGCAGGGCGTTCTCAACCGTCATGGTCTGCTGGCCGATGGTGGCTTGTTCTGAGATGTTGACTAAATCAACAATGGCTTGCACATCATCATGAGTGACGGCCCGTTGTTGAATCGCGGTCAGGGTCATGGGTCTATCCTCCTGTATACTTGGTCAGGAAGAGGATAACGTATTTTCTAAAGTCTGTAAAGGTTCACAATGGTTCAAATTATCAGGTGAATGGTGGCTTTTAACCCAACGGCACCAGATCGCTTTCCCGCAACCAGCCAGTGCCATATGTATGCCGGACGACCGATTCTGCTATACTGTATCTACACTATAGCTATGGAGTGCGAAATGGACACGACAGGTCATCCAAAGTGGGAAAACACCCCAATTACCGGACTCGCGAAAGTCTTCGCCATGCGTGCTGGCGGATTCCGCCGCATGATTTCGACGAAATGGTGGTTGATTTTGTTGCTAGGAATTTTGCTCCAACCGGCGGAGAGCCAGGCCCAGACCATGCTAGAGCCGTTCGGCTGTCCGTTCGGCATTCCCGCCGGCGAAGTCGAAGGCGAGACGATCTTATGCGGCATCGTCCTCCTGCCGGAAGACCGGAGCGACCCGGCCAGCCCGTTGATCGAAATTGCCTATGCCGTCATCACCGCGCAGAGCGCGACCCCGGCACCCGATCCGCTGGTCTACCTGGAAGGCGGCCCCGGCGGCAGTGCGCTTTCCAGCTTTGACCTGTGGTTGGAGTCTCCCTTCCGCCAGAATCGAGACATCATCCTGATCGATCAACGGGGGGCGGGCTTTTCGTTCCCGCGCTTGAATTGCTGGGAAGTCGAGACCGAGATCGACTTTTACAACGAAGATTATGTCGATGTGCAGTACGAAAACGCGCTGGTCGATTGCTTTGACCGGTTGGAAGAACAAGGCATCGACCTGACGCAGTACAACACCATCAACAACGCCAACGACGTGGCCGACCTGATGCAAGCACTCGGTTACCCGCAATATAACTTATACGGCGTCTCGTATGGCACCCGGCTGGCACTCACCGTGCTGGCAGAACGCCCGGAAAATGTGCGGAGTGTCGTGCTGGATTCAGCTTATCCGCCGGTGGTGGATGCTTACGAAGAAGGCCCGCTGAACACTTACCGCGTCTTCCAGCAATTATTCACCGATTGCGCGGCAGACCCGGCTTGCAACGCCGCCTACCCCGCGCTGGAAGATCGCTTCTTCGCGCTGGTAGATGCACTCAACGATGACCCGATCTTCATGCCGAGTGGTTTCGAAGACCTCAGCGGCGACATCCTGATTACCGAGATGTTTTCGCTATTTTATGACACACGGGTTTTGCCTTATCTGCCGCGCATGATCGCTGAGTTGGAAATCAACCAGTTTGACACGTATATCGGCCTGTGGTCTGGCACCCTGCCGCCGCCTACCGCACAGACAGAGGCCGACGCGGGCCTGAATGACCCGGTACTATTGTTCGTGGATGAGATGCTTTATTACACCGATACGATGTCTGATGAAGAATTTAACGCGGTGTGGGATGCGCTGGCCGCCATCCCCCCGGCAGAGGAAGACCGCGCCAACCTGATCCGCATCCTGGATGCCTTCTTCCGCCCGGCAGACGCGCTCTACCTGGCGGACTTGCTCAACAGCATGAGCGATAGCCAGATCGACGCGATTTATGACGAACTCTGGTGGGAAGATGTGAGCGATACCGACGGTATGTTCAACTCGTTTGAATGCCACGAAGAAATGCCGTTTAACAACATCAACGACGCGGAGTTGGCCGCCCGTGACGCGGGCATTCCGCCGCAGATCGTGCTGACCGAGATCGAAGCGTTCGAAGAGATGCGCCGGGTGTGTAGCATCTGGCGGGTAGGCACCGCGCCAGATCGCCAGGACGCGGCCATCACCAGCGATGTGCCGACACTCGTGCTGGCCGGGGATTACGACCCGATCACCCCGCCGGCCTGGGGCCAGGTGGCGGCAGATAGCCTGAGCAACAGTTACTTCTACACCTTCCCCGGTGTGGGGCATGGTGTGATCGACGGCGGAGATTGTCCGGTTTCGGTCGCGCAGAGCTTCCTGGATGCGCCGGGGGCCGCGCCGGATACGTCGTGCATCAACACAATGCGGATCGAATTCGTGACAGAATAAGCCGTCTCATTGATCCTGGTGTTGTGCCCAGGCGTCGCGGATGGCGCGATGAACCCGCACCCGCCGCAGATATTTGTCGCGCAGGTCATCGTCGTTGATCTCCGACGCCTTTTCTTGCAAAAACGTCAGCCCGGCACGCAGAAGATCGACCGCCCTGGGGTCGGCGTGGTCATCTAGCACGATATAACACACCCAGTAAATCCTCAGGATCTCTTCGGCGGTGTCCAGTTCGCCGCTGGTCAGTAGCGGGTAGATGCGCTCCACGATTTCCAGCGCGGCTTGCCGGTCGCCCCGTTTCTGCTCCGCCAGTGCCCGCCCGGCCAATGCCTCCATCACCAGCGATGTCTGTTCCATCGCTTGCCAATCGGCTTCGGCCTGCACATAGAGCGCGATGGCCTCATCATACCGCCCCAGCGCGTTGAGCGCGTTGGCCTTGTTGTTACGGGCATAAACCGATAACAACGGAATATCCAGGTCTTGCCCGGCGGCGATGCCCTGTTCGCTGGTGGTCAGCGCGGCTTCAGGATTATCCATCAGGTAATGCAGATGAGCCAGGTTGATCGACGCGATGCCGGCCCCGCGCTTATCGCCGATCTCCTCACGGATGGTCAGCGCGTCCAGCAGATAACGGAGCGCGGTGTCATAATCCCCGAAGAAATAGAGCAAGGTACCCAGGTTGGTCATGGCGATGGCGTGCTTGGTGCGGTTGTCAATCTGCCGGTAGATCTGCATGGCGCGGTTCATCTGCTGGATGGCGGCGGCGTAATCGCTCAATTGTTGCGACAAAATCGACAGGTTCAGCAAGACGTCACTTTCCCCGTTGCGGTCGCCCATCTGCCGGTAGAGGGCCAGCGCGTCGGCATAATAACGGCGGGCTTCTGCCACGTCGCCCAGGTCGCCGGCGGCGTTCGCCAGGCTGTTGAGTGCCCGCGCATTACCGCGCTGGTTGTCATCTGCCGCGTAGCATTCATGCGCCCGCTGGAAGTAAGCGCGTGATGCTGGAATGTCGTTCTCCTTGTGATATTCGATCATCCCAAGCAGATGATAGCCGTGCGCTTCCTCAGAGGCGGCTTGCACCTGCCGCGCCAGAGCCAACCCGGCGTTGGCATCATCACGGGCGGCGGGGAATTCCGCCCGGTGAAAATAGACGGTGGCCCGTTGGAGCATGGCCTGGGCCTGTTGTTCGGTCAACCCGGCGGCTTGCGTCAGGTCGATGGCCCGTTGGGCGGCCCGTTCTGCTTGCTCATAATCGCCGCCTTCGTCGTGATAACGGGCATGACGCAGGGCGACTTCCGCCCGGCGGTGATCGTCATCCAGCAGGTCGGCGACGGCATCCAGCGCGATCAAATCTGCCAGCAGGGCGCGACGCTCCGCCATCACGTTGTAGACATCGGCGCGGGTGCGAAGCAGGTCATAACGGCTGGTCAGGTCATCACCGGGCAATTCGGCCAGCGCACGATCCAGGAAGATCAAGGCTTCGCGGTTGCTATAACGGCGGGCGGCTTCTTCCCCGGCCAGCCGGGCATAATGCAGGGCTTTGTCGCGCTGGTCGGTGGCATGATAATGCTCGGCCAGATTAGCATAATACGGGCGCAAGTCATCGGCATAGAAGGACTCGATAGTGGCGGCGACACGGGCATGATGTGCGGCCAACGTGGCCGGGTCAAGTGTGTCGAGCAAGCCCTGACGGAGCTTATCATGCGCGAATTGGTAGCGGTCGCCCTGCCCGGCCAGCACCGCCGCGTTGACGCAAGCCGTCAGCCAGTCATCCAGCGGATGATCGCTCAAGTGACGGAGTAAGGCCGGGTCGATCTCTCGCCCGGCGACGGCGGCTAACGCCAGCAAGGGCTGGCCCCACGCGGGCACCCGGCCCAGCCGGTGCTGGACGATGTTCTGGATGCCCGCCGCGAACACACTCGGCGGCAGGGTGGCGTTGCCTACCTGCCCCAGGCTCCCGGCGTCTTCGGCCAGCGCACGGACGACTTCCACCAGGAAGAAAGCGTTGCCTTCGGTCTCCTTCTGTAGCAGGTCGATCACCTGGGGTTGTTGCCCGGCTTCGCCCAGCATCCCATAACTCAATTGTGCGATGGCGTCGGCATCCAGCCGGTCGAGCTTAAGATGATGCAGGCCCGGCACCACATCGGGGAGTTCGGGCCGTTCGTCATCGCGGTACGTGCCGATGACCAGCAGGGGAAGATCCGCCACCAACCGCGCCAGCACCTTGAGCGGTTCCAGGCTTTCTTCCGCCCATTGCAGGTCTTCCAGCAGGAGCAAGACGGGTTGCGTCTGCCGGGTGAAGACTTCGGCAATAGTCAACACGAGCCGCTGTTGCGCGATGTCGGCAGTCACGGGGGGCGCGTCGGGGATGTGGCGGTCTTGCAAAGTGGCGATGTCTGGCACCAGTGGCTTGAGGATGCCCGCTTCCAGGTCAGTCAAGGGTGTGGTCAAGGCCAGGCGGCGCATTGCATCCCGCCATAGTTGGTACGGTTGCCCGCCACCCTGCACGCCCAAACCACGCAGAACAATCACCCCGCCCGTGTCTCCTTCGGCCACCAGGGCGCGGGTACGGATCTCCTCTAGCAAGCGGCTTTTACCGACGCCGCTTTCCCCGGCGATGAGCCAGGCACTGCCGGTTTGATCGTAAATGGCGGCGGTTAGCGCGGTGTTCAGCCGGTCGAGTTCATCCGCCCGACCGACGAAATCCGCCGCTTGAAGAAAACTCTCACGGATGGCGACCGTCTCGCTGGCGGGGGGCAGGCCGAAGGCTTCGCACAGGTCATCCATGAGGGTGCCGACAGATTGATACCGCCGGGCGGCGTCTTTTTCCAGCAGACGATGGACAATGGGTTGCAAGGTGGGCGGCAATGGGCTGACGTCCGGCACACTCTGCAAGATGTCGATGAGCAGACGGGTGGGTGTGTTGATCTGGAACGGGTGGCGATCCAGCCATAATTCATACAACATCACACCGACCGCGTACAGATCAGCCGCCGGGGTGATGGCCCAGCCTTGCAGGGCCTCCGGCGACATATACGCCAGCGTGCCGCCGGGTGCGTCCTCATGATGCCCGTACCCGACCGCCAGCCCGAAATCCAACACCTTAACCTGTTCGTCGCCATCGACCAGCACATTGGCCGGCTTCAGATCGCGGTGGACGACGCCGCGCCGGTGCAGGTAATCCAGCGCGTGGAGCATCTGCACGACGAGATCAACCTTGCCGGTATCGTCCCGGTCCTGGGCCACATCACGGATGGTCAGCGGATTGTCGAGCAGGCTCATGGTGTAATACGGCAGGCGGGTGCCGTTGGCGGCCTCAAAGCCGTAGTCGATCACGGTGATGATGTGCGGATGACGCAGAGAGGCCAACATGCGGAACTCGTGTGCCAGCATCAGCCGGTCGCCCAGGCTCTGGGTATCCCCCAGGACGCGATTGGTGGCGATCAAGCGTTTCAACGCGACCACCTGATGCGCCGGACGGGCGGCCAGCCGGTCAGTCGCCCGGTACACCGTCCCCATGCCGCCAGATCCTAATTTTTCGTGCAGTTGATAACGATTGCCGATCAAAATCTGTGATGCATCGTGCATATGGTGCCTTCCTTACCCAGGGGGCGTCACGATCCGATCTCGCCGTAATAGACATAGCCTGTCACCGGTTGGTACATCAGGACGGAATACACCCGTGCCGACCAATCATTCTCGCGGGGGGTCTCAGTTACGTAGCACCGGTTGGCTTCACTCCCGTTAAACGGAAACCAATCCACGATGTCGTCCTGAAGTTCCGGCGGTAGCGTAAGGTTACCACGCACATAGTCAGTCTCGCAATTCTGCGGGATGAAATCATAGCGCACCAGCAAGGACTCGATGGCGGCTTCGCTGGTGCGCCAACGCAAGTACATCACATGGCCGGTCTCGGCACCGGCCAGTTGACCGGTACTCTCAACCGTGTTGATCCCCGCCGGGATGGGGTCATCGAGCAGAGCGCGGTAGACGGTCGCCCCGCCGCGCACATCGCGCCCGGTGCTACATCCCACCAGCAGAGCAACGCAGACGACCAGCAACAGGCGGTTAACGCTCCGGGTTGCCATCATCGAAGATGCCGGTGTTGTGGCAGTTGCGGTTGGCGGCGGCGGCCTCGCGCTCGTAATCCGCGAAGGCGGCATAATGCCGGTCATCCGGGCGGTAGAGTGCGGCCTCGGCGTAGCCATTGACCACCAGTGTCGCATTGACGAACACATCATCGACGTAGATGTAGCGTAACAGCCGGTCGAAGCGGTCGGTATCGGTCTCGTCGCGCACCAGGGTCACGGTCTGCCCCATCACCAGGTCGCTGTTGGCCTCGGTAGCGGCATTATAACAGGGTTCGTCGCGCTCCGGCGTGTTGATGCCGACATAGCGCACGCGGTATTCTTGCCCGTCGATCACGACGTCGATGGTATCGCCATCAACCACGTTGACCACCACGCCCACTTCCCCCGATGGCACCGAATCGACAAAGAGCGTCTGCTCCACGTCATCGCCGGCGGTTTCCAGGTCTTCGGCGGCCAGTTCGCAGGCCGTCAGCGTGGAGAGCAAAAGCACAGCCAGTAAGATCACTCGTCTCATCGAAATTTCCTTTTATCATGATCCAGAATCTTCCCACATTTTACCTGATGATGGGCCGGTTTCATGGGGTTGTAATGGCTGGATATAGCCGGTTGGGGCCGTCTCGTGGGATAATGTGGGCGAATCCACCGGCTTTTTAACTGGAAAGGCACGTCATATGCAATTGATCTGTTTCGAAGATGCACAGGATTTCGCCAGCCAGGCGCGGCCCTTCTTGATGCAAAACGAAGCGGCTTATAATTTACTACTCGGTTTGATCAGCCAGCTAGAAACGGGCGATTATCCTGCCGAGGCCCCCTACATGGCCCTGATGATGGACGGCGAACGCATACACGGTGTCGCGCTCCGCACCCCGCCACGCGGCGTGATCCTGACGCAGATGGACGACGCGCACCCGCTCGACCTGCTGACGGCGGATCTCTATAAGACGTTCGGGAACCTGCCATCGGTCAACGGGCCGAAAGACACCGCCCAGGCTTTCGCGGCTCGCTGGCAAGACGTAAGCGGGCAGATACCGCAACCGGGAATCGGCATGAAACAGCGCATCTACCGGCTACAGACGGTCAAACCGCCTGCCGGTGTGCCGGGGGCCATGCGCCGCGCCACCGAAGACGACTTCGAGACGCTGGTCACGTTCTGGTTGGGCTTTACCGAGATCACGCCGGAGGGCCAGGTGGAGCCGGAAACTGCCGAAAAGTCGATGCGTCGCTTTCTGGATAGCGACCCGGATGTACGCGGTGTCTACGTGTGGGAGCATGACGGCGCGGTAGTCAGCATGACCGTCTACAGCGGGCGCACGCCCAACGGAATGCGCGTCAGCGGGGTGTATACGCCGCCGGAACTGCGCGGCCAGGGGTACGCCAGCGGACTTGTCGCCGGGGTGAGCCAGGCTCTGCTGGATAGCGGCCTGCGCTTCTGCTTCCTCTATACCGACCTGAGCAATCCGACCTCCAACAGTATTTACCAGAAGATCGGCTACGAGCCGGTGATGGACGTGGATATGATCATGTTTGCGGTATAAGCATCAGGTTATTCAGCAACCGCACGAGCGTGGTCAGGTATCGCTCATCCGCCGCCCGGAAGCGCACCGTCAGCCCGTCGTGGATCACATCCCGCCCGACCACGCCCACCCCTACAGGGGGTTCCACCGCCGCGATGTCGTCGCCGTCCACCGCTACCGCGATGACCGCAGTCTCATCCGGGCTGATGAACACAACCGACGGCTCCGCGAAGCTGGCCGATGTGACCGCCCGCCAACCAGCCGGATGCCACACGCTGAAGGCGGTTGTGGTGTAGCGATCCGCCGTGATGACGACCGGCGGCCCCGGTGTCGCGCTCAGTTGCGGCGGGGTGTCCATCGGTGCGATCTGCCCGCACCCCACCAGCAAGACCAGCACCAGCGGCACCAGACGGTACATCACGGCATCACCCGGTTGGGGGCGTCTTCAGCCCGCAGGCCGTCAATGCCGGAGTCCGGATCATCGCACGAGACAAAGCCCGACCACCCCGCCACGCGCCAATCGGCGGTTTCTTCCCCCGGCGTGATGTTTTCTACCCGGTGGTAGATGCACACCCCGGCGAAGCCCTGGCCTTCTTCATAGGTGGCGACGATCTGCACGTCGTAGGCGTCGTCGGTATCCCGTTTGGCCCGGCGGAAGACCGCCGCCCCATCGCGCACCAATTCGCCCCATTCATCCGGGATGTATTCCGCGACACACGCGCTCACCTGCCCCTGTGGGCAATTCGACTCGACGTAATCTTGCATGGCGGGGGTTAAAAGCGCGAAGGCGGTCGCGTCGTCGTAGGTACCGGCGGCGTTCATAAAGTTGGTCGCGGTGCGATAAGCGGGCTTGGTGTTTTCCGGCGTGAGGACCAGCGTCAGCGCGAGCAACCCGCCGATGGCGAGTACGGTCACGCCGATAATTAACGCGATGATTCGATTACTCATGGATGGTTATTTTCTTGCTTACGACACATGCGCCCATTATAGAGCGGCGGGCGTCTTCTGGGGAGGTCGGCCTGATTTTGTCACGATTTTGGGACGGTAGGCGGGTAGGATGAAGACATCAAGCAAGCTAGAAAGGTGATCTCTCATGCGATATGTTCCCGGTTTTGTATGGTTACTCGTGCTGATGTTCGCGGCGGCCTTCGTCCAGATGGCCTGAACCCAGCACAGACAGCCACCGCAACAGGCGGTATGATGAGAAAATAGCGCGAATCTATAGCCTGAAGGCCCCATGCAACGATCTTTTCTCATCTGGCCCCCACTGGCGGCCCTGCCCCTACTGGTGGCCCTGTTCATCCTGGTGGAGACGGCCCAAGCGGCCACCCTGGAGCCGGCGGCGTGCCCGTTCTTCACGCCGGACGGCTGGACACGCGGCGACGATCTCATCTGCGGCTGGCTGGCCGTCCCGGCAGATCATGACAACCCCGACAACGGCGCGACTGTGCGCCTGCGGATCGCAGTATTTTATACCCGTGCGTCTGTGCCCGCCCCACCGCTGATTTATCTACATGGTGGCCCTGGCGGGAATGCGGTGGAAAATCTCTTGAGTGGTGCCGCGCTCGACCGATTGACGCGCCATCGTGACCTGATCCTGCTGGATCAACGGGGCGGCGGCCTGAGCATCCCCGCGCTAACCTGCCCGGAAATCGAAACTTACAACCAGATCACCCCGGATGACGACGCCTACATGGACGGTTACATCCAGGCCGCGCTGACCTGTTCCCAACGCTTACAAGCCGCCGGGCATGACCTCAGCCAGTACACCAGCCGCCAACGCGCCTACGACATCGACTTCATCCGGCAGGCCCTGGGCTACGAGCGCGTGAGTCTGTACGGCATATCGTATGGGGCGCGGGTGGCCCTCACCGCCGCCCGCCAGCTTGACCCGGCCCGGCTTGACCGCATCATACTCGATGGCGTGTACGACCCGGCCCACCCCACCTACACCCAACCGCTCACCCTGGCGGATGCACTCGATGCGCTGGCGGGGGCCTGCGCCGATGACCCGGCCTGTAATGCGACCTACGGCCCGGTTGATGCCCTGCTGGCCGACCAACTCATGACCTTAGCTGATGACCCGCTCCTGCTGGCAACGGGTGAGACCGTCGATGATGCGTTATTGCTGGACGCGCTGACCTTCGCGCTGGCCGCTGGCCGGGCAGATGAAATCCCCTACGCGCTCAGCCGGTTGGCCGCCGGGCAAAGCTCCTGGCTCCGGGCGGATGCCCCCAAGTTACGCACGACATACTTAGAGTCTATCGCGTGGGGGGCTTATTACAGCACACAATGCCATGAGGCGTTACGAGCGATGCCTTTTGAAGACCGGCAGGCCATCACGGACGCGATCCCGCCTGCGTTGCAGGGTTACGCCCACCGCCAGCCGGAAAGTAGTCCGCACCTGCACCGGTTGTGCGCGTCCTGGGGGGTGCCCATCGCGGGGCCAGCCGCCACCGCCCCGGTGACTTACGCCGGGCCGGTGTTATTGCTCTCCGGTCGGCTGGATCCGTTCACCGGGCCGGCAGATGCCGAACGCACAGCGGCGACTCTGCCGGCCAGCACCCATGTCGTCTTCCAGGCTGGTGGGCATGGTGTCGGCTTGCGTTCGGCTTGCGGCTTGCAGATGGTGACGGATTTCTTACGCGGGGATGCGGTCAACCCGGCCTGCGCGGCGGCCCCGGTCGCGTTCTTGATTGTCGAATGAAGCTACAGTTGCCATTCCTGGCGGAGAACCGAGAACAGGCGTAGATCATGGAACGCGCCCTTCCACACGCCGCGCTGGCGCAAGACGCCCTCTTCGGTGAAGCCGAGCTTTTGCAGAACCCGTACCGACGCCTGATTATCGGTCACCACATCGGCCTCCACCCGGTTGAGTCCCATCTGCTGGAAGCCGAAGCCGATGACCGCCCGCAACGCCTCCGGCATCAAGCCGCGCCCCCAGTAAAACGGCAGTAGATCATACCCGATCTCGCCGCAAAAGTTCTGACGATCCCAGCTATTATACCCTGCCGTGCCGATTAACTTACTCTGGGCGGAGCGCAGACGCACCGCCCACCGCAGGCCGATCTGATCCTGGAAGCGTTTTTCGATGAACTTCATCAACAAGACCGCATCCTGGCGCGTCTTGAAGGTCATAATGTCGTTGTGCCGCGTCACGTCTGGATCTCCAAACAGATCCAGCAACGCCTGCACATCATCAGCCCGGATGCGATTCAAGACCAGCCGTTCGGTCTTCAAAGAGGGAAAATACGAAAAATCAAACATCAAATTATCCTGTTAGCATTAAGATGCGTCGTCTAACGCTACGTTAACTTTTGTGCGATAATGAAGACATTATGACTCATCGAATTGATATAGGAACAACTATGCAACGCTACGAGAAATTATTACCCGTGCTAGATCGCATCATCGCGGATACAACCGCCTTGCTCGACGGCGAGTATGGCCCGCTGGATACCGAAGAACCCGATCTAGTTGAGGATACCGAGACCATCCGGGATAGCGCAAGTGAACTCTACGCTCACATCAAAACACTTAACGATAGCTCATTAGAACACATCAGCGGGATGGCCCATGATATGCGCGGCACCATCAACGGCATCCTGGGTTGGGCAGAAATCATCGTACAGGGGTTAGACGGTGACCTGACCGACGAACAACAACCTATCTATGAGCGGGTGATGGCCGATGGTCTGTTCACCCTGCTGGAAGTCGATACCCTCATCGACCACGCCCGCTTGCAGATCGGCACATTGCGGATGCAGGCCGAGCCGACCGACCTCAACGACCTGCTTAGCGATACGATCCAACTCTACAGCAACCAACCCGCCATCTCGGTCGTGCTAGACATCCCCGATGACCTGCCGACGATCCAGATGGATAGCCACCGGCTGAAGCAAACGTTATATCACCTGGCGCATAATGCACAGCATCACGGCCACGCGCAGACCATCCAGGTGTGGGCACGTCAAGAAGGCGATACCGTGACGATCATCGTACAAGATGACGGCGACGGCATCAAAGCGGACGACATGGCACACGTCACCGATGCCTTTTATCAAGCGGACGGCGCACGCGGCGTCGGCCTGGGGCTGGCCCTGGCTAAAGGACTGACCGAAACCTATAACGGCACCCTGACGCTGACCAGCGACTCAGACGGCACACAGGTTAAATTATGCTTTCCGCTAACCGGGGATTAAGTTCGGTCTCAGGCTGGACGACTACACTGACATGAACTTTAGACATCCTGGAAAGCGCAAGATCATGTCTGTGACAGTCGATTGGGATGCGGATCGAACCGCGATCATTTATCACTTTGAAAAACAATGGGCCTGGGGTGATTATTACAACGCAATGATTAAAAGCCGCGATTATATGGACGAGTGCCAGTCCCGCGTCCCGTCAATCTATGATTTGAGGGAGACAAGCATCCTGCCGACTGGCTCGATCCCCGCCCTGCGACCGCTGATCGAAAATCGCCATCCGAACGCTGGTATGGTCGTGATCCTGGGTGACCGCAACGCCTCACCGCTGATACTGCTGGATACACTGTTTAAAACGCTCAAGCAGAGGTATAACAATGATTGGACTTTCGTCTATGCCAAGACGCTGAGCGAAGCCTACGGCTTGATCCAGCGTGCCGGGGAATGACCAAACCAGTATTCTATGCATTCACTCGTAAAGCGTGTACAATAACCGCCGAGATCTTTCGTCCAAGGGGAAAGTGAAATCGTCGTGATTCTTGACATCGTTTTCGTGGTCGGCGGGATTATCATGCTTTATTATGGCGGGGATTGGCTGGTCGAGGGATCGTCCCGGTTGGCGCGGTCGTTCGGCTTCTCCGCGTTGGTCGTCGGCCTGACGGTTGTCGCGTTTGGTACCAGTGTGCCGGAACTGCTGGTCAGCGTCAGCGCGGCCCTGGGCGGAACCAGTGACGTGAGCATCGGCAACGTCATCGGCTCGAACATCGCCAACATCGGCTTGATCCTGGGTGCAACTGGCTTGATCTTCCCGATTGCCATCCAGGCGCGGATGCTCAAGCGAGAGATTCCGTTTCTGGTCGGTGTCACGCTGTTCGCCGCGCTGATCTTCTTCGACGGTACGATCTCACGAGTGGATGGCATCATCTTGCTGATCGGATTAATGATCTTCAACGTGGCGATGCTCTACTTCGCCAACCAGGATCGCAAAAAGGGTGATCTCCAGGCGGAAGAAGACGATTACGACAGCCGGGAAGATCCGCCCATCGCCAATGAACAACGCCCGCGTGAAGTGATGCGCCTGCTACTGGGCCTGGTGGTGCTGGCAATCGGTGCCCAGTTGACCGTGACCGGCGCGGTCAGCCTGGCGCGAGATTTTGGCGTCAGCGAGTTGGTCATCGGGATCACGCTGGTAGCCGTCGGTACTTCGTTACCAGAATTGGCGACGTCGGTGGTGGCGGCCTTCAACAAGCAGAGCGACATCGCCATCGGCAACGTGGTCGGCAGTAACGTGTATAATCTCCTCAGCATCCTGGGCTTTACCGCCCTCATCCGGCCTATTTCCATGTTCCAGACGACCACATTCGAACCCTATGCCGAACTCGTCCGCACGCCATTGATGATCGACTACACCACCTATCTACAGGTGACACGGGTGGATGGCCCGGTGATGTTGTTCTTCACGTTGCTCTTGTTCCCGTTGGTGCTGAACCGGGAAATCAGCCGGCGCGAAGCCCTGATCTTGATCTTGCTCTATGCGGCGTTTACGATTTATGCGGTGGCCCGCTGATGCGTGCCGTCGAGATCAACGCATATGGCACCAGTGATGTGCTGGAACTCAACACCGTACCTATGCCGGAAATCGGCCCGGATGAGGCCCTGGTGCGTGTTCACTACGCCGCCGCCAACCCCAAAGATACCTTCATCCGCAAGGGGCGCTTTAAGCTCCTCACGCGCAACAACTTTCCGATCCGGCTCGGTTCAGATTACGCCGGGATCGTGGAGAAAACCGGCGCGAACATCACCCATGTGACCAGCGGACAGGCCGTATGGGGCATGGTCAACGGTTGGCGGGGTGGCACCCATGCCGATTATGTCGCGGTGCGGGCGGACGAAATCGCCCCGGCCCCGGAGTCGCTCAGTCTGCACGATGCGGCTGGCCTGCCCCTGGTCGGGCTGACCGCGCTCCAATCATTACGCGATAAGGGCAATATCCAGGCGGAAAACCGGGTGTTGATCAACGGGGCATCGGGCGGAGTCGGTACAGTCGCGGTGCAGATCGCCAGACATTATCACGCACAGATCACCGCCGTATGTAGCCCACGCAACCATGACCTGGTGCGCGACCTGGGCGCAGATGAGACCATCGACTACCATACGACCGACCTCACTACCCTGGATAAACGGTTTGATATTTTCTTTGATGTCTTCGGCAATTTCAATTACCAGCAGATCGCCCACCTGCTGAACACCAACGGCGTTTACATCACCACGGTGCCCAAGCCGGTCAACTTCTGGCACCAGTTCCGCACCCGGCTATGGGGTGATAAATCCGCTGAGTTAATCGTGGTGAAGTCGAACGTGCGCGACCTGAACTTCCTGGCGCAACAGGTCGATGCCGGTGGTCTGCGCCCGGTGATCGACAGCACCTACCCGCTGACTGAGATCAAAGCGGTGCATGAAAAACTCCGCCAGAAGCGTACCGTTGGCAAAATTATTATTGATGTAGGAGGCGAGAATGAGTGACCGTGTTCCGCAGAAAATGCAAGAGAAGTTTGATGCAATCATGGCGAAAATCGACACTTTTTGTAAAGCGCAACTGGATGAGGAATACGCGCAGGTCTGCCGGGCAATGGCGGCTAAACTCGCCCGGAAACGACCTTCCCCGCTGGAAAGAGGCCGTGTTCACACCTGGGCCGCATCAATTGTCTATGCCGTTGGGCAGGTCAACTTCCTATTTGACTCGTCGTTCGAACCGCATATTTCTGCCGGAGATCTGGCCGATGCGTTCGGTATCGCATCCAGCACCGCCAGCAATAAAGCAAAGACCATCCGCGACATGCTCAACATTAGCATGATGGATCCCGATTGGACGTTGCCAAGCCGATTAGACGACAATCCGATGGCGTGGATGGTAAGCTACAATGGTTTTATCATTGATGCCCGCAGTCTACCACGCGAAATCCAGGAAATCGCCTATGAAAAAGGGCTGATTCCCTACGTTCCCGAAGACTAACTTGCTTCATCCGCCCCGAATATCGGCGCGTGATTTAGCGAACAAGAGCGAGTCGCGGGCCGCATCGAAGTAATCCGAATGGATCTCTGACCGCAGGGTGCCTTCCAGCGGATACCCGGCCCGGCGGGCAACTGCCGCGCTGGCGGTGTTCGCCACATCGACATAGATCGCGATCCGCTCCATGTGGCAATAGGTGAACGCGAAATCGGTCAGCGCGTTCACCACTTCCGTCGCGTAGCCCTGGCCGGTGGCCGATGTGCGGAGCCAGTAGCCGATCTCGCACTTGGGCACGCTCCACTGGATCTGATGCAGGCCGCATCCCCCCAGCAGACGCCCATCGGCCTTCGCATAGACCGACATGGTGAAATCGGCCCGTTGCAGATAGCGGTACTGGCACCGCCGGGCGAATTCTTCGAACCGCTCGACGGTGGGTTCTGGAATCGCCCAGTTCAACCACTGCTTCAACTCCGCTTGCGACTCCTGGACGGCCTCACAGATGCGCGGGCCATCCCCGGCGCGGAGCATCCGCAAGCGGCACCGCTCGGTCTCGATTGTTTCCGGGATGTCCAGCAAAAGCGGTGCATCAACAGGCGGCATAGGCTATCCTTCGATAATGATCTGATAGGTCCCTTCATCAAACATATCTTCGATGATGACCAGCACCAGGTAATCCCCCGGTATCGAAAGCGGGAAGGAGACCTGAGCGTTATCGTTCATGAAATCGATGTCATCATTTTCTGCGACACGTTCACCGTTAGGATCATACACTGCGACTGCCGGATCAACAAAATTTGCTTCCGCCAGCACATTGACGATCACATTCGCCCCGTTGCCGGTGCTGGCAAGCGTATACCCATGCGGCAGATCTTTCTCACTGATGAAACCGCCGAACAACGGTGTTCGCAAGCGCACCGCTCCCCTGGCGGTGTAGGGTGTATCTGCCACGATACTGATGTCGTCGTCCGCCTGTAAGCTCAAGTTGTAGTTGGCTTCGCCACCGGATACACGCAGGGTGTACGTCCCGGCTTCCGGCAGGAAAGCTGGCAAACGTAGATTGCGGGTGCCCGGTAACAGCCGGCCCGATGCCACTTCGGTTCCCGCCTCATTGGTGACGACCAACTCCGGCACGTTGATGCTCCCCTGGTTGCTGATTTCCATCACGATCCCGCGTGGTTCGCTCAGATTGATCTGATAGAGATCATCAATGTTGGGCTGGACGACATGCGAGACCGTCGCGCCGGTTGCCAGTTCACCATGATCATGCACGACGTCGCCATCTTCGGTCTGGCGCAAGGTATCAAGCGAACGGTTCGCCAGCGCATACTCCCCACCGGCGAAGAACGAATCCACGTACAGATAATACGTGCCGTCTTCCGGCAGGAGCACGTCGATTTGCGCCCCTTCAATCTCGCTGATCCAATCACTACGCACCAAGGGTTCCGCCGACGTATCCTGATAAAAGCGCAGGTCAGCTTCCATCAATTCGCTGTTTTCATCCAGCTTGGAGATAGTAAAGCGCAGGCCCTGCCCCGCCGTACCTTCGATGAAGTAGACATCGGCGGTATCGCGCAACAAATCACCCCGGATGGCGGCATCAAACGGCAGAGCACCCCGATTGACCGCATCAACGCTGGGTGTATCCAACGCATCGACCGGATCACCTTCCCCACCGAGGAGAAAAACAGCGGCCAGCGCAACAACGGCGACAACCACCAGCAAGCCCCCCACAATCAGCCAGGTTCGCGGTATCCCGCCCCCTTTGCTAGCCGCCGCCGGTCGCGATGGTTGTGGCCGGGCCGATTTGGATGCTGGTTTGGCAGATGTGCCCGCCGAGGTCTTCTTGAGCATGGCCTGGGCTTTTTCGTTGTCGGGGTCATGCTTGAGTACAGTTTCCAGCGCGTGGCGGCGTTGTTCGGCATTTTTGGCGGCCATCGCCAGCAAGAGCCAGGCATTCACGTTGCGATCATCAGCCCGCACAATCGGCAATAAGATCTTCTGTGCGCTCGGCTTGTCGCCCTGCTTAATCAACTGATAGGCGCGTTTAAGATCGGCTTGCTTTTGACTCATCTTGATCTTTCCCCCTGATCATTTGCATTACACTTAGTATAAAGCCAATGACCATCAGGTTGAAGGCATGAAATAGAATTGAGATATACTATAGTAAAGCAAGCGACACAAGGGATAAGGATGTAGCTGTGTTAGATAGCCTGCGTATGCACTTCGCTGATTTAC
>DAOTTZ010000116.1:0-12351 GCA_034437535.1 Anaerolineae bacterium | reverse complement strand
GCTTGTGTTTTGATATTAGAGGCGCGTTTTTCAGCGTTTTCACGTCTTCAGATCAGTTTTGGCGGTATTTTTTCTGCGCTCCTGTAAAATTATTCTGAAGTTTAACTATTAGATAAAGGCGACTATGACGGAACGACGGATTACAGACGACATCGACAAGCTGAAGGCTGTCCTGCCGCGTTACATCAATGATGCCCTGGATGACTTAGGCGATACAGATGAATTACTCGAAGTCGTGCTTGATCTCGGTCGGATCCCAACAGCCCGTTACCTGGGCGGTGAGATCGACCTGGCCGAGGATGAAGTCAACCGCGATGATTTGGACATGATGATCGAGCGCATCGGTGATTTCGACGCGGATAACCGCGCCGGGATCGAGCGCACCCTGCATCGGATCTCGGCCATTCGCAACCGCCGGGGCGATGTCGTCGGCCTGACGTGCCGCGTGGGCCGGGCCGTCTACGGGACGATTGATATTATCGAAGACTTGATCGCCAGCGGCCAGAGCATCTTGATGTTGGGGCCGCCGGGTGTCGGCAAGACGACCATGCTCCGAGAGGCGGCCCGTGTGCTGGCGGAGCATAAGCGCGTGGTCATCGTGGATACCTCTAACGAGATCGGCGGGGATGGCGATGTACCCCACCCGGCTATCGGTAAGGCCCGGCGGATGCAGGTCAACCACCCGGAACGCCAGCACGAGGTGATGATCGAAGCGGTGGAGAACCATAACCCGGAGGTTATCGTCATTGACGAGATCGGGCGCGAACTGGAAGCCCAGGCCGCCCGGACCATCGCGGAGCGCGGCGTGCAGTTGATCGGCACGGCACACGGGAACGCGCTGGATAACCTGATGCTTAACCCGACGCTGACCGACTTGATCGGCGGCATTGAATCGGTGACGTTGAGTGACGACGAAGCCCGGCGGCGCGGCACACAAAAGACGGTATTAGAACGCCGCGCCCCGCCGACCTTTGATGTGTTGATCGAACTACAAACCCGCGACCGCATGGCCGTTCATGAGAGCGTGGCGGAATCGGTCGATAGTGCTTTGCGGGGCCGTATGAAGGCGATTGAGATCCGCCAGCGTGACCATAAGGGCGACATCTTCGCGGAAGAATATGTGCCGGAGATGCGCTCTGTGATGAATGAGAAGCGCGACGACAAGGGCGGCAAGAACGGCAGTACGGTGCATCGCGTCACCGGTAAGCCGGGCAAGACGGAAGATTACACCCCGGCCACCACCGACGGCGGCGCGCTCCAGCCGATGACGGTTTATGCTTATGGCGTAGCGCGGAACCGGCTCCAGCAGGCGGCTAAGCGGCTCCATGTGCCGCTGGATGTGACCGAAGACCTGGGGAGCGCGGATGCGGTGGTGACGATGAAGAATTATTATCGCCAACGACCGCGTTTGATCCGTGAAGCGGAAGGAAGCGGCTTACCGATCTATGTGCTGAGGGCCAACACCGTCAGCCAGATGGAAAACTTCTTGATCGACGTTTTCCGCTTGGAGGTCAACCCACTTGACCCTTTTGGGGAAGCGCTCCGGGAAGCTGAACAGGCGATCATGAAAGTGCGGGCCGGGGCGGAATTCATCGACCTGGCACCGCAAGAAAGCATGATCCGCCGGCGTCAGCATGAGATGGCGCGTCAAGCGCAACTCGCTTCCCGGAGCGTTGGCTCCGAACCTCAGCGGCACATCCGCATTTTTCGTCAGACGCCCGGCTAACGGGCGTCCGGCATTTGCAAGTCAATAAACTTGGCGATGCGCTCAATGCCGGCTTCCACGTATTCCGCCGGCAGATTCACCGCGTTCTGCTCCTGGAGTACCTTCAAATCGTCTGGCACCTCATCGCCGTAGAGGTTGAAGTTGTTCACCAACACCGGGATGATGGTCTTATCCAGTTCCAGCGCGTAGCGGATTTCCTTCTGCACCCACTGAGAATTCAGCGTGCCGGGGGCCAGCACCGGGATGAAGAAATCTCGCTGGCGGATGTTGCGCTGGATGTACTCGCCGAACGATCCATCATGAATGTCTTCCACGTCGAGGAACACATCCGCACCGAGAACCTGTAACCGGTCACGGATGGTGCGGGCAATGCCCCAACTCACATCCCGCTTGTAACTGATGAACACCGACGGACGCGGCCCTGCCGGGACGGTGGGTGTTTGTCGGCGGGTGGCGAAGATCAAGAACGCACCGATGCCGCCGGTCACCAGCACCACCCCGGCCAGCAACAGCAAGACGAGGCCGGTCGCGCCGGAGTCCGGGTCTTCGGTGACTGCGCCGCCCGTTTCGCCCACGTCGATGCTAAAGTCATACGTCCAGATCGGCACATCGTCTACACGCTGGCCGTCGTCATCCACCGCATAGAGCGACATCTGCACCGGGCGCGGGCCGCTGGTGCCATCATCCACCGGGATGAGTGACCAGCTAAACGTGTTGATCCGGGTGATTTCCATGCGCCGGATGGGTGATGGGCCGCAGTTGGTGAAGCCGTCGAAGCATTCCAGTTCCGCTTGCATCAAGGGGGCGATGAAGACATCGGCTTCGCTGTACTTGGCCGCTTCCGGCGTGAGATCTGCCGCGCTGACCGGCGGCGGAGAGGCGACAGGTTGCACCGCGACTCGCGTCACTGGGCTGGTGGGTGTGGCGGTGATGAACACATTGCGGAAGAATAATTCCAGCCGGACGAGGGCGCGTTCGTTGGTGCCGACTGTGTTCGGGTGGAAGACGAAGGCTTCGGCATCACCGATAAAATCGGTGCGGGCCGGGTCGTCCTCTATCGGAGCCGGTGTGATCGGAAGTGGCGTGTTGCTGGGTGCGCCCTGTGCGACTGCCGTCCCAACCGCTGTCGGGCGTTCTGCATCGGTCGGCATCATTGTATCGGCAGTGGCTTGAATCGTATCTGGTGGACTGGTGGCAGTTGTATCGTTTTCGGTACTGGCATCATTGCTTGTCTCGTAAAACCGGCTCAAGGCATCGCGCACTAAGTCGCGTTCGAGCGGCCCCATCACCGACGGGTCAAATTCTTCTATGGCGATCAGAACCGCGTCAGTCATCGCTTGCAGAAAGAAGTAGTTGGTTTCGCCAAAGAAGTTAAACCAGCGGCGGGAGATTTCCAGGTCGGCGGGGCGGGTGGTGACGTAGCTGTATAGCTCAGCGGGGAAGTCCTGCGGGATGATGCGCTGAACGGCATGTCCGGCGATGGCTTCGATGCGGTCAACTGGATCCGCCCGCCGCCCGACCACCACGATAAAGTCGTCGGTCTGGCCGAAGGCGTCATATTGTCCCCAGTAATCCTGTGCGGCGGTGAGCGTCTGTAAGGGCAGGTCATAGACTGCTTCGAAGTAGGCCGGCCCGGTGACCGCCGTGACGAAATCCGCCGGGACGATGACCGGTGTCTCCTCGGTCACACTCAGCAGAAAGTCGTCCCAGGTCTGGATGGCGTCGGTCTGGCGGATGTAAAAGACGTATTCGTTTGTCGGGGTCGGGTCGGAGAGGATGAAATCCTGCCCGATGCCGCGTTCGACGCGGGTGGTGTCATAGATCGCTTGCAGGTCGTCAGTATCCGTCGGCAGGGTCTCGATGCCGAGCGCGTCGGCCAGGGTGGTGACGTGCAGGTTGATCTCACCGTTGTCGAGGGCGGCATGCAGGCTGGCTGTGTCAGGATATACCACCGGACCCGGCTGGATGCGCTCACCGTCTTCGATCAACACTTCGATCTGCGCCTGGGCCAGCAGGTAAAGCAACGGATCGCCATCCAGGGTGCCCAGCCTCAGCATGACGTTATCCCCCGGCGTGTCGGTCGGTTGGGCGTCATCTTGCGCGTATAGCCCGGTGGCCGTCACCAAGAGCGCGACCACGAGAAGGAACCACCGTTTAATCTGCATACCATCTGACCCTTGTTTGAAAATGCATAGTTGCTGATTGAATGTACAAATATGTACACCGCACAGCTTTATGCAGGCATAGCCCACAAGGGCGTAACTACAACCGCCTCTATCCCGTCAGCGAATGCGTTCGGGATTACTTGATAGCTTACTTTACCGGGAGGTTGCACGATTTTAGTTTATCTCGCTGTGGCGTGCTTGCTTGGTGAATTATAGGAACCTAACTTAACCGCAGTCACCGGGGCTTGCACCCTTCGCTGGACAGGTCATCGACACTGGCAACGAATCCCGACTATCAAGGCACTGACGATTTTACACATCACACACGACTTGTGATGTAACCACCTATCATCCGCACGAACTTATGCATCAATTTAGCATCCAATGGCTACATTTGTCAACAAAATAGATGAACGTTTATTATACCGATATTATGACGGCGTATCGCATCCAGCGCAAGGGAGCCGCCGCTAGACGAGACCTGCCCCCGGCATTACACTGAAAGACAAAAAACCAAAGGAAAAAGTTATCATGCGTGTGGTGTGTCTTGGGGAAGTCTTGATTGATTTTGTCGCGCTGGAATCCGGCGTGAGTGTGGGGGATGCTTCCGGCTTTGAGAAGGCCCCCGGCGGTGCCCCGGCCAATGTGGCGGTGGGATGTGCGCGGTTGGGGGCACCGGTCGCCTTTCTCGGTCAGGTCGGGGATGATCCGTTCGGGCATTTTTTGGTAGCGGTGCTGGAAGCGGAAGGTGTCAATTGTGACGGCTTGATCGTCAGCCAGGAGGCGCAGACCCCGTTGGCGTTCGTCTCGTTGGCGGCGGATGGCGAACGCAGTTTTGTGTTCTTCGGCCAGATCAGCGCGGCATTGCTCCACCCGCTGAATGATGCGACTCGTGCGACGATCCAGGCGGGGCAGGTGTTTCACTTCGGCGGGTTGACGCTCATCGACGCGGCCAGCCGGCAGGCCACCTTTGACGCGGCCCGCCATGCGCGTGAATCCGGCTTGATCGTGCATTACGACCCGACCCTGCGGCTTTCTTTGTGGCCGGACGAAACCACTGCCCGTAATGTCCTGCGTGAAGGCTTGCGTTATGCCGATGTCGTCAAGGTGAGCGACGAAGAGCGCGATTTTATGGCGGACGATGTAGCCGACCTGTGGTGTGAGGGCCTGGGGTTGATCGTGGTGACACATGGCGCGGCTGGCTCTACCGCATACCGGCGGGGGGCGGAGCCGGTGTTCGTGCCGACGCCGCGTGTGCAGGCGGTTGATACGACCGGCGCGGGGGATAGCTTCGTGGCGGGCCTGCTGACCGGCATCCTGGAGCATCCTGACGATTATCACGAGCATCTGCCGGAACTTTTGCGCTTTGCCAATGCGTGCGGCGCGGTGACCGCCACCCAACGCGGCGCGATCCCGGCTTTGCCGGTGCATGAGCAGGTGACTCAGATGATTCTCACCTAGCACTCATCGGGTTTTAGCTGGTGCTTAGTTGGCTCTGCTATCATCCGGGCAGATAAACGATACGAAAATGCAAAGGATCTTTATGTTGCGTAAGATAACCGCTTTAATGCTCTTGTTGGCTCTTGGTGCGTTGGCCTTCGGCCCGGTGGCGGCCCAGGATGACGAAGACGAAGCCGCCGAAGACCTGCCGACCTTGCGGCTGGCCGTCTTGCCGGTGTTGAACACCCTGCCGCTTTATGTGGCGGACGAACTGGGCTTTTATGAGCAGGCCGGGATCGACGTAGAGTTGGTACGCTTCAACAGTGCGCGTGAACAGCAGATCGCCCTGCGGGCCGGGGAAGTGGACGGCGCGAACACCGATATGGCCGTTCTCAGCCTGTTGGTCAACGGCGGTGTTGATCTGCGGGCGGTGCGACATGAGCCGATCCGTGAACCTTATTTTGCGATTGTGGCCGGGGCCGATAGTGGCATCGAAACAGTCGAAGATCTGGCCGGGGTGCCCATCGCCATCGCAGAAAACACCATCATCGAGTATTTGACGACGACCATGCTGGAAAATGCCGGCGTGACCGACACGGTTTATGAAGAAGTGCCGGAGATCCCGCGCCGCTTGCAACTGTTGACGACCGGCGAAGTGGCCGCCGCCACCCTGCCGGAGCCACTCGTCACGCTGGCGACTGAGTTACAAGGGGCGACGGTGATCGTCAGTGATGCGACGCTAGACTTCGTGCCGACTGTGCTTGCGCTGGACGTGAGCTACATCGACGAAAACCCGGAAGCTGTCGCGGCCTTCCTGACGGCCTATGAAAACGCCGTCAACACCATCAACGCAGATGGTGAAGCCTACCGCGACATCCTGATCGACAACATCAACATCCCGGAGCCGCTACAACCGACGTATCCGATTCCGTCCTTCCCGACGGCCCAGGTACCCACTCAAGCGGAGACTGCCGCCGTCGTGCGCTGGATGCGCGATAACGAGTTAATCGACGGGGAGCAAGCCTACACCGATCTGGTGGATCCAAATTACCTGCCCCTGCCGACCATCGCCGGGATCGTGGCGGAAAACGAAGACTTCACCGCCCTGCTGGAAGCAGTCAGCACGGCGGGCCTGGTCGAGACGCTGGACTCCGGGGAATTCACGGTGTTTGCGCCGCCTAACGGTGCGCTGGCAGAGGTTGACCTGAGCGCGTTCACGCCGGAAGAACTGCGTGATCTGCTACTGTATCATGTGGTTGAGGGCGAAATCTTCGCCGCTGACCTGCTGGAAGCCGAAGCAGGCACACTCACCACGGTGCAGGGCACAGAATTAGAGTATGTTGTAGTAGACGGTACCAGCGTGATCCTGGATGGTGAGATGACGATCATCGACCCGGACATTGACGCCTCTAACGGGGTGGTGCATGTGATCGACAAGGTACTGACACCCGCCGACGAATAATCACAAACAGGGCCGGGTAGACCCTATGCCCGGCCCCCTTGCTGGAAGCCGAAAGACCCACCATCATGACCGTCCCACTGTTTACCCTGCAAGATGTGAGCTTCGCTTACCAACCCGGCAATCCGATCATCCAGCACCTCACCTGGCAGATTCAACCGGGGGAGGCGTGGAGCATTTTGGGGCCATCTGGCAGTGGCAAGACCACGTTGTTATATCTGCTGGCGGGCCTGCGCCAACCGACAGCCGGGACGGTGCGCTTTCGTGGTGCGGTGCTGGACGAGCCGAATCATGATGTGGGGTTGATGTTGCAAGATTACGGCTTGCTCCCCTGGATGACGGCGGAGAAGAACGTACAACTGGGCCTCAAGATCCGGCGGGTGGCGCGGCCAGACCGCCATCGCATCCGGGCGGAGTGGTTGGAGCGGATGCAGATCCGTCATGTGGCGCGGCAATACCCGGCGCAACTGAGCGGCGGCCAGCGGCAACGGGTCGCGCTGGCGCGGGTGCTGGCCCTGCAAACCGATGTGCTTCTGCTGGATGAACCGCTGAGTGCGGTCGATGAGTTGACCCGCGAACGCCTGCAAAAGACCCTGCGCGACATTACCCAAGACCTGGGGGCGACGATGATTATGGTCACGCATAGTGTGGAAGAAGCCGCCATCCTGACCAGCCATGTGCTGGTCTTCCCGGAAGACGGCCCGTTGACTCATCCGGCGGTGTTACATAGCCCGTTTGCCGGGCGGGCGATGCCGGATCGCTCTGACGCGGCATTCCAGACATTTTGTGCCACCATCCGGGCGGAGCTAGGCTTATGACGCCGCAATCCCCGCGCCGTTTGGGGTGGTTGAACCTGCGCGGCGGCGCGTTGCTGGTGCTGGTCATCGACTTGATCTTGCTCACGGTCATCTGGCATGTGGCGGCGGTCGAAGCCGAGTCGGACTTCCTGCCGACGCCGGGCGCGGTGGCCGAACGCCTGAGCATCGAACTACAATTTGAAGATCTCAACGATCTGCCGGATAATCATTTGATCGAGCAGACCGTGGTCAGCTTCCGCCGGGTGATCGTCAGCGTCGGGATCGCGGTCGCGCTGGCGGCTCCGCTGGCTTTGCTGGCGATGCAAGCTCCCCTGCTGGATCGTCTGCTGACGCCGTTGTTGTACTTCTTATTCCCCGCGCCGAAGGTGGTCTTCCTGCCGCTGATTATCCTGTTTTTGGGCTTTGGGGACGAAGCGCGGATCTTTTTAATCACGCTGGTGATCTTCTTCCAGGTGTTCGTCATCGTGCATGATGCCGGGTCTCAGGTGCCGCCGGAGACGTTGGAGTCGATCCGGTCTTTGGGGGCGGGCCGCTGGCATTTGATCCGCTATGTATATATCCCGGTGAGTGTGCCCGCCGTGATTACGGCGCTCAAGATCAGCACGGGGACGGCTATCGCGGTGTTGTTCATCGCAGAGACCATCGTTGGGCGTACCGGCCTGGGGTATTACATCAAAGACGCCGACCAGACCTTCGCCTACGAGAAGATGTATGTGGGCGTGCTGGTGCTCAGCCTGATGGGGTTGGCCTTGTTCTCGGTCTTCTGGCTGGCGGAGCAATACCTGACGCGCTGGCAGAAGAAAACCTAAAGCATCCGGGGCCAGTTGGCGAGCAGACGGCGGCTTTTGCCCTGGGTGCCGTCCGCGCCGCGAGCATACCCTAACGCCCGGATGATCTCGCGCCGGGTATCCACCGGGTCGATGATCTTATCCACCAGATTGAGGCCGGCGGCGGCCCAGGGTTCGTTCATGCTCCGCATCTGCGCGATGAACGACTCGCGGGCTGTGTCGGGATCATCCAGCGTGGCTAACTTGCGCCCGTACACCACGTTGACCGCGACCTCCGGGGCCATGAACGACACCTCCGCGATGGGCCACGCGAAGAGCGACTCCGCGCCCATGTTGGCACCGACCATGTTGCAGTGGGCCATGCCATAACTTTTCCGCACGATGACACCCACACGCGGCACGGTGGATTGTTGTAACGCCTGGATGAAAGTCATGATCTTGAGGGGCATCTTGCGTTCTTCCGCCGCCTGGCTGACGAAAAATCCCGGTGTATCATGCAGGAAGACCAGCGGAATATGGAAGCTATCGCACAGCGCGATGAACGCGACCGCCTTCTCGCACGCCCCCGGCCCCATCGCACCCACCGTCACCAGCGGGTTATTCGCCAGGATTCCGACCGGGTAGCCATCCAGCCGGGCCAGCGCGGTGATCAGACTACCGTCAAAGTGCGGCTTGAACGCTAACACGCTGTTAGCGTCCGCCAGCAGATCAAGCACGTCGTGCATGTCATAGACCGCTTTGGGGTCATCCGGCACGATGTGGGTGATCGCGTCCAGGCGGCGGTGGGGTGCCTCGCTGGTCGGTTGGCGCGGCGGGAGTTGGTCGGCGTTCTGCGGGAAATAGGTCAGTGTCTCGCGCACCAGCCGGAGCGCGTGGGCGTCGTCTTCGGCGAAGAGATCGGTCAGGCCGGTGGTGTGGGCGTGCAGTTCCCACCCGCCCAGTTGATCGGGCGTGGCCTGTTCGCCGGTGGCTGTCTCCAGGATGGGCGGGCCAGCCACCGCCATAATCGCGTCTTTGGTCTGCACGACCACATCACTGACGGATGCCGTCCAGGTGGGGCCGCCGTAGCATTCCCCCAGGATGGCGACAATCTGCGGGACGTAGCGGTTGCGGGGCTGGCCGTTGATGGGATAGACCATGCTCATCATGCCGGTCGCGCCCATAATGTCCGGTATGCGGGCACCGCCACCATCGCCCAGGTGGATGACCGGGAAGCCTTTGCGCGTGGCGTATTCAGTCCCTTTGTACTGCTTCTCCACGCCGACGCGCCCGCCCGCGCCGGCCATCACGGTGGCGTCGTCTGCGCTGACGAACACGGTGCGCCCGTCGATCTGGCCGAAGCCGGTAATCTTGCCATCTGCCGGGGTTTTGTCTTGTGCTTCGGGGCGGTCACTGTGCGCGAGCAGGCCGCGCTCATCGAAGCTATCCGCGTCTAACAAGGTGCGGATGCGCTCACGGGCGGTGAGGCGTCCGCGGGCGTGCTGGCGGGCGATGCGCTCCGCCCCGCCTTGAGCGCGTGCCCGGTCTTGCCGGTGGGCCAGGTCATCGCGCCGGTGGCTCATCAGTCCGCCATCGCCTGGATGAGGTTGTCTTCGGCCAGGATGCGGGGCAGGGTGAAGTTGAAGACACTGCCTGCGCCGGGCTGGCTTTCTACGCTGACTTGCCCACCCAGGCGGTTGACGATCCGGCTGACGATGGATAGGCCCAGGCCGTGCCCTTCTGACTGGCCGACATCGAGCCGGGTGAACGGTTTGAATAAATGTTGTTGATTTTCGATCTTGATACCGGGGCCGTTATCCTTGACCCAGAAGCGCACCCGGTCGCCGTCTTCTTCCGCGCCCAGTTCTACGACGGGCGGCTGACCGCCGTACTTCAGCGCGTTGCTGATGTAGTTGATCCAGACTTGCTCTAGCCAGGGGCCATAGCCGATCACGGTCGGCCAGGAGTCGCTCATCTTGATGACCGCGCCCTTGCCGATGATCTGGTTTTTGAGGCGGTCGGTGGCCCCTTCTACGATGCAGTACATATCCAACGGTTGCAGGTTGGGCAGGTCACTCTGGCGGACGCGGGCTAGCAACAGCAGTGAATCCACGATCTCGCGCACCTGATAGCCGCCCGCCATGATCTCATTGAGATAATGCAGGAATGTCTCCCGGTTGAGCCGGTCATAATAAGTTTGCATCAGGCTGGCAAAGCCCATCATGGATGCAATCGGATTTTTGACATCATGGGCGACTGAATAGGCGAAGGCGTCCAGTTCTTCGTTGCGGGTGACGAGTTCTTGCTCGTCTTGCTTGCGGGCGGTGATGTCGCGGGCGATGGCGTAGATCTTGCCATCGGTCGTCGGGGAAACCCGCCAGGAAAGCCATACCGTCGTGCCGTCCGTGTGGCGATAGCGGTTCTCAAACGACCAGGTTGTATCCTCTTGTTGGTGTCGTTTGATGGCGATGAGGGTCTCATCATAATCATCAGGATGCACAAAATCTAATAGCGACTGCCCGACGAGGGCTTTTTCTGTGTAGCCCAGGGTTTCCCCGAAGGCTTGATTGGCCTTCAGGATGCGTCCGTTTTGATCGGTAATGCAGAACATATCCACAGCCAGGTGAAAGAACCGGCCTACATCTTGCTGAAGCAAGCCTTCCAGGTACGTGTTGATGTCCTGCCCAACATCCTGGGCATAATGCACCAGGCGCGTCAGTAAGTCCTGGTTGATAATGCTGTCTGTCACAGAAGAGCCTTTTAACTTATAACGTCACTATGTCCATTATAACATTGGTATGGACTTATTGGTGGGTCACATATCAATATGGGTCAGATTACCTAGCCAGGATCGTCCCGACAACCAGCGCAGATAACAACACCGAGGCGTAGATGAACAACGGCTGGGTGCGGTTTTCCAGCGGGTTGATGTCTTCGATGGTCAGCGCGTTATCCTGGGTGGGGTGCTTACGCGGGATCAAAATCGGCCCGATGAACCAGGCCAGGACCGCGCCGCCCACAAAGCCGCCGATGTGCGCCCAATTGTCGATGGCGGCCCCACCGGCACCGGCGGTCAGCGTGCTGAAGAAACCAATTGCCAGGTTCAGCAGGGCGACAATCGCCAATTGCCGTAACTGGTTACTTGCCATCTGGCCGAATAACTTGCGGTGATTGTACAAGAACACCATCTCCGCGCCGAAGATGCCGAACACCGCGCCCGATGCGCCGACCGCCGTCACGGAAGGCGGGTTCAGCAGGATGCTCAACACCGAGCCAGCCAGCCCACTCAGGAAGTAAATCAGCAGGAAGCGCACATGGCCGAAGAATCGCTCCACCGTGATGCCGATGGCATACAGCGCGTACATATTGAACACGATATGAAATGGCTGAACGTAACTGTGCAGGAACATCGACGTAAGCAGGCGATGGTAATCACCTTCGACCAGCACAGCGGTTTGGTTGTTCCACAGGGCAGAGTAAAAGTCGAAGGCTTGCGTCTCGCTCATGAAGAATTGCACCGCGATATACACCAGCGCGTTGAGCGCGATTAATACCCATACGGCGATGGGCCGCACCACCGGCATCCGCAACATGACCTGCTGGCCGCGTTGGGGGGGCCGGGGGCGAGGTGGAGGTAGGTGAAGAGCACGTGCTGTGCGCCCAGCTTGCCGCGTTCATGCGCCTGCAGCTCCTTCACCTCGTCGCCCAGCGTGGTGAGGTCTCGCCCCTTGAAGCGGATCTCGCCGCCGACGATGCGGCCGTTGCGGCCGAGATAGCGCATGATGGCGAGCGCCACCGTCGACTTGCCGCATCCGGATTCGCCGACGACGCCGACGTCCTGGAAGCCGCGCGCACGGCCGCCGCCTCGGGCGAGGTGCCGGCGGGCGTGGTCCCGGCGACGCTCCTGATCGCCGTCGCCGCGCTGTTGAAGTCGGCGCAGTTCCCGACCCACGGCTGGCTGGCCGAGGTCATGGAG
>DAOTTZ010000115.1:0-39140 GCA_034437535.1 Anaerolineae bacterium | reverse complement strand
TCTTCAGATCAGTTTTGGCGGTATTTTTTCTGCGCTCCTGTAAAATTATTCTGAAGTTTAACTATTGTGTAGTTCTGCTCCGGTACCGGCCTGTAAAATGGCGTCATGGGGCAACGCCTCGCCAAAGTCGGCCATATAGCCAACCGCCCCTACACCCAAAACTTCTTCCAGCAAGATCGACTTCAGCCAGTCCCGCGCCGCCGGGTTGGTGAGATCGACCAGCGCGGCGTCGAAATCGGTTACCAGGGTGGCATAGGGTGTGCCATCAGGCCGGGTGACGAAATATCCGTTTTCCACCGCTTCCGCATAGAGGTTACGGGTTACGTCCGGTTTTTCCGCCGCATCGGTGATGAACGGACTAGCATAGGTCAAGACCTGGATGCCATCGGCGTTGAAGTCGCTCACCAGCGCGTCCCAATCCGGGTAACGCTCGCGGTCGAGTACCCAATTCCACCATAATTGCTCGCCAAAACTGGTCGTCCGGCGGCCTACCCAATCTTGCAACCAGAACGCGCTGATGGGTACTTCGTGGGTTTGCAACTCCTCGTAGATCTCACGCACGCGCTCTGTGCCGCCCTGCATGCCGACCACCGCACCGGTTGTTAGCCACTCTGGCAGTGGGCGCATCCGCCCGACGAGACCGGTGTACTCGCGGATCAGGTCAGCGGGGGTCTCTCCGGCGATGATCTGCCCACTGAAGCCTGCATCCCACACTTCGATCTGAAGCCGGTCATCGCTGGTCAGGTCGAATACGTTATAAACGGTGGTCTCCAACATCAAGGAGCGGGATTGGCTGGTGAGATAATGCGGGATCGGGGCATATGTGGTGAAGGGCGTCCCGCCAGAGCGGGCGACGATGTTCGCGCCAGTCGTGATCGGCTCCGCACCACGCCCGATGCCTTGCTCACTCACCCAGACCGGCACCCGCTGGCCCTTGAGATCCACGAAGGAGAATTGCATCCCGAAGCCGTAAAATCGCTCGTCGGCGTTGGTGGCGACCTCCAGGAAGGCGCGGTTGTAGGTCGAGTCGGTGAATTGCAGATCAAAACGGAGGGTATGGTCACCAGTCGCATCGAAGCGCAGACTGTACTCGGTACAGAGTCCGTCCGAATCGCTCAAGGTACCGCTGAGGACGACCGCATCGTCGGCAGTTGTCAGCGCGTCGAGTGTTTGCATCGTGCAGACGCGCTCGCGTGTTTCGGTGAAGAAGAAGTTGCCGCGTACTTCCTCAACTGTCTCGGTGCCATTTGCTGCCGCCAGGAAGCCGCCGGGCGGGGTGGACCAGACGACCTGCTCTGCGTGTAGCACGCGCAATGCCTCGCTGTCCCAGTTGATTGTAAACGCGCCACGAGACGCGGTGGTCGCGTCGATGGCTTCTGTCAGCACGATTCCATCCAGCCGGGGCGGTAGATCGGTCTCCTGGGCGAGGCTGATGCTGACCATCAAGCCCAGGCTCACCAGAGCGATCACGATTCGTCGCATGATGAATTTCCCTAACTTTTAATTTCCAAAAATCATTTAATCTATTGTTGTCCGAACTGCATGAATCTGTCAAAATGGAACTGTTAAACTCGATAGATTATACGGATCTGCCTCCGTTAGAAACTGCTAACAGTGTTTAGTCTTTGCTAAATTGTATAGAAACTCAAATAGCATATAATCTAAATACGACAAAAATTGCAATCACGCATCTTGCATAGCGAATTTGGAGTCATTGATTATGCCGAAGGCCACATTACTCGTCGTCGAAGACGAACCCAATTTATTGTTAGGTATCCGCGACATCCTGGAATTAGACGATTATCAGGTAATGACAGCGCATGATGGCCGTGAGGCACTGCAAGTATTAGAAAATGCAGATGAACACATCCCGGATCTCATCGTCTCCGACATTATGATGCCGCACCTTAACGGCCTGGAATTTTTGCAGGAAGTCCGCAAAAAAGAAGATTGGGTGCGCATCCCGTTTATCTTCCTGACGGCCAAAGGGAGCAAGCAAGATGTGCAACAGGGCAAGATGTTGGGTGTGGATGATTATCTGATTAAGCCCTTTGATGCCGATGATTTATTGGTCGCGGTGGATTCCCGCCTGAAGCGACACCGCGCCCTCAACGAAGTGCAGGAAGGCGTGATCTCCAACGTTAAGCGCAACATCCTGACCATCCTCAACCATGAGTTCCGCACCCCGTTGACGCTGGTCGTGGCTTATGCCGATATGCTCAAAGAAGGCAATGTGGAGGGCATGAGCGAGACGGAATTACTCATGTTCCTGCGTGAGATCAACAACGGGGCGAACCGCCTGCGCCGGTTGATCGAAAACTTCATCTTGCTGGTGGAACTGGAAACCGGCGACGCACAAAAGACCTTTGAATGGCGCAAGACACGCATCGAAGACCTGCCCCGCTTGATCGAAGTGGCCGTCAAACAGCAGGAAGAAAACCCGAAGGTCAATCATATGATGACCATCGACGCGCCGGAAAACTTGCCGGCTATTATGGGAGATCGCGAATACCTGATGGCGATCCTCACTGAGTTGCTAAGTAACGCGATCAAATTCAGCCCGGAAGATAAGCCGATTGAAATCGGCCTGAAGGCCGCAGATGACAATGACACGTTAAAACTGACGGTGCGCGATCATGGGCGCGGCATCCCGCCGGATCAAATGGCGATCATCTGGGAGTCGTTCTATCAGGTCAACCGCGACCAATACGAAGATCAAGGCGCGGGGAGTGGATTGGCGATAGTCAAAGGATTGGCTGATATGCACGACGCGCAGTTTGATATTGACAGTACACCGGGCGAAGGAACTTGCTTCACATTGACGCTGAAAACAGAGGCATAATGCCGGGTTCGTGCTATAATCGGCCTTGACCGCGTGAATAATTCGATGAAAGGACACGTCTAAGATGGCTTCATTTTTTGAAAAAGTACGGACTCTGATTAGCGCAAATTTGCATGGCATGGTAGACCGGGCATTGGAGGCCAATTCGGTCAAGGTGCTGGATGAATACATCCGCCAGGCAGAAAAGAACCTGGACGCGCTGGAAGACTCCGCCGCGACGGTGGGCGGCACCGTGAAGACGCTCAAGCGCAAGTACGAAGAATTTGCCGGGGCGGCGGAAAAGCTCGACCGTGATATTGATACCCTGATCTTAAAGGGTAAAAATGACCTGGCCGCCGCCGCACAATCCGAACTCAACACCAAAGAGCAATTGGCGCAAGAATATTACGACCAATGGCAAGACCAGAAGAAACAGTACGACCAGATGCTCCAGATGCGGCGTCAGCTTGAAGCCAAGATGACCACTATCCGCCAGGAGCGTGAGCAGTTGATCGCGCTGATGGAACTGGCCGAAGCGAAGAAAGTCGCCACCAAGACCATCAAGAGCTTGGACGGGCTGGCCGACATCGGCGACAGCGAGATCAACAGCATGGCCGACAAGATCCGGTCGCGGTTAGATCAAGAAGATGCCCGCCTGGATATGGCGACGCAAAATCTTTCCGACCAGATCGACGAAGCGGTGAGCGGTTCTGAAATTGAGCTTCAACTGGAAGAACGGCGGCGGCGTCTGCTGGGTGGTGACGACGACGGCGACCAACTGCCGGATGTAAAATAGAGGCGGCCTGCGGGCTGATGTGGGGCAACAGGGGGCGAGTCGTCGCGCCCTGTTTTAATTTCTGCGGATAAGGAGATAGGTTCATGTTGCGATGGATGATCTTGTTGATGGGGCTGTTGCTGTGGCCGGTCGGCGTTCAGGCGCAAGATGACGGCGACCAGACCTTCGGTGACCAATTCATTGTGTTGGATCTGCCCAGTCAGGAATTGGTGAAGGTCGATGTGCATCCCGATGGGCAACGGATCGCCGCTACGGTGTGGGAACTGGACGACGGGTTTAACATGCTGGCTCAGTTTATCGTCGTGTTCGACATCCGCGATGTGACCTATAATGACGACGGGTTGGCCTCCCCGGAGCCAGTCTACACGCAAGCGGTGCCGGTGGATAGTTCGATGGATGTCAAGTTTTCCCCGGATGGCACGCTGATCGCGATCCGAGTTGACATGACGATCACGGTGTTAGAGGTGGCGACCTTCGAGCCGGTGACGACCTTCACCGTCGAGCGCGGCCCGGATGATTTCAACGCGACCAATGCCTTGCTCTGGTCGGCGGATGACCGTTATATCGGCGTGGCGTCGTTCGGCCTGTTGGTCGCCTATGATCTGACGACGGACGAACAGACCAGCCGCAGTTACCGCGACCTGGAAGGTACGTTTTATACCCTGAGCGCACACGGGGCCGGCTGGCTAGTCTACAACGCCGGTTCAGGCCGGTGGATGACACAGCCGATCTTATCGTGTTCGTTCATGCTGGATGCCTGCGAGTCGTTCGTCGTGCCGGTCGAACCGGGCTACCGGCTTTTATCTGCCACGCCCGATGGCGATGTGATCTACGGGAGTCGCCCGATTGATGATGGCGCGGCAGAGGGCTTTGTCGCACTCCGGCGGGAGGCGGACGGCGTGAGCTACCGCGTGGACGAAGCGCGAAGTGATCTTGTCACCGATATGATCTGGACGCTACAGAGCCGCATACCCCGCGTCACCGGCGGCCAGGCCGAATTCTTGAGCGCGTTCCTTGATTTCGACAGTGGGCGCGTGGTGGAGGTTTACGACCGTGAGACGCTCACGCTTGAGTCGGTCTGGCCGTATGTACCGGCTTATTCGCCAGATAGTACGACGGTTTTCACGTTGAGTTACGAACAGAATGAGACCTTTCTGACGTTATCACGCTACCCGGCAAATCGTGCATGGGAGCCGCCAGTCGCGCAACTGCAACTGCGCGAGACCGCCGGGTTTGATGTCGAATCTCGCATCGTGATTGATAAGGTTTACATCCATACGGTGACTGAGACGCACTGAGACGCACGTCTTTGTCTCGGTCGGCGAGGTGCTCTTGCTCGTGCCGTATACGACTTGATTGACCGCCGGAACTTGAGATAATCTTGGTCATTCTGTATGCCTGATGCTACAATCAAGGCAGTTTTGCGTATACACATTAGATCGCATCAACAAGCTGGATAGGGTATCATTCTATGAGCAACGAACGCGAAGAAGTCCGACAGCGGGTTGTCGGCGCGGTAATTCAAAAGGCGGTGTTCAGTTGGCAGGTCGCGCTGACGGTGGTCTTTACGTTGTTACTGTTCGTGGTGGCCCCGCAACCGTTTGAGTTCTGGCAGGATTGGTTCTGGCTGGTGGGTGGTGGGCTGGCGGTGGCTGGCTTTGTCCTCTCTACGTTGGCGGATGAAGACGCGGTGCAAGACGCGCTGGCCGCCCGTTTTGAGCAACAATTCGATCTCAACACGATTGAAAACCGCGTCTCCCGCGAACGCATCAACGATGCGCTGGAATATCGCCGCAATATGATTACGCTGGCCCATCGCGCCAAAGGTGCCTTGCAGGTCAGTTTGCTCCAGACGGTGGATGACGTTAACGACTGGATCGCGCATATGTTCAGCTTGGCCCGCCACATCGACTCCTTCGAAGCCAACGAACTGGTCACCCGTGACCGGCGCATGGTGCCCCAACAATTAGAAAAGACACGCATCCGCATGGAGCGCGAACAATCCCCGGAAGTACGGCGAGAGCTAGAACGGCAGGTCAACCAGCTAGAGCAACAATTGGCGAACCTGGAAGCGACTGTCAACGGGGTGCGCCGGGCAGAAATCCAACTGGAAACGACGTTATCCTCATTGGCGACCATCTACGCGCAGATGGCCCGCCTGGGCGCGAAAGAGGTCGATAGCGGGCGGGCGCAACGGCTCCGGCTGGAAATTCAAGACGAGATCGGCGGTCTGCAAGATACGATTGAGGCGATGGACGAAGTCCAGGCCCAGAGCTTGCGCCTGAGTTAAGGTCTGACATCACACACAAAATATCTCAAGATGAGGTCAACGATGCTCAACCGCAAACTCTCCCGTCCCCCCAAACATTAGGGAACACATCGTTTTTCGTCTCTCATACAATTAAGGTGAAAATTAAGTATAGGAGATGGAAAAATGACGATAAAAATTCGTAAGATCTGGCAAAGACCATTTTTGCGCTATCTCTTTTTTCAAAGCATCTTCATCGGCGGGATGGCGGTGGTCGCCCATGTGCTAGAGTTCGACTTCGGCAGTGGCATATTTATACTGGGCGCGATCATCACGATGATGCCGTTTATGAGTGCCCACGCACCAATAACGAGTTATGGCGTGATGATCGACCACGCCACACAGAACGAAATAAATCAGAGCATCGAACGCTTCCACAAACGCATGAACCTGTTTCTGGTCAACGTCTACACCGTGACTGGCGTTCCGTTGATGATCCTGGGTGTAGTGTTTATGATGGTCTAGGTGCAGACCAGATGGTCGGGCGACCAGCTAAAGCGACCGCTGGAATCAAAAAGCCGCCACTCATCAAGAGCGGCGACTCTGTATCGCGTTGTCTCAGGTCAATAGTCCGTCGCCCCGGCCACTGATCAAGACGACCACGGCCAGAATCAAGAAACCAAAGAACAAGAGTTGTGCGATACCTGAAGCGGCACCGGCGATCCCACCGAAGCCAAAGACTGCGGCGACGATAGCGATCAAAAAGAAAAATAGTGCCCAACTCAACATATAGAGGATAGCCTCCGTTGCGTGTACTTCAACTATAGCTTATCGTATCCCCGCCAGATGCACATCACCCATCACGTTGAATACGCCATAGGTTGTATGACCCATCGTGGCGGTCGGTCTCATTCAACCGGCTCACCATTGACCGTCAGTGTGTAATCAAGAGCATCTACCTGACCGAGCGAGATCCGGCGTGAGATTGGCGCGAGATCGGCAGTACACGGAACCGGTTCTACCACGTCAAAGTACAGGTCAATCGCGTAGGTCGCGTCTTCCAGCACCGCCCGCACGCGCAACGGTTGCGGGCAGATCGACGGACCGGCGGCGTCCAGCGTCACATTCACCAGCGGCGGGATCGAGCGCGTCTCCATCACCGAGACATCGTTGACTGATATCGGTTGAATGGTATCGGTGGAGAGGGCTTCTTCCGCCGCTTCACAGGGGGATAACGCCTCATCTGTCAGGATCGGATCATCCGGGGTGATGACCAGCATGGCAGAATATGTGCGGGCCAGCGGGCTGACCACGACCGTCTGCATATCGCGGATTGTCACCGTTTCGCCTTCCGCGATGGCGGGATGATAAGCGTCGATGACCAGTTCGGTACCGGGGGGCAGGTTTTCTTCCAGCATAATCTCCGCGCTGAATGGCCCACTGCCGCCCAGTTCATCGGTCTCGATGGTGGCGAACGTCTCCGCCAGTACGCTATCGGTCGCGGCATCCCGCAGTTCGATCACGATGTTATTTTCAAACGCGGCCCCGGCCTGACCTTCGATGACCAGCGGTGAGAGGTCAGCGTCGGATCGTTCCGCCGGTGTGTTGATCTGCACGAAGCGCGGCGCAAAGGTGCTGTTGGCGTTCAAAAGCACAGTATCACGGGTGATGATAGATCCATCACGCGGGGAGGTAGAAAAGGCCGTCACCGTGATCGGCGTGGCCGGGTCTAGCGTGCCCAGGTCTACATCCAAAGCCCAGGTTCCCGGATCTCCCAGGTCGGGCGCGTCTAGCGTGGTCGGCTCGGAGAATAGAACCGTCTCGTCCGCCGTGACTTCGACCACGATATTCCCTTCGAACAAGCCGCCGCCCGTGCCGCTGAGCGTAAAGGCGGTGCCGTCGATCCCGCTGTAATTTTCCGGTGATTCGATGGTAATGAAGGTCACCGGTACCCTCTGACGGACCGGAGCCGGGTCTACCGTCAGCAGGCCCCACTCGCAGATGTAATAATTGGGTGCGGGTGCATCATCCTGGGCCAGGGCAGGAGGCACCAGCATCAGGAGGCTTACCAGTATCACAAGCAGAGTTCGTAATCGCATCATTTGCATCTCTCCATTTTGATTCGTTTAGATGACTACTGCCATTATAACCCAGGCTTACCATGCCCGGAATCAAACAGGCACCGCCATATGACGGTGCCTGAATGGTGATGCTTATACGTTAGACTTTATTCGCCAGCCGGCGGTTGGATTACCATGTCGATGACGTGGATCACACCGTTAGCGGCTGTAATGTCGGTGATGACGACCATTGCTTCGTTGATGAAGACGCCTTCTTCGGTCAGGGTCACGGTCGCAACGGAACCATCAAGCATGGTCAGTTCGATGGGTTGCGGCATCATCATGTCTTCACCTTCGGCCATGTCTTCACCTTCGGCCATGTCTTCGCCTTCAGCCATGTCGTCTTCCATCATGTCACCGGTGGCGGCATCAATGATGTCATAGCTGTAGAACGACTCATCGGTGATGTGGTACATCAGGATGGTGGTCAGCAGTTCGGTATCGGCCAGAACCGCGTTGAGGGTCTCTTCACCCAGGGCTTCGAAGGAAGCATCGGTCGGCGCGAACACAGTGTAATCCCCTTCGCCGCTCAGCAGTTCCAGCACTGCCGGGTCTGCCGCTTCGATTGCGGCTAACAGCAGGGTGAACTCGGCATCTTCTTCGGTGGTGGCGGCTTCGACTACGATGTCAGCGATGGTGTCTGTTTCCGGCAACAGAACGGTATCAATGACGTGGATCACGCCGTTGGCCGCTTCGATGTCGGTCATTTCCAGGATCAGGCCGGAGTCATCAATAAAGACGGAGCTACCATCCGTGCTGACCAGCACCGGCTGACCAAGCAGGGTTTCCAGCAGGAATTCATCGACTTCTTCGAACTCTGCCAGTACATCTTCGGAGAAGATCGCGCCATCGACCACATGATACAGCAGGATTTCGGTCAGGAAGGCGGTATCTGCGACGATTTCGTTAAAGGCTTCTTCACCCAATGCCGCGATCAGGTCACCGAAGGCGGCGTCCGTCGGCGCGAAGACCGTCAATTCGGCTTCCGGGTTGCTCAGGGCTTCCAGCACTGCCGGGTCTGCCGCCTGGACTGCGGTCAGCAAGGTCGTGAATTCCGGTTCTTCGGCAGTGGCGGAGGATACAACGATGTCCGCAATCGTCGGTGCATCGGTCATATCATCTTCTTCGTCATCCTGGGCAAAGGCCGGGAATGCGACGACCAGCAACAGGGCCATCAACGCGAGTAAAATCTTACGCATAGTTTTTCTCCATATTAATCGTGAAAATTTTGAGTCGCTTGCACAGTCATCGTGCAGGCACATCCAGCATCGCCTGTTCGAATGAGGTGAAACCCAATCTAATCTAAGGGGGTGTTAAATCTCGGAGTGTTTGCTTTATGAGCAAAAAATGAATGCGACGGACGTTCATTTGATTAAGTTTGTGTAAAGTTTGTAAGATCTTCGGCCAGGGATCTCCAAAATTGCCTTATCGTTGTTTAATCTTATACTCGTCTAAGCTAAGACTCAGATAAATCGTCGGCATTCAGCACTTCCTCGACGAGCAACAACAGGGCCGACGGCATCATCATAATCATCGCGATGGCGAGTTCCGGGTCTTCATCGTAGACGGCCTGGGCACGCTCTAGCATCACATCCATCATATCGGTGACGGCGATGAGCAGGGCCAACGCTGGCACCAGCAGACGCTCAACCGCCTGGGGGTTGCTCTGGCTGTTCATCAACAGGTAGCCCGCACCAGCCAGCAACGGCTGAGACGTCACGATGACCAATTGCAAGGCGACTCTAAGCTGGGCTTCGTTTAAGGGCTGGGCGTGCCGCCGTTTTTGCATGGCCTTTGCCACCCGCGCCATGATCGACAACCCCAACCGTTCCGGGGCGCGTTCCATCGGCGGGTAACGGAGCAGGTCATCGACCTGTTGTTGGGTGGCGAACTCTGCCGCTTGCTCCGGGTCTTGTTGGAGCATGGCTTGCAGTTGGGCGTCGGCCTCGGTGTCGCCATCCAGGGCAGATTGCATGAGTTGGCGTGCGCGGTCATCGGTCACGGTGGCTATCCTTCAGTTAATGAATTACGGGGGCTGTTGTCGTCACCCTGGGCGGCCATGTGGGCGGCCAGCATCTTGCGGGCGCGGAACAAGCGGCTTTTGATGGCACTTTCGGTCGTTTCCATCTCGTCGGCGATCTCTGCATAGCTATAGTCGTACCAATAGCGCAGGACGACCGCCAGCCGGTAATCGGGGTCTAGCGCGTCTAGCAATGCCTGGATCATGGCCCCGCGTTCGTTCTGGAGTGTGGCTTGCTCCGGCATTGGGTCATCGCTGGAAAGACTGAGTGTCTCCGGGATGGGTTCATCAATGCTGACGTAATGCATCCGCCGCTTGCGTAGCCGGTCGATGCAATGATTGGACGCAATCGACAGTATCCACGTCTTGAACGACCGCTGGTGGTCGTACCGGGTCAGGTTGTTATAGGCTTTGAGGAACGCATCTTGCGTGGCGTCCTCCGCCTCGGTTCGGTTGCTCAACATGCGATAACACAGGTTATACACAGCATCCTGGAATGTATATAGGATCTCTGCAAACGCTTCCTGATCGCCGTCAATCGCCGCGTGTACCCACTGGCTGATCGTTGGATCGGACAAAATAGGAACTCCTTGTAAAGCAGGGACGGCCTGCTTAACTAAACTCTATACGAGTCTATCATAGCGCAGGTTGCACCGGATTTCATCGACTTGGGCGAAATTCGTCAACCTATGTTAAACTGAGGGGCATACAGCACACACAATGCATAATAAATATCCCATAGCATATAGGGATTACCCCAATGGAATCAATTAACCCCAAGATCATTTCCTCACCGGATTATGACATTAACTTCTTTGGTGTGGAACGACTGCACCCGTTCGACAGCCGGAAGTATGGCCGCGCCTGGCAATCGTTGCGCCGGCAATATGGCGACGAAATCTTGTGGCGCACCATCCAGCCGGAGGTTGAGATCAGCCATATGGATCTGCTGGCGGTGCATACGCCCGAATACCTGGAGTCGCTCAAGGCCCCGGCGGTGATCGCCCGTGCGTTAGAGATGGTGATGCTATCCAGCGTGCCCTTCCCGCTGTTGAAATCACGGTTGTTGTACCCGATGCGGCTGGCGGTGCAAGGGACGGTGATCGCGGCGGTGGAAGCGTTGCAATCTGGGTTGACGGTCAACTTATCCGGCGGGTATCACCACGCGACCGCCGCCGCCGGGGGGGGCTTCTGCCTGTATGCCGATGTGCCGCTGGCAATCGAGACTTTGCGGGCCGACCGCCTGCTCGACGCTGACCAACAAGCGGTCATCATCGACCTGGACGCGCACCAGGGCAACGGCTTCGAGCGTGTCTATCATGGTGCAGACGGCGTGTTCATCTTTGATATGTACAACCAGGCCATTTACCCCAACGATGAATATGCCAAGCAACGGATTGATTATGCTGTTGGCGTCAATTCCGGGTGCAGTACCGACTCTTACCTTGATTTGCTGTACCGTAAGTTGCCGGAAGCCCTGGACCGGGTGAAAAACCCCGGCATCGCGTTTTACATCGCCGGGACGGACATCGTGAAGGGTGATCCACTGGGTAATTTGAAGGTGAGCGAGAACGGCGTCTTTCTGCGAGATCGCTTCGTGATCGACCAATTCGTCAAGCGCGATATTCCGTTGGTGATTGTGCTGGGGGGCGGGTATACACGAGTCAGCTTCCGCATGATTGCGCGGATGGTAGGCTATATCGTCGAGCGATGGGGCGATACCGCTTCCACCACCATCACCGGCTGATGGCTACCACCATCCGCTGAAATCTGTCATAATCTCACCGGATGACCGAAAGAGGATCAAGCCTATGAGTTATGGACCGGCTGGCAACACCTACAACAAATTCGAATCCACCAATCCAATCGCCCGCCGCCTGATGAGCGGCTTTATGGAGTCGCTCAACGATTTACTGCGCCAGGTGCGACCGCAAGCTGTGTTAGAGGTGGGATGCGGCGAAGGCTACATCCAGCATGTGCTGGCGGATTATGCGCCCCAAGAGCAAGTCGCCTTCGACATCGACTTTCCTATCGTGGCGCAAGCCCGCGCCTGGCACCCGGCGTCTCATTATTACGTCGGTGATGGTGAAGCCCTGTGCTTCCCGCCGGATCGCTTCGACCTGGTGATGGCAATTGAAGTGCTAGAGCACACCCATCATCCGGCGCGGGTGTTGCAAGAAATGGCGCGGGTGAGCAGTGAATATGTGCTGGTGAGCGTGCCCAGAGAACCAATCTGGCGGGTGTTGAACATGGCACGCGGCAAGTATTGGGGTGCGTTGGGCAACACGCCCGGCCACATCCAGCATTGGAGCAGTCAGGCGTTTGTCGGTTTGCTGGCACAATATTTTGAGATTGTGCAAGTCAACCGCCCGCTTCCGTGGACGATGGTATTGTGCAGGTTAGCTGAATATAACAAAAACTAACGAAGTTGTAACGGCTATATCATCCGACGATTGAAAGTGATATAATCAATGTCAAGATCGAGGATTAAGAAATTGTAAGATATGATCACCCGTTCATCACCCAAGCATAAACCGGTGTCGCTGTTCGTCACCTGCATGGTCGATACACTTTACCCGGCAGTCGGGCAGGCGACCGTCGCCGTGTTAGAACATCTGGGACTCCAGGTGCGCTTCCCCCGCGCCCAGACCTGTTGCGGTCAACCGGCGTTTAATGCCGGCTTCTGGGATGATGCGCGTCCGGTTGCACGGCAATTCTTGCGTGCCTTCCGGCAGGCGGAGGTGATCGTCACGCCATCGGGCAGTTGTGCGTCGATGATCCGCCATTATTACCCCACGTTGTTTGAAGATGACCCGCGCCTGCACCAGCAAGCGGTTGATGTCGCCAGCCGCACCTGGGAATTAAGTGAGTTCCTGGTTGATGGCCTGGGCATCACCGACCTGGGCGCACGCCATGCGCCGGTTCGTGTCGGCTTTCATCATGCCTGTCATGGTCTGCGCCTGGGCAACCTGAGAACCCAGGCCCAGGCATTAGTCACCGCCGTTGACGGGGTGAGCGTGGTCGATGTGGCGGCGGATGATGTGTGTTGCGGCTTTGGTGGGTTGTTCGCGGTCAAGATGCCGCGCATCAGCAACGCGATGCTCCAGGATAAAGTATCCGGCATCACCAGCAGTGCGGCGGATGTCATCATCACGGGGGATTGCGGCTGTCTGGCGCAGATCAACGGCGGGTTGGCGCATCAAGGGCATCCACCCCGCGTCCAGCATCTAGCGGAGCTACTGGCAGAGAGTTTGCCACAAACAGAACAGGAACCCAAACAATGAGCAATGACGTTAACGACCGGCGGTGCCGTTCTTGCGGGAAGGTGAACCGGGTAGGCGTGGTCTTCTGTGAAGCCTGCCACACCCCACTCACCAAAGCCGCCGAGCAAGGGTTGAACACCCGCTATGCCACCGATGACAACATCAAGCGGATCATCCAGCAAGTCAATAGTGACCAGATCTCGGAGACGATCAAGGTCAACAATGACGACGCGGAAGATGTGCGCCAGCCCAAGCGCAAGCCCAGCACCGGGGCCTTCCACGCGGGCACACAGCTTAATTTACTCTTGATTGACGAAGGTAAGATCATTACGGTGGTGCCGACCGAACACCGGGAATCTACCATTGGGCGGTCGGATGCGGACTCGAAAACCTATCCCGATGTCGATTTATCCCCCTATGGTGCCTATCGTAACGGGATCAGCCGCCGCCATGCCAGCGTCATCATTAAAGACAACCAATTACTGATTCGCGATCTTGCCAGTAGTAATGGAACGCTGGTCAATGGAAACCGGCTCAAGCCCGAAGAATGGACTCATCTGCATGAATCCGATCACGTTCGTATGGGCAATATGCAATTCGTCGTCCAGTTCCGCAAGTTGTAAACGCCGATAGCGATGTCCGGTGTAAATTTATTGATAAGGAGATATCAAAGTGAGCGACTCAAACCGGGTGCAGACATGCCCTAACTGTGGTTCTGCCAATCGAGTCGGTGTTTTCTTTTGTGAGGAGTGCCACGTGCCCCTGACCAAAGCCGCTGAACTTGGTATGCAGACCCGCTATACCGACCCCGACCAACTACGCAACGTCTTCGAACAGCTACAAACTACCCGTGACAATTCAGAGACGTTGAACATCCGCCAACCAACAGATAAGATGCCCCACCCGGTAGGAAGCACGGGAACCGGTGTCTTCCGCGAGGGGATGACGTTAGAATTGATGTTGATCGATGCTACAGAAACGATTTCGATCCAACCGACGATGACCCAATCTCAGGTAATCGGGCGGTTAGATGCCGAATCGAACAACTTCCCGGATGTGGATTTGGTGCCGTTTGGGGGGTATCGGCTGGGGATCAGCCGCCGCCATGCCAGCCTCATCGTCAAAGATGACCAGTTGTTAATCGCGGATCTATCCAGCAGTAATGGGACGGCGGTTAATGGTGACCGGCTTCAGCCGAAGACGTGGACACGCTTAAGCGAAGGGGATCACCTTCGGTTGGGGCACATGTTGTTTCTTATTCGCTTTAAGCAGGGTTAAGCCGACGCGACGTTATAGGCATAAAAGGCGGCCTGGCCGATGGTTGGATCCAGGTATGTCTGGGCGTGGGCGTGGGCTTGCTCGATGGTGCTGAATAAGCGCACGCCGTCTGTCCCCTGTAATTTGTTCATCACGCTGACGTTGCGCGAGGCCATCGAGTCGCTGGTGATGATGGCGATGCCGCGTAGGTTTGGTTGTTGAACCAGCCCCCCGACGACTTTCAACACGGTCGGGCAGATGCGCTCGACCTGACGCATATCAACAATGGCGACAATCGTCGTGTCGCTTTTCTTCGCATATTTCTTCAGGGCGTTACCCCACATGCGGGCGTCGATGTTATCCAGATAGCCGACGGTCTTTACGGTGAAGATGCCACCTTCAAAATTCATGTTGTGGATGGGCATAGGGGACCCCAAACGCTATATTTTAGACAATTATAATGCAATCATAAGGTAGACGGTTCAAGCCGTCAACTTACATTCCTCATCTGTTCATGTGATATTTGGGAAATGGGCACCAGCGTCTGTCTGTCTGGTGCCTTGATGTGGTGGGTTAAATCGCCAACCCTAAAGCAGATTTGGCGGCTTCGCGTAGGTCTTCCGGGGTGTAAGGCTTGACCATGTACTGATCGACATCGCGCAATTTGCCGACTAACCGGTTCGCGGCGTCTCCATGAGCGGTGGTCACGATCACCGGGATGGTCTTGGTCTCTTCGTATTGTTTGATGATGTCTAAAAAGTCCCAACCACTCATCCCTGGCATGCTGATGTCCAGCACGATGAGATCTGGTAGTCGATTGTTCTCCATATAATTCACCGCCGCTTCGCCAGTGTGGCAGACCTGTGTCGTTGCACCGAGGCGAGCGACGATCCGGGCGCAAATTTCCGCCAGATGCTCCTGATCCTCTACAATAAGAATGTGGGGCGACATTCGCGTACTCCATATATAAAAGGATAAATGATGATAACATATCCTCAATTATATCATGTAGCGGCTAAGAGGGCGGTTCTAACTCCGTTTCAAAAAGGTTGAGACGACTTCGCGCAATTGATTGAAAATCAGCGGTTTTTTCAAAAAAGCATGGATCTGGTTCGCCTGAACCCGGTTGCGGGTGTCCGGGTCGGTGTAGGCCGTCAGCACGGCGATGGGCACCGGCGGGATGTCGTCATCGTCGCGCATAATGTCTAGCAGATCCCACCCGCTGATGACCGGCATCCCAATATCAAGGATGATGAACGCCGGTTGGTGGGTCTTCAGGTAGGCCAGCGCACTTTTGGCGTCTTTGGCATGATGGCTCACGACGCCTAACCGTTCCAGGTAAAGCTGGACGACTTCTGCGACCTCGATAACATCTTCGATGACCAGGGCGACTGGCGGTTGTTCGTCAGGCATAACGCGCTCCTATTGCTCCAAGACCTGGTTGATTGTATCGCGCAAGACCTGGGGCAAGACGGGTTTGTTGAGATACGCTTTTACGCCTTCCATCTGGCCGATCATGCGATTGGTCGAGTCGGTATGGGCGGTGAGGATGATAACGGGAATGTCGCGCTTTTCCGGGTTTTCTTGCATCAGTTCTAAAAATTGCCATCCGTTCATCACGGGCATGCTGATGTCCAGCAAGATCAAATCTGGCGTGAACTGATCTAAAAACGAAAGCGCATCTTGCCCGTTGTTGCGATAATTAATCATGACGTCCATCTTGCGGAGCGACATCTCGATTAGTTCGGCAATTTTCGCATCATCTTCGACGATCAAGATGGAAAGAGTCATGGTTGTCCTTCGGGTTGCATACGTCGGTACCATCATAGCGTGTTTTGCGGCAACGTAAAGTCAATTGTTACGGACGTTTTTGCAGGTAGATCGCGTTATCAACCTCGGTGCGCAGTTGGCCCAGGTCGATGGGCTTTTGCATATAAACTTGCACGTTGAACAGTTTCCCCGTCTTGCGGTTATTATAATCTCCGTAGGCCGTCAACACGATGACGGGCACCGTCGCGCCATGACCTTCGTCTTGCCGCACCCGCTCCAGGAACTCCCATCCGTCCATACCGGGTATGCCCAGGTCAAGGATAATCGCAGTCGGCTGGTGCGCGTTGAACAACTCCAACCCGACGATGCCATTAGCCGCGTGCAAGATCTCGATTTCGGTTCGCTTGAAGGCGATACGGATAATATCAACCACCTCCGGCGCGTCTTCTACGATAAGTAGCTTTGGTTTGGATTTTTCGGTCATATTAAAGAACATTTCTTGATTGGCAATCTCTCACCTTACATCATATAATAAAAGCCCGTTAAGGCGGTAAAAAACCTTATATCATTTGTAAATTCAAACAAATTATCGGCAGGGATAGTATGTTTTCAATTCTCAATCAGGTCGGCGGGAAAGTAGCATTTGAACTGCCAGCCCGTTTTAAGTCAATCGACCAATTGCAAGATAACTTACGCAATTCGACAGAAAAAGTAGCGGGTAAGATCGCCGGGGCCAAGCGCACTGCCGGCAAGCATGACCTGGCCGCCCACATCATCGGCATCGAACGGTGGGCGCAACGCCGGTTAAAGGTCGCGCTGGGGGAGGCGTTCAACGATGAAGAATACGACGGCTATCGTCCGGCGGATGACACCGATTGGGACGCGCTCAAAGCGCAATTCGAAGCAACCCGCTTGGAGACGCTGAACCTGGCGGATGCCTTGAAGGATACCAACCGGGATCGTGTCATCGAGCACAATCAATGGGGAGAATTGACCGTGCGCGGGTGGCTCCAGTATATAAATGCACATGCGAATCTAACTGCTCTATTACTTTAGCGGCATCTGCGCTACAATATGGGGTATAAAATTGATGATCGTTAAAAAAACTAATTGATTTATGGAAACGACAAAACGCGCTATCCCACTACCCATACTCAAAGACATCACCTCGGCTGTTATGCACGCGGCGACCGCCAGCACATTAGAGCAAGTGTTGCAACGCATTGCGGATGCCGCACGGGATCTCCTCAAGGCGCGGTACGCCGCTTTAGGTGTGCCGGATGGGCAAGGCGGCCTGACGCATTTCATCGTCTCTGGCATCAGCCCGGCGGATGCATCGAAGATCGATCATTTACCGGTAGGCCGGGGGTTGATCGGTGCGTTGATGAAAGATCGCGAATCAATGCGAATGGCGCATATGAAAGACGATGACCGGGCCGTCGGCTTTCCGGAAAATCATCCGCCGATGGATCGCTTCCTCGGTGTGCCGATTCAGGTCGGGGAGGACTTGTTCGGCTTGTTATACCTGACCGACCGGGAAGACGGCGAACCGTTTTCATTGGGCGATCAATGGCTGGCCGAGACACTGGCCGGGTATGCCGCGCTTGCCATCGCCGGGGTACAACTGCGCGACCAGAATCAACGCCTCACCCTGCTGGAAGAACGCCAACGCATCGGCATGGCCCTGCATGACGGCATCATCCAATCTTTGTATGCCCTGGGTATGCACCTGGATTTGATCCGCAATACGGTGCAGGCCCCGGCAGAACGCTTCCAACCGGTCATTGATGGCTTGAACGGCGTCATTGAAGAAATCCGTGATTATGTGATGAACTTGCGCCGGCAACGGGCACCCGGCACGCATGCGTGCTACAGCGCGTTGGAAGATGTGATCACGACGTTATATATTCCGTCATCGTTGCAGGTGATTATCAACGCGCCGAAGACTGATCTGCCGTTTGACGATCATGAGGTCGCTTCTATCTGCATGATCGTGCGCGAAGCCCTGAGCAATGTCGTGCGTCATGCTTCCGCCAGCACCGTGACGTTGAGTGCCTGGCACAAGCCCGATCACCTCAAGGTCACCATCCATGATGACGGGGTGGGCTTTGACGTTAGCGACCTCAACCGGGATAACGGCCTGGGTGTGCGGAACATGCACGAACGCGCCCGCATCCATGAGGGCAAGCTGACGATTAAAAGTTCTGATGAAAACGGGACGACGGTTTCGCTAGTCGTGCCGATCAAAGATCCCGCCGCCACCAGATCCGCATGAGGTCGGTCAGGTCGCGCCGGTAAGTTAGCCGCTGTGCCGCATCATAGCGAATGTCCATCAGCCGGTCATCGACCGCTGGCGGTGGGGCGTGCGGGCCATAATGGATGGCGAACGTGCGCCGGATGTGGTGAAAATATGACTCCGGGTTGTAATGATCGGCCTGGAATTTGAGTTGACGCTGGCCGACGATGACGCGATCTGGCAGGCAGGCCCACACCCCGCCGAGTGTCAACGTCTTATAATGTGGATGCCCGGCCCGCCGCCACCAGATCACGACGGCCACATAATCCGCCCCGTCGATCACCTGCGGCCCAAAGGCCAGATGGCCGCCCGGCACCTGCCGGACGACCGCTGAGAGCGCGTCTAAACTGTTGAGGTCATCAAGAATCTGTTTCACTGCTTTCTTCATCTTCGACGTTTTGCAACCATTCGATTGCTTCCGCCTCTTTTTCCTTCAAGAAGAAACGCATGGTCTCCACCATTGGCATATTGTTGATGATCTGCCGGAGCATGTTCATCATCATGTTGGCCTTGTGGGTGACGGCGACGAAGGACTTTGCCCGGTCTGGTCGTTTTTGTGTCCAGCGGCGGACGGAGTTGGTGGTGTAACGGATGGGGATATTGACTTCGTTGATTTCGATCAGCATCAAGAGATCTTCACCGGTGCCGCGTTTTTTTTCGTAGAGTTCATCCAGCAGTGTGATCCATTCATCAATGGTCTGTCGTGAGGAGGTCAAAAAGGTATACTTGTGAACGTTGTATTCTGGAAGATAGGTATACTCGCAGTTCATCGAAATTATGACGGCACAATGCACCCTGCTTTAGCGGGTGGTGGATGCCGTTTCTCCTTTCTTGTAGATCATCGGATTACGACTTTAGACCTTCAACCTGCTTATCCGCATACATTTTATCTTTAACAGATTTGAACAATGGTAAACTGAATTATAACCGAAAGATCTGGAAAAATCATCTAGTTTTAAGGTTTGGGATGCTGGACGACTCCTTAAGAGCGATCAAAGAGCGCGTGTTGACCCCGATTGCAGATCGTGCGGGCCGTTACCTTCACCCCAACGCCGTGACGCTGGCCGGCCTGGGCTTCGGCCTGGCGGCGGCAGTTTGTGCGGCGGGGTCAGCTTATATCGCTGGCCTGCTGTGCTGGGGCGTGAACCGGGTGTTGGATGGCCTGGATGGGACTATCGCCCGCCGCCACGCCAAGCAGAGCGACCTGGGCGGTTATCTTGATACACTGGCGGATTTCCTGGTTTACGCGCTGGTGCCGTTGGGGTTGGCTTATGGCGTGGCGGATCGCCCGGTGTGGATGGCCTGTGCCGTCTTGATCGCCGCGTTTTACGTCAACGCGGCCTCCTGGCTGGCTCTTTCCGCTATACTGGAAAAACGTAATCTAGCCGGGCATAAGATCCAGACGACGGTGATTATACCCGGTGGCTTGATTGAGGGGGCGGAGACGGTGCTGTTTTATACGCTGTTCTTTCTGTTGCCGTCGGCCCTATCCGGTTTGTTCGGGTTGATGGCGACCCTGGTCGGTGTGACGGTGGTGCAACGGTTACTATGGGCCGGGCGACATTTAAGCGAGAAGGCGGATGAATGATCAAATGGGTTAAGCGGCATGGCTTCCAGATCGGCGCGGTGGTGTTCTGGCTGGCGATGATCGTCGTCATGCTGTCTTACATGAACGCGAACGCGCTCACCCTGCCGCAATTCGTGGCGTACATCGAATTCGTGATGCGTGAGAACTGGTACGGGCCGGTGTTGTTCTTGCTGTTGTTTATCTTCCTGCGCCCGTTTACGCTCATCCCGGCTATTGTGTTGGCCGCACTCGGCGGGCGGATCTTCGGCCTGGGTTGGGGCTTCGTCTATGGCATGATCGGCAAGACAATGACTGCTATCTTGCCGTATCTATTTGGGCGGTTGTTCGCCAACTCGGTCGAGCATCGCCGCTTTACGACGCGCCGTCCCCGGCATGTGGCGGATCGCGTCGCGAACTTCCTGCAACAGAACGCCTTCGAGTCGCTCCTGGCGATGCGCTTGATTAACGTGCCGTTTGATCTGGTCAGTTTTATGGCGGGGAGCATGGCGCTGTCGTTTCGCTGGTACATGCTGGCGACCTTCCTGGGCAACATCAGCAGTGTGTATGGTTTCGCCGCGTTGGGCGCGTCAATTGAGGGCGACATCCTGAAAGGCGATTACAGCATCAACGCGGAACTGGTGGTCTCGTCGGTGGTGGTGCTGGTACTCAGCGCGGCCCTGGCGGTCTATCTGCGCCGCCGCAACGCAGAACCTGCCGGTAGGGATGAGGATCCCACCAGTGCGTGATGGGATCATGCGTTGCCGCGTGCTAACTGACCTCCCGCACCCAGAATTGATAGATGCGCAGGTTGCCGCTCCCGCCGCTGACCCGCGCCCGGAGCTTGATCGTATGCAGGCCGGCGTTGAGCGCGGTCGCTAGATACGTCGCGCCGAGCGGGACATAGGTGCTGGTCGTGTTGCTGTAGGCCAGCACATAGCTGGTGCTGTTCAGGTCGGCGCGTAGCTCAATCCAACCGGCGGCGGGTGCCTGTAAGATGCCATGTGTGCTGATAGATAGGTCGCCGCCACTGGTCGTCACCTGGAGCGTCATGCCGCTGACGTCGGTCAGGCTCGTCGCTGTAATCGCCACCGGGCCGCTCATGGTGGTCACGGCGGTGGGCGGGGTCTTCAGCGCGTTGAGGTTGTCGCGCAGATGGGTGTTGAGGTCAACCGCTAGCAGGGGTTCGGTGCTCCAGGTCTTGGGGGATGTCCAGTTACTCATGATGATCTTGATCCTTTTTCGATTTTATAGAATTAACGGTTCTAAAAGTAGGGTTGCGCGGTGACGATAGCCGCCTTGATCGACGGTATGTTCCATGCCAGCCACCACATAATCGGCGTCGTGCCCGGTCTGGGCTTCGCGCACCGTGATCTGCTGGAACACACGCAGGTCACGCACTGCATCCGGGTGGGTGCGGTTGCTGATGGTCATCTGCCGGACGGCCCCGCGTGGGGTGGCCCGGCGTTCCAGCTCAGTCTGGGCGACGGCTTCCGCCGTTTCGATGTCGGCCAGCAAGGGCAGGCCCAACCGGGCGCGGCTGAGGCCGTAAAAGTGCAGGCTGATGTCGTCCTGGGCGACCACCGTGATCGGCTCTTTGATCTGAATCGGGGTGCCGCGCAAGATGAGCGTCTGCAAGTAGACGTCGGTACTGGCATCACTGCGGATTTCCACCAGGGCCGACCCCGACCCGCGCTCGGTCAATACGACGGTGACAGCCTGGGTGCGGTCGCCGCCGGTGCCATCCGGGTTGAGTGTGGCGGTGTAGTGTCGGTTGCGTAAGGGCGGCAGGACGTCTAACGCGCCGAGTGCCGCGCCGGTATCATCTGCATACCGGGCGACGAATTGCCGCACCACACCGGGCCGCAAGCGTTGCGGCTCGCCCAGCGTCCATAAGCGGCTATCCGGCGGGCCGATGGTACGCGGGGTAAACGTGACTTCAACCCGGTTGGCGATGTCTTCCCCGTAGCTATAGTGCAGGTCTTCCATGTCATCCTCGAAGATGTGCCGGATGAGGTTAAATGTCGCATCGTGTATCCGGTTGAGGAAGACGGCCCTGCCGCGCCGGTCGATGTAGAAGCGTCCGCGCTCTGCCGCGACGATCTGGCCGATGATGTCCCAGGCGGATCGCTCCCGCGTCCAGGCATCGCCCAGCAGGTCGAACGTGGTCTGGCCGATCTCAAAATCACGGTCGATATTGGTCGCGCCGTAGACCCAAACCCGGTCAATCTCGTTGAAGCCACTCAGGTTGACGATGCAATGCGCGGTCAGTTGATTCAGCCGCAGGGTGCAGGCATCCAACACCCGGTCGATGGCCTCATCGGTGCGGATGGTCTGATACGATGGCAGATGCACCCGATTCTGCTGGATCCAGCGTTCCGGCCCGGCGGCGTAGATGATGGCGGTGCGTGCTCGTTCGTCCCCGGCCAGCGGCTCGATATGTGTGATGCGCCCGGTGAAGTGAATCGTCGGCAGGGGCGAGCCGTCGTCGCTTTCGATGCGGATGCTCTGGGCCGGGCGCAGGGGGCCACGCTCCGGGGAGAAGTGGCCGTCGGTATTGCGGACGGTAAGCTGTGCCCGCACCGGGGCCGCCATCGCGTCGAACGGGCGATTCATGCCCAACCGCCAGCGGGCTTCTAACACCGCGATGTCTTCCGCCGGGACGAACTGCCCGTCGTCATCGGTGTCGATGGCGATGCGATAGGTGACACTCATAACGACACCTGCCACGTATGGCGGAAGGCACACCCCAAAAAGCGGGCCGCGCCGTATAGATACACATTCGGCTCGATGCTCACGTTGGCTGGTTCCAGCAGAACGCCACCCAGCGTCACAGAGCCGGCCAGTGTGTCAAAGTAAGCGTCGATCAGGTCGATTAGACCGGGCAAGTGCTCCCGCAGGTCAAGCCGGGTGGTGGTCGGCGCGTACAACAGCAGATGAGTCGCCGTGACCTGAGCCGTCTTCACCCCCGCGCTGAACCCAATCGTGCGGAAGCCTTCGCTCTGGTCACCGAATAAGCGGCGTTGGTCGTTCACGCCGTCCAGTTCCAGCGGCAGAACCAGCAACGCGGGCAGATGAGCGCGTTCTATCGTGCCGGGTAGCGCGTCCAGGTCGAAGTTATGGCGCACGCCGGGGACGCTCAACCCGGCCAGCGCGGTAAGGGCCTGTCGGTACATGCGATGTCCTTTCGGTTTGTGGTTCGTTGACCTTAGCATCGCTTACCGGGTGGAAGTTGTGCGAATCACATCGTCAGTCAGATATTCCGCGTGGGGTAGGTGCCCGGCGAAGGAGTTGCTGATGCCAGAACCCACTCCCACGCGCTATCTGATAAGACACCCGTCCGGCGGTGGGGGTTCCCTGTGTTATAATTCCGGCGTTATCTTGTGGACGAGCGACCGACCTATTATGACGATCCGTGCCGTGAACTTACACAAACATTGGGGCTGGCTTCGCTGGATCTTGCTCTTGCTGGCGATCTTGCATCAGGTCTTCTTCCTGGTGCATACCAGCCGCTTAGGGTGGGATGAACTGGTTCAGTTAGCCCAGGCCCGTAACGTCTTGATTGGCGAAAACTTCGCGTTGGCGACAACCACCCCGGCAGATCTGGCGGCGGCGGAGTATACGGTCGATGTGCATTTCCCGGTCGGCTATGCCGCTCTGCTGGCACTCGGCCTGGAGTTCATCTCTAATCCGGTCTTGGTCGATTTTTTGTGGCAGGCGGTCGCGGCGGTTTTATTCTTCGGTGGCTAGTTCGCGGTGCTGGAATTATGCGGCGCGTACCTGGGGGTGGGCGTGCGGTTGGCGATCTGGTTGTATTGGGCTTTGGTGATCCCGCCATTATGGGCCACCGTCTACACCGACCACGCCACGATTTACCTGCCACTCGGCCTGATGGCGGTCGCGCTGGCGTTGATCCTGTGGGCGGCCCGTTCGGAGTCCCGCTTCTGGCCGAAGGTCGCGCTTTCCGGCGCGGTGATGGGGTTGGCCGCGCCCTTGCATTACACTTATTGGCCCTTGCTCGGTGTGATCCCCGGTGCATTGATCCTGTACGGTTGGTTTTATGGTGCCCGCTGGCACTGGGTACGGGCTGGTCTGCTCAACGGCGTGATCGCCGGGGTGTTTCTGCTGGCGGTGGTCGTCTACAACCTGACTTACACCGGCCAGATCTTCGACGCCCACTTTGCCTTTAGCGGGGCGAAACCGGAACATCTGTTGCGTACCGCGCCCTTCCCGCTGGCTGTGTTCGGCTTTTCCGCGCCGGTCTTCCGCCTGCCGCACGCCCCGCCAGAAAGTGACATCCACCCGCCGTTATTACCCGGCACCGGCTTGGAGTGGGTGTTTTCCGCCGGGGTGATCCTGCTGGCGGCCTGGGCGGCTTACCGCGCTTTGCGCCCGGCAGATTCCGACCGTACCGGTATCCGGCTGGTTTATCTGGCCGGTGGGCTGACCACTGCCGGTATGACCGTATTCTTAGGCTATCGCTCGGTGTATATGGCGTTGGATGGTTACGCGGGGGGTGGGTGGGTGTTCGCGCAGGAGTTGCGTTACTTCGCGCCAGCGGTGCCCTTCCTGGTGGTGGGCCTGGCAGATGCGATCCGGCATCCACCCGGCATACCGGGCCGGCGCGTGCTCCAGGCCGGCCTGCTGATCGGCGTGTTGGCGTGCGCGGTCTACCTGGGCGCGTGGCGGGCGGATCTCACGCTGAGGCAGGCCACCGGAACCGATGGCACGCCGACGCTGGGCCGCGCTTATTACGACGATCACCCGGTCATCGCGCCGATCCGTAACGCCCGCAATGCCATCGACCCGGATCTACCGGCGGTCATGATCGCGCCGACCGATGCCGTGATCCGCGTCCATGCACAGGCGGCGGGCTTACCGCTGGCGGAGGTCGGCACACTCCCGGCGGAGTTGACGCTCGGTGCTAGTGAGCCGCGTCTGGTGCTGGTCGCGACCTATGCCTTCGACGTGGAGGGCGTGCGCCGACTCGAGACGCTGGCGGAACGCTACGACGGGCAACTGTTCGGCTTTGAGCCGTACCGCGTGTTTGCCTTCCGCCTGGAGCCAGATGATTGACCGAGTTTGAACAACCAGAAAGACACCACACCATGACCGACATCCCGCGCAGTGAACGCTTTTTGACCGACGCCATCGACACACTTCAGCCGCCGAGTCTGGCCGCCGCCATCATCCACGACGGCACACTCCAGACCGTGATCGAGCACGGTGACGCCACGCCGGTTCGCCGCTTCCGCCTGGGCACGCTCACCCACGCGCTGACCGCGCTCACGCTGGACACACTCAGCCTGGATTGGGACGCTCCCGCCGAGCATCACCTGACCAGCTTCCGGTTAGACTCTCCCGGCACGCCGACCCTGCGCCAACTGGCGAGCCATACCGCCGGGCTGGGCACCGCCCGCACGCTGGTTGCCCTGTTCCGGCATGATGCCATCCTGCCAGCGGATAAGCCGCTCCCGCCGCTGGCGGCCCATTACAACGGCGTGCTGAAAGCAATCGTGCCGCCGGGCGAGAAGTGGTGTTTTTCGCACGATGGCTACGCGGTGCTTGGTCAGGTCATCGCGGATGCGACCGGCCAACCGCTGACAACCGGCATACAGGCACGGCTGGCGGATCCACTTGGCCTGGACACCCTGACGCTGACTCCGCCGCCGGACGCGCCCCCCGGCCACAACAAGCGCGGTCAGCCGGTCAAGCCGTATCACACACCGCTGACCGGGGCCTTAGCCGCGTGGGGATCGCTCGATGACTTGATCGCGCTGAGTGGTGCGTTGCTCGGCGGGGAGTACGATCATCTGCTGGAACCCGTCTACCAGCTTGACCCGCGCCTGCCGGGGATGGCGTGTGCCTTCCGCGTGCAGACTGTCGCCGGGCGGCGGTTCATCTGGCTGAATAGCGAAGTACCGGGTTATTCGGCGGCGTTATGGTTGGCTCCGGCCAGCGGCACCGCCGTGATCCTGCTGGCGAATAAAGCGACCGATGGCGTCCTGGGCACCGTAGCGGAAAAGCTGATCTACGGCCTGACCGACACCGAGATCCCGCCCGCACCGGCTACGGTTCCGCCTGCCCATCTGTTAGCCGGGTACTACGCGCCGAGTCCGGGTCTGTTGACGAATCTTGATCTGTGGTCGGCGTATGGCGGCGGCGTGAGTGTGCGCCGGCGGCGGTCGGTCTGGGTCATCAGCGGGCAGATTGATCCCTCCACGACGCGCCAACTGCACGCTACGCAAGATCCGCTGGCCTTCCGTTATCGCTCCAACCGGGGGGAGCCGCTGGTGGTCTTTCATCCCGGCGCAGAAGGCGAGACGATCCAGCGGTTGAGCATCGGCCTGTATGACCTGCACCGCCGACCATTTACCCATAGCCTGGGCGCACGCTTGATCTTGTTCGTGTTCTTCGCGCTGGCCGTGTTTATCGTGCTGGTCTTCGTGATCGTCAGCGGTTCCGGCGCATGAAACGGTCGCGCAGGCGTTTGACCGCCGGGCGCAGACCGATAATCATCGTCCACGCCAGCAGTTTATACCGCCAGCCGGGGATGACCACCACCTTGCGCGTCCGCAGTTGTTCCAGCGAATACCGCACCACGTCTTGCGCCGTGTGCCACATGGCCTGCGGGATCTGGTCGCGGCTGAAGGTGTTATAAGCCGGGGTATCGTGGAATTCGCTGTAAGTAAAGCCGGGGCATAGAGCCTGCACGCGCAGACCGTGCGCCCGTACCTCCACCTGGAGTCCTTCGCTGAAGGTGTTGAGATAGGCTTTGGTCGCGCTGTAAGTCGTGCCACTGAGGAAAGCCGCCACCGACGACACATTGATGATGTCGCCGCGTTGACGGTCGATCATGCCGGGCAGTACCGCCCGCGTCAAGATCATGGTGGCCTTCACATGCAGGTCAACCATGCCGAGTTCGGCGTTCAGGTCACTTTCTGCATAGCGTGTGGTGGTGCCAAAGCCCGCGTTATTAATCAGCATCACCAGATCTTGCCGCGCTTCTAATTCCGCCGTGACTCGTTCCAGGTCATCCGGCACGGTTAGATCTGCCGCGATGAAATCGGCCTCGACGCGGTGGCGGTCGGCCAGTTCCGCGCAGAGTTGGCGCAGACGGTCTTGCCGCCGGGCGATCAACAGCAGGTTAAAGCCGCGCCCGGCCAGTTGACGGGCATATTCCGCGCCGATTCCGCTGGATGCGCCGGTGATACAGGCCGTCGGCATCAGTCCCGCTCCCGGATGATGATGTCGGTGTCGTCATCGTGTTCGATGGCGTAATAGTCGATCTGGTCGGTGATGCGGCCTTCGGCATCGCGCCGCCATCTTCGATGCACGACTCGCGTCAAACGGCGATTCGGCGGGGTGTCGTGTTGTGCCTCCGCCGGGGTGATGGCGTTGGTAGCGGGATGGGCGGCGGCCTCAAGCACGCGGCGCACGACTACGCCCACCGCTTTCTGCGCGACCCAGGCCACTGCACCAGCGGTAATCAGGGCCGCGCTCCGGGCGACGTCTTCCTTGCGGATGGCCGGCTTTTTATCGTCATCATACGGGATCATGAGTCTGTGTCCTCACGGATTGGCTCAAATGAAAGGGCGGTGGCGGCGGGCGAATAGCCCATGTAATACACCGCATAGATCGCGCCTGGCTCTAGCATAGCATAAGCGCGTTCGGATGATGGCACGCTGGCATAGATCGTCAGGTCTTCGATGTGGAGTTCTAACCGGGTGGGATCATAAATCGCGACGGATTGTAACGGCCCGGTGATCGACCGGACTTGCAGGCTGTTCTGAACCCGCGTCAGGCGGAAGATCATCAACGTGGCGAACACCAGGAAGATGAACACGCCGCCGCTGATAATCACCGATAAGATGCGAGTCGCGGCGTTATCACCAAACACCGCCTGAAGCACAATCAGCGTGACCACCGCGCCGACGACCAACATCAAGCCCAGGCGGATGAGTGGCCCCCGCACCACCTGGTTAAGTTGCGCCATCTGCCGTTGCTGGCTGGCGCTGAACTGGCCCCGGCGGTTGGCGGCCAGATCATCGGCGGAAAATGCGAAGACGTCCTCAGTCTGCATCATTCACCAGTACCATACGATACCGGGCGGCGTTATCCCGCACCTTATCCAGCGCGGCGTTGATCTCAGTCATCGGGACGGCTTCGGTCTGGGCGACGATGCCATGCCGGGCGGCGAAGTTAAGCATTTCGATCATGGTGGCGCGGTCGCCGATGCTACTGCCGGTCACGCTCAACTGCCCGCCGATGAGCAAGCCCGCCGGGATCGCCAGGGGTTCGCTCACCGCGCCGACGACCACCAATTTGCCGTTGGGCCGCAACGTCTTGAGATAGGAATTCCAATCCAGCGGCACAGCGACGGTGGACACGATCAGGTCGAGCGACCGCCGCGCCGTCCGCAGTTCGTCCCGGTCGCGGCTGTTGAGCACTTTCGTCGCGCCGAACTGCCGTGCTTCATCGGCTTTGGCCGGGGATGACGTGAAGGCGGTCACCTCCGCACCGAAGGCGGCGGCGAACTGAATCGCCAGGTGGCCCAACCCGCCGATGCCGACCACGCCCACCCGTGAGTTGCTGTTGACCCCGTGATGGCGCAACGGCGCATAGACCGTGATCCCGGCGCAGAGCAACGGCGCGGCGTTTTCGCTATCCAGGTTATCCGGCAGGGGATACGCGAAGCGGCTATCCACGCGGATATGATCGGCAAAGCCCCCCGGACGCCCCCGGCAGGTCATTTCCATGTTGGGGCACAGGTTGGTCTCCCCGCGGATGCACCACTCGCAGGTCATGCAACTTTTGCTCTGCCAGCCCACGCCTACCCGCTGACCAGGGGCCAACGCGCTGACCGACTCGCCGGTTTGAACCACCGTCCCGACGATCTCATGACCGGCGATGGCCGGGAAGGCGGTGCGCCAGTCGCCGTCGATGATGTGTAGGTCGCTATGGCAGATGCCGCAATGGGTGATCTTGATCTCCACGTCAAAGGCGGTGAGTGGGTCGGGGTCGTAAGTGGTCGGCTTGAGTTGGGCACCGGCGGTTTCCGCCGCGTATGCATGATAAGTCATGAGGGTTGGTCTCCGTTTCATCGGGTTTTGTTGGCTGATTGTAGCGTTTGCGGCGGGTGTGGTCAATCAATAGGGTACGCCGCGATCCATTCCATCTCCAGCGCGAATTTGCCGTCCTGACCTTCGCTGATAATCAAGCCGACAGAGACGATCTGCGCTGGATCCAGCGGCGGCGCACCCCACACGAACGCGCCGAGTCGCTTCGGCTTGAAGCGTGAAAACGCCAGATGCACCGTCTCCCACAGGTCCGGCTCGGTGTGGAAGTGCATCTGATACCGCAGGCGAGTCTCACTTTTACAACGCAAGATCAAGCCGTAACGCTTGCCATCCCCCCGGCAACGGATGCTCAGGCCGTCCTTGCCGCCCAGGTCGTATAAGTTATCCGGCGACCGCATCGACGCGAAGCCGCCGTTATTTTCCAGGCTGACGGCACCGCTAAAGACGGTCGTCTGGTTGGCCGTTGAACGTAAGGTGCTGTAACTCATGCCGCCCATGACCACGTCATCAATCGATGACCAGGTGGTGGCGGTTTGTGGCTGGCGAAAGTCAAATACGAGAGTCATAAGTTTCTTTATGCTTGCTTCATGTTTGCTTATGGTAGACTGATTCTAACGGTATGCATATTCTGTGGATAATTATGGACTCTTCTAACCAGGCCCCGACTGAACCGAGCATGACCGCCAAAGAACGCGCCCGGCTTCAGGCCATGTGGTCGGAGCGAGTCAACGCGGTGCGGCGGGCCGCACAGGCTGGTGTCTTCATCAGCTACAGTCGTTCTGACGAAATCTTCGCCGTTGAACTGGCGACTCAATTACGGATCCACCGGGTGAACATCTGGCTGGATGTGCTGGAAGTTGATCCCTCTGCCGATTGGCAGACATCGGTCAACCAGGCGATTAAACAGTGTGGCGTCATGCTGGCGGTCCTCTCTCCGCATTCTGTTACCGATCAAGCTATTTATGGCGAATGGGAGCGATTCCAACGGATCGGCAAGCTGGTTCAGCCGGTCGTCGCCGCCCCCTGTGATTACGCTGACCGGCTTAAAACCGGCTTGATTCCGATCAACTTCACCAAAGACTTCGACAACGGCCTGCATCGTCTATTGACGATGTTGGGCGTCCGCGCCGGGGTCCGTTAATTTCGGCGGCGTGGGACGTTGGGCGGGCGCAGGTTGCCCCGCCCCGGCGCGTTGACGTTATCCGGTTGGGTTGATGGGGCGTTCTGTTGTTCTTGCATCATATCGTGGTAAGCCGATAGATACTCCGCGATTTCTTCCCGCCGTTGGCGTTCCTGGCCGTGTTCTTGCCGGCTCCGCCAGCGTTGTTGCCGCCGGGTGATCTCTTCCTGGACTTCCGCCGGGCTGGGTACTGCGCGGAAGTACTTCTCGTCGCCCCGGTCGCCTCCCACCAGCGCGATCCGCACGATGCCATAATTAAACAGAGTCGGGATCAAGCCGTTGCGGGTGGCGGTCACGTTATCTACCCGGTCCAGCAAGATCTGGTCGTCCTCATTTTGCAAGAATAACGGTCGTTTGTGGATGATCTGAATCATCTCATCCCCGACGATGTACATATCGTTGCGCCAGTCCCAATCTGCCCACCAGAACCATAATCCGCCCACGATGAACAGCGCGATGTCGATCACATAACCGATTGCGCCTAATTCCCCAGCGAAAAAGAAGAAAATCAACGCGCCGATCAAGATCACCACTGGCAAGAACACATGCCGCGCCCAATGAAAGACGTGCTTGCGGTAGACGGTGGCCCCTTTGGCATTGGTGAACTTCATCGGGAGCAAGCCGTGTGGTGTGTGGGTGATGTGCGCGGTCTCCCGGACTGCTGGTTGCGGGTCGGGCACCCGGTCGCCGCCTTGCGTCAGCACTTTGTCCACCTCCGCCCGGATGGTGTTCTTGCGCTCACGTTCGGCCTGCTCGCGGTAACGGTTACGGTTCTCAAAGATGAGATCCTGGGTTGCGTTGGGGCGTGGCATCAGCGTCAACGAAAGGTTGCCCGCGTCGCCTGCCGTGCGAATATCGACGGTGCCGTAATTAAACAGGCGCGAAAACGGGTCAGAGGTCACGATGTCGGCGTTGATCTGCTGGATGCTGGTAAGCGGGACTTCGCTCCGTTGCTCTTGCAAGTTATGGATGACGCGCTCAATGCGGATGACGCGCTGATCGGTGACGATGATGTGATCGTTACGCCATTCCAGGTAAAGGTAAATCATAATCGCACCGGGCAGGATGATGCCCAGGCCGCCCAGTACCAGGCTCAACCCGGCGACGGGCGACACCCCGGAGGCGATCAACAGGGCCAGGGCCAGCAAACCGGGGAACCATCCCTGCCGCACGAAGGCCCACCAGTGCCGGCGTGTGTCGAGCAGGACTTCTTCGCTATCCCGCTGGCCCTGGAAGATGCGCTCACGCTGTTGGGTACGCAGGGCTTCTTCCGGCACAGGCAGATAGTCTTTCATCTCCGGGTGATATGACACCACACGCCATAACCGCTGACGGCTGACGAACAGCACGTTGGCTTGTTGCACGGTTTCGAGTGTCGCTGTCTCAGTCCCCCGGCGGAATAACGCGCTTTCGTTGATGTACTGGTTGGCGTTGATCTGCCCGATGACCCGATTCCGCCCGGAACTATCGCGCTGAATCAAGCGGGCCGACCCACTGAGGAAGAGATATAATCCGGCGGCCTCTTCGCCTTGCTGGAAGATGGCCTCACCCGGTTCGAACCGCATGACGCGCATCGCTTCGCGTGCCCACGTCAGGTATTGCGGCGGGAGCTTGGCGAACAGCGGCAACATGCGGATGTTGGCTTCATAACGTTCTGGCATGTTCGGTCTTAACGGCCTTTCCAATCCGGGGCGCGTTTGGTGATGAACGCTTCGACGCCTTCCGCGAAATCATCCGACCGGATCAACACGCTTTGCGCCCACGCCTCGAACTGCAACCCGCGATCCAGATCCGCCACATCGTTAATCACGCGCTTGGCATAACTGACGGCCAGCGGGGCGGCCTGGGCCAATTCGTCGGCCAGTTCCCGCGCTTTATCCATCAGGTCAGCTTCCGGCGTGACGTAATGCACGATGCCCTTACGCTCGGCATACGCCGCGTCGAAGGTACGCCCGGTCATAATCAGTTCTTTCGCCAGGCCGATGTTCACCAGCCGGGTGAGCCGGGCCGTGCCGCCTACATCCGGGATGAGGCCCAGTTTGGTCTCCGGCAGGCCCAGCTTGGTATCTTCGGCCACGATGCGGAAGTCACACGCCAGGGCCAGCTCGAAGGCCATCCCCAGGCAATAACGGTGCGCCGCCAGGATTACGGGCAGGGACGACCGCTCGAACTTGTTCAGGATCTTCTGGTATTCCGCCGTGAGCGTGAATAGATTCTGTTGCCAGCTTTCGCCGAAGCGACCGGCCACATCTTGCCAGCCCATCAGGTCGATCCCGGCGGAGAAGCCTTTGCCTTCCCCGCGCACGATCACCGCCCGCACACCATCGGTTCGCTCGGCTTCGTCGATGGCGGCATCGAGCGCGGTCATCAGGTTGAGGTTCATCGCGTTGCGCTTCTCTGGCCGGTTGAGCGTGATCTCGAAGATGTGGCCGTCTTGCCGCGTGGTGACGGTCGATTCGGTTGCGACTAAATCTGCCATTATCGGTTTCTCCTTAATATTAGACCGGTACCGCGTCAAAGTCCTTCAGGTGCTTCTTGATGCGCTGACGATAACTGTGATGTTCGATTTCCAGCAGGTGGCGGGTGGATTCAATGTACTTGATGCCACCGCCCATATCGGGTGTTTCGCTGGCCTTCACCCGGCGGAATTCTTCTGCCGCTGGCAGGTTGCGCTTCGCCGCCTGGATGAACTTCGCCATCAACTGAGACTGAATATCCGCGATCCAGAATTGGCCACTATCCGGCTGGATCAAGCCGATGCAGAACAGGTTGTCATATTGCCGGTGGAAGGCGTTTATGTAGAGATCGGGGCGGTTGCCATCCCAGTTGAGATATGACTTATCAATAAACGGGAAGCTGATCTTGAAGCCGGTCGCGTAGATAATCACGTCGATTGGCTCCACCGTGCCATCGTTGAAGCGCACGCTATCCCCGCATAATTCTTCCACATCCGGCTTCGGGTCGATCATGCCGTGCCCCATGTAGTAGGTGATGTGCTGGTTGATGATGGGGTGGGTTTCCAGCAATTTGTGGTCGGGCTTCTTCAGCCCATATTGGCGCACATCGCCCACCAGCACCCGCAAGATCAAGCCGTTGATCCACCGGCGCATGAAGACCGGCAGGCCCAGCTTGAGTGGGATCTCGTTAATCGTATCCGCCGGTTTACCGAAGGCGTACTTCGGCACGTACCAATAACCGCGCCGCGTGCTATGGAAGGTCTGCGCCGCGTTCTGGGCGGATTCTACCGCGACATCACAGCCGGAATTCCCCGCGCCGACCACCAGTACGCGCTTATCCTTCAGCACATCGGGCGTCTTGTATTCGGCGGAGTGCAACTGTACACCGTTGAACTCGCCGGGGAAGTCCGGGAATTTGGGATCCCAGTTGTGGCCGTTGCAGATTACCAGGCCGCCATATTCGACCGTTTCGCCGTTATCCAGCGTCACGATCCAGTTACCCGTCTCGGTCCGCTCGATGTTTTCTACCGCTGTGTTGAAACGGATGTGGTCATACAGCCCGTGATGGCGGGCGTAATCGCGCAGATACGCGCACACCTGGTCATGGCCGGGGTAATCCGGGTAATCGTCCGGCATGGGGTAATCGGTATATTCTGTCATCCGCTTGGACGAGATCAAATGGGTGGATTTGTAAACACTGCTATTGGGGATGCCATAATACCAGTTGCCGCCGATGTCGTCTTCGCGCTCGATAATTTCAAATGAGATGCCGTGTTCTTTTAACGCTTTGCCCGCCGTAATGCCGGAGGATCCGGCCCCGACGATGCAATAGGTGTGTCGTTTGTCAATCATCAACAATAAATCTCCATCAATAAGTTTGCGTTTTGATGCGGGGCCACCAGCCCGGCTGATGCCCCCCCATGATTTAATCAGCCGGTTGGTCGTCTTCCAGCGTGAAGCCGATTTTGACCGTCACTTGATAGTAAGCCACTTTGCCTTCTTCGATGTAGCCGCGTGTCTCCACCACTTCAAACCAGCGCAGGTTCCGCAGGGATTCCCCGGCGCGGTTGATGGCATTCTGGACGGCGTCCTCGATGCTATCCGACGACGATCCGACCAACTCAATTTTCTTGTAAACGTGGTCGCTCATTAAAAATACTCCTTTTTTTAGACGTGATACACTCTAAGTGTATAAGATGAGGGATGTGCTTTGCAAGAATTGGCCCCGACGATGATTTCGGGCGTGCTAACCTTTGCATCAGTAAGCAACCATTTTTAACGCCGTGTTCATGCCCGTTTGTTAAACTAGGCGCAAAATCCAAAAAAACACAGATGGGAGCACACTCGATAATGCAATCCCAAGCTAGTCCCCTTGTTGTCATCGTATCCAACCGGGGGCCTTTTTCTTTCAAACAGAACGACGACGGGACATTCACTTACCAGCGTGGGCAGGGCGGTCTCGTCACCGCGCTGGCCGGCGTGATCAATCACTATGATGTGCTGTGGGTCGCCAGTGCCCTCAGCGATGACGACCGCGCCTGGGCTGAACATCACGACGACCAGCCGCAAAAGATCGAAGGTACCCGCCTGCAACTCGTCCGGCTGGATGAAGACGCCTACAACATGTACTACAACCAGATCGCCAACCCGCTGTTGTGGTTCATCCATCATCAAATGTGGAACATCCCGCGCAAGCCTGACCTGGATGGAAGTACCTGGAACGCCTGGGAGCAGGGGTATATCGCCGTCAATCAAACGCTGGCGGATGCCGTCGCGGAGCGGGTGAAAGAAGTGGCGGAGGAACGCCCGGTCATTGTGCTGGTGCAAGATTATCACCTGTATTGCTTCCCGCGTATGCTCCGCGACCAGGTGGGCGATGGCGTACAGATCCAGCCGTTTATTCATATCCCCTGGCCGGGGCCGGATTCGTGGCGGCTCTTGCCGGAGACGATGCGCAACGCCATCTTCGATAGCCTGCTGGCGTCAGATCGAATCGGCTTCCAGACCGAGCGCGATGCCTTTAACTTCGTGCAGACCTGCCGCTTTTACCTGGACGGTGCCCACTCACACGGGAGCCGAGACTCGATTGAATATCAGGGCCGCACCGTCAAGGCGCAAACCTACCCCATCTCAATCGACGTGGACAAGGTGAACGCCATCCGCCAGGAGCCGCAAACCCGCTTGCTCAAATCCCGCATCATGAGCATCGCCGGCGATAACAAGATCATCCTGCGGGTGGATCGCATCGAACCGAGCAAGAACATCCTGCGCGGTCTGCAAGCCTTCCGCGAATTGTTGGAAATGTACCCCGACGATTATCATGGCGAAGTGCAGATGTTCATGTTGTTGGTGCCATCGCGCATGGATGTCGAGGAGTACCAGGATTATCTACAGGCGGTCATGGCCGAGGCCGGCATGATTAACGCCGCCTTCAGTGAGTCGTTCTGGGAGCCAGTGCGCATTATCGTCGGGAACAACTACCCGCGTGCCATCGCCGCCTTCCAACTGTATGATGTGTTGTTGGTCAACCCGATTGCGGACGGCATGAATCTGGTTGCTAAAGAGGGTGCGCTGGTCAACGAGCGCAACGGCGTGTTGATCCTGTCGGAAAATGCCGGTGCGTACTATGAGTTGGGCGATCATGCGCTGGTGGTCAACCCGTTTGACATTCATTCCACTGCCATCGCCATGCACGAAGCCCTGAAGATGTCCGCCGCCGAGCGAGAAGAACGGGCGACCGCCCTCAAAAATCAGGTGAAAAATGCCAGTGTCAAGGCGTGGTTCCGGCATCAACTGGAAGACGCCACTGCGTCTCTCTCCAACACCTGAGCCAGCCGCTCCTACCCCCCCCGCTCGATGTGTAGGGCGGGGGGATTGTGTGCTATGCCGTTTCCACCGTGAGCGTGCTACTGTGGCCCGCTGGAGCAACTTGGCGAACACAGCCGGAACTCCGCGCTGGATGTCGCGCCGTCATCATCCGTGACGACCAGCCGATACGTCAGGTCATACTGGAAGCCGGGGCCAAAGCCGGGCGCACTGGTCGTCGCCGTCGGTGTGGCGGTGTCCTGTCCGGCGATTTCCTCCCCGTTGATGCTCCACACGTAGCTGACAATCGTGCCGTCCGGATCCATGCTGGCGGAGCCATCCAGCGTGACGAGTGCGTTCCCGCTAGCATCCGCGCTGAGGGTTTGATCCGCCCCGGCGGCGGGGGTGGGTGGGGCAATGTCTCTTATATCTGTAAGTGGAAATATATTTATCAATTCAGGGCCAGCAAACGCAAACTCATTGGTATTCAGTGTGCCCATGCCCATTATGAAATGATCGGTCTCAATAGATTTTTCTAAAACTGCTGTCGATGTATTCCAAATTTGAATGTCTGTCCATACATTTACAGCGAGCAAGGTATCGTCTATCCACTGCATATCATTCGATAGAAAATTCTCTGCGTTGAGAGACATCACCCTTACAGGTGCTGATAGATCAGAATTGACCTCCCATATTTGCAATGTTCTATCTGAACTTAAGGTTGCAAGGTGATGGCCGCCTGGGGACCAAACTGCATCGTGTGTGTCAACGGATGTAGTTGTAGACATCAACACTGCATCGGCATTTGTATCCCAGAATACTAGCGTCGTATTGTTTGCGTAGGCGATAATATCGAGTGGACTCCAGGCGACGACCGTCCATGCCTGATTATCAACTCTAGCCATGTTCGCTAAGATTTGTTCTATCTGTTCAGAATCAATATTCACTATAGCGACATCTGAGATTATAAGTTGATCAGCACCACCATCGATTGATGCAACAACCAATCTATTTCCGTCGATATTCCAACTCATATCTACAATTCGGTGTAAATTGACTTGATCGTCTACCGGTTGAATTGAGTTTGCTCTCCAATCTACCAAATAAATCATCCCCGATGTTGAGATGTCATTGATCGAGACGGCGATCAACTCACCATCAGGCGAGTAAGAAATGTCTCCGACATGGAATCCAGTGGGATCGAGATCGTTAATATCTTGAAATGGCAATGGGATGAGATATGATCCGACAAGTGCTGATGTGTGATAGTCGGTAATCTCAAGCATGCCGTTTTCACGGATCGTGGCATAGTGAGGATGAGTTGGGTTGATGGAAAATCCGATGATCGCTGATGGAATTACTCGTGGTGCTTTGGCACTAAACGAATAAGCCAGAGTCAATGTAAGTATGACAGAGGCCAAGATGAGCAATTTTCTCATGATTTACCTTTTGTGATTTGTCCCAGTTATTGGAATAACAATGGCTGATGCGGTGCGGCAGAATTAGTTCAGGCACGAAGTGATCGACCATGTAGTTGACCGTATCCGTCGCGGAGGCCCCATCGTCATCCGTCACCGTGAGCGTGATCGTATGCTCACCCACCGGGAGCGTGACCTGCGCCGTCGCGCCGGTGGCGATCTCCACGCCGCCGGAGTCCGTCCACACGTAGCTGACGATGGTGCCGTCGGGATCTGTGCTAGCGGAGCCATCCAGCGTGACGAGCGCGTTCCCGCTAGCATCCGCGCTGAGCGTTTGATCCGCCCCGGCGGTGGGGGTGGGGGGAACATTTTCGAACCGGATTTCATATAGTGTAGTATTGGCTGGAAGATTTGGGTAATCTGCATAGTTACCGGAGACCAATGAAATTAGGCGCAGTGTCGTGTCATCTACAGGTACATAAATGTAGGGTGTATCATCGATGTAATTCACAAGCAGACCAAATCCGTATGATGCGCAGAGTACCTGATACGTCCGGGTCTCAAGGTCAAAGCTAAGGTATGGGATGGCACTATCGTTAGATCCAGTATGGTCAACCGCCAGTGTCAGGTGGTTAGATGCCAAAGCACTTCCCGGATTAGCCAAGATTATAGTTGCGTTCTCACCGTACTCAAGTGAGGCATCCCAGACAACTTCTCTATCGCCTCCCGGTGTAATGCCGAAAAGTAGATGGGTCTCATCGCCAAAAAATAACACAAATACTGCAATATATTTTTCGCTGAGTGGTGTCCAGATGATTTCTTCGAACTGGATTCCAATTCTAGGATTAACATCGACATATGGCTCGTCCCATATCATCTGACCGGCATCGACATCATAAATGAAACTGTTGGTGCTTCCACTATCGTAATATTGATAGGAAATATAGCGGCCATCTGGTGAAATGATATATTGATAGCGGTCCCATCCTGAAAAATTAAAACCAAATGGTAGCTCACGCAGAAGTGTTGAAGAAAGTTGCTGATTTTGCCATGTTATTTCAGCAACAAAGAGTTTCCCATTATTTGAAGACGTACCATACCCAATGACATGGAAAACTCCTGGACGAACTTCATGAGAATTTCCCCACCAGCGCACATCAGGTGGCGGTTCAATAGCCACTATTTCATTGTTTGTAGTCAAAAGCCGAATAAAAACCGAGCGTCGCATCTCATCATAGAAGGTAAAAACTCGCGATCCATCGCTTAAGATAATTTGTTCCTTTGCGGGTTCTCTGATCTCATATGGAAAAGAGGGTGCCAAGACATCTAAAGCGGAGAGCGAGTCGGCAATTGTGTAAGACGGCGGATCGGTCAAAGGACGACCGACACAATCTGCTTGTGTAGTTCCTTCTACAAAACTGTTTGTTAGTGTAGGTGGTCTACCCCCAGTTTTTTAGAGTAACAACTGCTCAGGCGGTATGGCTGACCGGGGCGGCATAGCCAATGCCCGAATGTAGCCGCTGGCGATTGTAGAACACCTCGATG
>DAOTTZ010000114.1:0-3211 GCA_034437535.1 Anaerolineae bacterium | reverse complement strand
TATGGAGCGAGTCCCAATCGCCGCTGACACCGTTTTGGACTACCGATTCTTCCACTAACTCAAACGTGATGGTGTCCTGGTCCTGTGCGCTCAGTACGCCGAGGATAAGACGAACTGACAACATCAATAGCGTGAAACGTGCAATATAACGAATCATGGGGTTTTCCTTATCTTTTTGTTTGGTTAAAGGCATCATCGCCATTTGAAGGCGTTGATCCTAGCGAATTTGGCGATATTGACGCGGATACCAGTGGTTTTATGGACGATCTCGACTTGGGACTTGATACTTCCACCCCTGTAGAGGAAGAGGTCACCGATACCGGATCGTATGCGACTGTAAGCAGCGATTATCAAACCGGTTACGAGACAGACTTCGCTGACGCAATGTTTTCTGACGATTTTTCCGATGATGACCCCTTCGGCGCGGAAGAAATCGCCGTAGACGATCCCCCACCTGCCGTTTAAGACACATCGACAGTTGATTTCGATGAGGAATTCGAGAGCTTTGAGCAAGATGTTGCGGAGCCGGTTTCGTTTGTAGAAGAGCCGGTGTTCTTCGATCAAGAAGATGAGCCACAACTTGATGACCTCGAAGCGGGCTTTTTGGGGGATGAAGACTATGATGATGCGCCAGCGGCAGATTATTACAGCATGATTCCTATTGAGATCAAGCCGACACGCTCCCCCGGTATTGATGAGTAAGACCCCGTCATCTTAATTCCATTATTGATACTTCTAGGCATCGGCAACCTGGGCGCGGCGGGGTTCTTGGTGCTCAATCTTGTGAGCTAGTGGCCGGGGAATTATAGCAGCGTGACAGGCGTTAACGAGAACGAACAAGAGCCATCGGTGTGATGGCTCTTGCAGGTATCAGACGTAGCTACATCCAGCGGCGGCGGAGCACCCACACCCCACCCATTAGACTGAGCAATGTCCCCATAGCAATCACCAAGATAAGCGGCGTGCGCCAGATAGGTGTCTCACCAGTTGTCGGCAACTTCTGAACAGTCGCCAGTGGGTCGGTCACGGTACTCGTATCACGGCCTGTATCGCCGGGGTCGCCACCATCCGACGGGGGCGGTTCGGTGGGTTCTGGCGTGGGAATAACGGTTGTATCGTCACAGAGCAGGTTATACGTGTACTGCGGCGCGTCGATTTCGTTCGTCTGAACGACGAGCGTTCCGGCAGCCTGGGGGACATCACAGCTGACCGTCAGTGTCACCGGGGCATCTTCTGGAGTCAGGCCATTAATGGGCAGACCTGTCACGTTGTATCCGGCGGTGATGCTAACCTGCGAGACATCCAGCAGGCTGTTCGGGTCACCGATGTTGCTTACGTCAATGGTGGCACTCTGTGGGTTGGTCGCCGCTGTGCCGCTGAGGTCTATCGTGCTGCCCGGAGCCGGGACGCTGTCATAAATCGGCAGCGGGGTGGTATCGTCACAGATGAGATTGTAGATGTACTGTGGCGCGTCGATTTCGTTCGTCTGAACAACGAGCGTTCCGGCAGCCTGGGGGACATCACAGCTGACCATCAGTGTCACCGGGGCATCTTCTGGAGTCAGGCCATTAATGGGCAGACCTGTCACGTTGTACCCGGCGGTGATGCTAACCTGCGAGACATCCAGCAGGCTGTTCGGGACACCGATGTTGCTTACGTCGATGGTGGCACTCTGCGGGTTGGTCGCCGCTGTGCCGCTGAGGTCTATCGTGCTGCCCGGAGCCGGGGCACTGCTGTAAACCGGATTCACAGTGGCAACTGTCAGCGTATCACTGGCGGTATTGCCGACCTCAAAGAACTGTCGCTGCGTACTGGTGGTCAGTTCGCCGGTCGTATTGATGTAATCGCCGGTTGCGGCGGCGGTGGTATCGACTGAAATCGTGCAGGACGCACTTTCAGCCAGATAGCCCCCGCTGAGGCTGACCGATGTGCCGCCATCGACAGCCGTCACGTCACCGGCACAGGTATTTGTGACATTCGCCGGTGTGCCGACTGAGAGGCCAGCCGGGAAATTATCGGTGAACGCCAGGCCGGAAAGCGGCGTATTGTTGGGATTGTTCAGTATGAATGTCAGCGTCGAGACAGCGCCCGGTGTAATCGGGTTAGGCGCGAAGGTTTTCTCGATGAGAGGCGCGTTCAGCAACGGCTCGGCTTCAAAATCGACGACCAGGGTGTCTGTTGCACCGTTGTTGTTCAGTTCAATAACCAGGTCATCCACATAGCCCTGGAATGGACCCGTCCAGGGATTGCCTGTGGCGATCGAGATTCCATAAATGGGCATATTTGCATAGTTGATGGTCGTATTCACAGGATCAGAAACTGCATTACAACCGGGCAAAAAATTATTTCCCGGCACGCCCTGCCATGTATAGTTACCGGTAACCAGTTCATGCAGGCCTGGTAGCACTGAGCTACCCGGTCCAAAGTTTGTACAGGCGTAGCCCGGTTCATGGAAGTTAATTTCAAACTCGCCGCCTGCGGTCTGGTCGGCTGTCCACTGCATCTAGGTGTTCGTGGCATAGGTGCCACCGTTCGGGTTAGACCAGTACGGCTCACCGGATAAAAATGCGATATTATTGCTACTGGCATCTGTTGCGGCGTCGCCGCTGGCATCCAGCCAGATATTGATATACCAGTCTGGGCTATTAAACGCATTGGGTTTATGCGTGTACCATGAGAGGTTCTGGATATCACTCAGGGTATAATAGTTGTCTGTGCGTCCGAAAATTTCATCCGGATGAATGAGAATTTCGACTTTGCCATCGTTTGCAGGCCGAGGGGTGGATTGCCAGGCGCTATCGCCCAGTGGTTGGCCGCCGGGTGTCGCAGCAGTGGCGTTATTGCTCAGATTTTCTGTTGGACCACCCGGACGATAATAATAACTCAGTTGAGCGGGCAGGCTGCCCGACCCGTTCGGCGCGACGAGATAAACACCGTTGAGTGGATTATTGTAATCACTGGCAGGCAACATGCTGAAATCGAGTATGTAAGTCTGATTTTCATCAACGGGCGCAGTCTGCGCGGTGGCTGCCGGAATCAGCAACAATAGCAGGAACAGTATTCCGGCAAGCAATCCCCCACGCCGGTATGTTTTGTAATATGATGACTCTACTGAAAAAAGGTCATTTTGCCGAAAATTTGACCCGTTATCACACCACTTTGAACCTCTATGACCCACGTTTTTCGGGTCATATTGAGTTCTTTCAGCGGA
>DAOTTZ010000113.1:0-37135 GCA_034437535.1 Anaerolineae bacterium | reverse complement strand
ATGTATTATAAGAACGATTGTTTCCCTGTGCAACAGAAGAAGTATCAGAAAATCGTTTGAAATTATCGGTCACAAGGCATCAGGGCGGGCTTTGGTGGATGTAAACGGCAGGGATGGACGACCACCACCCCTGCCGCGTGCCTGCTAGAAGCCGCTAAGTTCGCTCAGGTCAGCGCGGCCCGTTTGCATCGCGCTGATAGCCTGTAACAGACCGATCCGGTTCTGACGAATGGCCGGGTCTTCCGCGTTGACCAGCACACCATCCCCTTTGCCCGTGCCGAAGTAAGCCGTCACCGTTGGCACCATTGGCGCGAAAGCTTGCAAGAAGGCATCGACATTGCCCGCCGCCGGGAGCTTTTCGCTGGCCGTTTGGTACGCCGTATACAGATCATGTTCCTCTTGTTGTTCGAACAGTTGCGGATCAACGGTGTATCGTTCGTCCTCATTCCGTGTGATGCGTACACACCGGGCGAAGCTATCCAGCACGGCTTCCCAGTCCTCACGCCCGATCCAGGTCGTGAGTTCACGACAACCGATCAAGGCGCGGTAGGGATTGGTGCTTTGCTCTGCCAGCACCGCCTTGATGACATCCGGCGCGATGCCCTGCTCGCCTAACCAGACTTGCAACCGCCCGGCGATGAAAGCCAGCACATCAGCGCGGGCCTGTGCATCGACCTCGACCGGCTGGCCCAGGGCGACCAGGGCGACCGACTGCGTTAAATCCGCGTCAATCTCATGCGTCGTCATGATCTCGATGATACCCAGGGCGGCCCGCCGTAATCCATACGGATCTGCCGTTGACCGGGGGGCCAAACCCACCGCGAACAATCCCACCAGGCTATCCAGCCGGTCGGCCAGGGCCAGTGTCACCCCGGCCCCACTCTGCGGCAGGCGGTCGCCACTGTTACGCGGGAGCCAGTGCGCAAAGATGGCGTCGGCCACGTCGTCCGGGTAACCTTCCAGCCGGGCGTATTCCCGGCCCATCGCCCCTTGCAGGCTGGTCATCTCGACGACCATACTGGTCGCCAGATCTGCTTTGGCGATGGCGGCGGCCCGCTGTGCGATGCCAATCTGAGTCGCATCAACCCCGAACAGATCCCCCAGGCCAGAGACACTTTCCGCCACCCGCTTATTTTTGTCCAACATACTGCCTAATTGCTCCTGGAACGTCAGCGTTGCCAGCCGGGGCAAAAAGCTCTCCAGCGGATGTTTGCGATCATCAGTGTAGAAGAATTCCGCGTCGGAAAAACGCGCCCGGATCACATGCTCGTTGCCATGTTGAACCATATCCAGGTGTTGGTCGTCACCGTTCCGCACTGTGATGAAATAGGGCAGTAGTTTTCCGTCTCGGCCTTCCACCGGGAAGTACCGCTGGTGCTTGCGCATGACGGTAATCAACACATCACGCGGTAGTTCCAGGTATTTTTCCTCAAACACGCCCCGTAGCGCGGTAGGAGCCTCTACCAGATTAATCACCTCATCCAACAGATCGGGATCGTCTGGAATGTGTCCCTCAACCGCATCGGCCAACTGGGTGATTTGCTCCACGATGGCCCGCCGCCGTTCGGCATAATCCACGATGATGCCCTGATCTTCCATCGTGTCGAAGTAATCCGCCGCCGAACCAACCGCCACCGGCAGAGAGCCATAAGCCCGCAGACCGTGCGTCAAGTTGCCACTGGCGATACCCGCGTATTCAAACGGGATGATCGCCCCGCCGAAGATCGCCAGTATCCAACGGATCGGGCGGGAGAAAGTCACGCCGCTAGCGTTCCAGCGGATCGACTTACCAAACTTGATCGTCTCGATCATCTCCGGGATGGCCGACTCTAACACCGCGATGGCCGGTTGCCCGTCTTCTTTGACGTTGGCAACCACATATTCGCCATCGTCAATCGCCTTCACGACGAGATCCGACACAGCGACACCCTTGCCGCGTGCGAAGCCTTCCGCCGCTTTGGTCGGTTTGCCGTCGGCGTCAAAAGCACGATTGGCGGGCGGGCCGCGATGTTCCAGTTCGACATCAGTCTGTCCGGCCGCTAGCTTCACCACATGGACGATCAAGCGGCGGGGTGTGGCATAGACCTGCACGGCATCGTGTGGCAAACGCAGGTCATCGAGCAATTCGAGCATCCGGTCACGGAGTTGGGCCAACGCAGAATTGACGTCATCAGCCGGCAATTCTTCCACGCCGATTTCCAGCAGAAGATCTGCCGCTTGATCCGGCGGATCCTGGTAGACGATTTGTTGGGGCACATCCTCCGGTTGCGCGGTCGCCTGCCATTGCTGGCTGAGGTTCATCAGCGGAAAGCCAAGTTCTTCACGCTTTTGCACGTAAGTCTTAGCGACATTGCGCGTCATATCGCGCATCCGGCGGAAGTAACTGGCCCGTTCCGTCACACCGATTGCGCCGCGTGTATCCAACACGTTGAACAGGTGACTACACTTGATGACGTAATCATAGGCAGAAATGAGCGCGTCCCCTTCCAGCGCACGGATGTATTCGCCCTCATACGTATCGTACACATTTTTCAGCGCGTCCACGTCGGCAATGTCAAAATAATAACGACAGTGTTCGACTTCTTCGTTGAACATCATATCGTGGTACGTCAAACCGGGCATCCAGTCGATCTCCCAGGCGGAGTTTTTATTCTGCAAGGCCAATACGATACGCTCGACGCCATAGGTGATCTCGACTGAAACCGGGTCGAGTTCCAGGCCACCCGCCTGCTGGAAGTAAGTAAACTGTGTGATCTCCTGCCCGTCCAGCCAGACCTCCCAACCCAGGCCCCAGGCTCCTAACGCTGGCGATTCCCAGTTGTCCTCTACAAAACGGATGTCATGCTGGCGCGGGTCGATGCCCAGGGCCTCTAATGACTGCAAATACAATTCCTGGGGATTGCCAGGATCCGGCTTGAGGATAACCTGATACTGATAATACTTCTGCATCCGGTTCGGATTTTCCCCAAAGCGGCCATCATCCGGGCGGACGGTCGGCTCGACGTAAGCGACGCGCCAGGGTTCCGGCCCTAGCACACGAAGCAAAGTCGCCGGGTTATTGGTGCCCGCGCCCACCTGCACGTTATACGGCTCCCAGATCACACAGCCCTGGTCGGCCCAGAACTGATGTAATTTCAAGATGACCTGTTGAAAATTGAGCGGTTTCGACATGAAATGTGTCCCCGAAGTGATCGATATAATAGCGCATATTATAGGCGGTGGAGAGACTCTACGCGAGGGGCGGGAATCCTTGACCAAAGATGAGAAGCGCGTAACGTCAGCCAGAATAGTGGGTTATCAGGGGTATGATGAACATATTTAACCGCAAACCCAACAAACCGAATTACAGTGACATGGACGAGCCGGAATTGGTAGAACGTGCCAAGACCGACAAGGACGCCTTTGGCGAAATCTACGAGCGGTATGTCAAAAAGATCTACAATTACATCTATTACCGCACCAGCAACCAGCACGACGCCGAAGACCTGACCGCCCGCGTATTTTATCGGGCTATGTCGCATATCCCTAGATATGAAGATAAAGGCGTGCCCTTCCAGGCGTGGCTGTATCGCATCGCACATAACCTGGTGGCGAACTTCCACCGCGACCGAAGCCGCAAGAAGATCATCCCGCTGGATGAATTTGTCGCTTCCACCATGCGCAGTGACGCCCCAGACCGCCGGGCCGAAGACAACGAGGAGCGTGAGCAACTGATGGCCGCCATCGGTCGCCTGCCGGAAGAACGCCAGCAACTGCTGGTGCTTAAGTTTGTCGAGCATCTTTCAAATGCAGAGATCGGCACTATCATGGGCCGCACCGAAGGTGCGATCAAATCACTCTATCATCGAACGTTACTCGCCCTGCGGGATGATCTACAGATGCAATCCATCATGGGCAAAGACAGGAAAGAAGGTTAGATGTCAACGTCTCAAGTACAAATCCAGAATCGCCTGGATGCCATCACCCGTGCGGTGCTGGCGGGCGAAACCCCGGATGTGCCGGAAGATCATTTGCAAGATTATGTGTGGCTGGTCGGCCAGCTCCACGATAGCCTGACGCCGCAAGAGCCATCCGCCCGGTTCCTGGTTGCCTTGCGGGATGACCTAATGGATGAGGCCCCTGGGATGGTACACCGGCTTCGAGCAGTACCAGCACGGGTACACATCGCCACCATCACCGCCGCGATCTTGGCCGGTATTATGTGGATCGCCCGCCGCAAAGACAATCAGGAGGACGGCCAACCCGTCGAAATACTTGCCTAACGCCAAAAGTGCGCTATAATGTAGGCGACTTGACAGACGGGGAACCATCTACTATACTATGGTTTCCCGTGCCTCTATTGATTCCTAAGAGATCTTCATCAACGAACATGGGATGACACAAAAACACGACTCCAAACGATGCCAGAGAGCGATTAATTCAGTCGCTCGATTTTCGTATGTTTGCTATTCTTCATAAGGAGCGGCGCATTGGATAACACCCGAATCAAGAACTATGCCCGTACCACTGACGTTCAATCACTGCCATCGTTGATTGAAGTCCAGTTACAATCGTTCAATTGGTTCATCGAAGAAGGGCTGACCGAGCTATTCGATGAAATTAGCCCCATTGAAAGCTTTAACGGCAATCTCTTACTGTATTTACCCGGCTCCAGCCCAGAAGCCAAACAATTCGGCCTGACATACTGGTTCGAAGAACCGAAGTATGACAAAGAATTGTGCCTGGAACGTGATATGTCCTACGCCGCCCCGCTCTATTTGCGGGTTGCCCTGGTCAACCGGGAAGCTGGCGATGAAGTTGTCATCTCCGACATTTTCATGGGGGATTTCCCACTCATGACGGAGAAGGGAACGTTCATTATCAACGGGACTGAGCGCGTTGTCGTTAGCCAGTTGATCCGCTCCCCTGGTGTGTACTTCGATGCAGACGAAGATCGCACCACAGGCCGTTTGATGGCAAATGCCAAGCTGATCCCTGATCGTGGCGCGTGGATGGAATTCGAGACTCGCAAGAACCATTATCTGACCATCAAATTCAACCGCAAGCGGACCGTCCCGGTGACGGTGCTCCTACGGGCACTGGCGGCGGTCGATGATGGCATGCCTGAGAGTAGCTCCCCCATCAAGACAGGTGAAGACGAAGAACTGCTGGCCCTTTATGCCGAAGCAGACGCTGGTAACATCCCTTACATTGCGACAACCATCGAACAAGAACCCAAATGGGAACTTAAAAAAGAGCAAACCATTGCCCAGGCCGCGTTGATCGAATTCTACAAGAAGATGCGTCCGGGTGATCCGCCGACGCTGGATAACGCCCGTGAATACCTCGAAAGCCAGTTGTTCGACCAACGGCGTTATGACCTGGAACGGGTAGGACGTTATAAGCTCAATCAACGTTTAGGGATCGACCAGATCGTCCCGCGTAAAAACCGTACCGTGACCAAGGTTGATGTTATTAAACTGGTCGAGCGCATGGTTCTCATCAACAACGACATCATCGGCCCGGATGACATCGACCACCTGGGCAACCGGCGCGTGAAGACCGTCGGCGAGTTGATTATGAACAAGCTCCGCATCGGCCTGCGCCGCACCGAGCGCGTCGTCAAAGAGCGGATGTCTATCCGTGAGACCGACAACCTCACGCCGGTTAACCTGGTCAATATCCGCCCGGTCGTCGCCGCCATCCGTGAGTTCTTCGGGTCGTCGCAGTTGTCACAATTCATGGAGCAGACGAACCCCCTGGCAGAACTGACACACAAGCGCACCCTATCCGCGCTCGGCCCTGGTGGTCTGCGGCGGGAACGGGCGGGCTTTGATGTGCGTGACGTGCATCACAGCCACTACGGGCGCATCTGCCCCATCGAGACGCCGGAAGGCCCTAACATCGGCCTGATCGGTCGCCTGGCAAGTTATGCTCGTGTCAACGAGTACGGCTTTATCGAGACACCCCTACGCCGGGTACAGAAGTTCCTCACGCCGGATGATCCCGAAATCATCGGGCGTGCCCTGCGCGATGACATCGAGGACGACGACGAGAACATCATCGCAGAAGAAGGTGAGGTCGTGACGAAAGATCTGGCGCAAAAATTGGCCGATGCAGGCATCCAGAAGGTGCCGGTCGTGCCGTTCGTCACGCCGGAGACCGTGTATCTCTCTGCGGATGCGGAAGATCACTACGTCATCGCCCAGGCCAACACGCCGATGGACGAACGCCAGCAAATCATCCCGAAACGGGTTTCATCCCGTCACCAACAGCACTTCACCATGATCCCGGCCCAACGGGTCGATTATATGGACGTCGCCCCGCGCCAGATCGTGGGCATCAGCGCGGCGTTGATCCCGTTCCTGGAACATGACGACGCCAACCGTGCGCTGATGGGATCCAACATGCAGAGACAGGCCGTTCCTCTGCTCCGCCCGGATGTCTCACGCATCAACACCGGCATGGAGACGCAGGCCGCCTATGATAGCGGTCAGGTGCTGGTCAGTGATGTCTCTGGTGAGGTCATCAGTGTACAGAGTGAGCGTATCGTCATCCGTACAGAAGATGGCGAAGAGCGCGTCTATCGCCTGCGGAAGTACGACCGGAGTAATCAATCAACCTGCATCGACCAGCGGCCCATTGTACATAAGGGTGATTTCGTCGAGCATGGACAAATCATCGCAGATAGCTCGTCTACGTTTCACGGGCATCTGGCCCTGGGCCAGGACGTGCTGGCGGCCTTCATCTCCTGGGATGGCGGCAATTATGAAGACGCGCTACTCATCAGTGAGGATATGCTCCGTAACGATAAGTTCACGAGCATTCACATCGAAAAGCACGAAGTCGAAGCACGCGATACCAAGCTCGGCCCAGAAGAGATCACCTACGACATCCCGAATGTGGGTGAAGACGCACTGAAAGACCTGGACGAATTCGGGATTGTGCGCGTGGGTGCGGAAGTCGGCCCGAATGATATTCTAGTCGGCAAGATCACGCCCAAGGGCGAAAAAGAACTCAGCCCGGAAGAAAAATTACTCCGTGCTATCTTCGGTGAGCAGGCGCGTGAGGTAAAAGATAGCTCACTACGCCTGCCGCATGGTGATCGCGGCAAGGTCGTAGACGTCAAGACCTTCACCCGTGAAGAACACCGTGACCTGCCCGCCGGGGTAGAAAAGATGGTGCGAGTCAGCGTGGCGCAACGACGCAAACTGACGGTGGGTGATAAGATGGCCGGGCGTCATGGAAACAAAGGCGTGATCTCGCGGATCGTCGCCATCGAAGACATGCCCTACCTGGAAGACGGTCGCCCCGTCGAGATCATCCTGAACCCTACTGGTGTGCCGGGCCGTATGAACATCGGCCAGGTGCTTGAACTGCACGTCGGTTGGGCGGCAGATCGGCTCGGCTTCCGGGCGGTGACGCCGGTTTTCGACGGCGCGAAAGAGCTTGAAATCCGCGCTGACCTGGGCCGGGCCTGGATGATCGATGAAGCCTGGCGCATCATCAGCAACCGCGCCTTCGAGTGGATCCAGGGCTTTGATTACGATTATGAAGACCTGGAAGACGACGACGAAGTGCGCCGCCTCTACATCCATGAGTGGCTGAAGAACCAGGAAGATTATGACACGGATCTGCTCATCACCGACCGCATTTATGCCCGGCGGGCTGTGCTCAACGAGTGGTTGAGAGAAAACGGCTTTGACCCGAACGATATAATCATGTACAGCACCCCCGGCTTGAGTGTCGAAGAACGGAGCCGGCGCGATCACAACGCGATTGAAGCTCTGTACCGGCTGTGGGTGACCAAGCATGACCCGGAGACCGAAATCCCGGCAGATATTGATCTGCGCGAGATTCAGGAAATTGCAGACCGTGTGATGTTCAAAGTTGGTGTGCCAAATCCGCTTTACGGCAAGCAACGGCTATATGATGGCCGCACCGGAGAACCGTTCGACAACGCAGTCGCGGTCGGCTACGTCCACATGCTGAAGCTGGCGCACCTGGTTGAAGACAAGGTTCACGCCCGTTCGACCGGGCCGTACTCGCTGGTCACACAACAGCCACTTGGTGGTAAGGCACAATTCGGCGGCCAACGCTTCGGCGAGATGGAAGTGTGGGCGTTGGAAGCCTACGGCGCGGCCTATACTCTGCAAGAGATGCTCACCGTCAAATCTGACGATGTGCAAGGCCGTGTGAAGACCTATGAAGCCATCGTCAAGGGTGACCCGATTGAAGAACCGGGCATCCCGACGAGCTTCCGGGTGCTGGTGAAGGAATTACAAAGCCTGGGCCTGGCCGTCGAGGCGATTACCGATAGCGGCGACATCATCCGCTTCGGTAAGGAAGAAGAAGCGGCCAACCGTCAGCGTGATAACGGCAGTGGCATGCACCAGATGAGCACCAAGACGCCGAGTGTTTCTGGCAGTGCGGATTAATCACCCCCGGCCAGTGCATTTCTCGTAACCTTGTAACACTGAACAGAGGCGATCCATCGGGGTCGCCTCTTTTGAATCAAGCCTGAAGAGAAAGATAATTTCGATGAACGTCCACGCGCTTCATGATTGGGATGTGACCCCACAAGCGGCGATAGCCATCCAGCAGGAATTAGCCGGTCAGGTTATCCACGATCAACCGTTAGCGGTCGAATCGATTTCGACAGTCGCCGGGGTTGATGTCAGCGTCAAAGACAATATCTCGCGGGCGGCGGTCGTAGTCTTGCGTTACCCGGATCTCACCGTGCTGGAAACAGTCACAGCCCGCATGCCGACTCCGTTTCCCTACATTCCTGGGCTACTCAGCTTCCGTGAAGGGCCGGTGTTGGTCGATGCATTTCACAAGCTCCGGCATCAGCCTGATGTGTTCATCTTCGATGGCATGGGGCGGATTCATCCGCGCAAGTTGGGCATCGCGGCTCATATGGGTTTGTGGTTGGATCGCCCGACGATTGGTTGTGGCAAAAATCATCTCGTCGGTGATTACATAGAGCCAGATACCGCTAAAGGCTCCGCCAGCCCGTTGACCTACAAAGGCGAAAACCTGGGCGTTATCCTGCGTACCCGGACGAACGTCAAACCGGTGTACATTTCACCCGGCCACCGGCTTGATATTCCCAGCGCAGTCGAGATTACCTTACGTGTGACTCCCAAATATCGCCTGCCGGAGCCAATCCGCGCCGCACATAACGCCGCCGGCGATTTCTGATACCCGGCAGGGAAAATCAGGTCACCTGTCACTATGCCACCCACTGATCCCGACAGTATGGTGATAAAAAAAGGGAGGATGATCTGATGCGTAAGACTTTGAACAAGATCGCCAATGCGGTGATGAAGCCACTCCTGCGCTCACCACTACACTTTTTCGCGAGTGGTGGCATCATGCTGATTACGTTTACCGGGCGCAAAAGCGGCAAGGTCTACACCACCCCTGTTCAATATCAGCAAAACGACGACACGGTGACATTTTTCACCCTGCGAGAGCGCGTCTGGTGGAAGAACTTAATTGACGGCGCACCCGTCACATTAACTCTCAAGGGCCAGCCGGTAGAGGGAGTCGCCACACCCTACCCGGATCAAGATCCGGACGCCCTGCGGCACGATTTGCAGAAACTCTACCCGCGCATGAAGGATACTCAAGCGGCAGATTTCGCGGCGAAGATGTTACGAGTGGAGGTTCAACTTTCCCGCCCGTAGACCACGAAGCGATCCATACGTTGGAAGGCGGGCGAGAGCCGGTCGGAGGTGCCCTCGGCGTTTTTGCTCCACCCGCCAGCCGTTAGCCGGTCTTCGAAGGCTTGCATGGTCGCACGCGGCCACCGCTCGAAGGCCACCGCATACTGCGCCTGCCGTTCGTCTGCGCCGAAGGCTTGCACACGCACATTGACCCAATCTTTTTCCGGGTTGGTGTCACGCTCCGCCCGGATGGTGAGGCGCACCCAATCGTCACGCAAAACGATGTCGTCAGCCGTTTGTGGGGCTGGCGGCCCTGCCTGCCGCGTCTGCCACAGCGCAAAGGCACCAACGGCCAGCAGGACGACCAACCCGGCCACGATCAACCAAGTCATGCGCGGCTTTCCTCAAACGCTTCGACGTCTTCCAGGATCCCGCGCAAGATCTCGACAAACCGGTACTCTCCTCCGGCATACATCGCGGCGACGGTGTACTGCACATCGTTCACGGTGACGATCCCGGCGTCATTGGTGACGCGCCCGATCTCAGTGTCGGGGATCACACCGTCTTTACCGATGTATGTCCCCCAGGCCCGTTCAATCGGTGATTCATATTCTTCTGCGGGGATGGCGAACAACTCCAGGATTTTCTCCGCCGCCGCCCGGCCCTGTGGCTCCCCTATCACCGGCTCTGGCAGGGTCATCCGCGCCCAGATTTCCGCTAGATCTGCCGCATAAAAGACGTTATCCATCAAATGATCTTCGCCGTCATGCCGCACCGCCCGCTCTAACGAGGGCGCAAAGGTCGGATCATTCTCGCCATACGTCGGGCTACCCGGCCAATCCCAATCCCGGATGCCATTTTGCATCAGCAACATCAAATTGCAGAATTCGTTGAACTTCTGGATGCTATTGCCGCGTGACGGCCAGTACTCCCCACCCGCCGCGATCAAATCGCCGGTCATCGGGTTATTGCTATAGACCGCGACCCGATAAGCCGCGGAGTCTTCGTCGGTTTCCCAGTCATCCTGCGGGATGAGCAGGAGATAATAAAAGACCGCCAGTACCTTAAAGCAACTGGCGACCGGATAGCGGCGATAGGCATTATGCATGATGCGGAAATCTGTACGACCGGTCTCCAGTTGGATGCGGCGCAGTTCAAAGCCCATTTGCTCGTCTTCCAGCCGGTTCAAAATCTGTGCTTCCAGGTCAGCCCATTCTTCATACGGGGTATGCGGCGGCGTCTGGTACCAGCGCGGCAGGATTAGCCCCGCCGGTGCCATCGCCATCAACTTGAGGAAATTACGCCGGTTCATGCCATGCCCTTCTTAACCTTCAGCTTGTGTAAGTACCACTGATCACCGGCCCATGCCTTGAGCAGTTCCGGCAGACCTTCATAAGCGACATCCGGGTAAGCTTCCGCGTCAGATGAAGCCAGTTCTTCGGGCGTCGTCACCCCGGTGAGCAAGAGCGCGGTCGGCATCCCCACCGCCTGCGCCCCCAGGATGTCGGTGTTCAGCCGGTCACCCACCATAAGCGTTCGCTCCGGCGCAGTGCCGGTAATCTGTAAGGCGGCGCGGAACATCGGCTCTTGTGGCTTGCCGATGATGACCGGCTCGACATCGGTCGCCGTCTCAATCGCCCGGATCAAACTCCCCGCCCCAGGGACTAACCCGCGTGGCGTGGGGAACGTCTTATCCGGGTTGGTACCGATGAAATCCGCCCCGGCCCGGATCGCCAGCGATGCCTCACGCAGATCGGCATAGGTCAGGTCAAAGTTGATGCCCACAACGACGACAGCCGGCGGATCATCGCTCACCAGGTCGTACCCGGCCTCCGTGATGATCGACTTCAACCCCGGCATACCGAACACCAGCACCCGCGTCCCTGGGGGGTATCGTTCTTGCATGTAAGATGCAGTCGCGATGCCAGAGGTGATGATCCGCCCGGCAGGCACATCCGGGACGTTCATCAACGCCAATTTCTCGATGTAATCTACCGGGGTCTTGCCGCTGTTGTTGGTCGCCAGTGCATACGGAATCTCGGCTTCTGCCAGCCATGCGAACAATTCTTCTAATGCCGGGAGCGGGTCATTGCTCCGCCATAACACCCCGTCCATGTCTAACACGACACCGTCAATCGTGGAAAATTTCATCCGATTTTTCCGCTTGTTATCGTCTCAATTCCCGCTATTATAGCCGACTTATGAGACGACGTAAGCGGCTGATCTATCTTATCCTCTGTATCGCCCTGTGGAGCTTCGCCCAGACAGCGACGGCGGATGTACGCTTTCACTCCGATGAAGCACTCTATAGCACCTATGGGCGGAACGCGGCGGTCTTTGGCGCGTGGATGCTGGATGGCCCGCTGGATAAGCCGCCGGTCAGCATCTACGCGAACGCACTCGGCCAGCACTTCTTCGCGGCCCGCATCACCCCGCAGAATGTCATTGATGTGCCGATCCGCGTTGGCGAAGTCGCGGCCAAGCTACCTAATGTGTTCGCCGGGGTGCTGGCTGTCGCGCTGGTCTATGGGCTGGCGCAAACCCTTTACCGTCGAGAGTCTGTCGCGCTGGTCGCCGCGCTGTTGATGGCTGTCGCCCCATTCAACGCCGCTTATGCCGGGTCGGCCTTCACCGACATGTTGATGCTGGTGTTGATGCTGGCCGGTGTGATGGCGGCGGTGCGGGGGCATCCTGGCTGGGCCGGGGTCTTCCTGGCGTTGAGCATCGGCGCGAAGCCCCAGGGCGCGTTTTATCTGCCGTTGGCCTTGCTCGGCACGGGGAAGCTAGGCTGGCGGGCCGGGGTGCGTCTGCTGGTCAGCCTGGGGATTACCTTTGGCGGCATCGTGCTGTGGGACGCCCTGAGACCTGAGACCAGCCTGTTTACATTGGGGTCGGTCAACATTAGCCAGGGCCGGACGTTCGCCCCGGTCGCGGATTGGCCCGACCGGTTGGCGACATGGATCCAGCATGGTGATAGCTTGCTCGGTGTTCCGGTGATGACGGTCGTTTTACTCGGCCTGGCACTGGTACCACTGCGCCAACGTCGCGCCGCCAATTGGATCCTGGCGATCTTCTGCATCGGGTTCTTCCTGGTGCATTGGGTCGGCGCGTTCTACACCTTTGACCGCTACCTGTTGCCACTGGTGCCGGCCTTAAGTCTGTTGGCCGCACGCGGGATTACACAATTATGGGGATCCCGGCGTGTAACACATGGGGCGATCATCACCGGGATTCTGGTGCTAGGGCTGGCCGGTTATCACGATCCGCGTGCTGATGTCTTCCGCACCGAACACCCGGATGATTATTTGCATCTGGCGGATTGGCTCAACGCGAAACCGCTCGGCGCGATTTTGTATGATCGTTGGCTGGGGTGGGAGATGGGATATTATCTGGGGGCGTGGACGGATAAACGATCAGTCTATTATCCAGAACCAGATGATCTGCGGCAGGATGCACCCCGTAATCCTGACCCTGCCCCCCGGTATTTTCTGGCCCCGGACGATGGTCAGCGGGATCTCGACACCTGGTTAGACGCCATTCGCGCCGCCGGCTTCCAGGTGAGCTTAGCCTACAATCAGGGCAGATTCCTGGTCTATGAGCTTATTCCGAACTGGGCGGATCCTTCGGGCGCAGACGCTTCAACCGCTGGATCATCTTATCTGGCGATGAAGTATACCGATGATGCCGGGTGGGTTTACCAGATTCTGAACCAACCTTTGCCAACGGATCAGGTTCAAGGACCGCCGGATAGCGTCGCTTCCAATCGGCTAAAAAATCATCAAGCCATGCCAACTCAGCTTCCATCAGCGCGATACTATGCGTGTAAAGCGCATCAATGTGAACCGGCGGGGTATCGTCCTGGGTTTGCCGCCCCCAGGAGGCCCGCACCGCGTCTAGCCGTTGTGCCAGGTCAGCCCGGTGTTGCAGAAGAACTTGATAGACCTGACGGGGCTTAAGTACAGCGAGATTCGCCAGTCCTAGCTCAAACCCGGTGCCTAATGAGCGCGGTTGCCGCAACAGATCGGCCACTGCCGTCTGGAGCACGCCCCGCCCGGCTTCCGTCAGCCGGTAGAATTTTCGCGCTGGCGGGCGGTCACTCACGCGCAATTCACTACTCAGCAAGTTACGCCCTTCCAACCGGTTGAGGATGTAATAGACCGACGAAAAACCGACCGAAACCCACTCCCGCAGGCCACGTTCATCAATCAGCCGTTGTACTTCGTGGCCGAAGCGCGGCCCTTCCGCCAATAGACTGAGAATCGTAAGTTCAGCATCGGTCATAGCAGGTTATCCTCGGCTTGCACGCAGAAGTTCATGGATGGTGGTGACTAAATTATTGGCAAGATAAGGTTTCGTCAAATAGCGGTTGGCCCCGGCATCCAGCCCTTCACGAATTTTATCGGGGTCGGCCAGGGCGGAGAGGATAATCACCGGGAGCTTGGCAAGTTGCGACTGCCGCCGCATCTGACGCAGAAAATCCATACCGCTGACATCTGGCAACATCATATCCAGGATAACAATATCGGGCAGAGGATCCTGTTGCAGATGATCCATCGCTTCGGCGGCATTCGTGGCAGAGAGTGCTTGCATATTGGCCCGTTTTAACAAGGTTGCCACCAACCGTTGTAAAGCTGAGTCGTCATCAACGACCAGTACGCGCGGTCGATTATCAGATGACACGCGAACCGTCCCTTCCATTTTTCTATGGTTAAATACTTGTTACGACACAAGCATACCATATTCGGGGCCAGGTTGTCGCACGATTGCCCAATGATCCTTTGCTAATCCTGGTGGTTGGATGTATCCTGAGGCATGAGGAAGACTGAGGAGAAAATTCTATGGCGTTACGACGTCTTATACTAGCAAGTCTATTTGTGGTGATGATCGCCGGGGCATGTACCCGGCAGGCCAGCGAACCAATTGATGTCGTCTCCGAAGCACAACTGGATGACTCAGCGGCGACTGTGATCCCTGCCGACCCAACGGATGCCCCCACCGTCCCGGCGGATGACGATGCGGCAACGGCCACCGACAGCCCACCGCCGACCGAGACCCCGCCCATCGTCGCCATCACCTCGACACCCATCGTGCCGCAAGCCGCTGGCCCAACAGAGGCCGAACCAACCGCCACAATCACAGCCGATGTACCGACGGCGACCGCCTTCGTCCCCAGCGAGACCCCCGCCGCCGCGATCCCGGTATTTACATCGACCCCGCTCTTCCAAACCGGCACGCCGTCCGGCTCGACCAATGTCGTGCCAATGGTCAGTGAGACGCCACTGGTCAGCATGACACAGCCGGTCATCACGCCGGGCGTCCCTGGCGGTGGGCAGAGTGCGATCACCACGCCCACCCCCCGCCTGGATGCCACCAACACGCCATCCGGCTTGATTACACCGACCGACGGCTTCACCCAACCTGATTCCGTAGAGGCCACACCGCCAGTCGATGAAAACTGCATCTATGTGGTACAACGCGGAGACACCCTCTTCCGTATCGCCATCAACAACGACACAACCGTCGATGCTATGACCCAGGCCAACCCGGACATCACGCCGGAACTCATCCAGCCCGGTGATGAGTTGATTATCCCGGATTGCGATGCCGAAGAAACCGCTGGCCCGACCGCCCTACCGTCGCCCACCGGTGAAACAGGCGACGATAACAGTGGTGTGACTGGGGCTGTCCCGTTGGAGGGCGAAGAAGAAGACCAGGATCAAGGTATCATCACCGGGGTGGAAAACATTCACGTCGTCGCGGCAGGCGAGACGCTCGGTGCCATCGCCAGACGATATAATGTCACCATCCAGGCCATCATCAATGCCAATAACCTGAGTAACCCGAACCGATTATCGATTGGTCAAGAACTGGTCATCCCGCCGCCAGAGGATTAAAGAAGGCAATAAAGTTAAAAAAATGATGACATCTCTACACATTTGGGCTATTTTCCGATAAGATGAATCTATCAGTTTCGTTTGTGAGCATAACCACACATTCGGTATACTCACACAATTAGATTACACGGTATTGTAAACAAAAAGCGGTGTCCGTTACGCACCAAGGATATGTCATGATTGAGGTAGTTATAGATAGCATTCGCGTCAGCTTGATGTCTCAACATCGAGTTGTCATCCTGAAGGATACAAACAGTGATCGACTCCTGCCGATCTGGATTGGTCCGTATGAAGCGGACGCTATTACAAGCGAATTGCAAGAAGAGACACCCTCGCGTCCGATGACGCATGACCTATTAAAGTCAGTCATCGACGAGTTGGGTGGGCGGGTCGTCCATGTCTACATCAGCGAATTGATGAACGATGTATTTTACGCTCGCATCGTGGTTGAAGTCGATGGCGAACAGAAAGAAATCGACTCACGCAGTAGCGATGCCATCGCCTTAGCTGTGCGGGCCAAAGTGCCGATCTTTGCCGACCAGCAGGTGATGGATCGCGCCGCCATCAAGCCAGATGAAGACGTCCAGGATAAGATGGGCAGTGACGACAATGAGGAGGATGTAGAAGAAGGTGAACTCAGTGCGTTTGCTGACTTCGTGAACTCGTTAGACATCGACCTGGACGAAGACGACGACAACTAAGCCGGGTTCATACAGAATTCGATACCGTCAAAACGGTGAAGCCACCCGCTCGCCGTTTTGCTTTCTTATGGAGCAATCCCCGTGAATACCATCACCGATGCACCGTTCAGCCAGGAGGCGGAAGAAGCCGTCATCGGTGCGGTGCTGATTAACCCAAATAGCTTTTTGACGGTCGCCTCATTCCTCAAACAGGAAGACTTCTTTCTGCTACGTCATTCATACATCTGGCAGGCGATGACGCAACTACACGACCGGCGCGAAGCGATTGACACCATCACACTCCCCCAGGAACTCCAGGGGATGGGCTACCTCAACGAGATTGGTGGGCCTGCTTACCTGATGCAGTTGATGGCAAACACGCCGACCTCTGTCCATGCAGAATTTTATGGTCGCATCGTAGAACGTACTGCCATCCGCCGCCGCTTGATGGCAACCGCCGACGAGATCCGCGCCCTGGCAACTCAGGAAGATCTGACGGTCGAAAAAGTCGTCGGGGAAGCCGAAGCGAAACTATTCTCTGTCACACAAAGACAGACGCGCAATGATTTCGTCACGATGAACGAAGCCGTCCACGATTACTTCGACCGCATCGAACACTTGATGCAGAGCGATCAATCCGCGATGGGTACACCATCTGGCTACCGTGACCTGGATGCATTGTTGGGCGGGTTCCAACGTTCAGACTTATTGATCTTCGCCGGGCGGCCCGGCATGGGCAAGACCAGCTTCATGCTATCAACCGCCGTGAATATGGCCCGGCTTAACGTGCGCGTGGCGATCTTCACGATGGAAATGGGCGTTGACCAGTTAACCCAGCGGATGATCTCGATGGAAACTGGCATCAGCACGCAAAAATTGCGCCGGGGTGAACTCAACCAGCAAGAGTATACACGCTTTGTCGAGGCCGCCGGACGTGTGAGCCGCTTTCCGATCTTCATTGATGATACTCCGGCGTTAAACCCCATGCAGATGCGGACGAAATGCCGCCGACTTCGTCACGAATTCGGCATCGACATCATCTTTGTGGATTATCTGCAACTGATGAACGCGGGGGGCAATTACCAGAACAACCGCGTGCAAGAGATCAGTTTCATCAGCCGGGCACTTAAAGAACTGGCGCGTGAACTCAATGTGCCGGTGTTTTCCGCCGCACAGCTTTCACGCGCTGTGGAACAACGCCAGGATAAGCGGCCCGTTTTAAGTGACCTGCGTGAATCCGGCAGCATCGAGCAGGACGCGGACATTGTTATGTTTTTATACCGGGATTCCGTCTACAATGAAGCGACCGAATTTCCCAATCAAGCGGATGTGCTGGTCGCCAAGCATCGCAACGGCCCCACCGGCGTGATCTCACTCTACTTCGAGCAATCGTTGACCAAGTTCCTGGATGGTGTGACACGGCATGTAGACCTGGGGGATATGTAGATGACGCAATCACCGAGCTTTAACGGTTTTCCACCTGGGTCGATGACCCTGACAGCGATCCCGGCGCGTTTCTTCGATGATGTATTACCTCTCATCGATGATCTGGCAGAGATGCAAGTCGTGTTGTTCTGCTTCTGGGCACTCCCGCAAAAGGAACAGACCTATCCGTATTTACTGCGGCAGGATTTCGCCCGTTATGACGCGCTGATGCAGGGATTGCGCACCGCCCGGCCAGAAGCCGACCCGACCAAAACCCTTGACGCGGCCCTGAACCGGGCCGTCACACATCACATTTTGCTATGCGCCCCAGTCACGCTGGATGGCGAAGCACACGCGCTCTACTTCCTGAACACTGAACGCGGGCGCAAGGGCATCGCCCAGGTAGAAGCGGGCCACTGGCAACCGGGGGATCTTCATCGCCCGGTTGAGATCTTGCCGGAACGCCCCAACATTTACACGCTCTATGAGCAAAACATCGGGCCACTCACCCCGATGATCGCCGAGGAACTCAAGGACGCCGAAGCAACTTTCCCGGTCGAATGGATCACAGAGGCGATCAAAATCGCGGTGAAGATGAATAAGCGTAGCTGGCGTTATGCCCGCGCTATTCTGGTGAGTTGGCAGACCGAAGGACGAACCGATAGCGAGAGAAAAAAACAAGACAATGGCCCCAAATTCACCTGGGAAGACATCGGACAATCTTAACCCTGACGGCCAGTGTGGCATCTGCGGGCAAGCTCCCCTTTGTGGTGGCCTGGGCCTGTTGCGGTATGATCTACCCGTAGATGACCCACGCTTTGGCAAGCTGTTCCGGTGCCCGAACAACCAGCAACAGCATGATTTAGACTGGCAAGAGCGCGTCCGGCGGTTGAGTAACTTAAGCGCGTTTGCAGATAAAGGCTTTCATAACTTCCAGGTTGATCTGACAGAGTACACGCCTTCAGAGCAAACATCGCTACAGCACGCGCTCCGGGTTGCACGTCAATTTGCGGATCATCCTCATGGTTGGATCTTACTCGAAGGTGCCTACGGGTGCGGCAAGACGCATCTGGCCGCCGCCATCGGTAACGCCCGTCTACAGGCCGGGGATACCGTCTTATTCATCACCGTGCCCGACCTGCTCGATCATCTACGGGCATCCTACGGGCCGACATCCGAACTGGGTTATGATGAGACCTTCGACCGCATCCGCAATGCTCAGGTTCTCGTCCTGGATGATCTCGGTGTGGAAAACCCCAGCCCCTGGGCACAGGAAAAACTGTTTCAATTGCTCAACCAACGTTATGTTGAACGAAGTCCGACCGTCATCACAACCAACGTTGATATTGACACGCTCGATCCACGTATTCGCAGTCGAATGCTCGACGTTGAGATGATGAGTCGCATCAAAATCAGCGCACCTGATTACCGCACACACATCAAGAACGAGCGCACCGATATACAGACTTCGCTCGATGTATACCGGCATATGCGCTTCGACACATTCGAAATCGGGCGGAGAGAAAGCGCAGAAGAACGACGGAACCTGAGCCGAGTCCTGGATGCGGCCCGTAGCTATGCAGAAAAACCCGCCGGCTGGTTCCTGTTGACAGGCCACTATGGATCAGGCAAAACCCATCTGGCCGCCGCCATCGCCCATTATCGCGTCACCATCGGCGATGATGTTATGTTTATGACGGTGCCGGATCTGCTGGACTTTTTGCGGGTGACGTATAGACCGGATGCCAAGACCTCGTTCGACCAGCGATTTAACGCCATCCGCAATGCATCCTTGCTCGTCCTGGATGACCTGGGGGCGGAAAATCCTAGTGCCTGGGCGCAAGAAAAGCTCTTCCAGATTATTGACTTCCGTTATGTCTCTCGCCTGCCAACCGTGCTGACAACGGCCAAGACAATGCATCAGCTTTCTGAGCGCATCCAAACACGGTTGATGGATGACCGCATCTGCAATACATTTAACTTGATCGCGGCCAGCTATGCAGAAAGACGCCTTAGAAACCGCTCGTGAACGATTATCGCATTACCCGCTATCATCCAGAGCAATACCGTCAGGTCTCTGACTTGTTGTTCTACAGCCGCCATGTGCAAACACACCTGGATTGGCACGCGACAGATATATGGATCAACTCAGCCAACGCGATCACCCGCCTGGCATGGCAAGATGACCAACTCATCGGGTTGCTCTCTGCCGGTAAGCCGACCGATCATACCGCCTGGGTACGGTTGGTCGGCATCGCCGCTGATTGCCCGCCAGTGCCCGTCTTGCAGGCCCTATGGCAAGACCTGACGACCGAGCTACGACAACGCGCCATCACCCAGGTTGCCTGGTTGCTGGTCGAACGCTGGCAGGATCAATATATCGCCGAATTAGGGTTCGAACATCTAGAAGACATCATCACATTACGGCGCAGTGGCGATAACCTGCCCGACCACCGCCTGCCCAGCGGCTTATATCTACGCCGGGCGGAAGAAGTGGACGTCCCCCGGATGACGGCGGTCGATCACATCGCGTTTGAACCACCCTGGCAAAACACCGAGCATGACATCCGGCAAGCCCGGCGGATAGCCGCCATTAGCCGGGTGGCGATGCTCGACCAAGACATCGTTGGCTTTCAGATCAGCACACGGTACCAGAAGAACGGCCACCTGGCACGGCTCGCCGTCCTGCTGGAAACACAGGGACGCGGCGTAGCAACCGCCCTACTGAGTGATTTGATCCGTACATTCTTACAACGGCGCATTCACACCGTAACAGTCAATACACAGGCCAGCAACCAGCGCAGTCTTGAGTTATATCAGCGGTTCGGCTTTCAACGTAACGGGTATGATCTCCCGGTATGGTACAAGCAACTTTAAGAGGACAAAAACCCTATGAGCATGATTTACTATGAAGATGACGCCGATCTCAATGTGTTGATCGGTCGCGTAATCAGCGTGATCGGGTATCAGTCGTTAGGACGATCTATCGCGCATAATCTGCGGGATAGTCAACTGGATGTCATCGTAAGTGGCACCGATGAAGAACAGGTTACAGCCCAGGGTGAAGGCTTCACGGTGGCGACAATGGCAAACGCCACCCGTCAGGCGCAGATCATCATCCTGACGGTGCCCGATGAAGACATGACTCGCATCTACATGAGCGCAATTTCCCCCAATATTCGCAAGGGCCATACATTGATGGTTACCAGCGCGTATAATATCGCGTTTGGCTTCATCGAACCGCCCCCCTTTATCGACGTTGGGCTGGTAGCCCCGCGCACCATCGGTGATATGCTCCGTGAAAATTATGAGACCGATAAAGGCTCGCCCACTTATGTCGCGGTCTGGCAAGATGCTTCCAGCCGGGCTTGGGATACCGTGTTGGCCGTTGCAAAAGCTCTAGGGTCATTAAAGGCCGGCGCGTTAGAAATCAACGCGACACAAGAGGCGGAGATCAATCTTTTTATCCAACAGGCAATCCTCCCCGCCTTTCATCACATCATCACCAGAGCGGCAAGCCTGCTCATTAAGGAAGGATATACGACCGAAGCCGTCTTGATTGATCTTTATCTTTCCGGTAAATTCTCTGATTACATGCAACAGGCGGCCCGTTCTGGCTTGCTTCACGCCATCCAGTTGACCAATCGCACCGGGCAGTATGGCACTTACAGCCGGTTAGAACGATTCAAAGACCTGAAGCTCGAACGTTTGTTGGAAGTCACCCTTGAAGAAATCCGCACCGGGCAATTCGCCCGTGAATGGTCCGAAGAACATGCCGACGGCCACCCGCGCCTCTCCAAATTGTTGAAAGAACAAGAGCGGGATGACCTATGGGAATTGGAACAACAGACATTAGACCTGATGGATGACACCTTTTAAGCTTTGCCCATCCTAAATTATGTTAGGATGGGATTGTATATGTCTTGACTAAAGGAACAACTACATGGATGGGATCGACATAAGCTCCTTGATCCAAACATTAGAAGACCCGGATCTTGATAAACAGCAAACAGCAGCAATTCACCTGATCGAATTGGGTGAACCATCTATCACACCTTTGATCGACGTGTTACAAAATGGCACCAGCCAGAGTCGGTATCTGGCCGCCTGGGTATTGGGAGAAATCGGGGATCCACGCACGGTTGATCCTTTGATCCAGGCTTTGAAGGATGATAGTAGTCATGTGCAGGAATGGGCGGCCAAAGCCCTGGGAGAAATCGGCGATGAACGCGCTATTCAGCCGTTAATTGACCTGCTGAAAAACCCCAACCCGGTCACCCGGCGCAACGCCGCCGCCGCCCTGGGATGGATCGCCGACGAACGGGCCGTTAAAGCACTCATCGCCGCGCTGGAAAACAACGACGCACTGACGACCGGCAGTGTCGCCGCCGCCCTGGGTAGCATCGAAGATAAACGCGCCGTCCAGCCCTTGATTACCTTGATGGATCATGACGATGAATGGGTTCGCATCCGCGCCGCTAAAGCCCTGGGGCAGATTGGTGACTTCCACGCGACACCCAAATTGATCGACGCCTTGCAAGATAAAAAAGAGTGGGTGCGCTATAACGCGGTGTGGGCACTCGGCCAAACCCGCGACGGGCGGGCATTTGAGCCGTTGACTCAGCAGATCAAAGACCCCAGTGCAAACGTCCGGCGGGGCGTGGTGGAAGCATTAGGATCCTGGGGGGACCCGCGTGCAATTGAAATATTAAACAAAACCCTGGCGGATGACCAGGATGAAGCCGTTCGGGGCGCGGCGCATGTCGCCCTGCAACAACTCGGAGAGTAAGTGTGACGACTGATATTCAACATTGGGTCAGTCAGCTCGGCACAGATGATAGCGAAGCCCAGGAAGCGGCTGTCAAGGCATTGGTTCAACATGGTGCGCCAGCCATCCCGGCATTGATCGACGCGGTAAATGATGGCGATGCCGTCGTTTGTACCAATGCCATCGAAGCCCTGGGCTTAATTGGGGATTCGTCCGCAGTCGGCACGTTGATTGTCGCGCTACAGGATAGCGAACATAGTGTCGTCATCGCGGCTATGACGGCACTACGCCGCATCGGTGATCCGTTAGCCGTCCAACCGCTGATGAACTTCCTGAACGAAGATGATGTTTATCTGCATTTTTACGCCACCCACACCCTGAGCCAGATCGACCATCCAGAGACAATCGAGGCCCTTTTACGCGCCGTCCAAGACGATGACCCGCGCATCCGGCACGGGTGCATCGTGGCCCTGGGCCGCCTGGGTGCGACTCGCGCCATCGAGCCGCTGGTCACCTGCCTGGACGACGCGGATGACCGCATCCGCTATAGTGCCGCCTATGCCCTAGGCGACCTTGCCAACAAGGGCGATCATCAGGTCATCAATGCGCTGAAGCCGTTGCTGGATGACACAGACGAAAACGTCCGTAATGCCTCAAAAGACGCGCTGGAAAAATTACGGGTTTGAGGTCATCGCGCTGGTATCGACAAAGGGAAAGTCTCGTAAAGCGGTGACAAACATCGCCTGGATGGATTCAGCGTCGGCCCGTGTCTGTCCCTCAAAGCGCAGGCTTAAGACTGGCTCGGTATTGCTGGCCCGCAGGATGCCCCAGCCATTAGCGGTCGTCAGGCGGAAGCCGTCAATCAGTTCCATATCCCCTTTCCCCCGTAGACGGGCCGCCACGCCGTCAATCACCGCTTGCTTTTGCTCATCGGGGCAATGTGGGCGGTACTCCGGCGTGCTGACCAGCGTCGGCAATTCCGCGTTGAGGGCTGACAGCGGTTGAGCTTGTGCGGCTAACCACTGCAACAATCGCCCGGTTGCGAAGAACCCATCGTCATAGCCGAAGTAATCTTCCGCCAGGAAGATATGCCCGCTCATCTCTCCGCCGATCAATGCATCTTTATCCCGCATGGCTTCCTTGACAAGCGAATGCCCGCTGGCGGCCATAAAGGCCATGCCGCCGGCCTCGGCCACCGCGTCGAACAACACCTGACTGCACAGGACATCCGCCACGACCGCCGACCCTGGGTTGCGCTTGAGCATATCCAACGCGAGAAACGTCAACAGGCGATCCGCCGCGATCATCTCTCCGTGTTCATCAACGGCCCCCATGCGGTCGGCATCGCCATCAAACGCGATCCCAATATCCGCGCCGTGTTCTCGAACTGCCGCCCCTAAATCGACCATATTTGCCGGATCTTGCGGGTTGGGGTGATGATTGGGGAATTCGTCATTGGGTTCACAATACAACCGGGCGACGACCTCATGCCCCCATCGTTCGATCAACCGGGGGCCGAATAGACCGCCCATCCCGTTACCGGCATCCACCACCACCTTGAGCGACCGCGCCGCCGGGATGCGTGAGGTCAGGTCGTGGACGTATCGCCGGTATGCGCCATCGTCAACGGTGAGCTTGCCAGTGCCGCTGTGCATCCGGCCCTTCTCAATCCAGACGCGCAACGTCTGGATGGCATGACCGAACACCGGGCGCGGGCCGACGCATAACTTAAAGCCGTTCTGATCTGCTGGTAGATGACTGCCGGTAATCATCACCCCGCCGACCCCGCCGTAATGCACCGTATGCCAGTAGACCAACGGCGTCGCCACCAGCCCAATGTCGATGACATCTACACCAGACGCCCGTAAACCGTCGATCAAAGCGGTATGCAGGTCATACGAACTCTCACGGTTATCACGCCCGACCACGACCTGTGATTTTGACTCGATCACCTGGATATACGTCCCAAAGACGCGGCCCACTTGCCGCGCCGCCTCACGGGTGATGACGGCATCAGCACCGCTGGCCTGGCCCCGTATATCGTACTTCTTGAAGATCTTGGGGTTAATCGCCATCCTTGACCACCTCAACGGTCTGTTTGACATACATCCGATAACCATCTTGTAGATCTTTGTGAACGTGTGTGCCTGGGCCAACCTGGGTACGCTCACCGACTTTGACACCGGGCATCGTCATCACATCGACTGCTAGAAAGGCCCCCTCACCGATGATTGCGCCTAATTTATCCCGCCCGCTGTTGGTCTTCACCCCCTTGACGACCGACGACACATTCCCGCGATCAATCCGCAGATTGGCCGTCGTACATCCCGCAGAGAAATTGACATTTTCCGCAAATACTGAATCCAGCACCCGGCACGCATGGAGCGAACACCCCGCCGCGACGTAACTGCGGGCGACTTCGGTCGTGTAGCCCACCTCACAATTTGCCAGAACCATCGAATTGCGTACCAGTGCATTGTTGCCGACAATGGTACCCGCCCCGATGTAAGCCGGGCCGACCACCGCCGCCCCAGGGAAGACCTTCGCCCCGGCACCGATATAGACATCGCCGACCAGGGTCGCCGTCTCCGCGATGAAAGCGTCTTCTGCCACGACCTGGCCTGTTATCGCGTCCAGGAAGTGATCCATAATATCCAGCGTATGCCAGGGATATTTCAACGCGCTCCAGGGGCCTTTGTAGGGTACGACCTTGTACGTGACCGCTTCTTGCATCAACTGATCCATCGCCCGTTCGTAATGATCGTCATCCGGCAGGATACTCTCGTACTCCGCCTGGATCGCCTGGAAAAGTTGTTGCGCGTTGGTGTGGATGTGAGCGACGATATTCACCAGATTACTCGGTTCCTTGCCCGCACCAGGTTTCTCTACGATGCCGGTGATCGTCTCACCCTCAACAACCAGATACCCACCAGGGAAATAAGCGTCCATCTGGCGGCCCGCCAGATAAGTCGCCTTCGGGTCTTTATGGTAAGCCTTAAGCATCGCCTTATGTAAGCTATCATCAACTACATCATGCACCTGCGTCACATAGATCGCGGTCTCCGGCATGTCGGCTAGCACCGCTTCCGCCTGTAACAGGGCATCCCCCATGCCACGCGGTTTATTTTGCACGACGACATCAATCTTGATCTGTTTCTGGCGCGGTTCAACCAGAGTCTCTATCGCATCACGATTATCCGGGTTACCGACAATCACGACGCGCTCAAACCCTAGTGCCTGGTAACGATCTAGCTGGCTGAGTAGTAACGGCTCATCACCAAACTGAATCAATGATTTCTCACGAAGCGGCCACATCCGCGAGGACGCCCCACCTGCCAGGATGACCAGCACCGGTTGCTTTTTTGCCATGTTTCGCTTCCTCAATCCTTATCGTGGGTAAACGCCTTGATTGTACCAGCACCCGTTAACGCGGTAAAATGATGAAACGTGAAACAGACTTGGAAAACTAATGAGTATTGGTAGACGCCAGATCGAGCGTGCCCTGGGTGATGCGATTCGCACCGGGCCGAAGACGATCCCCAATCAAATTCGTTATATCCTTGCGCTGTGCCTGGTGGATGGACGCCGGACCAAACGCAGTGCATCGCCCCTGCCCCCTTATTCAACGGCAGAGGCACGGCTCATCGCCCTGACGCAGAGCGCGGACGCCCTCGACCCGGAAGCGATCCGGCATATCTACGAAGAGGTCGGCCAGTTAAAGCGCACCGAACTGCGCCTTCAATTGACCCTGGGCCTACTGCCCTATCTCCCCCAGGGGATTGATGCCCAATCGCTTTATCAAATCATCGGGGAGATCCGTAAAGTCTCGCCCGGTCGCTTGCGGGCTTCGCTGTTGCGGCAGGCCGTCCCGCTTCTACCCAGGGCGACTCAACAATCTGATGAACTGGCCGGGCCACTTTCAAGCGCGTTACGGGCCGCCCGCAACATCTCTCACTCTGCTTCGCGGATGCGAAGCCTGGTCGCGCTGGCTCCGTTTTTACCACCACGCGGCACTGCCAACCTCGTCCGGCTGATGTTAGAAGAGATCGAATCCAGCCGTGACGACCGCTTGAAAGCACATACCATCGTCGCGTTGCAACCCTTGCTCAAACCGTCGAATATCGCGCTGGCCGAACGTTGTGCGGCGCAGATCCAGAACCCGGTTGAGCGCGTCCGGGCGTTGATGACCCTACTACCCTATCAAGAGTCCCACCATGCGATTATGGATGCCATCGAAGCCATCTCGAACGATGAAGAACGTGGTGACGCGCTGGCGACATTCGCGCAACGCCTGCCACCACAGGCACACACGGGCGATCTACCACTGATTTTACAACGGTCGCTGGGGGTGATGATCGGACTGAATCGAGATATGGTGCGGGCACGCGCCTTCGTCGCGCTGGCTCATCACCTGACGGAAGACCTACAGGGTGAGGCCCTGGCGATGGTGCATAACCTGGATGATGAATCGCACCGGGCCACCTTACTCGGTGAATTAGCACCTGCTTTGCGGCCTAATATGCTGGTCGCCGCGCTGGCCGTGGCCCACACCATGCGTGAGGCAGATGCCCGCGCCTATGCACTAAGTGCATTGGCGCATTATGCGCCAGAACAAGCCCGCCATCAGACCTTGATCGACGCGCTGGCCGCCGCCGCGAACTTGCCCCGCCGGTACGAGCGCGTGATGGCCCTCATGCGGTTGGTCGATAGTCTACCGCCATCCCTGGCCGACGAAACTTACACCAACGCGCTGGAAACAACCCGCCAGATCGAAAACGCGAGTGCATGTGCCCGCGCCCTGAGCTTACTCGGCCAGCATCTACCCGGCGATATGCTAGAGAATGCCCTGAGCATCGCCCACGAGGTCAACAATCACGAGCATCGGCTGAGTGCATTAGTCGCGCTATCCCCGCGCCTGGGTGGCCCGGCCCTCCGCGACACCGTGCAAGAGATGCTAGCCTGTGCGGAAGCCATGCCCTTCGATTATAAACGCGCCCGCGCCCTGGTCAGCATCGCCCCGTACCTGGAGGCATCCGACATCGACCGGGCGTGTAACCTGCTCGATAGCATCGACGAACCTTTTGACCGGGCAACCGCGACCCTGGCCCTGGCCGGTGCGCCTGTCTACCCGGAAAAGACCCAGGCCATTGAGCAGACGCTGGCCTTACTCCCGGCGATTGATGAATCATACGATCGGGCCAGCATCATAGCGGCCCTATCAACCGCTATTCCAGTCGAGCATCTGGCAGGGCTGGCAAAACAAGCGGCAGAGACCATCATGACGATCAATGACCCTTACGATAAAGCCAGCGCGATTGCACTGTTAGCCCCGATCTTGACGCATGGCACCCAGGTCGAGATGGTCGAGTTGCCCACCCAGGCCCACCTGCTGACCGAGAGCATCAGCACCGCGTTGACCCTGCGCGACCAGACCGCCCGCTCGGCTGAACTGGCGGCGGCTGTATCGCTCTGGTTGACGCTAGATCGCGCCGCCATGTATCAACTGTGGGTTGATGTCATCGAACCGTTAACCCACCTCTCTTTGGCAGATGCCCTGCTGGTACTGGCGGAATTTTTGCCCGTATTCGAACGGTTGGCCGGCCAAAAGACCATACCGCATATCGCACATCTGCTCGGCCTACGCTAGAATAACAAAAAATTCCAGTAGGATGGACTTTATGGATCAAACGTTTTTAGATCATTTTCTGAGCATCGCAATCGATGTGACACAGGCTGAACGTGGCCTGGCGGTCGATCACAACTTGAACATTCTACAGTTACGGAACCTGAGCGATGAGGAAATCAACAAAACGGAGTTTCATCAATTTGCGCTTGCTAACTTGCGCGAAGCAATCGAAACTCGTGACGCGATCCTGGCGAATAACATCATCACTGATCTCAACGAGGCACCGACGACCAACACCAACTTCGCCAACTTACGGATCGCTGTCGCGCTTCCAGTCGCCGAAGCTGGTGCAGTCTACCTGGATCGGCACATTCGCAATGGTGTCATCCCAAAGGAGATCGTCAGCAACTTGATGGCCCTGGTGGAGCATAGCCAGCAAAATCAATTATCAAACACCAGCCTGGAGGAACTAAAACGCCTCTACCGACAGATCAGTTTGTCGTCTGGAGTTTAGGCAGGGCACGCGGTTGGGGGATCGACCGCAAGATTTCATCAATGATGGCGGCTGTCCGTTTGCTATACAACCACACCATGCCCGGCTTCACATCTGTACTACAGATGACAGCCAAAGACACGGTATACGGCATCCCAAATTCGATGATATACACACCGAGTTGATCGCCTTCAAAATAAGTTGAGTGAAACTTGCTTTCGTCCAGCACACTGGCGAGTGAGTTCTGCGCGGAATGATCGATACTTAACCCACCGGTGAGCAATTGTAAATCGTAATCATCCAGCGTCCCTGCCGCACCCACCATATTGCCGTCGGCATCCACCAGCCCGACAAAGCTCGCCCGCACATGCCCCAGAAGACGGTTTAGCTCCATGTTGATGCGCTTGAATTGTTGACGGCCCAACATAAGGGCGGCGGGCCGGGTGCGCGGGTCTAACCGGCGGGCACGGTCGCGGGTTGGTTCTTCCTTCGGTTTGGATGAGTCTGATTCTGCCTGGCGTATTTCGAAGCGTTTGGTTTCCAGTTGCCGCTCGACCTGCATCAACACAAACGACATGTTCAACGGTTTGTACAGGTAATCCACCGCCCCTAACCGGAAGACCGCGACCGCACTCTTGGCAGAAAGGTCATCGTCAATGACGATCACCCGCGCATTCGGGCGCAAGTTGCCCACCACGGCCAGCAGATCCATCCCACTGAGGTCGGGCAGTTCGGCTTCTGTGATGATCAAATCAAAGTCAATGAGCAAGACTTCGCTCAATGCTTCTTCAAATGTGCTGGCAGAGTTTGTACTGTAGTTGCCACCGTCTTCTAACGTGTCGATCAGTTCAGATCGCAGGTCACTATCTTTGGCGACGATGAGTATACGTTCTCTACGCCGGGTGTTAGCCATGAGGACGTGTGCCTTATCTTAATGGTACGTGTCAATCAATTTTTCTGCTACGAAGACTTTAAATAGGTCATCGTCTTGTTTCATAATACCACGAATCCAGGTCGCCGATGGTGTAATCTTTGCCGCCGCCGGGTCAATATAACTGACACCCAGCACGGCATCCACCACCCCGCCCAACCGCTTGCCATTCACCTGGAAGACGATAAACAGGCTTTGAATCGTGATCGGCATCGGGTCGGCCTGGCCCAGCACCCGCCGCAGATCCACAATTGTCATCACCTCACCGTGCCGGTTGACCACACCCAACACCTCCGGCGGGGCCTCTGGCAAGGGGGTCAACTGCACCATGGCGGCCACTTCCAACACATCGTCAATCGAAACGGCGAATGTTTCACTCCCTAGTTGAAAGGTCAGCACGGGAATCATGAGTCAGCGCGCAAATCATTCAACCAGACGAACATGCGTACAATCGGCTCGTCATCATCAGAAATTGTGATCTCATCGACCAGATCCCCCACCTTAGAACGAAGTGCGACCAGCACGTTCGTCGCCGGCACATCCGCCAGCCAGGGGGTCCGGGCGGAAATCTGCAAGCCAAGCCGGATTCCGTCGATCACACCGTTTAAGTGGATGGTATGAACATCACCCGTCTTGAGGACCAACTCCCCCAGGGCCGCCGCCGCCGAAGAAAGCTGTGCCCGACGAGCCGGGTTAAACCCGATCAAACTCCCCGCTTGGCGGGCGGTGTTACGAAGGATCATAATATCCATCGCATCTTCGATTGCGACCGATAAAATCGGCGGGCGCAAGTGATAGGTCATGGTCTTTAGTCCAGAATGCCCAATTCTTGAAGCGTCGTCACCAGATGTTCGGACGCGAAAATGTCTTTCGGGATGTAGTCATCTGCCCCGGCCCGTAAACCAGACATCGTAGCCTGGGGGCCGGCCTTTTCCGTCAACATGATGACCGGCACATCTTGTGTGGCTGTGTTGCGCTTCAGCCGGCGGCAGACCTGGAACCCGTCCATCGTCGGCAGTTTGACATCCAGCACGATCAATGCTGGTGGGTTCTCGACCGCCTCCCGGATGCCATCCGGGCCATCATAGGCCACCCGCACACGCAAGCCGACGCTTTCCAGCGTCTCTTTAATTTGTGCGGCCTGGGTTTTACTGTCTTCAATCAAAAGGACTTCAAGAGCCATTGTTTTCCTCAATCTTACATTAAGTGGAGCAAAGCCGCTGGTAGATTCCGGATGTTTACTGTTTGCTCAACCGCGCCCAATGCTACCGCCGCCGCCGGCATGCCATAGACCGTCGAACTGGCCTGGTCTTGTGCCATCGTCTGCGCCCCGGCCTGGCGCATCGCCAGTAGGCCGCTGGCCCCATCATCACCCATCCCGGTGAGTATGACACCAATCGCACGCGGGCCACACGCCACCGCCACCGATTCAAACAACATATCAATCGAAGGCTGGTGTAATGATGCGCCTCTTTCCGGCGATAAACGAGCAATCAACCGGGAGCGCACCTGCGTCACTAATAGATGCTGATTACCCGGTGCTAAATATACCACACCCGGCATCAGAACTCCGTAATCAGTCGCCATCTGCACACGCAACGGTGTGAGTTTATCCAACCAGCGAGCCAACCCCGGCACAAATTCTGCCGGGATGTGCTGGACGATGACCACCGGCACCGGCAATTCTGCCGGGAGCGCACCCAGCACCTTGCTTAACGCGCTAGGCCCACCGGCACTGGCTCCTATTGCGATCAATTCAGGCTCAACCACACCCGATAGATCAACCTCTGGCCGGGGCGGCACCAACGGCCCCCCCCCCCGCCGCACGACCGAGACACCGGCCATCGCCGCCAGCGTGCGTACCAATTGAGTCTGCCGGGCATCAAAGGTCGGGTGATTCCGTGCTGGCGGTTTTTCCACCACTGCTAACGCCCCGGCCTCCAACGCCCGCACGGAAAGTTGAACATCACGTTCAACCAGGCCACTGACAACCACTACCGGCATCGGCGTATTCGCCATAATGCGTCGAGTTGCCTCCAGGCCGTCCATCTGCGGCATACGGATGTCCATCGAGATTACATCCGGGCGCAGGGCGGCGGCCATCCGCACCGCCTGAATGCCGTCACGGGCTTCGCCGACGACGGTAATGCCCGGCGTCTCGTCGATCATCTGGCTCAAGTGATAACGGATCGTCGCGCTATCCTCCGCGATCATCACCCGATGAACCGGCTTATCCGTCTTTAATAGGATCGGCTGTGTCTTATGTTGGTGTCCGGTCATGTAAGCATCTCATCGTTTAGCATAGCATAGGGCAATGCAACCCGGCTGGCAACGACCTTAACAGGCTTCTAGCCAAGATCTAACCCACCACCGCCTGAATAGTTTCTAGCAATTCATCCTGGTCAAAGTTCGATTTCACCAGGTAAGCATCCGCCCCGGCTTTTAACCCGGCCTCGCGTTGCTCCGGTTTGCTCAAAGAGGTGAGCAAGATCACGGGTAGTGTACGCAAGGCCTCATCCGCCTTGATGCGCCGGCAAAGCTCTAGCCCGTCCATCTGCGGCATCTCGACATCGGTAATCACCAGATCGAACCATTCCTCACTCAACCGCGAGAACCCTTCGACACCATCGACCGCTGTCGTCACCTGGAATCCGGCTGTCTCCAGGATGTTCTTCTCTAACGTGCGCGTGGTGATCGAGTCATCCACGACCAACACACGCAAACGCCCGGCAATAGGAGCCGTCTGCACCTCGCGGCGTGGGGGGCGCGTCATGCCGGTTGCCCCGCGCACCAGGTCGTTCACATCCAGGACGACGATCACATCGCCTGCGCCCATCAAAGCCGCGCCGGATAGATACCGCGCCCCGGCGATTTCCGGCCCGAATGGTTTCAAGATCAATTCCAGTTCGGTCTCCAGGCCGTCGATCTGAAATCCGACGATGCGATCCGTCGCTTGCAACACCACCAGCGGATGCAGATCCGCGTCGGTCGCGTTCGCCGGTACATCTAACACCTGCGCCAATTCCACCAGTGGAATCACCTCATCATCCAGCGCGATCACCTTTTGTCCTTCCGCCGTGAAAACGTCATCCGGGGCGACATCGGCCAACCGCACAACAGTTGATGAAGGCACCGCATAGCGTGCTGTCCCTAGCTTTAGCACCACACAGCGGATGCGCGTCAAGGAGACTGGTACATTCAGCGTCAGTGTCGTCCCCTGGCCGACGACACTCGACACACTGACGCGCCCGCGCAAGCCCTCCACCCGGTCACGCACAATATCCATCCCCAGGCCCCGTCCGCTGACCGTCGTCACCTGTTCGGATGTCGTCAGGCCGGTGTAAAAGATATAGGTGCGGACGTCTTCATCACTGAGAGCCGCCGCCGTCGCCGGGTCGATTAACCCGCGCTTGACTGCTGAACGACGCACCGCGTCCGCGTCAATGCCGCGTCCATCATCCCGCACCTGGATGATGATCTCACCGCCACGTTGTTCGATCTGGATCTGAATCTTGCCGGTCGCCGGTTTGCCCTGTGTCCGGCGGTCTTCAGCCGCCTCGATGCCATGATCGACCGCATTACGTAAGATATGCATCATCGGGTCTAGCAATTCATCTAAGACGGCCTTATCGACTGCCACATCACCGCCGGTGACTTCCAGATAGACGGATTTCTCCAGGTCACGCGCCAGGTCTCGCACCATGCGCTGAAGTAACGCGATCAACGATGTAAACGGGACTAACCGCATCCGGTCTACTTCGTCCTCAATTTGATCGACAAGCGAATTCATACGCAGATTTTCCTGCGCGACATCATGCTGAAGTGCGGATACCATGCGGTTGGTCTGGCTCAGTTGCCGTTGATTGTGTTCTAAAAAGTTGAGCAGTGTCAGCAAGTCATCGGGCATATCTTGCATGCGTCTTGCCAGGCGGATGTAAGCCGTCCGCACATCGCGCCAATCCTTCTGCCAATCGTTAAGCGTCGCACGCAATCGATGGACGCGTTTCAGTTGTTCGGCATCGTGCATCCGCGAAACCGATAATTCGGTGATCTGTGCCATCAGTCGATCCAGCCGGGCGACTGTCACCCGCACCGACTCATCACCCCGTCCCGGTTCAGGCGGCCCGTCGGCGGGCACATCGTCAGCATCCGGCGGGCGCGTCGTCACCTGCGGCGGCGCGGGTGCTACCCCCCTGACAATGGCTTGCTCCAGCTTGGTAATCACCCGTGTGAGGACATCCGGCTGAGGATCTGCGCCGTCAGCGATGGTCTGAATCAGGTCAATGCCATCATAGATGGTGTCCGCAATCGTCGGGGAAAGCATCAGCGTTTGGTTCATCACCGCCTGGAAGACCTCCTCCATGTAATGCGCGACCGTCTCGATGCGCGTCAGACCGACGGCCCGTGCCGCCCCCTTCAAACTGTGGGCGACTCGGTTCAGTTCCTTGAGCAAATGCTGGCTATCTGCCTCTGTTGCCTCTGCCATTTCCAGCTTGAGCAGGACGTCGTTTAGCGTTGTCAGATGTTCGTTGGCCTCTTCCCAGAAGATCGCCAGTAGATCCGAATCACCCATGCGCGGTTACTCCAACCGTAGATCGCTGAGCAAACCATTGACAGCATCCGCCGCATCGCGCAGACGTTGCACGCTACTTTCTACCTGCATGGTACTGCTCACGGTCTCGGTAGTGGCATGCTTGATCGTCCGCATTGCCTGCGTCAACTGATCGACACCGATTGTCTGCTGGCGGGTGCTAGCCGCGATCTGCATGGCGGCGGTCGCGGCATTTTCGATGGCACTGGCAAGATCCCGGATGGCATCCCCCGCCCGGTTGACCAGATCCTGACCGGCATCAACCCCTTTACTTCCTTCCTCTGTGACCATCACCGCCGAATTGGTGGCCCGTTGAATCTCCCCCAGGATCTCCCGCACCTGGACGGTCGCTTCGCGGTTCTGGTCAGCCAGATTACGGACTTCCATCGCCACCACTGCAAAGCCTTTGCCTTCCTCACCAGCCCGCGCCGCCTCTACGCTGGCGTTGAGTGCAAGCATCCGCGATTGATCTGCCAGGTTGTTCACCGTCGCGATGATCTCCCCAATCTGTTGTGTATGCTCAGAAAGTACCAGGATGTTATCTGCAATGTCTTCTACCCGCCGCCGGATCAAGTCCATGCCGGAAATCGTCTCCTGCACCGCGTCCGTCCCGGCACGCGAGATGTCTACCGAGACCTGCGCCGTCTCCGCGACACTCTGGGCACGTTCTGCCGTCTCGGTGACGGTAGCCCGTACCTCGTTCACGGTGGCGGTGGTCTCCGTGACGACCGCATCCTGTTCATTTGCCATCGTAATCTGGCGTGAGGTCGCATCCAGGATCGATTGGGTATCGGTATCCAGCCGTTGAAGCGCACTACTGACACCGGTAATCACCCGGCGGATACGATCTAACATCCGGTTGAGGGTTTCGCCCAATTCGATCAATCGCCGGCCTTCGCGGGTGTTCAGGCTGATCTTCGGGATCTGGACATCAGCCCGCAGATCACCTTCGGCGACCTCGTTCAAGGCGCGGATGTAACTTTCGAGTGTGGTCTCAATGCGGGTGTAACTCAGCCGGTAGATCACCACACCAGCGGCCAACCCAAACGCGACCGAGATCAGCGGGAGCGCGACCACCAGGCCGAGCGGTGTATCCGGCATGACCAACACGATGAGCAAGGTAATCAATAGGCTGTAGATGCCGAGCATCACGCTGACACTGACCACCACCCGGTCGGTTAGCAGACCTATGAGCATCTGGCTATTGGTATTTTCTGTCATCTATTTCCCCCGATAACAAGCCGGTCATCCTCAAACAGTCGGGCGACATCCAGCACCGTGATGCGATCCGGCGTGATGCCGCGTGCATAGCGCATATTTTCCACCGGCTGGATCTCCGCCAGGGGTAAATCCAGCACAGCCCGAACACGGGTCGCCAGAAGGCCAAGCTCTAACCCGGCAGAGCGCACCACGATCACCTCATCAGCCGGTGAGTCAACCGGTACATCAAACAATTGACGCAGATCAAGCACAGTCGTGATCCGCCCCCGATTGTTCATCACACCAGGGTAAAATGCCGGTAATCCAGGCACGCTGGTCATGCGCAAATCAGCCCGGACGGTCTGAACAGCCATCACATCCAGCGCATAATATTCTGTGCCAAGTTCGAACATCAGCACGGTCATGCGGGCAATGTGGTCATCATCCGTGACCACCCGCGCATATTGGGCGGCACGGGTGCGAAGCCTTTGCTGAAGGTCATCTTCGTTGATCGTTTCATCCGTCCAGCCCAGCGACTGCCAGAACTCAGACCAGTCTTGCGCCATACTTGATCCTTGAATTATAATTTTGCGCTTTCAGTATATATCACGCCTTCGCGTCCTGCACGACAACGTTGTTCTAACTTTTGATTGGTACGCTTTGGTTATACGAATTGGAACGGTCTACCTTTATTTTTAGTCTAGATCGTCAAAATTATTGAGGAGAGATTATCAATGTCTCAAAACGGACATACTGGAACCGAAAACGTCAAGCGCGGCCTGGCCCAGATGCTCAAGGGCGGCGTGATTATGGATGTCGTCACACCGGAACAAGCCAAAATCGCAGAGGATGCTGGTGCAGTGGCCGTCATGGCTCTGGAGCGCGTCCCGGCGGATATTCGCGCTGATGGCGGCGTGGCCCGCATGAGCGATCCTGAAATGATCGAAGGGATCGTAAACGCGGTCAGCATCCCGGTGATGGCGAAAGCCCGCATCGGTCACTTCGTAGAAGCCCAGATCTTACAAGCCCTGGGTGTCGATTACATCGACGAGAGTGAGGTACTCACACCGGCGGACGAAGAACACCACATCGACAAAATGCGCTTCAAGGTGCCGTTTGTATGTGGTGCGCGTAACCTGGGCGAAGCCCTGCGCCGGATCAACGAAGGTGCGGCGATGATCCGTACCAAGGGTGAAGCTGGCACCGGCGATGTGGTCGAAGCCGTGCGGCATGCTCGCGCCGTCACAGGTGCTATCCGTCAGATCAACAACATGGCGGAAGAGGAACTTTACACCTTCGCTAAAGAGATCCGCGCCCCATATGCGCTGGTCAAAGAGACGGCAGAACTCGGTCGTCTGCCAGTGGTGAACTTCGCGGCGGGTGGGGTCGCCACGCCGGCGGATGCCGCCCTGATGATGCAACTCGGCATGGATGGCGTGTTCGTCGGGTCAGGGATCTTCAAGAGTGGTGATCCAGCCAAGCGTGGGAAGGCCATCGTAGAAGCGGTGACCCATTTCGACAATCCCGATGTGCTGGCGAAGGTCAGCCGCAACCTGGGCGAAGCCATGGTCGGCATCAATGTGGGGCCAGACAACCGCTATATGAGTGAACGTGGTTGGTAAATTCGTTGGTTAGATCTAGGCGTGCGACCGTTGTCGGCGGTTTATTTCTGCAACGCCTATGATTTCTCCTTCAAGAAGCAGAAAACGCTTCTTGCCCATAAGCCGGTGCAGAACTTGATTGATGTACCGGCTTTCCTGTTTCCAGAACGCTTCCAGTGACAGTTCCGCAAGTTCCTTCAATGTCGCTCGCTGGACCTCAGTTGTTCGTTCGGTCGCGGCAGCTTTCGATTGCAAGGTATTGCGCGTCACTTTCAT
>DAOTTZ010000112.1:0-54072 GCA_034437535.1 Anaerolineae bacterium | reverse complement strand
TCGGCTGTGGCAGGGCTCGTCAACCGCCAACTCGCTCATCGGATGCCTGCCTGATCCTTTCTGGGGGAAGGGGCATTGTATCTACTCCCCTTATTTTGAAGTTTAACTACTTTTTTATTCTTTCGGCATAATCGCGTTTAGGGCTTCGACCAGATTACGAGCGGGCGTCAGCGCGATGCCATCCGGCAGGCCCTCTACTTTGCGCCGCATACGCGGGATAATCGCATGTTTGAAGCCGATCTTCTGCGCTTCATTCAGCCGTAAGCCCAGTTGGCTCACCGCCCGGATCTCCCCGCTCAGGCCGACTTCCCCCACCAGCACCACATCCGGCGGGATGGGACGGTCAAAGTAACTGGACGCAATCGCAATCGCCATCGCCAGGTCAGAGGCTGGCTCGGTCACCTTCAAGCCGCCGATGATGTTGATGAAAATATCTTGCTCATGGAGCTTGAGGCCGACGCGCTTGCTCAACACCGCGCTGATGAGCAGAAGCCGGTTGATGTCTACGCCGTTGGGGGTGCGGCGTGGGTTGCCGAAACTGGTGGTACTGGTCAACGCCTGGAGTTCGACCAACAGCGGGCGCGTGCCTTCCATCGTCACCGCGATGCACGACCCCGGCGCGTTGACCACCCGTTCCGCCAGGAATGCCTCGGACGGGTTCGGTACTTCCACCATGCCCGCGCCCTGCATCTCGAACACGCCCACCTCACTCGTCGCGCCGAAACGGTTCTTGACGCTCCGCAACAGCCGGAATGCACCGAACGGGTCGCCTTCCAGGTAAAGCACCGTATCGACGATATGTTCCAGCACACGCGGCCCGGCGATGTTGCCTTCTTTTGTGACATGGCCGATCAAGAAAACCGTCACGCCGGTCGATTTAGCCAATGTCTGTAACCGGCTGGCGCATTCCCGCACCTGACTGACCAGCCCCGGCGATGAGTCGAGTTCTTCGGTATAAACCGTCTGGATGGAGTCAATAATCAAGATCGTCGGGTCGATCTGGTTGACCTGCTCGAAGATATTGCCCAGGTTGGTCTCGGTCAGCAGGTAGAGGTCATCTGCTTGCAACCCCAGGCGGTCGGCCCGCATCTTGATCTGCCGGGGGGATTCCTCCCCGCTGACGTACAACACCGGCCCGACCGAATTCGCCATCAACGCGGCGATCTGGCTGAGCAGGGTGGTCTTGCCGATGCCGGGTTCGCCACCGATCAGCGCGATACTGCCGGGCACAATGCCGCCGCCCATCACACGGTTGAACTCTACCACTGGCACATGCAGGCGGTCTTGCTCCTCCGTGCTGACTTCACTCAGCCGTTGCGCGACGGCCCGCGCCACACCGACCGGTTGGCGGTTTTGCTTGGCGGTGGAGCTTCGCCGGCTAACTTCTTCGACGGTCTCCTGCATGGTGTTGAACTCTTTACAGTTGGGGCACACGCCCATATAACGCGGCGAGACCTTGCCACAATTCGAGCAGACATACCGGGTACGGGTTTTTGCCATCGGGAACACTCACGAATCAACGAACACTTGTGCTAACATTGTAACGCATTCGGAGTAGTCATTGAAGCGGCAAAAGTCGCATATTACAATCAACCCCATGTTATGACGAATTTACACGAGGTATCTGCTGATGGAAAATATGCTGTACTACGCTCATTCTGGCCTGCGCTGGCTGGTGGTGCTGGTGACCATCGCCGCGTTTCTTTACATCTTATTCCGCGCCTTCCAGAATAAGCCGTTCGACAAGCGCACACATACCGTCGTCGTAGTCTGGGCGAGTCTGTTCGGTGTGCAGTGGTTGCTCGGCATTATCCTGTTTCTGGTCCAGGGGGCCTGGGATGTCGGTTACCAGTGGGAACACGCCATCACCATGACGCTGGGATTAGCTGTCGCCCATGCCTATATTCCGCTCAAGCGGCGGGCGGATAACATCCGTTATTATGGCGTGTTGGGGGCCATCGCTGGCGCGATGCTCCTGGTGTTTATCGGGGTGGCCCGTCTGCCGCAGGGGTGGACGTTGGAAGTAGACATCGACGACGATGATACCGAAGCCGTCGATGAAGCCCTGCACCCTGCCGGGTTGACCGTCCAGCTTTTTGACGATTAACCCGGATCGGGCGGTGTAGGAAGCTATGCCGCCCGGTATGCTCAACGCTCGGTGAAGAACGTCGCCAGTTGATCCAGTTCGGCCCGATATTCGATGCGGTCGGTCCAGTCTGTAGGCCACACAGCGAAGCCATGATAGGCCCCGGCAAAGGCCCCGGCAATCGCGCCGATAGTGTCTGAATCACCACTGGAAAACGACGCCCGCCGGATGACGCGAACCGGATCTTCCGGGAAGAGCAAGAAGCACAGCAAGCCAGTGGTGAACGCTTCCTCCGCCACCCAACCCTTGCCCGTGATCTCACACGGGTCGCCTTCTTCGTCACGTTCGATCAACGCTTGATCCAGCCGATCCAGCGCACGGAAGCATTCGTTCCAACCATGCGCGATGTATTCTTCTGGTGTCCGCATCATGTAAGCCCGCATCCACAGGTCACCTAGCCAGTCTCGATGATAGATGCGCTCCTGGCTCTCGGCATATTGACGCACCCGGCGCGTCAGGTCGAAAGGACTGAAGCCGGCGATTAAATCCGCGATGACAAACGCCGCCAGATCCGCCGCCGCCATGCCGGTAGGGTGCGCGTGGGTGATGGCCGCCTGAAATTGGGCCAACTGAGCGCGAGTCGCCGGGTCAGTATCCAGCAGGCCGACGGTTTGAACCCGCATGGCGGCACCACTTCCTTTTGAGCTAATATCGGTCGCCTCGATCAACGGCTGACCTTCGATCAAATGCTCGATACTCTCCAGGCAGGTGTTGCCCGGTGCGCGGTGTTTTTCCACGTCGTTATACCAGGTGATGAAGGTCTCTTTCAGCGCGGTTTCCATCCCTTGCGGGTCGTAAGGCAGGGGAGCTTGCATCAACGCCTGGCCGACTGCAATCGCCATCTGGGTATCATCCGTCACCCGCGCCGGGTCGCCGTCCGGCTCCAGCGGGCCATTGGGCGGGAAGCGTTTGCGAATCCCCTCATAGTCCAGGAATTCCGTCTCACTGCCCAGGGCATCCCCCAGGGCCATGCCATATAAGCATCCCGCGATCTTATCGTGCAGGCTCATTCGGCTAAATCCTCCCATTCGGCCATGGCTGTCTCAAGTTCGGCCTCAACTTCAGCATATTCCGTCCCTAGCGCGGCGACCTGACTCGCATCACCGGCTTCGCTGGCAGTGGCGATGGCTGTTTGTAGATCGTCCAACCGTGTTTCCAGCGTGTGGATGTGGTCTTCGACCTGGGCCAACCGTTTAGCGGCCTGATAGGGCGTCAGGCCATGCCGTTTTTTAGTCGCAGTTGGCTTTCCGTTGGCCTGTGATTGAGATTCGGTTGGCCCGGATGCAGAATTGTTGCGGCTCGCAACGAATTCGCGGTATGTCCCCTTAAAGACCGTCAGTTCACCCGGTTGCGCCCACCAGATCTGAGTCGCCAAAGAGTCGATCAAGTAGCGGTCATGGCTGACCAACAGAATCGTACCGGGGAATTCCAGCAGGACGGTTTGAAGCACCTCCTGGCTATCAATATCCAGGTGATTGGTCGGCTCATCTAGCAAAAGCACATTAGCCCCGCTCAACGAGAGCTTCGCCAGGGCCAGCCGCCCACGTTCGCCGCCGCTCAACGTCTTGACGCGGCGGAAGACATCCTCCCCGGTGAAGAGATACTGAGCTAAATAGCTCCGGGCTTCGCTGACCATCATCGGCTTGATGGTAGTCAATTCATCGATCAGGCTGTTTTCGGGTTGAAGCCGCTCGTGGGCCTGGGCGAAATAACCAACTTTGGCCGACGCGCCCAACCGTACTCGCCCGCCCAACGGGTCGATCTGCTCGACCACGGTTTTAAGAAATGTACTCTTGCCGACACCATTCGGGCCGATCAACGCGGCGGTTTCCCCCCGGAAGAGTGTAATATCCGGCACATCAAAAAGTGGCTCATCATACCCCACCTGAAGATTTTCGGTCATCAGTACCTTATCCCCACTGCGGATGGCCGCTTCTAGCCGTAAGGTCATCTCCTTGCGTTCACCGCGTGGCCGGGGGATGATCTTGCCGCGCTTACGCATGGTCTCTAGCTTTTTCATGCGGCCTTTGGCCTGCGCGGTGAGCCGGCTCCCCATATGTTTACGGATGAATGCCTCTTCTTTGGCGATGAACTCTTGCTGAGACTCGAATTCTTTGATGAGGCGTTCGTGTTGTTCTTCCCGCTGGCGCACATAATGAGAGTAATTGCCCCGGTACGCGATCAACCGCCCCCATTCCAATTCCCAGGTGATCTGCGCGAAACGATCCATGAAGTAACGATCATGGCTGACGGCCAATACCCCGCCCTGGAACTCTCGCAGGTAACTTTCCAACCATTCGATGGCTTCAATATCAAGATGATTGGTCGGCTCATCCAGCACCAGCAGATCCGGCGCACTGAGCAAAAGCCGGGCCAGCAAGGCCCGTGTCTTCTGGCCGCCGGAAAGTTGCGGCAAGGGCAGGGAATAATCTGCCGGTTCAAAGCCCAGGCCGGTCAATACGATCTTGGCCCGGTTTTCGTAGGTATAACCGCCCAACCGCTCGAATTCCTCTTGTAGCGGGCCATATTCAGCCAGGGCGGTCTCGTGTTTGTCCGGGTCGGCCATATCGTGTTCAAGCGCATTGAGCCGGGCTTCCATCTGGCGCAGGTCATCAAAGGCGGAAATTGCTTCTTGCCACAGGGTATGATCGCCGACTAATTCCGGGCGTTGTACCAGGAAGCCGACATGGGCTGTCTTGGCGATCTGAACTGTGCCTTCGGTCGGGGAGTCAACGCCGGTCAGCACGTTGAGCAGGGTCGTCTTGCCGGCACCATTCGGCCCGACCAGCGCAACCCGTGCGCCGTGTGGCATACTTATCGAGATCCCACTGAAGATCTCATCCGGGCCGTAAAATTTCGCCAAATTCTGGGCGACAATCAGAGACATAAGGTTCCATCAGCTTGCGGTCATTGTATGGCTATTATACGTGGTCCGCCTCGAATTTCTCAATCTGCTGGTAGGCTTCTTCCAACGTGCGGCAGACGGTCATCGGGGAGTCGAGATCGGCATAGGCTTCAGCAAACATCGCGGCCAGTCGTTGGGTCAACTTATGCTGACCGACGATGATAATCAAGCCACGCCCGGCGGTTTTCAGCATGATTGAATTGTGGGTGGCGTTGAGCGCACCGCCTAGAGTCGGTGCAGTAGCCCCGATGTTAAGCACAATCGATACCGGGCGGTCATGTGTCTTGGATTGCCGTAGCTCGACGGAACGAGTCGCGGCGGCGTAAAATTCGTTCCAATCCCAATTCGCATTAAAATCCCATCGAATGATAGTTTGGTCGTCGTTATCCCAAAAAACACGTATCTTCATCTGTGGCACCCTTTTAACTGTATTTTGCATCTAAGGATAACAGACCTGAGTCAATTTGGGTTAAAATGCACATCAAAAAGTTAAGGAGACACACCCATGCAACAGGGAACGCCCATCGGCGGCACCGATTTTATCACCGCGCCCCCGCCGCAGGGTTACGGAATGCGCTTTTACGTTCAAGACGATGGTAGTGTGCAAGGCCAGATCAGCATCGACAGCGGCAAGCAGGGGCCACCGGGTCACGCGCACGGCGGTTCGTTGATCGCCCTATTAGACGGAGCGATGGGGGCCTGTGCCTGGGCTTTGGGCCATCGTGTGGTCGCCGTCCACCTGGAATTTGATCTCAAACACGGGGTTCCGCTGGATACCAACGTGACGGTACGCGGGCGGGTAGACCAGCGCGACGGGCGCAAGGTATTCGCCAGTGGTGATGTCATCCTGCCGGATGGTCGCATTGCCGTCGTTGCAGAGGGAATTTTCCTCGAAGCGCAGGGTTACGTGGGCAAAGCGGGTGATTTTAATCCGTTTGTCCCGTTAGAGGCATGAGCATGGATAATCTTGGAAAGCCGATTGGCGGATCATACTTCGCGCAACATGCCCCGCCCGATGGCCTGGGGATGAAGCTCTATCTTCAAGCAGACGGACGCATTCTGGCACATGCTACGATGCACACCAGCAAGGAAGGACCGCCACGCCACGCACACGGCGGCACAATCGCCACACTCCTTGATGAAGTGATGGGGGCCGCCGCCTGGAATAACGGGTACAAGGTGCTGGCCGCCAACCTCAACATCAACTTTATGAGTCCGGTGCCGCTAGAAACGCCGATCCGCGTCATTGGCGAAGTCGCCCGCAAAGAAGGCCGAAAGGTCTTTACATCCGGGCAGGTACTCTTGCCTGATGACAGCATCGCCGCGACGGGCAGTGGCTTGTTCATCGAAGCCCCTGATTTCTTCGGCGATGCCGATTATACGACTCCGTTAACATGAGGATTGTTATGTTAAAACGATTGTTAGTCCTCCTCCTGCTTGTGGTGGTTATCCCACCGTTGAACGCGCAGGAAGAAACGACGCCCGAACCCGACCCGGATGCAATGCTCCAGGAACAACTGTTGACCGCACTGGCAGAAATCCCGGAGTACACCAGTTATCGCAGTCAACAGACCACGCTGGATAGTCAATTTATCGCGCTGGATGTGCCCGCGCTAGAACTCACCGACCAGGTGACGACCATTCTATCGACCGTGGCCGATACCCGCGTCAACCTGACGGGTGACATCTACGGTGATGGGACGATCACACTCCGCAACCAGACTACGACCCGCAATGAGACCGTCGATTATACGCTGGATATTGACGTGCGGTTGGTCGATGAAACACTGTATCTACTGGGGGAAGTAGTAGACGGAAATGCGGACAGTGGCGCACCCGATCTACCGGGCGAATGGGAAGTTATCGACGACCTGAGCGCGTACCCCAATTTCGTCTTGAACAGCTTCGCCGGGGCCTTTGGCGATGGGCAGACTCAGGATATCTTCGCTGAACTGGATGTGATCATCGACGCGGCAGAAGCGATCCAAACCGGGACGATCACCATCAACGACGCAGACTATGCGACCATCGACGTGACGTTCGGTGCGGAGATTGCCGCCAACTTCTTCGCCAGCGAAGGGGGCGCATTGAATAATACCGGGCTTCAGCAGGCCCTGGTGGATGCCTTGCGCGATGCCGAAACACCGCTTTTGACCTTGCGTGTGATCCTGAATGACGACGACGCCGTTATCGGGCGGGCCGTAATCGGACGGATCGACGCGACATTACCGGCCTCTGCCGCCAACCCAGACTTTACAGATGGCACGTTGACGCTCGAATTGATCTTTGAGCGTCAGGAATTGCTCACAGAAATCGGCGAGCCAATCGAGCCGGTCGTGCCGCCGGTCGATTCCTGATCGATCAACCTGACTCGGTTAGCTGAGGTGCCGCAAAACGGATAACACCTTGCCTTGAATGTGACAATGTAGCGGATCAACATAAATCGGATCCATCGTCGGGTGGGCTGGTTGCAAGCGGATGCGAGTCCCCTCATTATAGAAATACTTGAGCGTGGTCTCACTCCGTTCATCCAGCCACACCGCCACCATCTCACCGTTGGCGGCGGTTTTCGCCTTGCGGAAGATGACGGTATCGCCGTCCTGGATCATGGCGTCAATCATGGAGTTACCCTTGACCTTGAGCGCGAAGACTTCGGTCAGGCTGATGCCCTGGATCCAATCTGCCGGGATCATGACCATATCTTCGTCGTCGGGGTAAACGTCATCCGGTACAGAGATCGGCTCGCCGGCGACAATCTGCCCCAGGAGCGGCACCAGCGGCATTTGCTGGATCGCACCGTTTTTACTCAGACGCCCACCCGGCACATCTTCGATCAAACGCAGGCCACGAGCTTTCGAGTCTGACCGTTCCAGATAACCGGCTTCGACCAACTTGTTCAGGTTGTAATTGACGACCGAGGTCGATTCGATGTCGGTGGCGTTCCCGATTTCTCGGATGGTGGGTGGGAAGGAATTGGTGTGGATGTAGCGATCCATAAAGCGGAGGATATTCTGCTGACGTTCTGATAGTTCTTCAAATTTTTTTACCATGACCGTCTTCTTTTGCTCGTTTGTTCGGAATAGATGTTCGAATTATACTCGAACACCTGTTTGTGTGTCAAATTTAATCCCACACTATCCCACAAAAAGGCGCAGAGGAGTTTTCCTCTACGCCTATAAACGGGATTAAGCGGAGATTTTAACTGGCGTCTTCTTCCCGGAACTGGCTCATGTACAGGTCATAATACGCGCCCTGTTGGGCCAGCAGATCATGATGTGTGCCGAGCTCGATGATCTCGCCCGCCTGGAGCATCAACACTTGATCGGCATCACGAATGGTACTCAGGCGATGCGCGATAACAAAGGTGGTGCGGCCCGCCATGAGTGTCTCGAAGGCTTGCTGGATGACACGCTCGGTGCGGGTATCCACGCTGGAAGTCGCCTCATCCAGGATCAGGATGTTGGGGTTCATCAGCGCGACACGGGCGATGGCGATGAGTTGCCGTTGGCCCTGGCTGAGGCCACCGCCACGCTCACCCAGTTTGGTCTGGTAGCCATCCGGCAGACGCTCGATGAAGTCGTGCGCGGCGACGGTCTTGGCCGCTTCGATCACTTCGTCGTCGGTCGCATCCAGCCGCCCATAACGGATATTTTCCATCACCGTATCGGAAAATAAGAACGTATCTTGCAGGACGATCCCAATCTGAGAGCGGAGTGTATCTTGCGTCACATCGCGCACATCATGCCCGTCGATCTGAACCAGCCCGCCGGTCACGTCGTAAAAGCGCGGGATCAGGTTGATGAGCGTGGTCTTACCGGCTCCGGTCGGGCCGACAATCGCCACGATCTGCCCTGGTTCGGCATGGAGATCAACCCCCTTCAGGACGGGCTCACCCGGCACATACTCGGCTGTCACACCGCGAAAATCGACATCACCGATGATGCGGGGCATGGGTTGCGCGTCCGGTTGGTCAAGAATGTCGATTGCTTCGTCGATCAACCCGAAGATACGCTCGCCGCCGGCGATACCGTTCTGCACATTCGTCCACAAGATCGCGATCTGTTGCACCGGTTGATTCAAGCGTTGTAGATATTGAATGAAAGCGATGATGGTGCCGAGTGAGATCACGGCTGTACCCATCAAGGGCTGATTGTTCAACGCGGAATAACCACCGACCACCACCACCACACCGAGCGAAACGAAGTTCAGGGCTTCCAACACCGGGCCGAGTGCGCTGGTGAACATCGCGGCGCGGATATTGGCCCGCCGGTTGGCGTCGTTGCCCTCCACAAATTGCGCGATGCTCTCGTTTTCGCGGTTGAAAGCCTGCACCTCCCGCGCACCAGCGATGCTCTCTTGCAAGTCCGCGTTGACGTTGCCGATCTCTTTCCGCGCCCGGCGGAAGGCTTTCCGCGCCTGGTTGGAAAAGTAAACCGTCGTCACCAACATGATCGGGACAATCAACAAGCTGATGACCGCGTAAGGCAGGTTGGCGGCCAGCATCGCGGCCACCACCGCACCAATGATAAAGATCCCACGTACCACATTCAGCAACGCGAAGTTAAACATCTGTTGAACCGTGTCAATGTCGTTGGTCACACGGCTCATCACATCGCCGGCCTCACTTTTACTGTAAAAGCCGACTGATAAGCGTTGGATCTTGGCGAACAATACACTACGAATATCACGGATGACGTTCTGGCCGGTCCAGCGCATAGTATAGAAGGAAGCCCCCACCATCAGCGCATCCAGCAGATACAAGCCGACGATGGCGAAGACAATGCCCAGCAGGCCGTCCCGCCGGTTCTCAGCGGGGGCGTCGAGATCGACATCGGTGTACCAGCAATTGGCCTGGGTGACCGGGGTAGGTTCTACGATGTAGCAATCGACCGCCTGGCCGACCATCTCCGGCGCGAGCACAGTGGCCCACGCACCAACCGCGATGAAGACGCCCACCAGCGCAATCCCGTACCAATATTTGCGGAAGTAAGCCGCGAAGCGACGAATGGTCGCGCCCAGGTTACGTGCTTTTTCTGTATCTTGATCCAGCAGACGCCGGTTCATATCCAGCATGGGTTAGGCTCCTTCCGCCAGTTGTTCGGTATCGTCCACCAACTGGGAATTAAAGATTTCGGCGTAGATCGGGCTATTTTCTAGCAGATCGTCGTGGGTACCCTGGGCGACAATCTGGCCGTGTTCTAGCACCACAATTTGATCAGCATTGCGGGCGGTTGAGATACGTTGCGCGATGACAAAACTCGTCCGGCCAGCCATCAGTTGGTCCAGCGCGGCCTGGATCTTGCGCTCGGTGGTGAAATCCACACTGCTGGTACTGTCATCCAGGATGAGCACCTGCGGCTTGAGCAAGAGGGCGCGGGCGATAGCGATGCGTTGCTTTTGCCCGCCGGAAAGTGTCGCGCCGCGCTCACCGACAGCGGTATCATACCCATCAGGGAAGCTCACGATGAAGTCGTGGGCCGCCGCCGCACGGGCCGCTTCTATGATCTCGTCGTCGGTGGCCTCCGGGCGGCCAAACGCGATGTTGTCGCGGATGGTTCCGCTAAATAGATTGGTCTCCTGGAGTACGATGCCGATCTGTGAGCGCAGGCTATCTTGCGTCACATCGCGGATGTCGTGGCCGTCAATGCGGATCGCACCGGCGGTCACATCATAAAAGCGCGGGATCAGGTTGATGATGGTCGTCTTGCCGCTTCCGGTCGAACCTAACAGGGCGACCGTCTGTCCCGGCTCGACCGTCAGATCAATGTCCTGGAGTACCGGCTCGGTACTGTTGAAGTATGCAAAGCTGACCGACTCGAACGTCACCCGCCCGGTGATCGGCGGCAGGGTGATTGCAGAGGGCTTATCGGTCACATCACTTTCTGCATCCAGGATCTCGAAGATTCGCTCTGAGGAGGCCGTCGCCTGGGCCATCAACGCAATGATGATGCCTAACTGCCCGATGGGGAAGAAGATATAGACCAGATACAGCGCAAAAAGTTGATAATCCCCCAGGGCCAGCGTGCCACCGATGATCTGCACCCCGGCGAAGTAGACGATCACGGCCTGGCCGACCTGCCCGATGAGGAAGATCAGCGGGAACAAACCGGAAAACACCCGTGCGATCCGCAACCACTGCACATACAGGTCATCGTTGGCGTGTTCGAACCGCTGTTGTTCATGATCTTGCCGGACGAAAGCTTTGACCACCCGAATGCCAGCCACATTCTCCTGCAAGATCGTGTTCAACCGGGAAAGCCGCCGTTGTACCTCACCGAACAAGGGTTGAGTCAACCGCCCGAAAATCATAAATAACACGAACGCGACCGGTAAAATGGGTAAGATCTTCAACGTCAGCCGCCAGTTGGTCAAAAACAGGATAATCAACGTGACAACCACCAGCAAGAGGGCCTGCACCGCCAGGATCAACCCCTGGGCGATGAACAGCCGCACGCGCTCCACATCATCCGTCGCGCGGATCATCAACTGCCCGGTCTGGTGTCGATCATAATAGCTGAAGGACAACCGCTGGATCTTGGTGAAGATGTCATTACGCAGGGTGTAGGCGACGCCTTGCGACGTGTATTCCGCCATATACGCCTGCACAAACGCGAACACCCCGCGCATGACCGCAAAGGCCAACACCAACAGCACCCCGTTTATCAATAAGGATTCGGCTCCGTTGAAGTCGGTCTGTAACTGTTCCAGCGTCTTGCCGGTATTTTCCAGGATTTGGGCCTGTGCGGTAGGATCGGTGATTTCCAGCGTTTGCCGGGCGACGTAGCCATCGGTCACAGCGTTAATCATGTTGCGGACGAGGCCGGGCACCGCCAGTTGGGCCACCGTCGCCACCACCAGGGCCGCATACGCGATGATTGTCGTGCGGCGGTGGCGGCCAAGATAGGCGATAGCCCGCCTTAACGGTCGTTGTGGTTGGGTTTCAGCTTGCATGAGAGATAGGTCTCCTTCGCACCATAGGCTAAGAGTCGTGGGAGTGCGTTCTTTAGTTGGGTCTCACCATCCGGGATCGCATGGATCATGCGGCAGATCAACTGGAGCAATTGTTCAGTATCCGCCGGGCCGAGCGTTTCCGCCGCCAGCAAGATCGGATCCCCCGCTGTGATGTGTGGTAAATCCGCGACGAATGCCGCCCCCGTTTCGGTCAACGAGATCGGAAACCGGCGGCGGTCGTTAGGGTCGCGCTCTCGCCGGACGAGTTCGCGCCGTTCCAGGCCATCGACCGTCGGCACCAGCGTAGACGGATCCACACCGAACTTACGGCTGAGTTCGCTCAACGTATGGGCACCTTCATGACTCAAAAAGCGCAACACCCCCAATTGCAACCGGCTGATGTCGTGATTGTTTTCCGCCAGCCAGCTATCAATGTGTTGTGACAGAGCTTTCCACAGCAATGAAAGCAACACCCGGAGTTCTAAGACCTGTGTGTGTAGCTGGTCAGTTTGCATACAAACCTTTGGCACCCCAACGAATAGACCTAGCCTACGCCTGTTTTTGAAATGAGTCAAGCGATTTAATAAAGTTCAAACAAAGGGTTCATATTGGTGATGTCGGGTGAACCGATCTCAGGTTACAATGGAAGGCAAATACACTTATTGAGGACAAAATTGGATGAAACGAATACTTTTACTTCTGTCAGTTTTATTGTTGTCCGTCTCATCGGTGGCCGCGCAGGACGATGACCCACCACCGACCGAAATCTTGTGGGATAGCTGGGGCGTGCCGCACATCTTCGCCCCGGATAATGACGGTTTATTTTACGCTTTTGGCTGGGCCATGACGCGCAATCATGGCGATATGATCTTACAATTTTACGCCGAGTCACGCGGCAGGGCGGCGGAGTACTTCGGGCCGGAATACGTCCCATCCGACCAATTGATCCGCACGCTTGGCATCCCGCAGGAAGGACAAGCCGGTTACGATCAACTCAATGACGAATGGCGTAGTTATGTCGATGCGTTCGCCCAGGGCATCAATGACTTTGCCGCCGCCAACCCGGAGATCATCACCGATGCGTATGAAGCGGTGTTACCAGTCACCGGGCCGGATGTCATCGTGCACGGGGCGCGGTCCTTACGCTGGTCGTTCGTCGCGGGCAGTGGTGTCAATGCCGCCCTGGGCATGGCCGCCCCGGCAGAGCCAATGGGATCTAACGCCTGGGCTATCGGGCCAGCACGCTCCGCCAATGGGAACGCGATGCTGGTTGCCAACCCACACCAACCCTGGCGCGGGTTCGGCCTATGGATGGAAGCCCACTTCATCACGCCGGATCTCAACCTGTACGGCGCGGCCCTGCTGGGGACGCCGGTTCTGGGTATCGCCTTCAACGACTCATTGGGCTGGACGCACACCGTCAACACGCATGATGGTTGGGATCTTTACGAACTGACCTTGCAGGATGACGGTTATATCTTCGATGATGAGATGCGCGAATTCACCACACGGGAGGAGACAATCCGCGTGACCCATGAGGACGGCACCACCGAAGAAATCGCGCTCACCGTGCGCGAGTCGGTACATGGGCCGGTACTGGCACAGCCTGACGCGGATACCGCGATTGCGCTCCGGGTTGTCGGGGAGAATAGCTTCGCCGCCGCGCAACAATGGTGGGAAATGGGCAACGCGGACGACTTGCAAGCTTTCGAAGCCGCGCTGGAAGACATCCGCATCCCGATGTTTACCATCGTCTACGCCGACCAGGATGGCAATATTCTTTACGTCTTCAACGAACAGGTGCCCATCCGCGAAAGTGGCGACTGGGACTTCTGGAATGGCACGACCCTGCTCGACGGGACACCCAGCGTGATTCCGGGTGATACGTCCGAATTCTTATGGGAGCGGAATTATCACCCGTATGAGGATCTGCCACACCTGCTCAACCCGGAGACGGGCTTCGTGCAGAACGCCAACGAACCACCGCACTTAGCGACCGTGCCGCCAGCCTTCGAGCCGGGAGACTTCCCGCCGTACATGCTCCCGGAGCCGTACATCTGGCCGCGTCCGATTCAATCTATGCGCTTGCTGGTCGAGGACGAGTCAATCACATTTGACGAAGTGCTAGAAGACAAGAATTCGACGTACATCGAATTGACGGACATCGTGCTCGATGATTTGATCGCCGCCGCCCGCGCCAGTGACGACGCAACTGCCAACCAAGCGGCAGAGGTGCTGGCGAATTGGGACCGCCGGGCCGATGCCGATAGCCAGGGGGCGGTGCTGTTCGTCAGTTGGGCAGATGTGCATCTGGGTGAACGCGGCTTTGACGCCATCGCAACCGAATGGGATTACAACCAACCGCTCGACTCCTTACGCGGGTTGACCGATCCTGATGCCGCCGTCGCCGATTTGATCGAAGTCGCGGCAGGGCTGGAGCAATTGCGTGCGTTGGGCGTGGGGATGGATGTCGCCTATGGGGATATTTTCCGTCTGCGCTTCCCTGGTAGTGCGGTCGATCTGCCAGCCAGCGGCGCGGAAGATCTGGTCGGTAGCTTCCGCACGTTGACGTTCATCCAGGATGACGACCAGCGGTTCATCCCGGTGCAGGGCGATTCCTATGTAGCGGTGGTAGAGTTCAGCGATCCGATCCGGGCCAATGTCTTGCTGACGTATGGCAACGCCACCCAACCGGGCAACCCGCATGTGGGCGACCAACTGGAACTATTCGCAGAGCAGACCTTCCGGCAGGCTCTGCTAACTCGTGAGGCCATCGAAGCCGATGTGTCGATGGTCGAGACGTTGGAACGAGAATAGTTGCAGAATTCGCAATTTTGTTCTACCATAGCAATAATGGCGGCTCAGTGGATTGACCTTAAAAGCCTATGGCTCGGACTATCATCCATATCGACCTTGATGCGTTCTTCTGCGCGGTAGAAGAACTGCATCATCCAGCGTTGCGCGGTCTTCCGTTCGCGGTCGGTGGCCGCCCGGATCAACGCGGTGTTGTGGCGTCTTGTTCTTACCCGGCGCGGGCATTTGGGGTGCGCTCTGCCATGCCGATGTCCCGCGCCTTGAGTCTGTGCCCTCAGCTTGAGATCATCCCGGCACGGCATGGGGAATACGGCGTCCACTCACGCAAGGTGATGGCGATCCTGCGTGACCTGACGCCATTAGTAGAGCAACTTTCCATTGATGAAGCCTTCATCGACGTGACCGGACGCCCCGACGCCGGGCACCCCCTGGCGGCGAAACTACAGACTCAGATCAACCAGGATCTCGGTCTGCCGGTGTCGCTCGGCGTGGCGGGTAATAAGCTCATCGCCAAGACGGCCAACACCATCGGCAAAGCGGAAGCCAGCCAACACAGCGATCATCCACCCAACGCGATCAAGGTCATCCCACCAGGGCAGGAGGCGGCCTTTCTGGCCCCGCTGGACATCCGCGAGTTATGGGGGGTCGGGCCGAAGACCGCCGACCGTCTGCGTGCGTTAAACATTCATACCATCGGCGACATCGCGGCCTACAACCCGGCGGTGTTACAGACATTTTTCGGCAAACATGGTGCCGACCTGCACCGCCGCGCCCAGGGGATCGACACGCGCCGCGTCACGCCGGAGCATGAGACCAAATCTATCAGCAAAGAGACGACCTTTGCCGAAGACGTGCGCGAGCGGGACGTACTTCAGCGCACGGTACGACGGCTGGCTGATGGCGTCGGCTTGCGCCTGCGGCGTGATGACCTATACGGCACCACCGTCAAGATCAAATTGCGCTGGTCTGATTTCAGCACGATCACCCGCCAGACCACGCTCGATACCCCGGTGAATCATGACGAGGCAATTTATCAGACCGCGCTCGAACTCCTGCGTGAGAATTGGCGCGGGCAGGCCGTCCGCTTGATCGGAGTCGGCATCAGCGGGTTGACGGAAAAACCGGCGCGGCAACTCAGCCTGTGGGACGCACCGCAATCTGACGAAGAACGCAAATTACAATCCACGTTGGATACACTCAAAGACCGTTTCGGCGAAAAAAGCATCCAGCGCGGCAGTACCTACCGTCGCAAGCGCGACGAATAACCTCCAATCATGCTAGAATGGGATAACAGAATACGAGAACCGAGCCAGGAGCGATGAATGGCAGTTTTTGACTTGATTCAAGAAGTACAGGCCAAGCATCAAAATCTGTTGATGCAAAAGAAGAACGTGGTCGGGGTCGCAATGGGATACCGGGCAGAGGGCGGCCAGAAGACCGATGAACCCGCCGTCGCGGTACTCGTCCAGCACAAGCAACCTGACGCCGCACTATCCGAGGCTGATCGCGTGCCGCAGGAGATCGACGGGGTACGAACTGATGTGGTAGAAGTGGGCTATCTACAAGCACAGACTAACGACATCGCACAATTACGCAGTCGCTTTCGGCCCACCATCCCTTGCGGCGTGAGCATCGCACATTACAAGGTGACAGCGGGCACCGTCGGCGCGGTCGTGCGAGATCGAACCACCGGCGAACGCTTCATCCTATCGAACAATCATGTATTGGCGAATGCCAATGAAGCCCTACTGGGTGAAGACATCGTTCAACCGGCCCCCAATGACGGCGGTGCCCGCCCCGGCGATGTGGTCGCGACGTTGGCCCGCTTCCTGCCGTTGACCTATGTCGAAGGAGATGTGTTGCCACCCGGCCCAACTGACGAGCCAGGCCCGACCCCCGCGCCGACCCCGCCACAACCTGCACCGCAACCCGACCGAAGTGATTTTGTCGATGCGCTGGTTGCCATCAGCAACTTCCTTGCCCGGTTGACCGGATCAAAAAAGCGCGTCAGTGCGACACCACCGACCAACCCCACCGCCGCACCGACCCCAGGCCGCGCCCAGAGCATTACCGATAACATTGCCGATTGTGCGCTGGCCCGCCCGGTTGACCCGACGATGTTCCAGAGCCAGATCGTCAACATCGGTGCGATCCGCGAGATCCGCCCGCCGTCGTTGGGTATGTCGGTCATCAAGACCGGGCGCACCACCGGCACCAATACCAGCAGTGTTACCCTGCTCAATGCAACTGTCTCCATCGCTTATAACACCAGCAAAGGCCCACGCAACGCACGCTTCAGCGGCCAGGTGATCTGCGATCCGTTTAGCCAGGGTGGGGATTCTGGTGCGTTGGTGATCGACCAATCCAGTAACCAAGCGGTCGGTCTGCTGTTCGCTGGCTCCGGGTTGGCAAGCATTTTCACGCCGATCAGTGTGGTGCTGGATGCCCTCAACGTGACCCTGGAGGATTAGCCGATGCGAAAAGATGTTCGCTTCCAAGCGGTTAGCGATGTTCAGGCGCAGTATGGGCCACAGATCATGAGTCTGCCGCATGTCGTCGGTATTGGCATCGGGTATCGTAAACGCCAGAACCGCGCAACCGATGAATTGGCGTTGGTGGTCATGGTCGATCAAAAAGTGCCGGAGACCTTGCTGGCGCAGAATGACATCGTGCCGAAAACGCTGGATGGTGTGCCGGTGGACGTACAGGAAACCGGGAGCTTCCACGTATAACTAGCGCGACCGGCCACTTTTCTCTACAATATTTTCAACAGAGAGGAATTGACCGGAGACAAATCAATGCTGAACGAGCAGGCGTTCGAGCAGGCATTCCTGCGTTTTGCCGTCTTTTATGCTAGCCGTGTGCAGGTTATCAACGCCCTTTATTTTGATTCCGTAGAGCAAGCCCTGCACATGCTCAATGAAGAATTCGCCCAGATCCAGCAAGGACGAGATTGGTCTGTGGAACATGCGGCTGACGATACGATTGGCCGGCTCCTGTGTGATTACGCCAGCCTCCACCCTTATCTGCTGGATCTCAACCTGACGCCGACCGAAAAACGCCAATGGTACGAACACGCCCTGGACGCCGCCCGGCGTCTGGGGGATGTCGCCGCTCGTGATGATCTATACTGCCTGCTGGGGGATGTGCATGTCGTGGATAACGAGTATGATATTGCGCTTGACTATTTTCATCAGGCCCGCCAGAGCCAGGATCTGCCGGTGCAAATCCGCGCTGGCACCGGCATTGCACGAGTCTATCTCAACCAGGGGGAGATGCCCGCCGCGTTGGAGTATGCGCAGGCCGCTTATGACTCTCTCCAGCCAGAGACCCCGCTGGCAATCCAGAGCAATGTACATGGCGTTTTAATCGAAGTTTACTATACCGTAAGCAACTTCCCCGCTATGATCCCACATACCGACCGGCTCTATGAGATCGCGACCGAAATCCAAGACCAGCCCAGCCAAATTCGCGCCATGACGTGGAACGGCATCGCGGCGTATGGGCAGGATGAATATGAGCGGGCGTTTCAAAACCTGACGGACGCGCTCGACCAGGCGAGAGAAATCGCCAGCGACCGCTTACAGCTTCAGCCACTAATCTATCTGGCGGCAATCCATATTGACTGGGGATCATTCGACCAGGCGGAGACTTATTCACAGCAAGCCCGCCACTATGCCCAAAAGCTCAATGATCGACGTTCGGAAGCAATGATTATCAATAACCAGGCTCGCATAGCAGACTTTCGCGGGGACACAGAGCAAGCATTCACGCTTTACGCCCAGGGCATGACCCTGTGTGAACAAATCGACGACCGCGTGGGATATGTCATCATGAGCATCGGGTATGCCTCTAACGGAATCATATTGCAACACTACGAAGAAAGCCGCCAGACGTATCAAGACGCACTGAAGATCGCCGAAGAGATCAACGACAGCACGAACCAGAGCCAGATCCACATGGGGATCGGGGATATTGATGCCGCCCAAAAGAATTATACCGCCGCCCTGGCGAGTTACCGGGCCGCGTTGGAAATCTTGCAGGACCATCAGATCGTCATCGGTGAAGGCGTCGTACTGAGGCGCATCGGGCAGGTTCTCGGTGCGATAGGTGACTTGGAAGCCAGCATTGATCATCTAACCCGCAGTTTGAAGATTTTACTGCCGCACAAGCTCCACGCGCTGGTCGTAGTCGTCTACGAACAGTTGGTGCCTATCTTGCGACAGGTCGATGAAGTGACGTGGGCCGGGCGGTTGCTCGCCAGTGCTTATGCCCACCGGCAGAGCAACGGGAGTGAAATAGCCACCCTACTCGATGACGACCTGGAATTGCCCACCCCACCGGAAGACTTGCTCGCGGTGGGGCAGGCGTTCTTAGAGGCCCAGGGGTATTGAACCGGGCCGATACATCTTCACCGGGTGAAAAAGCTCCGCAGGAAGAACCACAGATTCGCCGGTCGCTCTGCCAACCGCCGCATAAAGTATGGGTACCAGGCCTCACCAAATGGCACATAGACTCGCATCCGGTAGCCGTCCGCCGCCAGTTCCGTCTGCCGGGTGGAGCGAATGCCATATAACATCTGGAACTCATAGGCATCATCCGGGACTTCGTACCGCCGGATTGAGTCTAAGGCGGCCTGGATCATGGTCTCGTCGTGCGTGGCAATATCCAGGTAAGCCGGGGGCGTATGTTGCAGATAATCATCCAGGATGCGGACGAAATGAGCGTCTACATCTTGCTTGAGCGGAAACGCGATTTCCGGGGGTTCCAGGTATGCCCCTTTCACCAGGCGGATGTGTGCACCTTCCTCCGCCAGCGCGTGCATGTCCTCCGAACTCCGCTTCAAGGCGGATTGAATGACGGTGGCGACGTTCTGGAAGCCGTATTCGTGGCGCATGGTGCGGTAGATCCGCAGGGTGACATCGGTGTACGCGCTACCTTCCATATCAATGGTGACGTCGATGTGATGCGGTTGGGCCGCTGTGAGCACATGCCGCAGGTTAGTCACTGCCAGTTCTTCGCTGATGTCCAGGCCGAGATGCGTCAGTTTGAGCGACAGGCTGGCATCTAAGCCGTCATCCTGGATGTGGTCGATCAAAGCGCGATAAGTGTTGACGACCTCCTGGGTATCTTCGGCCTTGTGGACGCTTTCGCCCAGATAATCCAGCGCGACCGGCAATCCCTGCGCGTTAAGTTCACGAGTCGTCTGCACGGCTTCGGCCACGGTCTCCCCGGCGACAAACCGCCGCGCCACCCGCCTTGCCAGGAAGAAGCGCGTCACCAGGCCACGCGCCCATCCCGCTTCGGATAAATAAAGCAGAATCCGTCGTAACATACCAGCATCCTTTTTGTGGTGTGTTTTAGATCTATTGTACGCGGAGTGGCAGGGGGACGTTAGGGCCAGGGCATCATCATCGCGTGATGATGCCCCTGAGCATTACCGGGTGAGTGTGGTTTTGCACATTTCACAGCGCCACAGATGCACTTTTGTCGGCATCTGGAGCTTCTGGGCGACATGCGGCGGCCACGTCTGATCCCCAACATAGGTCAGATGTGACGCCGAACCACAGGTCGGGCATTCACAGCGGATCTGTGTCTTGCCCACCTTGAGATCAGCAGGATATTGACCACTATAGGATAAGGCCATATGATGTCACATTTCGATAAACTCATCATAATATATATAGTATAGTACGGGATATGACCTGATAAAGTTGTCATGGAATTGCAAGAGTTGGGTTAATTTTGTCCAACTATTGCTAGAACAAGATGAAGCGCACGGCGATCACGATGAGAAATGCACCATACAATCGTTTAACGGTGCGTGATGGCAGGTTAATCGCCAATCTTGCGCCGAAGACCGCCCCCACCAGCAGGCCGAAGGCCACCAGGCCCGCCACTGCCAGGTTCAACACATCATTTTCCAGGTAGACGATCACCCCCGGCAAGCCGACCGGCAATAACAACGCACCCAATGAGGTGCCAACCGCCAACTTAGGATCGTAGCGCAAGATCGCCGTCAACGCCGGGACGATCACCGCGCCGCCACCGATGCCAAACAACCCGGACGCAACCCCGGCCACCAGCCCGACTAACAACACCGCCCACCAGGGATAATTCGGTTCGGTGAGGGCTTCTGGCGCGGCCTGTTGATCTGCGATGACAGCATCCAGTTCTTGCGTGGTGTCGGCCTCACGCCGGGCCTGCCATTCTGCATAGAGCACAAGCGGTGTCAGGAATCGCCAACCGATATACACCAAAAATAAGCCGTAAATCCGCTTGAGTAAGTTCGGGTCGATGGCTTCCAGTTCTAACGCCCCTAAAGACCCTAATGCAACAGTCGTCAACAAGCCGAACGCGATCAGTGCAGAATCCCGGATGCGAAGCAGATTCTCACGATAATAGACCAACACCGCGAAGATCCCAACCGGCAACAACAACGCTCCCAAAGACGTCGCAATCGCTTCGATTTCGGTAAAGCCGAGGAAGATAATCAACGCCGGGACGATAATCACCCCGCCGCCAATCCCGAAGATGCCGGATGCGACGCCGGCAATCAGGCCGATGGCAAGATGACCCACCCAGTATGTAGGCATGGTTTGATGTTCTTTCCGTTAGCGTGCAAAGAATGCCGTCTGTCTGCTGGGTCTAATCGATATAGCGCAACCAGCGATAACCATAGGGGCGCAAGGTGACGGCAGTCGTTTCGATGTCGCTTTCGTCGTTCAGGACATCGATAAATTGTTCGTCGTCTGGCAGGTCGATCTCAACCTCATCTTCCGACAGATTATGCAAACCCAGGAAGCGACCGTAATCATTTTCCCGGCGGAAGCACATCAAATGCTGAGGGAGATGATCCAACCACATCAAGCGACCGCTGGGGAGCATTTGCAAATCTCGCCGGACGTGGATCATATCGCGGATGGTGTGCAACAGTGATTGCGGGGTGATCTCTTGCACCAGCGTATTGACCGTACCATAACCGTAATCCGGCCCACTCACCAGCGGGGAATACAGATGCTCAATCGGCGCGGTGGAAAAACCGCCGTTTTCGCCATCGTTCCATTGCATCGGGGTGCGGACCCCGTTGCGATCTTCCAGCGAAATGTTATCGCCCATGCCGATCTCGTCACCGTAGTAAAGCACCGGTGCCCCTGGGAGCGTGAGCAACAACGAATACATCAACTCGATCTTACGCCGGTCACCATCCAATAAGGGGGCCAGCCGCCGCCGGATGCCCAGGTTCAGCCGCTGGCGCGGCTCTTTGGCATAAAAATCCCACATGAACTGGCGATCTTCTTCGGTAACCATTTCCAACGTCAACTCGTCGTGATTGCGCAGGAACGTGGCCCACTGGCATCCTTCCGGGATCGGCGGGGTATCGGCCAGAATATCGACTACACTCTGACGATCTTGGCGTGCTACCGACATGAACATGCGCGGCATCAACGGGAAGTGAAAGCACATCTGGAACTCTCGCCCGCCGCCAAAGTAGGGCAGAAGATCTTGCGGCCACTGGTTCGCCTCCGCCAGAAGTAGCGTACCGGGGTACTTTTCATCGACGAACTGGCGCAATTCCTTGACGAACTGGTGGGTTTCCGGCAGGTTTTCGCACGAGGTGCCTTCCCGTTCGTAGAGGTAGGGCACTGCATCCACCCGGAAGCCGTCAATGCCCATTTCCAGCCAGTAATCGACAATTTTGATCATCTCCTCACGGACTTTGGGGTTATCATAGTTGAGGTCTGGCTGGTTACTGTAAAAACGGTGCCAGTAATATTCACCGCTGTATTCATCGTAAGCCCAGTTGCTCTCTTCGGTATCCAGGAAGATGATGCGGGCGTCTTTGTATTTCTCCGGGTCGGTGGTCCATACGTAATAATCACGCAACGGAGAGTCTTTACTCCGGCGAGCTTCCACAAACCAGGGATGTAAATCTGAGGTATGATTAACCACCAGGTCGAGGATCAAACGCATGCCGCGCCGGTGGATCTCGTCTACCGTCAGCTTAAAGTCTTCCATCAGGCCGTACATGCTATCAATGCCATAATAGCTAGAAACATCATACCCGTCATCCCGCAGGGGAGACGGATAAACCGGGGTCATCCAGATGCAATCAATGCCGAGCCATTCCAGATAATCCAGCCGGCTTCGTAAGCCGATGAAATCACCGTAACCATCACCGTTGCCATCGGCAAATGCACGCGGATATAATTCATAAAAAATTGCGTTTTCGTACCAGTTCACAGTGCCTCCATGTATAAAAAAACCCGGCGAGTTATCTCACCGGGTATTGTACTAAGGTGTAGGGTACTTGTTCAGGCTGAAAATCAACCGCCCTTGACCGAACCAGCCAGCAAACCACGCACGAAGTAGCGCTGGAGCGAGAAGAACACGATCAGCGGGATCGTCATGGAGATAAACGCGCCAGCCGTCAACACGAACCAGTCCTGCCCGCGTGACCCGACCATTTCCGACAAGCGAGAGGTCACCACCGGCTCATCACCGAGGAAGACCAACGCCACCAGCAGGTCATTCCACACCCACAGGAACTGGAAAATGGCAAACGACGCCAACGCTGGAACCGAAAGCGGGAGAACCAGCCGCAAGAAGATGGTGAAGTGCGAGGCACCGTCAATCGCGGCAGACTCGATCAACTCACGCGGTAAGCCGGCGATGTAGTTCCGTAAGAGGAACACCGCCAGCGGCATACCGAAGCCGGTATGAGCTAGCCACAACCCAACGAACGATCCGTTCAATTGGAGGTCAGTGTAGATTTCCAGCAGAGGGATGAAGGCCACCTGTAGCGGCACTACCATCAAGCCGACCACCGTGATGAACAACCACTGTCTGCCGGGGAAGTCCATCCAGGCGAAGGCATAAGCCGCGAAGGCCGCAATCGCAATCGGGATGATAGTGGCCGGGATGGAGACCGTCAGACTGTTCAAGAACGCGATGTCCATCTGGTCTTCCGTCAGCACGAACTGATAGTTATCGAGCGTGACGAACGGATTCTGTACCGTGTAGACATAGTCGATCTCACCGACGAAATCATCGTTGGGCGACATAGTGTAACTGCTATCGGCATTAACGGTTAATTCTCCAAAGCCAGGAACAATCGTCGTCTCACCGGCTTCGACATTCACCAACCGGCCACTGGTGCGGATGGCGGTATAATTGATGGTAAACGGTAAATCGGTCACATCGCCTTCGATGCTGGCGTCAATTTCGGTGGTGGCACCACGCGGTTCGACGGTCAGCTCACCATTTTGATCGACAAAGGCAAAGGCAACGGTCAGGTTCAACCGCTCACCATATGGCACATAGCGGTAGATGGCGTCAAAGGGTAGCTCTTCACCGGCCTCTGCCGGGATCTCGAATTCGAAATCATCGGCGGTGCCGGGGTAATCCTCACCGGGGGTAAACTCAAAGTCACCGTTTTCTTGCACCACCAACGTACCGATGCCATCATCCAGTTCAATAGGTTCACCATAGGCTTCGATCTCGATGTCATCTTCCAACAGGCCGATCTCGACCGAGCCTTCGACCGCCTCTAAGCCTTCGATTGTGTAGCCGACTTCAAACGGCCCTTCCTGGCCGTCTTCAACATCTACACTGGCCTGGAAGACGCCGCCGAAACCCTCCGCCGGGGTGAATTCATACTCGCCATCTTCCGTGACGACCAGATCCCCGACACCGGCAATCGTCACCGGTTCATCAAAGGCTTCAACTGTCGTGGTGTTGCTGACCCGCGTAATACCGTAACTTTCAATAGCGGCACTTGGCACGCCACTTGGTGATTCGCTGAGGAGCCGGCTATTCGCGTAGATCGTCAGCGTGTAATTCTCTTCTTCACTGGTGTAACCCGCGTTGACCGCTGAGGCGAAATCACTCTGTGGGATGGCTTCATAGCTTCCATCGGCGTTGATGACCAGTGTCCCGAAAGCCGACACATCCACTTGGTTACCCGCCTCACCACTGACAAGATTGTCATCCACCGGTGAGATCTGGAAGTTTACATCGGCTGGCAGGTTGGTTCCTACGCGGTCGATGATGGCAAAGTTATCTTCGAAGCCACTGGCGGGGGTGAAGTCTGCGCGGGCTTCGGCAACTTCTAACCGGATCGCGCCGTATTCATCACCGATGCCAACATCTGTGTTGAAATCGGAAATTTCAACTTCACCAGTTTCCAGTTCATTGCCATCAGCATCCACCACCTGATAGGCGACCGTCTGCGGTAGCTCGGTGCCTAGTTCACCGGAGGTAATGATAATGTCCCCTTCGAACACCTGCCGTCGAATGGGTGTCGCCTCGATTTGATCGATGAAGACTTCGACTTCGCCCACATCGGGGATGGTAACAACTTGGTTAAAGTCTTCCAGAGTGATGCGACCGGCGACGGATTCGATCAGAAAACTGCTGACATCGGTCTGCGGCAGTTGATCGCTAAAGGTATTACGCCCGTTAAGAACCGCGACGGTATTGCCAGCGGTCGCCGTCGAACGGCCCAGGTCAGCGTCTTCTGTATCCGGCGGGATGACAGTAATGCCTTGACTAAAGGTGACATCACCAGCCCCGCCCAGGAACGTCCACCAACCACTGGTGTTGATGTCATTTTCTGTACGGAAGGAACTGATAAACAGGCCGACCGTCGGCAGGCTCCACAACACACAGATAATCACCAGCGCGACCTGCACCAGCGTATTGCCCAGTGTGCGCTCCAGGATGATGCTGATAAACGACTTTTGTGTGCCGTTGTACTTGAGTTCTTTGTTTACCGTAGCCATTAGCGGAAGGCCTCCTCTCTACGGAAGCGGCGGATGTTGATGTACATCACCGGTAGCACCGCAACCATCAGGATAATGGCGACCACACTCCCACGCGGGAAGTCACCGACGCCAAACATCTGCTCGTACATCACATTCGCCAACACCTGCGTCCCGAATTCACCACTGGTCATCACGTAGGGAATATCGAAGACCTTAAGCACCAGGATGATGATCGTCGTCATCACAACAGCAATGGTGCTGGTGATCTGCGGGATGATGATGTTGAAGAAAATACGTGGTTCGCTGGCCCCGTCAATGCGGGCCGCTTCAATCGTCTCATCTGGCACGGCCTTAAGCGCGGCGGAAAGTAGCACCATCGCGAACCCGGTCTGGATCCAGATCAGGATGACGATCAACGCAATGTTGTTGACCGGGTTGACGGTCAACCAGGCCACCGGCTCGGCACCGATCCCGGTGACTGCCGCATTGAGCAAGCCGATCTGTTCCTCCCCAGGGGCGCGGTAGAAGTAAATAAACCGCCAGATGACACTCGCACCGACGAATGAAATCGCCATCGGCAGGAAGATCAGGGCTTTTGCCAGGCTTTCCCATTTCACCCGGTCAGCCAGTACCGCAATAATAAGACCTATCGCCGTACTGAGCGTTGGAACCAGGATCAACCAGAGGATGTTGTTGCCGAATGACTCCAGCATTTCCGGGTCAGTAAAGGCCCACTCGTAATTATCAAGCACGAAGAATTGCTGGCCCCCCGCAGAGAGCGAGGCCGCGAGTGTATCCTCACCGCCAATCGTCTCGATGCCACCCGCCAGGGTATCGACCTGATCGTCATCAATGGCGACGACCACGTTTAATAGATCCTCACGTGGGGTGGGCTGTGGGAATTCAACACCCAAATCGGCGATCACACCCTGCAAGGCTTCTTCCAATTCTGGTGAATAGCGGACGTTTGCTTCGCCGTCAACATAAGTAAAGTAAACGACTGGGCTATCTGCACCCAGCTCACGGATGAATTCATTTACCGTGACGATCTGCTGTTCACGGATGACGCCATCAACGATGATAAAATCACCGTCTGGCTGAATTTCGTTGACGGTTCCGTTCCGCCGGACTTCAATCTCCTGGCGGATGTTGTCTTCAAATTGCGCTGGCATACGAATTTCGACATCCGTGCGCGGGTTATCGTCCGTAAAGCTCAGATACAGCGTGTTAAGTGCCGGGAAGATGAGGAACGCGCCCAATACGGCCAGGGCCGGAATGACGAAAAGCCAGGGGCGCACCCGTTGCTTGAATTCGTCGCCAGTGCGTTCCAGGATTGCGTTGGTGCCAAAATAGTAAAGTAGCATCCCCCCAACGCCCATCGTGATGGCTAAAATTGCATTAAATACCTGTTCAAACATTGTGAATAACTCCTAGTTAGTCCCCCTTGTTAAGCAAAGAGGCGGAAACATCCGCCTGAACGAGTGCTCCGCCTCTTTAAGCTTATGGTGTCAGAAAACCGGTTTATTGCTCCAGGTTCTGCCAGGCTTCTTCGACGGACGCGAGAGCATCTTCGGTAGAAGCACCGTCAACCCACTCAACCGCTGCGCTCCACCACGCACCAGCACCAATCGCACCCGGCATCAAGTCGGAGGCGTCGAAACGGGTAACGTCAGCGTTAACCAGCAGTTCCGCATAGAAGAGATCCAGGTCAGTCGGGTAGACTTCCAGGCTGGCCGTGCTATTCGGCGCGACGAACCCACCCTGGGCGGCCCAGATTTCCTGCGAAAGCGGTTCGGCCAGATATTGCAGAGTCGCCATTACTTCTGGGCGATCATCAAACGGCGCGAACACGTCGCCAGCGGTCAGCACTGGCTCACCGAATTCTTCTTCAATGGCCGGGAAGTAGAACGCCCAGGCGTCCCCATCTTCCGCAATCTCTACGCCATCCGGGAAGAAAGCCGGGATGAAGCTAGCCTGACGATGCAGGAAGCAATTCGGATCTTCGCCTTCAGCCGGGAATAACCCTGCCGGGGAGTCGCCGAACGGAGTCGTCAGGATGCCGTCGGTACCACCGAATACATAGTCGTCTACGTTATCTTTGAAGATCGTAGCGGCCAGATCCAGGGCTTCAACGATTTCCGGATCGTTGAACGGAATGTCGTTGTTTACCCAGTCATCATACACTTCCGGCGGGGCCGTGCGGAGCAGGATGTCCTCGACCCAGTCGGTCACGACCCAACCGGTCGCATCCGAGCTTTCAATGCCGATGCACCAGGGGGTGTAACCATCATCGACCATCAGGTCGCTCAGTTCCAGCAGTTCGTCCCATGTTTCCGGGATTTCATAGCCGAAAGCGTCGAACTGAGTCGGGTTGTACCACACCAGGCTCTTGACGTTGGCGCGATAAACAATGGCCTTAAGTTCGCCGTCCACTGTGGACAGGTTCACCCAACCAGCGTCAAATTCTTCGTTCATGATAGTGGCGATTTCTTCGGTCACCGGCACCGCGGCATCCGCCAGGTCCTGGAACAGGCCCGGTTGCGGGAAGGCGGCAATGTCGGGGGCGTCATCACCCTCAACGCGCACACGAACGAGTGTCTCAAAGTCACCAGATCCTTCGTAGTTGACTTCAATACCGGTGGTTTCCTCGAAGGGGAGGATTGCCTGTTCAAAACGCTCAGCGTCGGCGTCAACGAATGCACCGAAGATGGTTACTTCAGTACCTTCCAGGCCCAGGCCCTCGTAGTTATCCAGCACGTCGAAGCTGAAACGCTCATCGCCCGCTTCTATCAGGGCCATGATGTCGAATTCTTCGTCGTCGTCGTCCTGCGCGAAAACCACGCTGACGGACACCATCAAAAGCGATAAGATGATGGTTAAGCTCAGTAATTTTCTACTCATGTTTCTCTTTGCTCCTGAATATTATTTGCAATACCTGACAAACAGGTAAACATATTTTAAAAACTGAATGGAACAGACCGCCAAAATATTGTGTACATTACACAAACGCTCTCATGTAATACAAATTTGATTGTTGGGGTTAAAACTGGCTGAATGTTGCGCCGTTTCTCCCAAAAGACGTATATGATAGCGGGGATCTGTTGGAAGATATGAGGATATTAAAACATGGGTAATCGTATCGTCTTGTTGCTTGGGGCCGGCATCATCTTTGCCATTGGCATTGGGGCCGGCTTCGTATTAAACAACGCACTCCTGGCAGGTGATGGAGAAGCCAGTGAGGAAATCGCCGCACCCACGCTAGACCCGAACGTGACACCAACCCCCGGTTATTCGCAGGTCGTCGCTACTAACGAAGCATTGAGTACAGCCCTGGCCGAAGCACAAAATCAACCCGATGACATCCAGGCCACGCCGGAAGCGGCAGAAGACGTTGCGCCCACCGCCACGCCGACAACCGAGAGCGACCCGGTAGCGACTGAGGACACATCAGCCGCTACTGATGAGGAAACCGAAATGACAGACACGGACGGAGGCGAGCGGTTGCTCTTCCGCATCAACCAACCAGAATCAGAAGTCCGGTTTAACATCGACGAGAACCTGCGCGGCAGTGACATTACCGTTGTCGGCATTACTGATCAAGTCGCGGGGGATGTGGTGGTTGATTTCGGCAACCCTGGCAGTAGTCAGATCGGGATTATACGCATCAACGTGCGAACGCTGGAAACCGACAATCGCTTTCGTAATGACGCCATTCGTGGGCGAATCCTGGAATCCGCCCGTGATGAATATGAATTCGCGGAGTTCGTCCCGACCGATTTAAGCGGCCTGCCGGAAACGGTCGGCGTCGGTGAGACCGTCGAATTCCAGATCATCGGTGACCTGACCCTGCGCGACGTGACCCGTTCAGTAACCTTCGAGACTGAAGTGACACTCGCCGCAGAAGATCGCATTGAAGGTTATGCCTCAACGACCATCCTGTATCCAGACTTTAACCTGACCATCCCGGATGTCCCCGGTGTATCCGATATTTCCGACGATGTAGTGCTGGAAATTGATTTTGTCGCCTTGCTGGTAGAAGAAGATACAGCCACTTAAGCCCGGCTTATGCTCATGTCGAGGGCGTCTCATTGCGGAACAACCGCATGAGGTCGCCTTCGGCGTGAGGATCTGCGACGACCGTCACCGTATCACCGGCTTGCATCCGGGTATGGCCGTGTGGGATCACCAGCTTACCATTGCGTAAGATCGACGCGACGACCGACTCCGGCGGCCAGCGTACCTCGGCAACGGTCATGCCGACCAATTGCGATTGACCGCTGATGTACAATTCATAGACATGCGCCCCGGTGAGCGTGTTCAGCCGCACCTGTTCCGCCAATTGTTGATCGCGCATCTTACGATGAATGGTCGTATTGTACGCATCAACCACATCCTGCCGGTTGAGCATGCCCAGTAGAGCCTGTGTCCGGGGATCAACCACTGGCAACCGCCCGACTCCGTGTGCGCCCATCTTACGAATCGCCGTCCAGAGTTGGTCATTGGGGTTGGCGGTCTTCACATCGCGCACGCAAATATCACCCACCATTAACCAGCGGGTGGCCTCTCCCTGGTAGGACTCCTGCAAATCCGACAGCGTGACGATGCCCTGAAGCCGGTTATCGCCATCTACCACACACAGGGCGTGCCGGTGATGATAGCGGAAGCTATCGCGCAGTTCGGTCAATGTGGCCCGCTCGTGAATGGTCGGCGCAGGGGTGTACATCGCTTCGCGCACGGTGATGCCCTGCATCAAGTCAATGTCACGGCCATGATTGAGTTCCAGCCCATCCCGCACCAGGCCAAGCATATACACACTGTATCGCTCGTAGAGTTCTGCAATGGCGATGCATAAAACCGTCACCAGCATAATCGGCAGGATAAAGCGGTAATCGTTGGTCAATTCGAAGACCAGCATAATCGCCGTGATCGGTGCGCGGACGACACCGGCCATCATCCCCGCCATACCGGCAATCGCATAAGCACGGGGATCACCGGCCAGGGGGAACAAGTCGGTGATGATCTGGCCGTAGAAGTCACCGAGCATCACGCCTATGAACAACGACGGCGCGAAGATCCCGCCGACGAAGCCCGCCGCCAGGCTGACCGAGGTCATCACTAACTTTGCCACCGCCAGCACCAACAACATCGCCAGCGTAAACTCAAGATCCCCCTGTAACACATCGTTCATGATCTCCCGGCCCCCGCCCAGTACCTCCGGCAGATATACACCCACCACACCCACCAACGCACCGGCCAGCGCGGTCTTCACCGGGCCGGAAAGCAACATCAGGCGATCATGCCATATGTGCCATTGCCAGAAGAACAACCGGATGAAGATCACCGCGAAGGGGGCGATCAACAAGCCCAACGGGATGAAAAATGGCACCTGTATCACTGTCGATTCGAGTGAGAAATCAAACGGGCCGATGTCGGCATGACTGAAGCCCAAACCCTCCATCACGGCGGCGGCCATCACCGCCGCGATAATCACCACACTGACGGAAGCAGTCGATAATTCACCACGCAGAATGACTTCCAACGCGAAAAATACCCCGGCAATCGGCGCGTTAAAGGCCGCAGAGATGGCACTGGCCGCACCAGCGGAAACCAGCAGGCGAATATGTTCTTCTTTAAGATGAATGCGTTGCCCCAGCATCGACCCGATGTTTGAGCCGATCTGCACGCTAGGATCTTCCGGGCCGACGGCACCACCCGCCCCCAATGACATCGACGAGGCCAGCGCACGCGGCCCGATGCGCCGGTACGGAAGACGGCCCCCGGCCAGCGCGACATTCTCGATGATAATCGTCACACCATGATAAGTTTCATGCCCGACAAACCGCTTGACGATCCAGCCGATGAGATAGCCGGCCAGGGCCAGCGTCAGCACGATGGCCCAGTCGCCCAGGAAGGCCAGGGCCTCCCCTGCGATCTGGTCACGAAACAAGATCTGAAACAGATCAATCGCGGTGTTGAACAAAATCAGGGCGAAAGCGGTCAAGATGCCGACCGCGACCGCCAGAAATAACAATAGGCCGTTGTCGGAAGGACGCAGGCGGACGAGCAACCGGCGGAAGAAACGTGTTCGAGGGAATTTTCGCATGGTGATCTTATCAATCGCATCCAGCAACCAGGGGTGCATTATATACTCTATCAGGATCAGGTATAATGGTTGTGAATTTGATGACTCAACCGTTATAAGGGATTAGATGGCAGGTATCCTTTTCATCACACTGCCGGCACAGCGCGAGATGACCGCGCAAATCCAGGGATTGCTGGCCGGGTCATTCACCCGTGTTAACATCCTCCCGGAAGACACCCCGACAGTAGCACGTCTGATTGATGAGGCCGACATCGTGTTAAATATCGTCGGTCCAGCCTGGGCACAGGGCATCGCCGGGCAGAGCGCGGCCTACACCGGGCTAGAACACGCGCTGACGCGGCCTGATCTGCCGGTGATTAACGTGCCGCTGGATAACGCACAACTTCCAACGGTAGACGTTCTACCAGTCGCACTCAAGCCGATTGCGTACACCAGCACCATCCGCATCGATACTGAAAACACCTTCCGCCGCGATGTCGCGACGTTAGCGCGTGAGATCGCCGGATTTTTGCGCCAGGATGACGCCGGGTTCGACGCGCAAGTACGCTCTGAGACTATGCGCCGCGAAGCCGAAGCCAAACGACAGGGCCGCCGGATTCCTATTAACTTGATCTTGATCGGGTCGATCTTCGCCTTCGCGCTGTTCTTGATCCTTTCGCCCCAGGTGGAAGAGAATGCGCGGCGCAATCCCCCACTCGTTGATGGCACGATGGCACCGGCTCAGGCTGATGATGCGGATCTGGCCCTGCCGGATAGTGCCGCGCTGGTCATCGGGTTCGCCGGTGGGCTGAGTGGTAGCACCGCCGACCGGGGCGAGACGATGTTGAACGGGGTACAGTTGGCCTTAGCAGAGCGTGGTATCGTCGAAATCGCCGGCACACCCCACCCGGTAGATCTGTTAGCAGAGGACGCCGCTTGCTCCGGTTTGAGCGGCCAGCGCATCGCCGAGCGATTCGTCGAGCGGGGCGATGTGCTAGGCGTGATCGGTCATATGTGCAACCAGAGTTGCACCGTCGCCTTGCCGGTATATGAGACCGCCGGTATCCCCATCGTAAGTCCCGGTTGCAACACGACTGCACTTAGCCTGCAACCGTCCGACTCGTTCTACCGGGTGATTCCGTCTCAGGCTCAGGAAGCCGAAGCCATCGCCGCGTATCTCTTCGAAACCTACGGCGAGACCGTCGCACTGATATACGACGAGCAAGATTATGCCCGGCAATTCGCGGAAATCGTCCAGACGGAGTATGCTACCCGTGACGCGACACTCAACACCGTGATCGGCACAGAAACCGGCGTGATCGATTATACGGCACTGGCGGAGACGGCCCAGGCTAACGCGGTAGACGCCGTTTACTTCGCCGGCAGGCCCGCCAACGCCGCCGGTCTGCGGGCAGAATTGCCTGATCTACCGTTGATTATATCCGTCGGCGGGAACGTCCCCGCTTACATCGAAGCCGCTGGTGACAGCGCAGATGGCACCCGCCTGGTACAGATCACCCCGCCGGATACGCCAGACTATGCCGCCCTGCGTGAGCGTTACACCGCCGAGTTCGACGCGGAGCCGGAAAGCCCGATCTTCGCTTATGCTTACGACGCAACCAACGTGCTACTCGACGCACTGACCAGCGGCCCGGTCGCCGAGGACAATGGTACACTGGTGGTCGATTACGCCATCCTGCGTGATACGCTGGCTAACTATACCGGCCAGGGCGTCACCGGGGAGATTGACTGTACCGATAACGGCGATTGTGCCGCACCGGCCATTACTTTTTTCACGATTCAAGACGGAAATTTAATCGAGGACAACTCATGAGTGACCTGACAATTGACGATTACATCGATCTGCTAAAGAACGGTGACACCGACGAACGCCGTAACGCCGCCTGGATGTTAGGCCGCCAGCGCGACCAGAGTATCATCCAACCGTTGATCGCCGCGCTGGGCGATGAGGATGAGGATGTGCGCCTGCGCGTGGCCGAAGCCCTGGGCAACGTCAAAGATGAAGACATCGTTCCTGCGTTAATCACCGCGTTAAGCGAAGACCTACCACGCATCCGCGCTCAGGTCATCCGGTCCTTGGCCCGGCAGGGGGATTTCCGTGCTTTAGAGCCGTTGCGCGAACTCCTGCGCGATCCAGAGCCGATTGTGCGGGCGGCGGCGGCGGAAGGACTCCAGCACGTCCCGCATGAGAGTGCAGTCGAAGACCTGGTGACGGTTCTCACCAGCGACCCGGAAGAAAACCCGCGTTACTTCGCGGCGGGGGCCTTGCAACAGGTGGGCGGCTCCGCCGTGATTAACGCCCTGGGGATGGTCATCAACGCCGGGCCGGATGATGTGGCGACCAAGATCTACGCCGCCGAAATCCTGGCTCACATCGGGGATAAAGCCGCCGTCTCTGCCCTGCAAAGCCTGATGGAAGACGACAATGAGGGCGTGCGAGAGACGGCGAAATGGGCGTTGATTCAGATCGAAAAGCAATCCTGAGCCTGGCCCTGATGTCTAGCCATCTGCTGGGCAGACCTCAAACATAGTAGCTTCCAGGTTAAACGTCCCGCTGATCTCCAGTGTACTATCTCCGGCATCCTGGCCGATGACTGCATAAAACGCGCCGGTGAATGTCTCCCCCTCGGCGGTTGGCACACCATCCAGCCGGATGTTACCGCCGATAGGGGTATCATAATTAGTATCCACCTCAGTGAGATTGACGCCAATCCCGACCGGGGCGGCGGTCAAATCTGGCCCCAGGGCATACTCACCCGGTGAAGTGCCCGGTGGAAAGAAAATACTCAATTGCAGGTCGATTGGTAAACCATCCGCCTCTTCAAATAAATATGATACGCGCTCAGTGGTGCATAACATCTGAGCGAATTGCCCTGTCACATCTTCCGCCGCGATGTCATTGACCACACTAAAGGTCAACACCGGCGCATCATCTGCAACAGCGGGTAAGTTAACGGGTTCAACTTCGACCGCCAATGGCGGAGAATCGGCGGGTTCTGTAGCGACTGGCTCCTCGTCATCTGTGTCGGTCGTTCCGGTGTCTTCATCGCCCGTATCACAGGCGGCGGCAACCAGCATCACCAACATCAGCAAAAGGGTCAATAGCTTTCGCATTCTATGCTCCTAACTTATTTTCAGTCAGGATTATCATACAACATCAAAATTTTTTTTGCAGAATAGACTCTGGGGAAATCGTCGTCTAAACCTGGAACCAGGCGAGCATTTGCGCCAGTAAGAGGACGGTCATCGCGGTGACGACGGCATCAGGCCGCTCACGCCGGGTATATGTCCACGCGCCGACGGCCACCAGCGGCAGAGCCGCCAGACTATACCCAACCACCAGCGGCGGCAAGATCGCATCATATAGCAGAAATAACGACAGTAAGAAGCCGCCCGCCGTCAAGCCGTACACACCACGTAAAGCTGTTGGCGACCAGCGCGTCGCCAGGGTGCGCTTGCCCACCTGGGAGTCGGCCTGACGGTCAGGCCAGGTGACCGCCAGCAAATTGAGAAAATCCAGCAGAGCGAAGGGAAGAAAGACCAGAACCGCCGCCGGTGTGATCATCCCAGTGACCACACTATAACCATACAAAGGCAAGATCATGCCACCCAACAGGGCGTTATCGACTTCGCCCCACCCATTCCACGCCAGACGCAACGGCGGCAAGGAGTACATCCAACCGAAAAAGCCACCAACATGCAACAGGAACAACGCGGCACCCGTCAACCCGCCAGCCAACCACAAGCCCCACGCGCCCAGCAAGCCCACGCCAAGCGTCCCCCCTGCCGCCCACAAAGCCACCGAGCGCGGAATCAACCCGGCGGGGAGCGCACCACTCCCACCGGAATAAGGTGTCGGCGTGGTGAGCGCGTCCGTCTCGTAATCGGCGTATTCGTTGGCATAATGCACCGAGACCGCCACCAGCAACAAAACGATCAAGCCAGCCAGAGCCGGCCCGGCGGTGAGGGACAAGCCGCTTTCCGCCCGTGCTACCAGCAAACCCAACCCATAGACCAGCACCACACTCACAACCTGAAGCGGACGCGCCATCATCCATAGTGCGTGGAGTGCGTCTAACTGGCGTCGGTCAGCGCGATGTGGTCGGTCAGCCATTCAGCGATCTCCGGGACATCACAGCGTCCTTTCGCAATTTCCAGGATGTAAGTCTGCGCGTCTTCATCTGCCCAGCGGATCTCCGCGCCGTTTTGTTGTAAAAAGCGGGTGACAGCGCGTTGCGCCGTCCGCTTATTGCCATCTACAAAGAGATGATCGTGGGCCAGCGCGTGGAGCAAAGCCGCCGCCTTTTCTGCCAATGTGGGGTAGGCTTCCTGGCCGAACATCTGCCGGAAGGGACGCGCCACCGCTGACCGTAACAGATGCCGGTCGCGCACGACTGGCTCATGCCCGGTCACCTGCTGGTTGATCTCATAAACATCGGCGGCAGAAAGATAGAACATGGTCAGGCGGTCTCCAGGCGGTCAGTATTGGCTTCGATCCATTCGGCAATGGCGGCGATCTCATGATGACCAGTCGCCACCGCCAGGATGAACTCAAGGGCTTGCGCGTCATCCCACGCCACATGATACCCGTTCATTTCCAGGAACAAGATCGTGGCAACCGTCGAAGTGCGCTTGTTGCCATCTACAAAGGCATGGTTCCGCGCCAGAGAATGAAAGAGGGCCGCCGCTTTATCCGGCATGGTCTGGTAAGCATCAGCCCCGAACGCGCTGGATTGCGGGCGCAAAACCGCCGCTTCCAGCAGATCGACATCCCGCAGTTGAGAACGTGCGCCGATGATCTGCTCGTTGATAATAATCAATTCGACCAGCGTCAAATAACGGGTCATTGCTTGTCCAGTTCATCCAATAACCAACGATGATCGTCAATGGCCCGCTGGACACGTCGCCGAAATTGTGTCTCGTTGGTGTGCGCCTCGACATATTGCGTGATGGCATCCATGATGATCTCACGAATTTCACGCTCTTGTTGTTGCGCTAGTTCTTGCAGTTGCAGGTTAATCAAAGTCGGAATATGTATATCCATCAGTGTCTTTACCCCGGTTCATCACAGGTTCATTGTAGATTGGTCATCCTGAAAAAGCCCGCCAGAGTTGATTAGCGTTCTCATAATACGTCCATCGGGTCGATCATCACCGTCCACTCACGCGGCAGGTCGAATTCTGCGAAGACCTGGGCCGGGTCTGGCCCGCGCACAAGCACCTGCCAGCGATACTGCCGGTTCAACCGGCTGAAAAAGCACGGGGCCGGGCCGATCAACGTGGTCTGCCGCAGTGCCAGCAGATCCAACCGCGACTGAAGGATCTCCGCCGCCCGTTCTGCCATGTCACGCGCCCGCGCCTCGATACTGTCCGTCAGCAGGACGCGGGCCAACCGGCGAAACGGCGGATAGCCCATCTCACGCCGGGCGGTGACCTCCGAAGCGTAAAAGCCGTCGGTGTCATGCTCCGCCGCATAGCGGATCGCCGGGTTATCCGGTTGGTAAGTCTGTAAGATCACCTGCCCGCCCAACAAGCCCCGGCCCGCCCGCCCGGCGACCTGGGTCAAGAGTTGGAAGGTGCGCTCAGTTGCGCGGAAATCCGGCAGATTCAAGCCGACATCCGCGCTGACCACGCCGACCAGCGTCACCAATGGTAGATCTAACCCTTTGGCGATCATCTGCGTGCCGATCAAAACCTGGGCCTGCTGGTTCAAGAAGCGATCTAAAACCAGTTCATGCGGGCCGGTTCGATCCGCATCCCACCGCAGTGCGATCACGCCCGGAAACGCCGCCTTAAACGCCGCTTCGACCTCTTGCGTGCCTGCGCCAAAATACTTGATGCGGCGTGACGAGCAGGACGGGCAAACATCCGGCGGGGCGGTGTGATAACCGCAATGATGACAATGTAAATGTTCATCGGCGGTATGATAGGTCAGCGGGGTATCGCAACGCGGGCACAGGGTCACATAACCGCAATCCCGGCAGAAGACATAGGTCGATTGGCCGCGCCGGTTGAGGAATAAAATGGCCTGCTGGCCCTGGCTCAAGACATGGGTCAACGCGGTTTGTAGGGCATGGCTGAACATGCCGATATTGCCCTTTTTGAGTTCGTCACGCATATCAACTACCTGTACCGGCGGCAGGTCGATGCTCAGCGCATCGCTGGCGTCACTGGGTTGGACATCGTAGCGCGGTGTGATCCCGGCACGGGCGGATTGCTCCGCCAGCCGGACGCGATGCCCCATGATCCGATCCGGCAGGCGTAAATAGTGCAGATCACCGCGTTCTGCCCGCCAGCGCGTCCCGGCGTCGGGGGTCGCACTACCCAGTATGACGGTCGCGCCGAGTCCTCGCGCCATTGCCTCCGCCACTTCCCGCGCATGATAATATGGTGGGGCCAGCGGAGGGGTCTGCTGATAACTGGTGTCGTGTTCCTCGTCGAGTACGATCAAGCCGAGCGCGGGTAAGGGTGTAAATAAGGCCGAGCGCGTGCCAACCACCACATCAATCTCCCCGGCGCGTGCCCGCCGCCAGGTATCGTAACGTTCACCCGTGTTGAAGTCGCTATGGACGACCGCCACTCGTTCCGGGAAGCGTGCTTTGACGCGGCGAATGGTCTGGGGTGTCAGCGCGATTTCCGGCACCAGCAAGATTGCGGTCTGCCCACGTTTGACGACTCGTTCCATCGCCCGCAGGTATAACTCGGTCTTGCCACTGCCGGTGACGCCATGTAGCAAGATCACGCCGCCACCGTCTAACACCTGCTTGACCTGACTCCAGGCGGTTTGTTGGGCCGGGGTCAGGCGGGGGGCACTCACCGGCACAAAGGTCTGGTCGGCCAGCGGGTCGCGGATGATCTCTTTTTCGCCCAGGGTAATCAGGCCGTTGGCTTCCAGCCGCTTGAGGTCATTCAAGTCGGCATCGGCCTGAGCATAGATCCAACTGACATCTAACGGCTTATCCTCCCGCGCCAACACACGCAGAATGCGCTCGTCGCGCTCGCCATCCTTGAGTGCGAAGACCTGCTCACGGGCCGGTTGCGTCAGGTGGAGTGTGTTGTCATCCCGCTGTGAAACCGCACCCGCTTCGATCAAATGCTTGAGGGTAGCCTTGCCGACGCCTTTAATCGCCAGCACGTCCGCCACCGTCAACGGGGAGTCATAGTCGGCCTGTAGGTCGATGATCTCGTCGAGTGCATCACTGTACCGGTTGGGTTTGCCTAGCCGGTCGCGCACATATGGCAGATGCTCCGGCGCGACGGTCAACCCGGCGACCTGGATCTTTTTCGGGCGGGCGCGGGGCTGATGCAAAATCGACTCAATCGTCACCGATCCCTGCCGGGCCAAACGTCGGGCGGTGCGTTCCCAATTTCGAGATTTCATCGCCCGTTCGATCTGCTTATCAGTCAGCGGGCCGCGCTTTCGCAAGAGGTCGATCAACCGGGTCGCGGTCTCATCCTCAGCAGTTGCGGACGCATCCTGCAAGCTCACCCGCAGGCCACGCTGTCCGGCAATCCCCGGCGGCAACCACACCCACAGCGCGATCCCCAATGGGCAGACGGTCGCCTCTGCGATCCAACGCGCCAATTCGATCTGTTCCAGCGTGACGACCGGCTCTGGATCGAAAACGTCCAGGATGGGCTTGGTCGTGTCAATCGCGCTATCTGCGGACAAGCCGACCACGATGCCGGGTTGTTGGGCCGTGCCGAAGGCCACCCGCACCAACTGCCCGACTGTAACCGTCAACGCGGGCGGGATGTGGTAGGTAAAGGTCTGGTCAACGGCGGCATTGACGGCCACCTCGGCATATTGAGTCATGGGGTGATAAAATCCGTGTTCGTGTGATCGAGTCCATTCTACACAAACCAAAACGCCCCCAGGAGGGTGGGGGCGCTTGGATATAGGGGAAGCCTTAGCTTATTGGGGTGGTGGGGGCAACGCCCAATAAGCTAAAAAAAGCATACCATGAAACTTTCGTGCCAACCCTACGCCAAACCTACGACCAGATTAGACCTGTCTAAAATTGCAAAGAGTCTGTTTTTAAGCCATTATAGACTTGTAAACTGACAGCAAAAGGACGGAACGTATGCGAAAATTACTGCTCATGACTCTGCTTGGGAGCATTCTGCTAATTAGCGGAATGGCGAATGCGGCGACCCGTGACGGGGCCATCTGGGATGTCGATTGTAGCGGGTTCACCAGTGAAGGCGGGGGCTTCGAGCTAAACCGGGATAACACCGGCCTGGGCCTGGAAGTCCTGGTCATCACAGCGGTCGATGGCAACGGCAACATGATCTTCGGCCCGGTGGCGGAAGACTTTTTCATCGGGACGACGGTCATCATTGAAGATGGCACCAGTTTCAAGTGGATGGCCCCACCGCAAGCCAACCCACTGACGGTGACGGTCTTCAGCGCGGCAGGCAACGGTCAGGTGCCGCAATTGGTCTACAGCGTCAGCGGTGTGTGCCCCGGCTTGCCGGAAGAAAACATTCTGCAAGATCCTAGCGTCAGTGTCCCGGTAGACCCGGAAGAAGACGTCGCCATCCCTCAACCAGGGACGCTGGTGGTGGATACCTTCCGTCTGAACGTTCGCAGTGGCGACGGCCCGGAATTTACGATCATCGGTCAGGTCAGCGGCGGGCAGAGCCTGGCGGTGCTGGGTGTCAACGCGGAGCGTAGCTGGTGGTATGTGCAGGCCGGTGATCTGCGCGGATGGATACGCGGGGATACAGAACTGGTCATCGTGCGGGGTGATCTACGTGCTACGCCCGTTGTAGAGGCACGCGGGACGATCTTGCCGCCGCGCCTGTTTGTCTTCCTGCCGCAAAACATCTACACCCGGCCCGACCAGTTTTCACCCGTCATTTGCCAGGTCCCAGGCGATCAAGAATATGTGATCGACCGTCGCACCGCGGACGGCATCTGGTACGGCATCGAAGCGGTGTGTGATGGTCAGCCGGTCGTCGGTTGGATCAAGGCAGAATTCGGTGCGCTCCGTAACCTGGGCAATGTTCCGATCCCGGTCACACCCTGACGATGCGCCGATTGCTTACTTTGCTGATTCTGGTCATGCTCGGTGGTGGATCTGCCCAGGCACAACTGGCAGATCCGCTGGTCGGGCCATTGGTGGCGACGACACCCGCCCGGCAAGATGCCATCCACCTGCATGACCTGAGCAATGGCAACACCCGCACGTTGACCTTCGGCCCTGGGGAACATCACGTCTGGGATTTTTCCCCGGATGGATGCCGGATTTTGTTCACGCGGGATGCCAGCCCGGACGGCTTACCCCGGCTCTACACCGCAGATCTGGACGGCGACAACGTGCAGACGATGGTGACCTATGCCGACCAGCCCGCCAATGAGTGGGGCATCTGGGAGCCGGATTGGTCGGCCAACGGGTTGATCGCGTTTAACCTGATTATCGACGCACCGCTTGACGACGACACCCAGCGGCGGGAGCATTACACCGCGTACATCGACCCGGCGGAAGCCCCGGCCCCGGTCGAGTTCTACAGCGTGACCGGGCGTGAGTATACGCCGGTCTGGTCGCCAGATGGCGCGTGGCTGGCTTACGTCAGTTATGATCCGCGTGCGCCTGGGGCTGATGTGTTTTCCACTGCTGTTCCAACCGCAGACGGCGCAACCCCAATCGCGCCATTCGATGAAGCAACCTTGCTAGAGGAAGCGGATCTGTGGGTTGTCAGTGCGGATGGCGAGACCAAGTACCGGCTGACGAACTTCAGCACGGGTAGTGTGCGCTCTCCGCGTTGGAGTCCCGATGGCACGCTGATCGGCTTTATCTATTCGCCCGGCGCGAACAATGACACCTTCTGGATGATCGGCAATCGGGCCGGCGCGATCCCGACTCAACTGAGTTTTGATTGGAACCTGACGCTTGACCATACCTGGATGCCGGATGGCTCCGCCATGATCGCCTCTGTACGAGACTTCCGTGATGTGATTGAAAACCGGCTATGGCAAATCCCGCTGGTGGGCAATGCCGACCTGGACGCGACGTTATTCGTTGACGATCCCAATTTCGTGCATACTGATTTTCCACGCTTCAGCCCGGATGGCCGCTACCTGGCCTTTCGTAACGTCTACGCGCTGACGGTGATCGACCGGCAGGCCAACACCTGGCAACGCTTCGATGAAAACACACCGGGCAATACCCCGCCGATCTGGTCGCCAGCGGCCTTCAACGGGGAAGAAACCTGTGGATAATGCGACTCTCACGATTATCTAGCCGATTTATAACCGCAGAAGGCCAATCAGGTTAAGAAACTATTGTAAAATGGGACAACTGGTGGATTAAGCGAGGCACAAACTTGGTGGATCAAGTCCTACTCACAGCGGAACCGCATAACATCGAAGATTGTATCGACCTGGCAATGGAACACGGACTTGGCCTGGAGTTGATGACCTTTGCCTATCCTGACATCCTCGACGGCAACTGGAAGCATAAAGTCGCCACTTACAAATCAATCTTACGCACTGTCCCTGGGCCGGTGACGATGCATGGCCCGTTTATGGATATGGTCTCCGGCAGTCCCGATCAGCAAATCAACGAATTATGCGCCCGACGTTACCAACACGCCCTACACATCGCGGCAGAACTGGAACTGCCACTCGTCACCCTGCACGCCAACTTCATCGGGTCGCTACATAATCCGTCTTACCGCGAAGGCTGGCACAAGCGTAACCTTGATTTCTGGTATTCATTGGCAGAAATCGCCCGGATGGAAGGCACCACTATCGTGCTGGAAAATATGTGGGAGTTCGAACCGACCATCATCGGCGATATTCTGCACGCGGTCAACCACCCCAACCTGAAAGCCTGCCTGGATGTAGGTCATGCGGAGGTCTTCGGCGATGTCGATTTCACGCTCGATCATTGGATCGGCGCGTTACATCCCTTCCTGGCACACGCACATCTGAACAACAACAACGGCGTGCTAGACGAGCATTACGGCTTTGATTGGGAACATGGCGTGCTGGATTACACCCAGATCTTACCGCGCCTGCGCTCCATCGACCCGGCCCCGACGATGGTGATGGAAATGTGGCATGTGGACGATATGCGCAACAGCCTGCATTACTTCGAGCTAGAAAAAGCCGTGCCCCCCTCCGGTGATTGATTAATTTGGTCGCCAGGACGGGGCCGCTTCATCAGCCGGATCTGACGTCAAACGCCGCACATCCTGGCCGTCTGATGTCATCTGGTAAAGATCATAAGTCCCGGCACGATCTGACGCAAACACCAGATATTCTCCATCCGGTGACCAGGATGGATGTCGCTCGTTGGAGAGGGGCGTGTTGGGCGTCAGGTTGATCATTTCCTGCGTCTCAAGATCCAGCAGAAATACATCGTCCAGGCCGTTGTTATCGCTCACATAGGCAATCGACCGGCCATCGGGTGACCAGGCCGGGAAGAACACGTCAATCGCCACCGCGACCGCCTGCCGGGGGGCGACAGCAGGGGCCATCTGTGCCGCCTGTGTGCTGATGATGTACAACACGCTGAATCCCACCTGCTGGTCAAAATGGACAAATGCCAATTGGTCACCATCCGGGGAAAATGTCGCATAGAGGTAATCCCCGTCACCACTCGTCACCGGCATGAAATCGGAGCCATCCGCCGGGGAAAGAAAGATATTATAATCCAGCCCATCTACCCCGGCATGAAATGCAATCAAATCCCCCGCCGGGGAAAAGTCCGCCATCGCTTCGTTGAAAGGAAATAGACCCGCAGATAACGCCATCGCCTGCCGGTTGTCGCCGTCCCGGTCGATCAAGAACAGATCATAATTACGATCTGGATCGCTATGGAAGATCAAGCGTTCACCATCCGGCGACCAGGCCGGGTACCGTTCGTTTTGGCCTTGCGTATCGGTCAGGGCCACCGAAAGCCGCGTGCGTAAATCAAGCAGAGCCAGATCATAATTCAAGTTGGCGTTCGTCATGTAGGCCACCTGCGGGGCAGATGGCAACACACCACTGAGCAAAATGACCCCACCCAGCAACACACCACCGATCACGATGATAACACCCGCCACACGACCGACCAAACGAAGGGTATCAGTTCGCATCGGCTGGCACAGGACCCCACACCGGAAACAAATCATCCCCGCTGTCGTCTGTCAGTTGGATGGACTCGCCGGTTTCTGTATCCTGGAGGTACAGGCTCCAGGTACCGCTCTCGTTGGAGACGTACACCATCTGACTGCCATCCGCCGAGTAGACCGGATCCCCACGGAATACACGATCTTCATCGATTGGTTGCTGGTCGCTCCCATCCGGGTTCATCAAAAAGAGTTGGATCACACCATCTAGCAGAGAGTCATCCAGGTCGGAGACAAATAAGATCTGGTCGCCATCCAACGCCCAGGCCGGGTGAAAGTCATCAACCGGGTTATTCGTGATCTGCTCAAGCGTAATATCGCCGGGGCCTTCCGCAGAGGCGATGTCCTCAGCCGCCACCCGGTAGACATTCTCTGTGCCTTCACGGTTGCTACTAAACGTGATGACCGCACCATCGGGCGACCAGGACAGGAACCAATCACGCGGGCCGTTGAGTCCATCGGCTGTAAAGCGCAATTCTCCCGCACCCTGTTCCACATAGATTTCCAGATTACCACCGGCGATCTTCGACCAACCGAGACGCCCGGTCTGTGACCACTGCGGATCCCAATCGAACCGGTTATCCGCCATAACGGAGACAACAGCATCCACCACGCCTAGCACACGAAAATCAGTACCATCCGGGCGCACCTGGGCTGGCCCCATCTCGGTGCCGTTACGGTTGGTCAGGAAGTTAATCATCTCGCCGTCAAACGAATAACTGGGGAAGTAATCAAACGCACAGTGATCCTGGCCCCGGTTGCTGGCGGTACAATCGCCCTCTGCATCGCCCTGATATAAGGGCGAAAGACGGGTGATCTCACCGTCCGGGTTGATAGTATAAATCCCCCACTGGCCGTTATCCCGGTCGGATGTAAACGCAATGTCCCGGTTGATCTGAGACAAATCAACCGTTGCCGGCGGGAACAAAAACCGCGCCATGACAAAGGCCAGTACCCCGGCGATGACCACCGCACCGGCTAAGATAACACCAACTATTGTACGCCTACTCATAAAATTTACCTTTGGACTTGGTTAGATTACAGCTAGAACCGCTAAATCCTAATGTTTACGCCTGTGTACCGATGATACAATGCTGGCATAATTATAGACCAAACCATCAGGCAGGCTTTACTAATGGATGTAAACAAGCTGGAAATCAGCAATGCAAAAGCTGAACATGACATCGATAGCGGCATCACGTTCATCGCATACAATGGGGTGCTGGATGGGGCTGTAACGATTCAGGTTTACCAGTGGCTCGATGACCTCTATGATAGCGTCGGGCTGGAAAACATCTTCGGGCAGATCTTCGATTTTCGTGAGGTTGAAGGCTTCGACCAGAGCAACCTGACAACCGCCCGCCGCACCAGTAACCGAATGAACATGAGCAAAAATACCAGCCAATTTCCAGTCGCACTGGTCGTCAAAGACGCGGCCCAGGAAGAGATCTTGCGCGGGCCGATGCGCATCCCGGAAGGCCATGCCCGCAAGCAGATCGTCAGGACGATGGACGACGCCCGAACCTTCCTCGAAGAATGGAATAAACAGAAGCAATCGTGACGAAAACGGGGTACCACACCCCGTTTTTAGCGTGTAACACTCATCGGCATGATAACGTGAATAAAGTCATCTCGGTCAACCGGACGGATCACGCCGGGGTTGGCCGCGCCGTTGCTCTCTAACACCACACGCTCATCCGGGATGACGCGCAGAACGTCGATCAAATACTTGATGTTAAACGAAATATCCAATGCTTCGCCCTCGACGTTGGCGTCCAGGATGCCTTCGTTGTCACCGCGTTCGGTGCTCTTACCGGCGATCAGCACTTCACCAGCTTCCCCTGGGCTTGACGGTGGCTTGACATAGATGCGGCCACTATAGGCGTTGTCACGAGCGAAGATCTCGGCCCGCTGGCACGCCCGGAGCAAATCCGCCGTGTCCATCATGGTTGATGTGTTGTATTGACGCGGGATAATCGCGCTGAAATCCGGGAATTTGCCTTCCAGCAATTGTGACGACACATCGACTTGCTTCATGTGGAACATCACAATGTCACGCTCACCGGGCAGGGTGATTAACACTTCGCTGTCTTCATCGCTGATGATGCGGCCCACTTCCGCCAGCGACTTAGCCGGGATGACCATCTCAATCGGCTCTTCGAACGATTGCTCTAGCTTGCACGTCCGCACCGCCAGCCGGTAACCATCCGCCGCCGCCATTGTCATCGTGTCGTCTTCCAGCCGGGTATAAATGCCAGTCAGGATCGGTCGATTGTCTTCGGTGGCCGCCGCGAAAACCGTCTGTTGGATCATCTGCTTGAGCACCGCCCCATCCACTGCCAGATCACCGCCGTTATCGTTGACCGGAACCGGCGGGAACTCGTCCGCGTCGATCCCTTTGATGTTGGCATTGGTGGTGCCACAGCGCAGGTTAACGGCTTGCGTGCTAGGATCTAACTGTATATCGACTCGTTCCGGCGATAGGTTGCTGACGAGATCACTGAAGGTCTTAGAGGGCAGGGTAATGGTGCCGGATGTTTCGACTTTTGCGCCGATCCAACAGGTGATCCCCATACCGAGTGACATATTTACCGCCGCCAGCTTCAGCCGCGCTTCCTCAGTCTGTAGCAGGATGTTGCCCAGAACCGGCATCGTGGGGCGGGCTTCCACCGCCCGGTTGACGATGCTCAGCCCTTTCGCCAGATTTTCTTGTAATACAGATAATTTCATCGCTTGACAACTCCTGCCCGATTTTTATCCCAAATATATCCCAAAATTATAGCGCACTTTTGCTTGAACACAACATATGGTTATTCTAACAGAAAATTCGTTAAACTCTGTTGCTATTGACCAAGCCAATACCGAAAGGCATATTAATTATGATTACGCACGTCGTCATGTTTAAGTTAGAAGCCCGCGACGACTCCATCGCGCAGGAAATCCACGACCGGTTGATGACCCTGCCGGATCGCATCACAGAGATCCGGCATTATGAAGTCGGCCTGAATATGATCGAAGCTGACCGTAATTATGATGTCGTGTTGATCTCCAAGTTTGACGACCTGGACGCGCTGTCGCGTTACAACCAACATCCAGATCATCAAGCGGTGGTGCAATACATCCTATCGGTGACGAGTAACATCATTGCGGTGGATTTTCCGAGTTGACCGGAATCCGCAGGACGGGCATCGTGACAATTGCCAGTTCGATGGGTTGGTCGAACCGGGCGGCGATGTCTGCTTCAATCGCCTGAAAATCTGACGCAGTATAATCTTGTGCCGTCCGGATCGTCAAAGTGATGCGCTCTAAATCAGACGTGCTTGACCGGTCAAATGACAGGTTAGTTAATTGTGCGTCTTCTGGCAGTTGGTTGACCACAGCATTGCGCACTTCGCGCTCCACGCTGACCTGTTGCGTCAGTTCGAATAATTCAACCGCTACCGGGATCGCCACGATAATCAACAGGGCGACGGCGACCAATTGCGCCCGGAGCGTGACGTCATCATAGCGTCTTAACGTCATACCCAGGTAGATAAAGACCAGCACCCCGGAGAAAATGATGCAGATGATGTTGGTCAAAAACAAGAGCAAAGCCCCGGTCGCCAGCGCGGTTTCCCCCAGTGCAAAGCCCAGGCCGACGACGCACAAGGGCGGCATCAACGCGGCGGCGATGGCGACCCCGGCCAGGGCCGCCGGGATGTCCTTACGGGCGGTGGCATAAGCACCAATCGTGCCGGAGGCTAGCGCGACAATCGCATCTAACACAGTGGGCCGCCCGCGTGAGAGCATTTCATCGGTCGGCAAGCTGGGCAACAAAGACCCGGCCAACCACGCCACCAATAACGACAACAATACCCCCACCCCTAGCACCACCAAAGCCCGGCCTGCGACCCGCACCCGGCCCACCGTCACCCCGGTAGATAGCGCAATTAACGGTGAAATGAGCGGTGCGACCAGCATCGCCCCGATGATGACCGCCGAACTATTGAGCAACAGCCCAAATGTCGCTATCGTAGCGGAGACGAGAATCAAGGCGATGTAGTCGATATTGAGCCGTGCGTTACGGGCAGATTGCCGCACGATCTCATCCTGCTCGGTGCGGGTAAGGGTTGGCCGGAACCAACTGAGAATCCGGCGGCCAGCCCGCGCCGCTGATGTCTCGCCGCCGTCTTCACTGTGCGTCACCATGATGACCGGCCCCTCAGCTTGTTCCAGCAGGGCACGCGCCATATCCCCAAACATCCAGGACTCAAGCTCTGCCCGGGCGGAAAAGCCGACCACAATCAGATCATCCTCATCGGTACGGGTCAATAACGCCTTCACATCGTTATGCGCCGTCACCACGGTGCGTTTGATCTTCCGCTGGTTGGGGATGTCGCGGATGGCCTGCTCGATGGCCGCTAGCCCCTCAAACTGAGAAAAACTACCCGGCTGGGTACGGATGGCCTCGATGGTGCAACCTTCTGATTGCGCCACATGCATCCCAAACCGGGCGGCAATGCGAGCCTCCGGGATGCGCTTAACCGGGATGACAACCCGGCTGAAGGTCTCATCTACACGGGCGGCGCGGTAGACGATTACATCGCAGGGGGCCGTCTCGATGACGTTTTCGACGACAGTGCCGATCTCGACTTCGCCCTTACGGGATTGCTGAATGCCCAATATGATGGCATCCGCGCCCTGTGCGCGGGCTTCATCCAGGATGCCGCGTGAAATACTGGTGGCAACCATCGCCTCAAACGCGATTTCGATCTTGTGGGCTTCGTTCAGGTCTTCGATGATTTCCGTCAGTTCTTCCGAACTTTCGGCCTGTTTTTCGGTATCCCCCAATGAGATATTGACGGCTTTGATGACGCCTTCTTCAGGATCGACCATTGATAGCGCGATACGCAACAAGGTGCGAGCCGTCTTAGGGTTGGCGACTGGCACTAATATTGATTGCGAATAATGCTGTGTGTCGCTTTCTGCTGTCATGTTTTTTTCTTGTGCGCTCATCGAGCCTCCTGGCAAGCATCACATATGCCATAAAATTCCAGTAAATGACCGCTGATCTGCACGTTGTAACGTGCTTCTAGCTGGCGGGTGAGGTCGTTCAAACCGCAATTATCAAATTCAATCACCCGGTTACACTGCATACAGATAATGTGGTGATGGTGCCCCCCCGGCATCATCACATAAGTTGGCGTCATGCTACTGTCGATGTAGGTGGGGCGGATGATCGCCAGTTGCGTCAGTAGATCCAGCGTGCGAAACACACTCGCCCGTCCGATTGACACATCGCGTTTTGCAACGGCCTCTAAAACTTCCGCAGAGGTCATATGCCCGTGATTCTCTTCGAGGACTTCTAAAATCGTAAGCCGCGCCTGGGTGAGCTTGTAGCCAGCCTGCCGCAACCGTTGGATGGTGTGTTCAATCATCGCACTTACTCTCGCTTAAAGAATTGCCTCTATTGTATCGGAATCTCCGCCAGCCGGAATAAGTCGTTCGTGATTGTTCCTGCCCCGGTCGCTGGCAATCGATCAAACCCTTGATCGGTGACGCGGTACCACCCGGCGACGATCTGCACCACCTCGGACGCCGTATCATCGGGGAGCCGAAGCGGGCGCGTGAGGGTAAACCGCGTGTCCTCAACCCAGGTTGATGACGGATAACCCAAGATCACGCCATCCGCTTGATCGAGCAACCGTCCGCCCTCATTGAGCAATTGCACGGTCAACGTCCAATCATCTGCCAGGGCCTGGGCCACCTGCCAACGTAATGTCACGTCGAACGTTCGGCCTGTGTCGAACCGCTCTGTGATGCTGTAACCAGTCAGCATGATAGCATCTCCGTAAATGATGTCGCTCCCCTGTTGGATCGCGTCAGGATCATAACGGGAGTCGGTCAGGACGGGGCCACTTAAAAATAAGGTCTCTAAATCGCGCCCGGTTCCATCGGTGATGGGCAGATAAGACAATGTGTTGGTATCAAACCATTCCAGCCGCAACTGCACCTGACGTGGGCGAGCCGGTTCGATTGCCGGGTTCAACGGAACGCGCACCGGCACCCGGTAGAGTGTCTCAGCATCCAGGGCGGCGGTTGGTGCCATGCCGGGGTAGATGGCGGTATTGCCCAGCGGCTCCAGCGTGATGGGATCAACAACGGTGACAAATAACGCCGGATTTGCCGGGGAAGCCCCCCGCAGATACAGATCAAACGTGATGACATCGTTTTGATCGACCCGGTTCTGTGGCATCTGATACGCGACCATCGACAAGCCGCCCGCATCTGCCCCCAGGAATGGCACTGCTTCCGGCAGAGCAGGTAACGTCTGCAAGCGGGGATATTCACGCGGTAAAATCGTAGACCAACCGCTCAGGGTGGCGGCGGCCAATGGCACTAGCGCAAGGCCGACAATCACCGGTTGACGCAGGATTGACCATAGTCCGACGATCATCATCGTCGCAAAGGCCGCCAACATCGGGAATAACAAGCGACCATAAGAAATATCGACACTCCGCGTGCCGACCGCCAGCATCCCACCGAGTAAGCCAACCGCAGTGAGCAAGATCAAGAACCGGTCCTGCGCGGTTACCGGCGCAGACCGCCACCCGCGCACCCCACCCGCGCCAGCGATGAGCATCAGCAGACCGGCGTAAAGATACAACCACACCGGCCCATAAACCGGCTGATGCAAATGTCCGATCATAAACCAGAACGAGCGATAAACCCGCAGGAGTTCCGTCCCGGCATCGCCGGAGGTCTCCGCGATTTCGTAATCACGCGCCCATAAAGATTGAGTCGCTTCCAGGGCCAGCGGATCACCATAGAGATCGACATTCCGTAAGAACCACCATCCGGCGATTAACCCGCCGGCGATGACGACGACTCCAAACGCCTGTAACGCCTTCCGGCGGCTGACTGTGCCGCGCCATACGGCTAACCCCAACGTGACGAACAATAAGCCGTACAACGACGCCCCGGTGATCTTGCTCAAGGTCGCCAGCGGGATAATCAGCATCAATGCCGCAACTTCACGCCATGTGAAGCCGGCATAAGCCCGCACACAGACGTATACACCAGCAGAATAGAGCAGAGTCACCATGTTATCGTTGTTCACACTGCCGCTGATCGCGACAAATGTTGGAACCGACGCGACCAATCCTGCCGCCAGCAGGCCCACCCACTTCCGCCCGCTGACTTCCGCCCCGGTCAGATAGACAAACCATAACGTGCCCGCACCGAGCACCATACTCAACAGCCGCAAGACATTGACAGCACGAGCCGTATCGCCCCCGGCACCACGTTCCGGCGGGTGTAACCATTTGTTGGGGTTGTCCTCTACGATGTCCATCGTGAAGATCAACGGGTTGGGTTGCAGATAGGCGTCGATGTCACTTCGGTCGATGCCAGCGATTAAAAGCGCACCGAGTGCGTAGTAGAGCGGCGGCTGATGGCTCTCTATCGCCCATAGCGTGCTTCTCTGCGGTTGGGTGGGCAATTCCTCACGCGGGACGATAACGGGCAAGGAGCGGCTTTCTAGCAGATTATGCGCGTAGAGGAAATGAGCCGCTTCGTCCGATGCCTCAAAGGGGGGGGTGGTGCGAGCATAATTTATCGTCTGGAACAAAAACACCAGCAGAATCAACAAAAACCAGTTTCTGGTCGCAGACATATGCCATCCAGGGTCAACGGACACGGCTGGTCAGTGTAGGCCAGCCGTGCCAGATTTTCAATTGGATTTAATTGTTGTTGAGGACGTGGGAACCACCCGGATCAAGCACAATTGGGGTAGAAAGGGTCTTGCTGTTCACCTCTTGCGCCCATTGCGCTACATCCTGCACGATAGGATCAAACGTGTTGTAGTGCGTAGGCACCACATTGCGCGGGCGGATGAACTCAATCGCCTTGAGCGATTCTTCCGGCCCCATCGTGAACTTATCCCCAATGGGTAAAAATGCCACGTCGATTCCCATATCGCCGATCAACTGCATGTCGAGAAACGCGCAGGTATCGCCGGCATGATACAAATTTTCCCCATCCGGCGAACGCAGGATGATGCCATTAGGTTGGCCGCCATAAGAGCCATCCGGCAGGGATGAGCTATGATGGGCGATGGTCCACTTGGCGTGGATCACCCCTGTATCATGGGTGCCACCGGGGTTCATGTGGACGACGCTCTCGACACCTTGATCTGCCAGCCAATTGCAGATCTCAAAGTTGGCTACGATGGGCGCGCCGGTACGTTTGGCAATCTCGATGGAATCGCCCAGATGATCGCCATGTGCGTGGGTGAGCATGATGACATCCGGGTTCAGGTCATCTGGTTTGGCCGATGCCAGACGGTTACCGTTTAGAAAAGGATCGATCAAGACAGTGTGACCGTCGAAATCGAACAAGAATCCCGAATGACCGAGCCAGGTAAATGTAATTTTCATATGCTATTTCCTCTCTGTTGTATTGATCTAAACTATCGTTTCATTGGTTATCGGCAATGCAATGTGAATGGTGGTACCCCGTTCTAAACCGGGGCTTTCCGCCCAGATGCGCCCATTATGTGCCAGGATTAAGGCGCGAGTAATGCTCAGGCCAATCCCTAGCCCACCATGATGGCGTGTCATATGATCTTCAACCTGGAAGAATTCATCAAAGATGCGATCCAGGTGTTCGGCTTGCAGGCCGATGCCTTCATCCGTGATGCGGATATGGGCTTCGTCGCCCACTTGCACACCGCTCACCGTGATCGTCCCGCCCTCCTGGCTGAAGCTCAAGGCGTTGGTCATGACGTTCGTCAGGGCCATGATTAACCGGCTCCGGTCGGCCAGGATCTTGGCGTTGGTTGCATCAACCTGATAGACGATCTGATAATTGCCCGCGTGGGTTAACCCGCTGGTGTCGCGCTCTAGATCTTGCAAAACAGCCTCTAACGGAATCGGTTGTTTGCGTAAGTCTGATCCCTTCTGCTTGAGGTAGCGCAGGTTAATCATCGACTCGATGATCCGCCGCAGTTGGAGCGCACCCTCCATGACTTTATCGGCCTGGGCACTGACTGAGGTATCCTCCGCCTCTTGCAGGAAGCCGGCATACCCCAGGATAATGCCCAGGGGAGTCCGTAATTCATGGCTGGCAATGGCGATGAAATCACTCTTGAGCTTGTCTAATTGGCTGAGTTCGTTATTGGCCTGTTGCAAGTCAATCACCAGTTGCCCGACCTCAATTGCAACCGCCGCTTCCCCGGCGAGGATCGTCAGGTTGTTGTGGTCGGCTTCCGTCCAGGGCATGGTGCGCTTGTTTACCACTTCCAGCACACCGATGACCCTATTTTTCGAGATCATCGGCACACCCAGTAACGAATGGGTCTTAAACTGGATGCTCTGGTCAACGGCATCATAGTGTCGGGGGTCGGTCGCCGCATCATCAACTTGGATGACACGGCGTTCCTGGAAGATCGTCCCGGCGATGCTATCCAGCGGGATCGCCTTGCCGACCAATTCCCGAGAAGCCTTGTTTTCGGTTGTTGTCGCGGCGAAGACCAGCCGTTGGGTGTTTTCATCCCACAGCAGAACCGATGCGCCTTCACAATCGGTCAGCTTAGCGGCGGCTTCCATTAGATAGCGGAGGAGTGCGTCAATTTGCACATCTTGCCGTAAGAGGACACCGTTCAGTGTATTGTTGATCGCCAGCAACTGCTCCAGGTTGGCGACCTTTTTTTCCAGTTCGATAACGCGGTCATTTTGTTGTTCCATAAAATACGGCCCCTTTCTGAACTCACTCCATTTTAGCATTGGTTCCGTCTTAATGTTATTCGTCGGCGTTCACGATTCGTTTGAGTTCAATTTTTCTTGGGTGAGTCTCTCTTTTATAAGATAGCAGTAGTAGGCTGTTCAAACTGTTCAAAACTTTTTAAGAAAAAGTGTAATGTGGGATAAATCGCGTGATATATTCCAATATCGGCATTTTTATCCCAACCTGTAATGTTAATGTAAGGCAAATGTGGGATATGTGGGATAAAAGTTTTGAACAGGAATTGTTCAAAACTTTGAACAGGCTGTCTAAAACTTTGAACAGATTCGCGAGTTTTGAACAGGCTGTCGAAAGTTTTGCACAGATTGTCGAAAGTTTTGAACAGGTTTTGAACAGGTTTTGAACAGGTTTTGAACAGATGCTTCTTATAGTATGCCTATTACTGTAATTTTCGACGTAATTAATTTGGGGTACTTGGGATAAAGATAATTGACGAAACCTTAAATATCCCAAGCAATTTGGGATAAATTCCGCCCTGTGAT
>DAOTTZ010000111.1:0-4526 GCA_034437535.1 Anaerolineae bacterium | reverse complement strand
TAAGCTCCTTGTCGTCGTAATAATTGACAGTCACTTTATTATACGCCAGTTGGGGCGGATCGCCCCCTATTTTTTGGGGGTTCTACAGAATTGGATGTTCGCTAGGATTCAACCTTAAGTTGAGACTTGATGGAATTTATAGATGATGCCTGAGCGATTTAATCAAGATTTCTGGTCTTATTGTGATCGGTTGCTAGCCGATAGCCGGTTGGTGATCGACCGGGAGAAGGACAGCGAACATCACGAATGGGAGGGGATGATCTACCCGCTGGATTATGGGTATCTGGCGGGGACGACCTCATCGGATGGGTCTGGTATCGACGTGTTCGTCGGCACGAGTGAGGATAAGCGGGTGGTAGGCATTTTGTGTACGGTTGATCTCATCAAGAAGGATGCAGAGATCAAGATCTTGCTGGCCTGCACCGAAGCCGAGATGCGAACGGTGGTGGACTTCCTCAACGATGGGGACGGCATGGGGTGTTTCTTCGTGCGCCGGCCAGAGGACGCCTGATGGTCTACGCAGAGGACGAGTATTTCTTCCAGTGCCCGTATTGCTGGCAGGAGATCTCGATGTTGCTTGATCTTTCTACCGGCGAACAGAGCTATGTAGAAGATTGTGAGATCTGCTGTAATCCGATTCAAATCTTTTATCAGGTGGAGGACGACCAGATCGTCTATTTTGAGGCGCAACCATCAGGGGGCTAAAGCTATCTATGCAATTGGTATCACTCAACATCAGCGAACCGAAGCCGATCATGCTCAACGGGAAGCAGGTGATGACCGGCATCTACAAGGAGCCAATCACAGAGCGAATCAACCTGCGGCAGTTAACGCTGGATGGTGATGTGCAGGTAGATACAAGTGTTCATGGCGGGGCAGATCAAGCGATCTACCTGTACCCGTCAGAGCATTATGCTTACTGGCGCGAGGCTATCGACCGGCCTGACCTGGCATATGGGCACTTCGGGGAGAACTTCACCACCACCGGCATCTTAGAGGACGAGACGTATTTTGGCGATGTGTTCCAGGTGGGCGGGGCGCAGATCCAGGTGGCCGATTTTCGCGTGCCGTGCATGAAGTTGGAGACCAAGACCGGTATTCCGGGCTTCATCAAGACGTTTAAGCAGGCGTATCGTCCGGGGATTTACCTGCGAGTGTTGGAAGAAGGCCCAGTCGGCGCGGGGGATCGCATCGAACGGGTGGCACGCGGCGACGGCCTGACCGTCCGCCAGATGTGCCATCTGTATTACAACAAAGACGCGGGCGACAAAGCGACCATCGACCGTGCGCTGAGTAACCCGGCGATTAGTGGAGACATCCGCGAATGGCTGGAAAAACGGCGGACGTAATTCACCTGCGGGTGGGGCGATTCAGCGCGATTGAGCCGCGCCCGGCATGGCTGAGTGAGGACGAACGCGCCCGTGCCGACCGCTTTAAGGTGGCGGTGGCGCGTGACCGCTTCTTGATCGCCCGGACGTTCTTACGCGAAGCGTTGGCGGCTATGGTGGGGGATTATCCTGCCGGGTTGCGCTTTGCGTATGGCATACGGGGCAAGCCGGTGCTGATGGGATCGCCGTATGAATTCAATTTGTCTCATTCGGATGATCTGCTGGTGCTGGGGGTGGTGCGGGGGCGTGTGCTGGGGGTGGATGTGGAACGGGTGCGCCCGATGCCGGAAATGAAGACGGTTGCGGCGTCACATTTTTCCCCGGTGGAGCAGGCCGAGTTTTTCGCGCTCCCGGCGGCAATGCAAGCGCGGGCATTTTACACCATCTGGACGCGCAAAGAGGCTTACATCAAAGCGACGGGCGAAGGGTTCCGGTTGCCCCTGCGTGATTTCGATGTGACGTTTATGCCGGATGACGTGCCACGCTTGCGCCGGGCGGAAGGTGATGATCCGGCGCGGTGGTCGTTCATCCACCTGGAACCGGCCCCCGGTTACATCGCGGCGATCTGTCTGTCAGGGTCGCCGTTGCCTGTTCTGCCAACGAGTTAATGTTGTGCTTGCTTGGGCTTAATTTGCGGCATCTAGGGTAAAAGCGATTATCGTTAACCTAAAGGTTTTGATTATGTTGTATGCTATCGCGCATGTTCACCCGGATTGGACGTTCGAACAACCGCTCGGATTTTCCCTGGCGCAAGCGGCCAACTGGCAAGACGACCTGGAAGCCGGGACGAAGCTCCTGGTGTACAAGAGTGCGCCAGTTAACGCGATTATCGGTGAGGTGGAATTGACCATCGCGGATGTGATCTACCCGCAAACGTGGCCGGAGGATGCGCGGGGGAATACGGTGGATGCGGCTGGCAACCCGGCGGAGGTGGCCCTGCCCTTGCGTGTGCTTTACCGGCGGCAACCGAGCAAATATGTACCCTATGCCCAGGCTGAACCGTATTTCAACGCGGAGATCTTGCTGGAACGTGGGTTAATCTCGATTGAGGGGTCAGATTACCGGACGTTGATCGAAATGCCTTAATCGTCGGTGGGTTCGTCGGCGTAATCCATTGAGAGCAATTTATCCGGGCGGTGGTAGGGGGCGATGTACTCTTTGTGATAATCCGGGTCGGCATAGATGCCGCCGATGAGATAGGTGACGCCGATCCATAAGCCGCGTGCATAGGGGTAAAAGACAATGGTAAAGATGATGAGATACGGGATCCAGATTAATAATTGATGGATGATGGGTAAACTGGTGAAACTGTTGACGAGCGAAAAGCCGATCAAGGCGGTAAGCTCTGCGATGGCGACATTGATGTAAACGCCGCCGATGGCATCGCCAGCATTGCGCGAAAATCGCACATCGCAATAGGGGCAGGTCTCTCTCAGCGCGAAATAGGACTGGAACATTTGCCCTTGTTCGCACTCCGGGCAACGCCCGCGCAGGCTGAGCCTTAACTTATGAAGTGTGTAAGAGAAGTTTTTGCTTTTCATTGTGTCTATTATAATCGGTTTGTATCATTTGTATATCAGCATTGGATAATAAAGGACTCCACTCATGAGCACACAGGTTTTTGAAGTCAAGAATTACATGGTGATCTGGCGGCAGGAAGAAGAACGCGACTTCGACGGGACACTCGTGAAGATTCGTGGCATGGTGCGTTGCAGTGGCGACGACTACACGATGGATGTGGTTTTTTATGGGCCGGATAGCGACTATCCGCAACCGATCTACGATGTGGATAACAAGAAGGGCTTTATGTTCCTGCCGATTGGGAATATGATGGCTTTTGTCGATATTTTGCGGAATGAAAAGCCGATTTACGGGCATCTGCGGGGGGATCGCCCGGAGTGGACGAGCATCACCACGACTCAGGAGCCGGTGGGCGAAGGCGAAATTGACACAACGTCTTAACGCATTGGATTCTGGTTTAGATTTATAATGATGATGATTCACAATCGGTCGCCCGTGTGTTGACCCGGCGACCGATGACCTGAGTTCGACCGGCAGGGACAAAATTTGCCATGACCAGAGTATTATACGTCGAAGACAATCCACAGAATATGCGCCTGGTGCGTAAGATTCTGAAACATGCTGGCTATGAGGTGCTGGAAGCTGAGGACGGCAACAGTGGCCTGGAAACTGCCATCAACGAACACCCCGATTTGATCTTGATGGACATCAACCTGCCTGATATCGACGGGTTAGAGGTGACAGCTCGCCTGAAAGATAACGCCGGGACGAGTGCGATTCCGATTATCGCGCTGACGGCGAACGCCATGGTCGGTGACCGTGAAAAGGCCCTGGAAGCCGGGTGTGACGGTTACTTACCCAAGCCGATCAGCCGCCAGGACTTGCTGAGTACGGTCAAAGAATATATCGGCGAAAGTGTGGCAAAGGGCGAGTAATCAAGTGTTGTGAAGCCAGGCAACGGCATCGTCAAAGGTTTTGCGGGTGAAATAAGCCCGCTGTATATCGTGCGAGCCGTCTGTAATCTTGCCATAGGTGGCGAATTGCGACGGCTGGTGTATGTTCGGTTGCAGGATGTAGGCAATGCGAACCGGGATTGTGTTGTTTTGCAGGTTGGCGACTGCTGTGCGCGTCTGCGACAGGAAGTAACCCATCGAGAACGACCCGATCTGGCTGAAGTCGTTCAACCCGCGATAGATTTCCAGGCTGTTTGAATTCCACATCGGCAACATCTTTTCTTTCCACAAGGACACAAACGCAGAGATCGCCGCTTCGCCTTCTCCAACGAGGGCAAAGTGGTGGATATTTGGTGGAATGAGGGTGTAGTGGCAGGCCGCGTCGCCGAGTTGTAGTGAATCTTCGTGCGAGTCTTGGTTTATCATCGCCGTCTACTTTAGCATATCTGCCAGCCGTAAACAAATATTTGGTGGTCAAGGTCAGGGCAATCGCCTCAAATTTGTAAGAGTAATTGCAACAAAAAGGTGTCATCAAGCGCGGCCCGATAACGTTTTACGTCTGATGTGAAATGAGATTGACAAAAGTGGGCTGAATCCCATGATGGTAAGTCGTCAAACACAGCATCGGAGGAAAACAGCCCATGACAAGTATAAGCATAGAAAC
>DAOTTZ010000110.1:0-14157 GCA_034437535.1 Anaerolineae bacterium | reverse complement strand
ACGAGATACGCTTAAATCAGCATCATCCACTAGCAAAGTATCTCATCTGTCTACGAGGAATACTACAACGACAAGCCGATTCCACACTTAATTTGGGCGAAATCTAGGTCTGACGTGTTCGACCTATCGTATGAGGTATGGGGTGATGCATCCGAAGCTGACCGCCATATTGTACGTGGCTCGATGGAAGACGATTCGTTCGGTATCTGGTGGCTCAAGGACGACCGCTTGATCGCGGCATTCCTCATGGATCGCCCGAATGACGAGCGCGAGGCCGCCCAGACCTGGATCCGTGAGCGTGCCGTCGTGCCGGTCAATGCTCTACAGGATGAAGATACCCCACTCAATGCCCGTTTAGAAACTGAAGGAGGCTAACATGGCTACGATTGCCGCTGTATTCGGGGTACAGAGCTACCTCGACCAGGCAATGACCAAACTCTACGAAGCGGATTACGAACCGGATGATCTGGCCGTACTCCGTATGGAGCAAAACGACAGACTAGCAACAGATCGTCCCTCGGATATGCAAGATGTATCGGCGGGTGCGCCAAACGTCACTGTACCACAAGTTGGTGCGACTGGTGCCAATCCGTTTGCTAGTGCTTTTGCCGCTGGCAAGCTGGAATCGTTCGACCTGGACGATGACCAGTATGCCCACTACGAGCAGATCGCCCGCGATCAGGATAGTGTGGTCGTCCTTGTTCGTACGAAAACCGACGAAGATGTCCGCCGTACCCGTGACATCCTGCGTGATGCTGGGGCGACCCGCGTGGACACTATCGACTGAAATGACCCACACCAGCACACCCAAAACAAAGGAGGATTTATTATGCAAACATTAGCCGCTGTATTCGATCAACAGGATCATCTAGATCAAGCAATCAAAGCCTTATTCGATGCTGGTCTACCCAGTGAAAACGTTATCATGCTGACTTCTGGTAATATCCAGCGAGAACCATCTGCTGGCATGAACCCTGGTGCTGGGCGATTGGCCGCTGGTATCAACCAGGATCCGGCAGATCAACCGGCCCAGGGTGGCGAACTGAACAACTTTGAGATTGGCGACGATGAATACGAATTTTACCGTCAGGCCACTCAAGATAGCGAGACTGCTGTGGTTTTCGTCAAGGTCGATAGCGAACGCTACAATAAGATTCGTGGCATACTGGAAAATTCCGAGGTGCAACGGGTCGATACGCTGAATTAGGAGTACCCAGGCACCTTTTCTTTTCGATGCCCCCCTGTTAGGATAGGTTCTCGTTTGATATGCAACATACGAGACCGACTGTGACCGCGAAACACCTCTGGATTTTCATCACGTTGTCTATACTGGCTTTTGGGGCCGGTTTGAGCCTGACACCGGGGGCCGCGCAAGAGCCAACCCCGACGCCCTCAACCATCGGCATGACGCCGCTCTTTTCCCCCACGCCGCCGCCTGCCGGGCAGATCCCGCTGAGCACCTACATCCCAGCCATCCCAACCCAGACGCTCACCCCCAGCCTGACGCCGACGATCACGCCATCGGTCACACCCACGCCGACCATTACGCCATCGCCCACGCTCACACCCACGCCGACGCCGCGCCTGGTCACACTCACCGCGCCGAGCGTCGCCAATTTGACCGTGTATGAGAACCCGCCGGCAGATTTCACCACGCCCGATGGTTGGAGTTGTGGTAATTTTCCTTGTGAAGACGACATCACCGGCTTTCTGGAACGCATCCGCGTGCCACAGGGTTATGACCTGAGTCACGTCGGGCGATTCCCAGGTCAGCCGATGCAAATCACCTATGGCCCGGATGACCGCCTCTATGCGACTACCATCACCGACCCGGTGACCCGGCGCGGCGCGGTCTATGTGATGGAAACAGACGGTACCGCGACCATTTACAGCCCGGAATTTATATCTCCGGTTGGATTGGCCTTCCAGCCGGGTAGCCAGCGTTTATACGTCAGTGCGCGGGTGACACCCGAAGAGGGCGGCGGCGTGTGGCGGATAGAGCCGGACGGTACCGCGATCCCGATCACGACGGATCTTCCCTGCTGTTTCCAGGTGATCGACAATCAACCCAACGGCCTGATCTTCGGCCCGGATGGGTATCTTTACCTGGGGATCGGTGCTTTGACCGACCGCGCCGAACCCGATAACCCGCGCTTTCAACAATTCGCCACGCTCGACCCGTTGGAGGCATCGATCTTACGCATCCAGCCCAATACCGGCGAGATCACGACCTATGCCCAGGGCTTACGCAATCCCTACGACCTGACGTTCGACGCCTTCGGCCAATTCTACGCCACCGATAACGGTCTGCTGACCGGGCCGGGAGATCGTATCTTGCAGGTTGACGCCGGGGCGCATTATGGCTGGCCCTATTGGCGCTCACGCGGGTGTGCAGATTGCCCGTTACCGACCGGCAATATCAATCTACAACCGGATCTACTGCGCCTGCCAGATTACACCTTGCCGCGTGGAATCGTCGCTTATACCGGCGAGCAATTCCCTAGTAATGTATTCAACAATCTGTTCGTGACCTTCTGGCATAACACACAGAACGCCCAACGAGTCGTCCGCATCGACCCGGCGACCGTGCCGACCGACCCGGAAGCCCGCGCCACCTACACGCCAGAGCCGTTTATCACCGGCTTGATCCGCCCGGTAGATGTGGCCGTCGCCCCGGATGGATCGCTGGTTGTCGTGGACTTTATCTATGGTCATGTGTGGCGCGTGTCTTTCGTCGGGGCAGACGCGCAAACGCAAGATCCACTGCCGCCAGATAACCAGCAACCGCTTTTCGTCACCTCGACGCCGCGCCCGCGCTAATCACACCAGTCCGCATCACAGCGGGGGGCCACGCGGATGCCGCCGGCATTCGGCAACCCGGCCACCGACTCGGCGGTGAGGTTGGTCTGCCCGATGTCTACAAACAACTCAAAGCCGATGCCACGCACCAGGATCAAGTTGCCGCCAGTGGCGACCACTTCCAACCGCTCACCGACCGGGATCACACCGGCGCGGATCGTCCCGGCCAGATCCAGATACCCCAGGGCTTGATCGCCCGTAATGCGTGGATCGCCCGTGGCCTGGGCCGTATTATCCCCCGCATCGAGCGTCGTCTCTACGAACACGCTGGCTTGCTCTGCGGTCTGCGTGCAGAAGTCCGGCGCGTTAACATCCGCCGCGATGACGAAGCCCAACCGTGCTTCGGCCAGGCGGACGAGAGCTTGTGTTGCGCGATCACACCGGAACAACGGGTCGCCGCCACTCCAGGACGCCGGACGGGTGACGTCTGCTGTTTCGGCCAGCAATTCCAGGTCATGCCGGATGTCGCGGGCGATGGCAAAGTTACTGCTGGGCACCACACCAAACCATGCCTCCGGTCGGCCATCCGGCCCTAGCACCAGGCTTGCCAGATACTCCAGGTCGGAGCGTACCAACAATGCCAGATCCGGGTTGGTGGGGTCGCTGACACCGTTCCAGCCTTCCGGTCGCTCCGCGCCGAGGGTCGCGGTCGCCAACAGTTCAAGATCCAGGCGGGCCGGGACGACGATCCCGACTAATAGGTCGATAGTGGCGGCTTCTGGTGGCCCGGCCTGTGCTTCATCTGGCCCGGCCTGTGTTTCGTCACCTGTGACGGTATCGGCGGTGTCTTCCGGTGCAGATTCTCCCTGGGGGATAGCTTCTTCGGCGGCGGGTTCTTCGGTCGCCACCGGGTCCGGCGGTTGATTAGGGTCGTCTTCTTGCGCGGTGACGCTGGCCGCCAGCGCAAACAGACACAACACGATCAGCAAACGGCGGATCATGGGCACACTCTCCTTGATTTGAATTGATATGGGTGCATTATAGCGCAGGGCGCGATACATCGCGCCCTGATTTAGAAGACTATTTATCTAAAACCGCCATGTTGACGACGTGCCGGTAATCTGCGTTCGTCATCGCGTCGATAATCTGGTTGGCCGCGTCCAGGCCGACTTGTACCTGTGCATCGGTGGTACTGGCGGCCAGATGTGGCGTGTGAATGACGTTATCCAGCCCTAGCAGGGGATGATCGGGACTGGGGGGTTCTTCACTGTAGACATCGACCGCCACCCCGGCCAACTTGCCATCGCGGACGGCTTTCGCCAGGGCCGCTTCGTCGATCAACCCACCACGCGCTGTATTCACCAGGCGCGCACCGTCTTTCATCTGCTTGATGCTGTCAGCATTGATGGTGTGGTGGGTGTCATCGCTATAGACGCTGTGCAGGCTGATAAAATCGGCCTGGGCGTATAACGTGCCGAGATCGACCAGTTCGACATTGAGCTTTTCCGCCCCGCCAATATCGGGGTTTGGATCATAGGCGATGATGTTCATATCAAACGCACTGGCAAGGCGTGCCAGGGTTTTGCCGACCCGCCCGAAGCCGATGATGCCCAGGGTCTTACCGCGCAGTTCCACCCCCATATAGAGCTTGCGATCCCAGCGGCCTTCCGCCAATGATTGATGCCCCTGTGGGATGTGACGGGCCAGGGCCAGCATCAAGCCGAGGGCGTGTTCGGCGGTGGCGACGGTGTTGCCGCCAGGGGTATTCATAACGATGATGCCGCGTTCGGTCGCCGCGTCCAGGTCGATGTTATCCACCCCGACACCAGCCCGCGCCACAAACTTGAGTTGCGGGGCGGCTTCCATCAGTTCCACGTCTACTGTCGTCCCACTGCGGATAATCAGCGCGTGGACGTCATCGACGGCGGCCAGCGTATCCCCCCGGTTCATCTTCCCCGGCGCATTGACGCTGAATTGCGGATGATCGACCAGCAATTTGACCGCCTGTTGATCGACATTATCTGGCACCAGTACATGATACATAAGCAATCCTTCCAGTTGTTTAAGCATTGAGGAATTCGTCCAGCCCGGCCAGGACTTCTTCCAGCATATCGACCCCGACATCGCCCATATGCCCGATGCGGAAGGTGTCCCCTTTGATCTTGCCGTAACCCTTATCCATCGTGAAGCCTTTTTCCGCCATAAACGCCGCCATCGCAAACACATCGATGCCTTTCTCGCGGTTGTCGATGGCCGTCAGTGTCGGACTGCGATAGCCTTCCTGCGCGAATAACCCGAAGCCACGCTCCAACGCCCAACGATGGGTGAGATCCCGCAGGGTGAGATGCCGCTCCCAACGGGTTTCGATACCTTCTGCCAGGATGTCATCAAGTTGTTGATCCATCGCGTACATCAGGGAAATCGGCGGGGTAGAGGGGGTATTGTTCTTCAGCAGGCGTTTTTCCAGCTCGATAAAGTCGAAATAATACCCACGATTTTCGACTTGCTCCGCCCGTGCCAGCACCGCATCACTGGCGGCGGCACAGGCCAACCCCGGCGGGAGTGCGAACGCCTTCTGTGACGACGTAAGCGCGAAATCAACATGCCAATCGTCCACGCGCAATTCCGCGCCGACGAAACCGCTCACCGTATCGACCAGAAAGAGGGTGTCGTCGTAATCTTTGACCACCTCTCCCATCGCCTGGATCGGGTTGGTGACGCCGGTGCTGGTCTCATTATGCACCACGCACACCGCGTCATAATCGGCCTTCTTCAGCGCGTCGGCTACCATCTCTGCGGTGTGAGCCTGGCCCCAGGGCACTTCGATCACGTCGATTGCTTTACCGTTGGCCTGGCTAATTTCTGCCCAGCGTTTGCTAAATGCACCGCCGACCAGGTGTAAGGCCTTCTTGCCATCGCGGATGCAATTACGCGAGGCACCTTCCCACAACCCGGTGCCGGATGAGCCGACGACGAACACCCGGTTCTCGGTCAAAAATGCTTGACGAAGCTTTTCCTGCGTGCGGGCGAATAATTGCGCGAAGGCATCGCTTCGATGCCCGATCATCCAGCCCGTTTGTGCGTCGAGGATCGACTTACGGACTTCCACCGGCCCGGTCAGCATCAGTCGTTTATGGTCAGCCATCTACTCTTCCTTTTGTTTGTGACGGACGGAACAGACGCCCGCATTGTAACCCAGCTTATGAGGGCCGAACAGCGGGATTTTGCAGGTTTTGATCGGATGGTCTATACTCAAAATAGGATAGATTAGACAAGGAGTGTGTGCAAAGTGAATCGTTGGCTTGTTGGGTTAGCTTTTATGATTGTGCTGGCCGGGTGTGGCGTCTCGTTCCCGGTGGATTTATTGGTTCCTGCCGACTCGGACGATATGGCGGTGGCGGTCGAAGAACCGGCATCGATGGATGAGGCTGTTCTGGCTTATGTAGAATACGAACAAACGATTGATGCGGACGGATTACCCGTGCTCGGTGATCTTGACGCGCCGGTTTCGGTGACGCTGTATTCCAGCTTTACCTGCCCGTCGTGCGCCAACTTCAACGCGGATAGCCTGCCCACACTGGTTGAGGAATACGTCGCCACCGGGCAGATCAACCTGACGTTTGCACCCATTCTCATCCCAAGCACCGATGATGGACTGACGGCCTCGGCCATCGCGCTGTGCCTGGCCCAGCAGAGTCTCTTCTGGGATTATCACGATGCGGTCTTTGCCGTCTCACGGGCCGATGGAGCGAGCGAAGGGGTCTCCGAAGCTGTGTATGATACCTTCGCGGCCCAGTTCCCGGTGGATCGAGAGCAAACGCAGGCTTGTGTGACGGATGAGACGGTATTTGCCGCCATAGAACAGGCTGAGCAGGCCGCCTCTGCCGCTGGGCTGTCTGGCGTGCCGAGCGTACAGGTGAACGGCGGCGACCTGATCCCCGGTTTCATACCGGATATGGTTATTACGGAGATCGAGGCCGCGCTGGCCGGTAGCTGAGACAGCCTCAGCGGGTGCTGAAGCTGACGTTATAATTGCCGGGGAGTGTGTCGAACGAAATGCGGACTTCATACTCCCCGCTGATTTCGGCATCGATCAATAATTCGTCGTCCGAAGTCTGGTTAATCAGAATACCACCGACGAACGCCCCCGCCGGATCGTAGACCGAGAGATACACATCTGCCGGGCGAGACAGCGTGATCGTGTAATCTACCACCAGCACATCCCCGGCGCGGGCCGTCACCGTGTAACGATCCCGGTAATCGGTGGGGAATTCGGGATCTGCCGGAGCAGGCACCGGTGTTCCTACGATGACACCCGGACCGGGCACTGCCGTCGGGTTGATAATCGGATTGACGGGTGGTTGCGTTGGCTCCAGCCGCACCGTGACGTTCACCGGCAAGGTCGGTGTTAAAAAGTTCGTCGGGATGCCTTCTTCCGAAGTCGGGATCAACGTTCGAGTCGCCGGCGGGGTGATTAAAACTGGGTCGTCAGTTAGGGCCGGTGTCGCTGTCGGGTCATCGTCATCCCCGCTCAGGTTACAGGCCGCCAACAAACTGATGAGAATGAGTGGCAGAAGTCGTCGCATCAGTCTCTCATTGGTGGTTGTTCTTCGGCGGAAGGTAGGCGTTTCTTGCGGCGGATGACACGGCGTTTCTTCGGTGGACTGCCGTAAATGTTGGTCAGGTTGATGCCGTAATAACTGGCCGTGTTCGCCAAAATCAACGTACAAAAGCCTTCATCTAGCCAGCCGATGAACGGCAAAAAGTCCGGGATGAAAGACGGAAACATCAGGTAAATGCCAGCGAAGGTCGCCAGCGCGACAATTGCCATCTCTTTGAAGATCCGCATTTGCGAAAGCCCTCACGATTACACGAGTCAATCTATGTTGATTATACGCCAATTCTATTGGAATCGTCTCAGTGGGTCAGATGGGCCGCCCGGTCGAGTGGACGGCCCGGTATGGTTGGGGTTAAGATGTTCGCTCGATGAAGGCGTCGATTTGCTCGGCTAGCTCTGGCCCGCTTTCTTCCTGCAAGAAGTGCCCGGCTCCTTCGATCACGATTTCCGGTTGATCTTTGGCCGTCGGGATCAACTTGCGGAAGAACTTCGCCGCGCCGCCGGTCACCGGGTCACTGTCGGAGAACATGACCAGGGCCGGTTTTTGCCACTGGCTGAGTTGTTCGCGGGCTTCCCGCAGTTGGTCGGTAAAGGCATCGTCAGGTGTCATCGGGATGAGCAACGGGAAGACGGCGATACTGGCCTTATACCGTTCGTCCGGGTAGGGCGCATCATAAGCGTGCAGGATGTCCTCAGTTAGTAAGTCCTTTTTCACCGTGCTAAGTTGGATTAACTGACTCACGACCATCTCACGCCCGGTACGCTCGACGAACTGCCGCCAATTCTTAAAGCCGTCGCTCGGTTCCACGTCGCCGGCCGGCAGGCCGGTGTTCATAATCACCAGCCGGGCGAAGCGATCTTGCATCGACATGGCAACCGGCAGGCCCACCACACCGCCGTAATCCTGGCAGACGATCGTGATATTTTTCAGGTCGAGCGTCTCGATGAATTCCGTCAGCGTCTCAAACAGCAGGTTGATGCTGTATTCGTCGATTTCGCTTAACTTATCTGATTTGCCAAAGCCGATAAAATCCGGCGCGATCACGCGGTGCTTTTTCGCCAGCGGCGGGATCATCTTGCGATACAGATACGACCAGGTCGGCTCTCCATGCAAACACAAGATCACCTCATCACCGTCTCCTTCGTCCACATAATGCATCTGCATCCCTTTGATCGACACATAATGCGGATCGAAATCATAACCCGGCAGGTTTTCGAAACGTTCTGGCGGGGTTTGAAGCAAAGACATAAAAAACTCCTTTTGTTTTTGTTGACTCTATCACAGATCGAAGCCATTGTTAGCGATAGTTTGGGCGTACCATTGGCCGCTGTCCTTGACGATCCGCTCCTGGGTTTCATAATCCACATAGACCAATCCGAATCGTTTGTCATAGCCTTCTGCCCATTCGAAGTTATCCATCAGCGACCATGCGAAGTAACCGCTGACCGGCACCCCGTCTTGTATCGCCCGGTGAACCTGGGCCAGATATTGAGCATAAAATGCTTGTCGCCGGGGATCATGCACTGCGCCGTCATCGCTCAGCGTGTCATCGAACGCCGCGCCATTTTCCGTAATCATGATCTGGGCCGGTGCATACGTGTTGTGGAGCCACGTCAACACGTTATAAATTCCTTGCGGATAGACTTCCCAGCCCATCGCGGTGTGGTCGCCACTCTGTGGGATGGATTCCAGTTCAAGCAGGTTCGCGTCATCCGCATGGCGCACCACTTCACGGGTGTAGAAGTTCACCCCCAGGAAATCCGGTGCGCCCTGGATCATGGTCATGTCGCCGTCGTGAATATCGGGCATGAAGCCGTGTTTAGCATAGCGTGCGGCCAGGTCTTCCGGGTAAGCACCTTTATAGATTGGATCCAGGAACCAGCGATTCTGAAAGTCCATCTGGCGTTGTGCGGCGGCCTGGTCGGCTTCTGATGAACTGACCGGGTCGGCCCAGGTCGGGTTGACGACCAGCCCGACGGTCGCATCTGGACAATGTGCGCGGATGGCTGGCACCGCCCCGGCATGAGCGATCAGGAAATGGTGGACGGCCTTCAGGTAATCCCCCCAATCCGCCCGGCCTGGGGCATGATACCCGATGCCATAACCCAGGTAGGTAAACACCCAGGGTTCGTTAAATGTCATCCAGTGCTTAACGCGGTCACCCAGGGCCTTGCAGACCACATCCGCATAACGCACATAGGCATCAGCGGTCGCTCGCACCGGCCACCCGCCCGCGTCTTCCAGTGCCTGCGGCAGATCCCAATGATACAATGTGGCATACGGCGTGATCCCGGCTTCCAGCAGGGCATCGACCAACCGGCTGTAGAAGTCTAACCCGGCTTGATTGATACGCCCGGTGCCTTCCGGCAGGATGCGCGGCCAGGCGATAGAGAAGCGATAGGCATCGACCCCAAGCTGATGTTTTATCAACGTGACGTCATCCGCATAACGGTGATAATGGTCACAGGCAACTGCACCGGTATCCCCGTTGTTGACCTTGCCCGGTGTGTTGCTGAATGTATCCCAGATCGACGGCTGGCGGCCATCGGCTTCAACGGATCCTTCGATCTGATAGGAGGCGGTGGCGACCCCCCAGGTGAAATCGTCTGGAAATCTATGGTTTGTCATTGTTCGCTATCCTTTGCGTGCAGTTTTGCCCGGAGTTTAACCGGAAGCAGGGCGGAAAGCGACTCGTCTTTGTGGTATGATACGCTTCCGCAGAATAAATGATCTAGCAGGATGAGCGATATGACGCACACGCATAACTGGCCGGTTTATGGTCATGATTGGGCGGTGGAGTATCTACAAAAAGGGCTGGCAAATGAGCGCGTGCGCCATGCCTATCTCATCACGGGTACATCCGCCCTGGGCAAGAGCACGCTGGCCCACGTCTTCGCCCTGGCGTTAAATTGCCTGGCGGATGAAAGAAGACCCTGTATGCAATGCCGCGCCTGCAAGAAGATCATCAGCGGCAATCATACCGATGTGATGTACGCCGAACTAGAAAACGACCGGCTGAAGATCGGTGTGATCCGGGCTATGAGTTCCTGGCTGGCGATGAAGCCCTATGAAGGTCGCTATCGTGTGGCAGTCCTGCCGGATTTTGATAAGGCTGACCCACGCGCCCAGGATGCCCTGCTCAAGACGCTGGAAGAACCGCCCCCGCACGCCGTCTTGATCTTACAAAGCACATCGCTGGAGTCGATCCTCAGTACCATCACCAGCCGTAGCCAGATTATCCATTTGCGCCCGGTCTCCGCACCGGTCATTCAAGATGTATTGACGACCATCTACCAGGCCGACCCGACGACCGCCCGCCAGATCGCCCGTTTCAGCGGTGGGCGCATCGGCTGGGCCATCCAGGCTTTGCAAACACCCGATCTGCTCGATCAGCGGGCGGCGGATCTCGACCTTTTGGAACAGATTGTGCGTTCCCCTCGTGTAGAACGCTTCCAACTGGCGAAAGATCTCAGCAAAGACAAGACCGCCCTGGCCCCCCGGCTGGAATTATGGCTGACTTATTGGCGCGATGTCCTCTTATTTCTGGAAGGAACAGCGGTACCGGTCGCCAATATCGACCGTGAAGTTCAAATTCAGCAGTTGGCCTATGATATGGATGCCGACGACGTCCAGCAGGCCATCTACGCCACCCGCCGCTTGTTGAACACGCTCCACACCAATTTGACCGTTCAACTGGCACTGGAAACACTTTTTCTGGATTATCCCGGCCTGGATTAGCCACGTTCTAAGCGGAAGAAGTCAATCATAGCGGCGGTGATCTGTTCGGTCTGGTCGAGCAGGCTATGGTCGCTTTCCACCACACGGAGCGTCACAAAGTCACGGCCTTGCACCCAGCGCACGCTTTGCTCATAGTTGACGCTGGCGTCGTTCCGCCCGTGACAGATCAACGTCGGTACGGTGAAATCGGTGGTATCGCTATCATACTGCTGGATGTCTTCCACCAGGCCATAATGCACCGGGCGTTGTTCGTTGTAGGCATAATGGAAAAACGGCATCTGCCCGGCGGCTTGCCAATCCGCCAGACCACTGGCTCCCATCCCATCGGTGCGGTTCGCCATAAAATCCAGTGCCGGGGCCAGCAGGACGATCTTCTGCACGTTATTTGGGTTCTGCTGAGTGTAATGAACAGCGGCCAACCCGCCGAAGCTAGACCCGATCAAGTACGTTTCGTCATCTGCCAGCGCGTTGATGGTCTCATCGACCCGTGCCAGGATAGCGGTCAGCGTTAACTTCTCGAAGCTCGGCGCGTTGAGATCTGGCACCGCGTAAGTGACGTCACTGTACTCGGCAAAAGCCTGCTGGAATAATCCGGCTTTGGTCGATCCTGGTGAGGAGGCAAACCCATGTAAATAGAGGATATTAGGCATAGGTTCTGTGGTGGAGTTTGTGCAGAATATAATCGCGTGCGGCGTCAACTGAGTCGGCCAGGTGGATCTGCCGGTTGAGATCGCGGTGATTCTGCCGGTTGAAAAGGTTGACCATCATCCGTACCATCGGGTTTGCGCTCACGACACAGGTCACTCGCGTCAGTGGGTGTTGATAGGCCAGTAGGTGCTGGCCCTGTGCGACGGCTTGCGTCGGAATCGGCGCGTTGAACGGGACATCAATAATCACGCCAATTGGATCATCGAAGGCGACAAGGACGATGTGTGTTTGTTCCTGAATCTTGTACAGATCTTGCCATGTCCACTCGTGCGCCAGTTGGATGTGTAAAATAGTTTGGTTATCTGTCCAGAAGACTCGTGTTTTCATCACCACCATCCAGAACTTGTATCGACGTCTCCTAATTATAGGCTGAATGTAGACAAAGTAAAATTAAGAACTGTTGTCATCCCCAAAGAAGTAAAAGTCGAGGATGTCGCGAGCGATGGGTGCGGCAACGGCGGAGCCATCGCCGGCGTTTTCCACCATCACCACCACCACAATCTCCGGCTCAGCGACCGGTGCCCAGGCCGCAAACCAGGCGTGGGGTAAGGGGTTTGGCGTGTTCTGCGCGGTGCCGGTCTTGCCACACACACCATATTGATCCATCAGTGCATCGGAGTTGCGGAAGATAAATTCTGCCGTGCCGAAGCTCCGCGTGGTGACATCACATAAGCCCGCCTGCAAGAAATCCAGGATCTCGCCGGAGACGTCCAGTTCGTCCATTAGCTCCGGCTCCATCGTATAACTGACCTCATCCAGCAGTTCAGTCTGCATGATGATCTGCGGGCGGTAGTGCATCCCGCCATTGGCAACCAGGCCATAGCCCACCGCCAACTGCAACGGGCTGACTTCCACCATGCCCTGGCCGATTGCCATATCGACCGCATCGGAAAATGTCCAGGGTTCCGGGTGATAGAAATTTTTGGTGTCTGGCGTGCCGATTAACCCGGCAGATGTGGGGATGTCTTCCAGGCCGGTCGCCACGCCGAAGCCCATCTCGTTGGCATATTCCGGCAGGAGATACGGATCGACCTCGTTCATGCGGTAACCGGCCTCATAGAAGCAGGTATTACAACTATGCGTCAATGCCTGCGCCAGATCCAGCAGGCCATGCCCGCCGCGTAGCCAATCCCGGCGCGGAATATCGCGGTTCCATACGCCGGTGCTGTTGTAACGGTCGTCAAAATCGTACACACCGCTATCCAGCGCGGCCAACGCGGTGAAGGTCTTCATCACCGAACCGGTCGGGTAACGGCCCTGCGCCGCCCGGTTGAGTTGTGGCTCACGCGGGTCGGCCTCAACCGAGCGGACGATGGTCTCTGCTTCGGCCCGGCCTGTGATGGGGAAGGGGGTAAAGGCGTTCGGATTAAATGACGGGTAGCTGACCATCGCCAGCACTTCGCCGGTCTGTACGTTTAGCACGACTGCCGCCGCTCCGTCTGAGGTCGAACCCCATCCTTCGGCATAGGTCGCGTATTCCTCGCGGATGCGGTTCAGTGTGGCCCGTTGTAGATCGACATCCAGCGTCAAATGGACGTTGTGTGCCGGTTCGGTACCGCGTTCGGCCAGCACGCGCAGGGTCTCACCGTTCGGGTTGACAATGGTCAACCGTCCGCCCGGTTGCCCGCGCAGGGTCGCGTCCCAACTGGCTTCAATGCCGCTCACACCCACGATTGAATCCTGCCGGAAGCCGAGCCGTTCTAACTCCGGGATGGCCGCTGGCAGTGGATAACCGACTGTGCCGATGATATGCGCGAACAAATCGCCGTAAATGTAACGGCGTGTATCCCGCCCGACGAACTGCGCCGTGCAGTTGGTTTCCAGTTGATCGCGATAAGCGAAGAAGGCATTTTCTTCCAGGATGCCGATTTCGGCCAACCAATCCGGCGCGTTGTTATCCAGCCGGGCCTGGATCTCGTCCGGCTCGACGCTCAGGGCCGCGCTCATTGTCGTGATGCAAGCTGGCATGTCGGGGATTTCCGCCTTGATGACCTGTAACGAGGCGACCTGACCGTTCATATCAGCCAGTACCCGCCCGTTACGGTCGAAGATGGCCGCCCGGCGTGGTTGGGCGGTCTCCATGCGGATCGACGCGCCGCCGTCCATCTCCGCGAAGATCGCACCCGGTGACCACGCCACACCCCAAGCGGCCAACGCGCTATCGAGTACCAGTTGCAATTCACGCCCCTGGTCGCTGAATTCGCCGACAAGTTCGCTGGTAAACGTCACATCATACACCAATGCCGCCACACGGTTGCTCTGCCGTGCCCGTGCTACCGGCGTAAACGTCAGC
>DAOTTZ010000109.1:0-1760 GCA_034437535.1 Anaerolineae bacterium | reverse complement strand
GGGCAAGACGGACGCTTCCGTCGTCCCGTCGAACAGCAACTGCGCACCAACCACCGCATCCACCAACTGGATCTCGGCGGAATCGGTGTCGCTGACGGCTGTGCCGTCCGAATCGCCGGACACCTCGATCTCAACCATCGGCTGTAACTGGGTTTCGTCCAGCCCCGCCGGCACGATGAACTCACACGTAGCCGTATAGGTTGGATCACCTGTTGACGCATCCGGAAGCTCAGCAGGCAGCGAACCAGTCAGGATGCAGTTGACAGGATCACTGGTGGTGATGTCGAGACTCAAGGTGTGGGTCAGACCGGTGATCGGCCTTAACCCGGTGTTGGTGATCTCGAAGCTCAACTGCGCCGGCTCCCCGGTCTGGATCACGGAGCGCGGCGTACCGTCGCCCACATCCTGCGTCACATCCAGGACATTAACTTCAAGACCTCGCACAGGCACCGATACTGTAGCTTCGCTTGCCTGAACGCTGTTAACCATAACTTGCGCCGTGTTTTCAAAAGCGCCGTCTGTTAGGTTGCTATAGAACGGATCGGATAACGGATCACTCGGATCACTTGGCGGCGGTAACGTGAACGTACCGAAAACCTCATTCTCGCCGGAAGCTAGGGGGTCTGAAGCATCCCATGTAGTTGTCCCGTCAAGGTTCACCTGTGGGTCACTCAACTCCACAACATAGAGCGAAATCGGTGTCAAGTTAGTGATCGTGAAAATGTAGTCGATTGTGCCGCCAATCGCTACTGAGTCCTGGATAGTTTCTTTCGTAAGCATCAGCACGTCATCAGTGATCGTGATTGTCGCCTCTGCCTCAGCACCATCAACAGGCACGGAATTCACCTCCACCCGCGCCGTGTTACGGAACTCACCATCATCATACATCGGATCATTCAAATCCAAAGGTAGGAGATATGTCCCCTTGACAGTGTGAACTCCAGGCGGCAAAGGCTCCAGCACCGGATCGAGCCATGTCAGGTCCGGATTGTCGTCGATCAAATCCACTCCGTTGATGCCTTCATTGGTCCGATTTGTTAGCGTAAATTCATAGGTGAGTGCTTGACCAGCATAAGCCGTCTGTCCGGTATAAGCAGCACCACTAACTTCAGTTACCACCTTACTCAGTGCGATCACATCGTTACTGACATCGACCAACGCCGACGCCTCCGCTTGCCACACCTCGTCGACCGACACTTCCGCCGTGTTCTCGTACACCATGTCTGGGTTAAGGTCCACATCGTACAGCAGGTCGTCCAGCGCCACCGGCAGCGTGTATCTCCCCATGACAGTTGCACCGTCAGAATCCATGAAGCCGGTCACCGTGCCATCCGAATTGATGGTCAGATCATCGTCCAATTCGGGGGTTAGATCATCGTCCGGATCATCCAGCACCATGTAGAACTCCACGCCGGGGTCTTCGAGCAGCACATCGTTAACCGTCGCATCGCTCAGGTTCGTCAGCGTGAACTCATACGTCACGGTTTCGCCCGCGTACACCGTCTGACCGGTGTAGGCGACCCCGCTTACGTCGACCGGCGTCTTGGTCATCTCGACCAACTGGACGGTGACCGCCACTGCTGCCGTGTCCTGCATGGTGCCATCGTCCAACACCTCCGCCGCGTTCTCGAAGATCGGGAGGTTGTGGGTTGACGGCACGGTCACCGAGTAGGTGTAGAGCGCCACGTTGCCCGGAGCCAGCGGATCGAGCGTCGCGATCTGGCTGCCGGGCGGGTCTTCCAGCGTGATGTTACTGGCCA
>DAOTTZ010000108.1:0-78259 GCA_034437535.1 Anaerolineae bacterium | reverse complement strand
GTGAAACGGCGGTCGGGAGAAGGGGGTTAGGGGGATGAGGGCTAATTTGCCAACAATCTGAAATAGACCCCGACCTACCGCGAGCGTCGCGCCACCGCCGAGGATACGGTAGAATGAGGCTATAACGACCGAACCGAAAACGGAGTCACTTTCAGGATGAAAATCACCGTCGGTCTCGCGCAGACTTACCCCAAGCTAGGTGATGTGCCCGCGAACCTGGAAACGCACCTGACGCACATCGCCCAGGCCGCTGATGCCGGGGTTGATCTTGTTATCTTCCCGGAGTTATCGTTGACCGGGTATCAGGTGCAAGATCTGGTGCCAGAGGTCGCCATCCGCACGGAGCCGGACGACGCGACGTTCAAGCAATTGCTGGATGCCAGCAAGCAGTGTGATGTGATGTTCGGGTTTGTGCATCAGGACGCCCGCAACCGCTTTTTCATCGCGGCGGCTTACCTGAGTGAGGGGGCGATGTTGCATGTGCATCATAAGGTTTACCTGCCGACGTATGCCATGTTCGATGAGTCGCGTTATTTTGACCAGGGCGAACACGTCCGGGCGTTTGATACACGCTGGGGCCGGGTGGGGATGCTGATCTGTGAGGACTTCTGGCATATGTCGCCGCCGTATTTGTTGTGGCTGGATGGGGCGGATATGTTGCTGATGCAATCTTCCAGCCCAAGCCGGGGGCTAAATGCCAGCGGTCGGTTGGGCAGTACGCGCTGGGTGGAACTGGTCAACCAGGCTTACGGCAGTCTGTTTACCAATTACGTGGTACACTGCAACCGGGTGGGGTATGAGGACGGCAAGAACTTCTGGGGGGGATCATCGGTTGTAGACCCGAACGGTGAGTTTTTAACGCATGGGACGTACTTTGACGCGGGACTCATCACACAGCAGATTGACCTCAACCAGATTCACCGCACGCGCTCACGTCTGCCTTTATTGCGGGACGAACGCCCTCATCTTATTCTACGTGAATTATCAAGGATTCTGGACGACAGGCCATCATGATGATATATCGGTACGCAAACATCAGCCAGTTGTACGGGGAATGCATCTTGTTCTGGATGCTGGAAAATTCGATTGATCTGGATCAATTGGACGATTACCAGACTCAACTTCGCAGTGGGCTATCTGAAACGGAATTTCAAATTGGGTTGCAGTGGTTGGTGAATCATGAATTCATCGGCCCGCGTAGCTCTCAGATAGCCCACTAAATCCTTAAGATAGGATAAATAGACCACGTTTTGCCAATCTTTTTGGTTTGTGGTAGAAAATGTGGGTAAAATTATATGAAAGATGTAAAGACGACGCTGGCCGGTTCTAAAGCTGGACGCCGGTTTATGGGGTTTATGCGGTCGCTGAATCAAGGCGATGTGGAGGCTCTGGTGGCCGATGCCATTACCGAGCAGGCACTTTCTGCCAGTGGTGTGGATGCGTGGCGGAGTGAATTACGCGCATTGCACACGGCCAGCGGCGGTCTGCGTGTGCTCCAGGTGTTGGCGGCGGATGAGTACCAGGTCATGGTGATGATGCAGGGCAACGGCGACGGCCAGCCGCGCATCATCGAGATGAAGGTGAGCGAAGATTATCCACATCAGGTGTCGGAGTTTATCGAGCGCACAGCCGGAGCGTGATACAACGGCAACACTATGCGGGTGATAGGCCCCTGTAGTGCCGGTTTTTGCCAGGAATGACGAGATTAGGGATTGGATCCATGCAAGAGAACAGCAAGACGTTTAAGATGACACGCGCCGGGCGGATGTATATGCGCTTTTTGACCGCGTTCAACACCGGGGACGCGGAAACCATGCGGGAGTTTATCTTATCTCATTGTGATCCGTTCGCCTTTGATGATGACTTCGAAGCGACGTTCATCACATGGTATGTGGAGACCTTCAAGCAAACGGGGGGGCTTCGCATCTTGCGGAATTATCTTTCCGAAGAATTTTACATTATCGTGATCGTGGAAAGCCTGAAAGACGGCCGGCATTACCTGGATAAGCTGGCCGTGACTCGGGAGATGCCGCACTTAATCACGGAGTACAACCATAGTGAGGCCCAGGCCCAGGTTTAAGCTGGCGGCCTAACCTAAGCTCATGATCGCACTGGATACGGTTTCCGCGTTCATTTTGCTCAGCCTGTGGTTGTTGTGGGCGGGGGCGTTGTTCGGCGGTTTCGCGTTGGGGGCACCCAACCCGGAGGCGACGCATCGCATCCCGCGACCGTTGCGGATGGCGTCATCATTTGCGCTGTTTGTGGCCGGGTGGATGTGGTGGCTCTTCGCGGCAGATTCTGCGCGGATACTGGCTGGATTTTTGGCGGTGGGCATGACGTTGGGATTCATCGGCGATTTGTTCATGGCGCGGTTGATCCTGGCGGATGACCGGGCGGTATTGGGCGGGATGGGTGCGTTTGGAGCCGGGCATATCGCGTATATCAGCGGGTTGTTGCTGTATGCGGATGCGCTGATGATCGGGCGGTTGGGCGTGCAGATCGCGGCGTGGATCGGCTGGTTATTGGTAGCGGGGGTGTTGTGGTATGGGCTGGTGTGGCGCACGGCGCAAGAGCGCACGCCGGTTCACATCGCGGCATTGCCTTACGCGCTTTTGCTGGCATCGACGGCGGGCGTGGCGACCGGACTGGTACCGGCATCGGTGGATTTTATGTGGGTGGCGGTGGGCGCGGCCTTGTTCCTGTTCAGTGATCTGGTGCTGGCGTTGCAATTGTTCAACGGGTTGCACTTCCGTGGTGTGGGGGATGTGGTGTGGCTGACCTATGGGCCGGGGCAGATGTTGATCGTGTTTGGCGTGTGGGTCTTTTAGCTCGTATCGCTTAGAAGCACCCTGCCCCCCGTCATTTCGGCACTTTGCGCCGAAAAATAGCGTGTCAAGGGACGCCAGTTCCTTGTGCGGCAACGATCATATAAAGACACGGTGCAAGCTGTGCCGGGTTATATACGGCAATTTACTTAGTGCTACGTAATTATGAAATTGTTCTGGATTTTTGCTTCGGCATCGCTTTTTCTGCTTATAATGATTGAGGATCTGCCACATGGGCAGATGCGCTCTACACATCAAAGGAGAAATAGCTATGTCTTTTGTCAAACGTTTGGTTCCAGTGGGGTTGGTGGTGCTGATGGTCGCGTTGTTCGCGGTCGGCGGGCCAGCACAGGCAGAGTCAGAGGATGAAACATATTTTCAACGGTTTGCCAATGCTTCGGCAGAATGTTTCGCTGGCGGGCCAAGTTACACCGTCACTTATGATGTTGAATTTTCGCTGGATGTTGCGGTGAATCAGGTGCGCGGGATCACCGAGATCCCGGAAGCGAATTACTTCGTCTCCGCCTTCCAGACGGTGAATGACGGCACCGGCACGAACACCGTCGTCTTTGGGCCGTTCAGCAGTGCGGGTGCGCCCTTCCCCTTCACGTTGATTCAGACATTCGAGACGTTTGCCGGTGGGGAGTTGGTCTATCGCTCTGTGATGACGACCGTGTGTAGCGGGGTTGGCCCGGCAACGCCGAGCATCGTCAACGAAGACCTGAACCCGACCGCCAGCGGTGAAGAAGGCGAAGAAGCCGCCCCGCCGGATGATGGTCGTGAAGATAGCGCGACCGCACCGCCCACCGCCGCCATCTACGCGGATAACATCGGTGGCGAATTGTCCTTCGCGGTGTGGGATGTAACCGATGGCACCGGCCCGGCCTTCTCCGTCAGCAATGCTGAGATCGAAGCGGTGGCGGCCAGCCCGGAAAGCAACACCGAGATCAAGTCATCGGCTGATGGTTACTATCGTTTCTTCCGCCTAGCTACTGGTGAATTACAGCTTAACATCGGGCCGGATGCGGAAGGTAAGACGTTCGTGACGATCTTCAGTGCGGATGGTCGTCAGGTGGTGCGGACGTACACCATCGACGCGGACGGCACCACGCTGTAGCGTATACCATCACATCAGGTAAGATTAAACAGGCGACCGATTACCGGTCGCCTGTTTTTTTATTTCTATTATTGATGCGATCCCCCAGTATTTTGTCGCTCGCGCTTGGATTCAATGCCGAGTCTGGTTAATATCTAAGCGTGATATTGCTTGAAATAAAGCCGAACTACTGTTTGTTAAACAAGGAGTAATTATTGATGTTTACGCTCGGTGGCGAATTGATCGCCCGGAGTTTGAAAGCGCAAGGGGTCGATACGATCTATACGCTGTGCGGCGGGCATATCTTGCCGATTTACGAAGGGTGTCTTAACAATGACATCACTGTTTTAGACTTCCGGCATGAGCAAGCGGCGGCCCACGCGGCGGATGCCTACGCCCGGTTGACGCGCAATATCGGTGTGGCGGCGGTGACCGCTGGCCCCGGTGTGACCGATGCTGTGACCGGGGTCGCTAACGCTTATCAGGCGCGAAGCCCGATGATCTTGCTTGGTGGGGCCGCCCCGCTCAAGACGAAGGGGATGGGGGCCTTGCAAGAGATGCCACAGACCGACATGTTCAAGACGTTTACCAAAGCCAGCTTCACGGTGGAAGATACCGCCGCCATCCCGGAGTTGATGACGCAGGCATTTTACACCGCACTCAGCGGGCGACCTGGCCCGGTGTTCATCGAATTCCCGTTCGACATCCTGTTTAATTCGGTCGATGATCCGGGGATGCCGGATAAAGTTATGGTGGAGCCGGTGGAACCAGCACGCGGCGACATCGAGAAATTGTTTAACATCATGCGGCAGGCGCAGAAGCCGGTCATCGTGGCGGGGACGCAGGTCTACTGGGACGAAGCCCACGACGCGCTGAAGACCGTCGCGGAGCAAGCCGACATCCCGGTGTTTACCAACGGTGGCGGGCGCGGCACCCTGCCGATGGATCATCCCAACTGCTTTAAGGCCGGGCGGAGCCGGGCGTTGAAAGAGGCCGATGTGGTATTGTTGATCGGCACGCCGCTTGACTTCCGCCTGAAGTATGGCAAGGAAGGCTGGAACCCGGATGCCAAGTTGATCCAGGTGGAGAACGACGCGGACGAACTCAACCATAACCGTGAGGCGGATGTGGCGATGCTGGCGAATGCGCGGTTGTTGCTGGAAGCCCTCTCCGAAGGATTGCAGGGGGTGCGGTATAGCGACTGGTTGAACCGGGTGAGTGAGATCGAAGCGGGAAAGAACGAGAAGCTGGAAGAATGGAAGCAGATCGACAGCCAGCCGATTAACCACTTCCGCATGGGGGCCGCCCTGAATGATTTCATCGACGAGGACACGATTGTGATCGGCGATGGGGGCGACATCGTGAGTGCCTGTGCCAAGGTGATCGACATCACGCGGCCCGGCCAATGGCTCGACCCCGGCCCGTTGGGATGCCTGGGGGTGGGTGCGCCCTTCGCGGTGGCGGCCAAGCATCTTTACCCGGATAAGAAGGTGTTGATTATCAACGGGGATGGTTCCTTCGGCCTGAACGGGTTCGAGTTCGACACCGCGTTGCGCTTTGGCCTGCCGGTGGTGAGCATCGTCGGCAATGATGGCGGCTGGGGCCAGATCCGCACGCCGCAGATCGACATGGTGACGGAAGAACGCAGTATCGCCACCAAGTTGAGCTTCCAGCGGTACGACAAGATCGTCGAAGCGATGGGCGGGCACGGCGAACAGGTGGAAGACCCGGACGAGATCGGCCCGGCGTTAGAGCGGGCCTTCGCCAGTGGCAAGCCGGCTTGCATCAACGTGATCCTGGACGAGCGCGGCATGAGCAAGACCGGTGCCAGCACGCCTTATATCGTCTAACCAGAGGCTAAACCGTTTGAGCGATTTGCTTCGCAATCATAGCCCGGTCTGGATCATCCAACTGGGCTTTATCTTGCTGGTGAGTGTATTTGCCCTCCGCACGCCGGATTGGCAATCACCCGATGAGCCAGCCCATTATCAATACGTCGCACAGATGGCGGATGGGCGTCTGCCGGTCATCGAGACGGGGGATTGGGATGGCCCGGCCCTGGATGCGTACAAGGCCAACCAATTTGACGATGTGACCCCGGCGGAGATCCAGCGCATCGAATACGAAGATCATCAACCGCCGCTGTATTACGCGCTGATGGCCCCGGTCTACCGGGTGAGCGGCGGCGATCTGACCGTGCTCCGGCTGGTATCTGGCGTGGTGTGGGGGTCGTTGATCTTGTGGGCGACGTATGGCATGGGGCGGGTACTGCTCCCGGCGCGGCCCTGGGTGGCGGCAGGCGCGGCGGGGATTGTGGCGTTCCAGCCGATGCATTTACACATCCTGGCATCGGTGAACAATGACGCGCTGGCCTGGGCGTTGATGGCGGTCGGGCTGTTGCTGGTGGTGGCTTACATGCGGCGGGTGCCCCTTTTTGGCCGGCAGGTGCCGGCGGTCGGGTTGGGGCTGGTGGTCGGCCTGGGCTTTGTGACTAAGGCGACGACTTATCCGCTGGCCGGTGTGGCCGGGGTCGCGGTGTTGCTCCGCTGGTGGCTGGACGATGACGAGCGGACGGTCGGGCAGTTGGCGCGGCAGGTGAGCGCGTACTTGATCCCGGCGTTGCTCCTGGGGGCCTTGTGGTGGGGGCGGAATATGGCGGTCTATGGTGTGCCGGACTTTTTAGGGTTGGCGGCCCATGATGCGGTCGTCCGTGACCAACCGCGCACCGCTGAGCGCATCGACCTGCTGGGCTGGGGCGGGTATCTGCGCGAGATCGGGCGCACCACGTTTAATAGTTTCTGGGGGCAGTTCGGCTGGATGGCATTGCCGATGCGCGATGCGTGGTATGCGGTCATCGCGGGGGGGGTGCTGGCGGGCCTGGCCGGGCTGGGGTTGTATGGCTGGCAGGTTCGAAATCAAGCCGCTGACCGGGCGCGGACGTGGGCCTGGGGCCTGCTGGCCCTGACGGTGGGGCTGGCGGTGCTGGCCTATGCCTATTACAACAGCGAATTCCAGCAGTATCAGGGCCGGTATATGTTCACCGCGCTGGCCCCGCTGGCTGTGTGGCTGGCCCTGGGGGCGGAAGGCTGGCGGCTGACGGCGGTGAGTCTCATCCGTCGGCGGCGGGATGAGGCACCGGGGTGGGTTCAACGGGGATCACAATGGGCGGTGGCAATGGCTGCGCTCCCGCTGGCCGGGTTGGCGGCGTATGTGATCTGGCGTGTTATTCCGGGTGGATTATGAGTCATTATGGGGTGGATGGATGCCCGGCGGGCTGGCTTGCGCTCCGGGTCGATGACGGGCCGTTCGATGTGGCGCGGGGGGCGGGGGTCTTCGAGTCGATCACGGCGTTATGGTCTGCGGTGGGGGCGGATGCGGTGACGGTGTGGATTGACATTCCTATCGGCCTGCCGGATGCGGCACAGCGGGCGGTTGATGTGGCGGCGCGGGGGGTGCTGGGCCAGCGGCGCAGTAGTGTGTTCAGTGTGCCGGTGCGGGCGGCGTTTGATGCGCCGGATTATCCCGCCGCGTGTGATGCCAACCAAGCCGTGACCGGCAAGCGGTTCGCCAAGCAGACCTGGAACATCATGCCGAAGATCCGTGAAGTGGATGCGTTCTTGCGGGGTGCGCCGTCGCTAGCGGCGCAGGTGGTTGAATCACACCCGGAAGTGGTGTTTGCCGCGCTGAACGGTGGCCCTGATGCAGTCTTCCGCCCGATGGCATACAGCAAGAAGCATGCGCTGGGCTTTCTCGACCGGCTAGAGACACTCCGCCGCTACCGACCGGATGCCGATCAGATCGTGCGGTTGGTCTATGCCGCTTACGAGAAGCACGTCACGGTCGATGATGTGGTGGACGCGCTCGCGCTGTCAATCGCCGGGCGTTGGCCGCTGAAGACGCTCCCCGACCGACCGGCATATGATCGGCATCATCTACCCATGCAAGTTGTTTATCCGGTTATAGATTAAGGGAAGCTGGTTTATGCAAGAGACACCGCCATCTGTGATCGTCCTGCTGGCGCATGAGATCCGCTGGCGTATTGTGCAATATCTGGCAGAGAGTGATTTTCGCGTCGGTGAATTGGTTGAACGGTTGCAACAACCCACCAACCTGGTTTCGTATCACCTCAAGCAATTACGGGATGGCGATTTCGTCTATACCCGCCGGAGTGATGTCGACGGGCGCGACATCTATTACAGTCTGGATCTGGACGTGCTGACGAACCGATTACAGGCAATTGCTGGCTTGTTACAATCGGCCCGGCCACCGGGAGAAGCCGGCAAGGGGGCCAGTGGTTCAAAGGCGCGGGTGTTGTTCATCTGCACGCATAATAGTGCGCGGTCTCAGATGGCGGAGGGCCTGCTGACTCATATGAGTGGCGGCCAGGTGGCGGCGTTCAGCGCGGGGAGCCAGCCGACTGTTGTCCATCCGGATGCGATCCGCACGATGGCCGGGATGGGGATCGACATTGGCTCACAGCAGGTCAACCACGTTAACGAATACACCGACGCCCCCTTTGACCTGGTGATTACCGTATGCGACCAGGCCCGCGAGATCTGCCCGCGCTTTGAGGGAGCCGCGCGTCAGATCCACTGGGGGTATAGTGACCCCGCCACTGAGATCGACCCGGCGCGACGGGCCGACGCCTTCTTAAAAGTGGCGGAACGGCTCAAGAAACGGATTCGCCATCTCCTGCGGGAGTATCTGCCAGGTTATTCTGCGGGCTAAAATCCCCAGGTGATGGCGTGATATTCCGGGTGGCGTTGCACATAGGCTTTGACGAACGGGCATAAAGCCTGCACCTTATAGCCGTTATCACGGGCGAAATCCAGCGCGTATTTTGCCAATTTACCGCCTACGCCCTGCCCTTCGAAGGCGGGCGGCACTTCGGTGTGGGTATACAGGATGTTTTTCTTGGCGATCTGATACTCGATGAACGCCATCTGGTCATCGGGGAGTGAAACCTCGAAGCGGTTGGCGTCCGGGTTATTGTGGATGGTCAGTTCCATTATGATTTGGGTGTGGCTACTTTGCATTTTAAAAGGGGTTGAAAGACAGAGAGAATCTCATGACGATTGCTTTACGAAAAAACCGTCAAGGAGATTCCATGTCTTTCACATCCATTGTAGCACAAGAGATACGAGCAGAAGTCGAAGGGTTAATTGAGTTAGTGAGCCGGGAGGGTGAAGCGAGCCACACCCAAAAGAAAAAGCGAGAGAAGAACTTCTCGCTTTTGTGCCCCATACGGGACTCGAACCCGTGTTTTGGCCTTGAGAGGGCCACGTCCTAGGCCACTAGACGAATGGGGCCTGCTTCTTTTGAAGAGATTGTATCAGGAAACTTTATGGCGTCAAGGTGTTCATCTGTCAATCCACATCGTTGAATGTCCAATAGCGGTTTGCGAAGAAGTTCCACAACATCACAAAAACCATTGCAACTAACTGCGCGATGATACTACCCAGGCGTTTTTCACCCACTGGTGTAAATTCAAAGCCGGCATCAAGTATTCGCATAACTGGTTCTAAAGTGGGTGCAAGAAGTGTGCCGATTGTTACATAAGTTGTCGTGATCCACAGTGTACGTGCCGACCAACCAATAACGCTGATGATGAAAAATTGTGTGAGCTGGCGTCGCATACTACGACTGGTTGATTCAGGATAAACCCACAGGCTTGTCCATGTGAAATTACTGACGACCGCACATACAAAAGCGATGGTTGTCGCCATTGCTACATTTATATCCAGCGGAATTGTCAACAACTCAAAATCCACAGGTAAAGCACCCAGGTTGAAGTCAATCGGGTTCACAATGTACGCCGCCGGGGGCAAAATTGTCAGTTGAAGCAAAGTCAAAATGCCGAGGTCAATAAAAGCACCTGTCAAGCCAACAAGTGCAAATTTGAGAAAACGTTCTAACTCTTTAGCCTTTTCGCCACCGAACCGCTCTGCCAATGTGCCAATGCGACGATCAAGCGGTGTGCGAAATTGTCGTTGCGTGGGTTGCGCCACGGTCTCACCTTCGATTGTGGAGATTTGCGTCATAATAAGATGATTTCACCTGACCAGATACCTGATAATGAAGACAAACAAGTATACCAAGCATAATGCCAAAATGAATAAATATGTTGTTTACATATAAGTTATCGGTCAAGCTGTGGGTAGATAGATAAACCCAGGTCCCCAACAGACCTATTGCTGTTCCGCGTGCTACCGGGTCTGGATGCTGAAGCACACGGATCGTCATCACAAATAAACCCAAAAGTAAAACAAGATAAAATGACACGCCCATAATGCCAGCCTCACCCATAACATTCAAGTAGTAATTATGGGCATGCCCCAGGGACAGATCCCAATTAATTAAGCGGTTGTCGTGGTATGCGGCATCGTAATTCCCAAACCCGACACCAAACGCAGGATAATGTTGTGCCATATTCAAGGCGGCTTGCCAATGTGCCAGACGCTCTACGATTGCGTAGTTATCCGTTGTGATATCGACACCGCGAACATCACTTAAGGTAAAAAGTTCCTGTGTAGCACTCTGCACCCGATCTGTGATCGTTGCCGGCAGAGTGCCACTTTGCCATAAACCAAATCCTATCAAACTTAGGCCGAAGACGACCAACAAACGCATCATCCAGCCACGCGGCAGGAAAAATAGCATGACGCAACAAGCCAGTGAAAAACCAAGCCATGCACCCCTGCTCCAAGAACCAAACAGCGCGAGTGTCATAAGGCCGGCCCCAGCCAGATAGTAAACACCGATGAGCAAGTCAGTTCTAGTTCGTCTATGAGTATGGGTTGTAGCAAAACGCCATACATAGCCGATCCCAGCCATCAGTGCAATTGGTGCAATCAGCCCCATCATCCCCCCGAATGGATTAGGTTGACCGAAGGTGCCAAATGCTCGAAAAAACCGATTATTGATAACCAGATGATCGGCCCCACTACCGCCGACAAAAGTGTAAAGGCCGACTAAAGCATGACCAATCCCAGAGGTGATCAATGCAAACAGAACCCATCGCCAATTTCGCATACTTGATACAAGCAACGCGATGCCAGCAATGATGATCCATTTAAGCCATTCAGTGAGCCACGCTCCTACAGAGACGGCTGTTAAACCAGTCAACCCCGTGATGAGGATAAACCCACCCAGGTAAACCCATAGTGGCGACGAACGACGAATGATCAGAAATGATCGCTTGGCCGTCATTGAACGCATGAACCATATGCCCAGGAAGCCAGCCAGCGCAATCTGGCCGACATCAAACACAAAAGTTGTCTCTGTCAACACCAGAGTGCGCAGTGGAGACAGCACCAACAGGGCAACTAAAGCGACCAACGGTGTGATCAAAGCCAAGGTGAGTAGCACGCCACCACCGATGGCAAGTATAGCGATGGGCAATGGTAATGATGCAAGCATTAGGCCCATCAGAATGGCGAAAACGGTCAAACCACCTTGCGGAAATGCTCGATGGTTTGTTGTAGTCCGTCTGACAAATCGACTTGAGGTTGCCACTGTAAAACATCCTTTGCCAGACTAATATCCGGTTGTCTCGTCTGCGGATCACCCTTAATGCGGGCGTCTTGGTAGACAATGCCGCCTGGATTGTCGGTCAATTGGTTGACGACATGGGCAAATTCAAGAATACTCATTTCGTGTGGGTTGCCGATGTTGACCGGTTCTTGATAATCGGCATGGAGTAGTTGCCAGATGCCACGAATGAGATCGTCAACAAACTGAAAACTCCGAGTCTGTGAGCCATCACCATAGACTGTCAATGGCTCTCCACGCAGGGCCTGCCCGATGAAATTTGGCACAACGCGCCCGTCGTCCAGACGCATACGCGGCCCGTAAGTATTAAAGATTCGGACGATGCGCGTATCTAAGGCATGCACGCGATGATACGCCATTGTCATCGCTTCTGCATACCGTTTCGCTTCATCATAAACCCCTCGTGGGCCGATTGTATCCACATTGCCAACGTAGGTTTCCGGTTGCGGATGAACCAACGGATCACCATAGACTTCACTGGTGGATGCCAGAAGAAATTTAGCATTCTTCGCCAAGGCCAGGCCGAGTGCATTATGTGTGCCTAATGCACCGACTTTTAACGTCTGGATCGGATATTTCAAGTAATCAATCGGGCTTGCAGGTGAAGCAAAATGCAACACGGCATCCACTGGGTCAGATAACTCAATGAAAACAGATACATCATGATGCACAAATTCAAATTTAGGGTTGTTCTTGAGGTGCGCGATGTTGTTTTCGTTTCCGGTCAATAAATTGTCGATGGCGACAACATCATATCCTTCATCGAGAAAACGATCACAAAGATGTGATCCCAAAAAGCCGGCTCCGCCAGTAACCACTACACGCAAAATGGCTCTCCCTAGACTGTTTACACCCCGGACAGTTTACCATCGAGCCAGACGGATTCAAACAGTGACAATGTGATCATCATCAATATCAAGGTCATCTAACTGTGACTGAAATTCGCTTGTAAACGCGGTGTAAGTGGCATCATCCGGCGTGCAGAGCATAACACGCTTAAGAAAGTTGACGTCTTCGAATGTGTAGTCGATGATGCGTTCAATCATAATTGTCGCACACGCTTCGAGTGGATAGCCCAATGTGCCAACAGAAATCGGCGGAAAGGCAATCGAGCGCAGTTGTGCATTTTCCGCAATACGAAGACATTCCCAGGTGAGGTTAGCAAGTTTGCCGCGTTCCGCCCCTTCGCCCCAACGCGGCCCAACGGCATGGATCAGTTTCAGCACGTCAGGCATCGCGCCGGCTGATGTCATTACCGCACTTCCAATATCAGACCATCCGATGCGTTCGGTTTCCTTCTCAAGCGGGGCACCGGCCACGCGCTTCAACTTATCGGGCAACGTGAGATTTGGATCTGTGACTATCACACAAGCATCAACCGCGAGTGTTAGCAGATCATCCTGAACAACAGTAATGAGGATGTTGTTGATTGTCGCTTGCATCATAATTATACGCTCCTATAGTCGTATTACACCATTTTCTGGCTTCTCTCGTCAATAGCACCGTTATTCGCCAGGACGGCAATCAACAACATGAAGATATAAGCAAGGTCAATCACAAAGATGCTATTGTCGATCATCCCATGTGCCAATAGGCTGGCAAGGCTGGCGGCGGATCCGACAATGAGCGCGAAACCCAGGGAATCCCTTATCGTTGTTCGTAATGAACGTCGAATCTCTAAAGCGATCAAGGCGATCAAGGTGAATAAAGCGATTACACCAGATAGACCAAACCTCACCCAAAAATCAAGCAGGATGTTATGCGGATGCGATAACTCTGGTTCTTCCCATGCATCAGGCATAATGTACTCACCGCGAAAGTCATACAAGAATTGATCCAGCCCTAGCCCTGTCACCGGATGATCTGACAGGATTTCAGCCGTGCTCTGCCAGACGCGAATACGGTAAAAGTTAGTGCCGGAAGATAAATCTGTAAGACGATCAAAACGGGGAGTCTGTGCGGCCAGAGCCAACCCGATGACACCAACCAGGATAAGCCCCAAAATGGGCAATACAGACCGTTGTCGATATACCAGGAAGATCACTACGATAACCCCGACCGGCACACCGAGGAACAACGCTCCTGCACTCTGCGTCAGGAGTAGCGCAAGACTAATCGTTGCTAAACCTGGTACCAGTAGAATTGTCCGTAGTTGTCGCAAACGAGACACCAGAATCAATGTGAATAGCAATGGAATTATGCGACCAAATAACAATCCAGCATTATTCGGGGAACCATACACACTGGCAAGGCGACGTGTGCCTTCTTCTGCGGTGATGACATCGCCTTGAATCCACTGTACAAGGCCAACAATTGCTACAACAAATCCGCTGGCGATTAATGCGTAGATCAATCGAGAGTAACCATGCCAATCTCGGATTGTTGTACGGATCATCAGATAAAATAAAGCCGGCTGGATGAATAATGTGCGGTAATCGGTCAATGCGACACTTAGACGCTCCGACCAGGACAATGCCAAGGCCCCTAGAAGCACCAGACCAATCACAATAAAGTCGATACGATGCAATTTAACATAGCGATTGCGATAAAGGGGGATTGTGGTCTGTTGAATACGTCCAATCGCCGCAAGCATACGAATGCCCCAGGCCAAAATCGTAATCCAAAGGATAACTTCCGCAACTGGGAATGCGAACTGATAAAGCTCAACCGGGAAAAGGAAGAACGGTGCCCAGAAGATGACCAATAACAGTCCATGCTCAATGCGTTGATAAATCAGCCAGAATAAGGTACCAATCAATAAGACGGTCAGAAAAAACGGTAAACTATTCCAGTACAATACACCCGCTGTGAATATGGAAAATGCCAGATTAACCGACTCGCGACGTAAAAGTTGCGGGATACCATCTTGCCAAGTCAAGAACATATTGAGCATCAACGCCACTGAGACCACCCCAGTTACCATAAGCTGTGAAATAGCACGCCATTGATTGTAAAAAATCACGGCGCGATGATTCATCGCACGGAACGGCGATGCTGTTATCGTCAAGACTGTAGCAAGCGCACTGACAATAACAGCGATCCAGCCAATTCGAATCTGCTGGTTATACGGCTCCGCCAGATCATCTAAAAGGACAGCATAGCCGACAATTGGATAACGACTCTGTGCCTCAGCAGGAATTAATTCGTCTGCGACTAATTCCAGTTCGTGCGTTACGTGGTCGAGGTCATCAGCGACGATAACCGGTGTAAGCTCAGGCGTCAGCGCATCGCTTTTAAGTAGCAAGAAAGAATTGCCGTTGATGTCTTGTGGGAGTGCGTTTGCAGGGCCACCGTCAATAGTAGCGTATAGATTAGTGACGTAATCTGCCTGGCGAGTGACTAATGCGACGCGCTCTCCGGTGAATGTAAATGTTGCTCGGCTATCATCTAACCAGCCAATATCAGCCCCTAAAGTTGAAAATGACCAGGTGCCCTGGTAAGTCGCAAATGCATTCTGAGGTGGATATAAACCACTTGTTTGATTCTGTGTACTCAGGTCGGCATTTTGTAATGTTTGATATAACTCAGTAGGTTGATCATCATGATCGATGAGGGCAAAACCCCAACGCGGGTCATCTGCCGGCAGATCTGGTTGCCATTCTTGCAAGATCATCCCGCCGGCATAAGGCCATTCATGGGCTATGCGTGAGAAAGCATCCAGAGTATAGATGCGTTGTTGTTCGACCGTTACCTGTCCCCAGATCGACCCGGCGGCAGTATTCCAACCGAAATTGCTAGCCCATAGGTGCTTGTCTTGATCGCCATGTGCAATCATAACTTCACGCAGAGCAACAAAACGAGAAAAATTGAGATGATCAGGCGTGACCCTCCGGTCATCCGGTGGATGATCAAACCCATAAGGCTTAGCGGCGATAGCGTCAGAGTATTCTGCGATGCCTAAATGATAGAGCTGCTCCAGGTATAACAGATCACTCAAATTCTGTGGGCCGGTTTCTGTCGTTGGGGCGAGTGCCGCCGCAATGACGTAAGCAGAAGCATCCTGCTGATAAATGCGATCATAAGCCTCAGAAAGCATGGCCGCATAGCGGGTCACTTGTGGATGATTGCCACCCCAGGCCAATCGAATATTCGGCTCATCCCAGATTTGGTAATAATCAATATCCGTTGCATAGCGTGCGGCTAGTGCATCTACAAATGTCAGATAGTCCTCTAAATCATCTGGTGGAGTCCATACACAGTTTGCACAGGTGTCATCCCCAGACCGGATCAGGACGACGACAAGGTTCATATCATCATAGTCTGCCATCGTCCGAACGATACGATCAAGCGTTGACCAGGTATAAGTGCCATCACCCCGGCTCAACTTTGTTTGATCAACAATTTGCCGAACCCAAAGCACCCCCAGTTGATCCATACGGTCGAGTTGCCGTGTAAGCATCTCATCATCATATTGAAAGAGATCGGCATTAACGCCAAAGCGCGGAATTTGAAATGGCAAGTCAATAGTCTGAGTTGGGTCAACGTAGCCGCGCAGGCTCCAATCCCGCATTTGGACGGATGCCAACGTCGCCGTCAGGCTCCCAGCTAGTGCGACGACCGACAATACAAATATGACTGTGCGGCGCGTCATCGTGCCCAGACCGGTTTCGAAGCATTACCGTCTTGCGTGATTTGATAGGCGTTCCCGGTGTCTACATCAACCACCCATAGATTACCCAGATAGATCAAAGCGATCTGACGACCATCAGGACTCCAGGTGAAGTGTTGCGCGAAGGAGGCTTCAGTCAACCCTGGTTGATCATCATCTGGCGGGAATATGATTCTGGCATTACTTCCATCGCGATCTGCAACGATAAGATCGTAAGCTCCATTGATGCTCGATGCCCATTCTCTTGCTTGCAGATAAGCGATAAACCCCTCGGTATCGGTACCATCGACAGGTGGCGAGAACTGAGGGGTGGCCCATATGCCGGCACGCTCGATTACCGTCGCACCATATGAGCCGTCCGCCGCGACGACATCAACATCGAAGACCGGGCTGGCTTCTGGACGCTCATCACCAATTGGGTCACCATGCGTCGTCGCCAGGAGCAATTGACTATCTGGAGACCAGGATACCGATGTGCGCCATGACCAATCTTGCAGGGTGTTGTAAAAGACGTACTCAAGCAACGCATCATCTAATGCTCCGTTATCCAGGTCAACCAAGCCGATTCGATCCGCCTGTACCCAGGCTAACCGGGTGCCATCTGGTGACCAGATAAACTCTGTGCCCCACCAACCAGCAATCCCCCCTGATGACTCTTCAAGTACGGGGTCAATATTGATCTGTTGGCCCGTCTCTGGATTGATCGACATCAACCATAAATCGTTGAAGGCTCGCCAACCGGGTGCGGCGTCTCGTCTTTCTGCGGTAGAGTAACTGAAAGTATTCGGTTGGTTTGGAACCCAATCAGCGTGTAGTACATCTTGTGGCACCAGTTGAATAAATTCTGGTTCTGGTGAGACTGTATCAGGTGCGTACCACAATTGATTAAACGTGGCATCATCTGATGTAGAACGAGAAAAAAGCAGTTGCCGGCCATCAGTTGACAACGTAAATACGCGATTATCAAGATCACCCGATGTCGTAAGTGGTCGCTTGAACGACGTGTTCCCACGAATAATCCAGGCGTTACTATTGCTGATGTAAGCTAATGTGCCATCAATCGGAACTGGCTCAAGGTCATCTTCCGGGCGGACAAAAACAATTTCATCTACTGGCTCTTTAATTGTGACCCGTCGTGTCTCGACTGGCTCCTGTTGCACGCCATTCTCAACCCGTACCCGGTAGCAAACCTGCTCAATGCCATTTTCACCACGCTGACCAATCCGCTGTTCACCTTCTAAACCTTCAACAAGTTGAGTTTGCTGGTCAAACGAGATCGTTTCTTCTTCACAATATTCGTCTTCTTCCACCCGGACGACAGTAATGCGCATCTCGTCGTAGATCTGGGTCCATTCTTCCGGGTAAACTCGGTCAAGCGGATCCATTTCAATTTCTGCCTCATCCAAAAAATCACCGACCGTAATCGGCTCGGTGTACTGATAAACATACTCCGAATTATCAACTTGAACCCGAACCAAAATAACCGGGACTTCTTCGGTGCTACAACTCGTGATCAAAAAAAGACTCAAAACAGCGAAGACACGCCACATATTACAGATGCCTTTATAAATCATCGTAAACCATTCGGAAAAACCACTATCGCCCCGCTCATCACCATGAAGCGAACTGCACGAGCATCCTCGACTACCTATGATAATTCAGTTTTCTGCAAAACGTAAACTCTCGGGTGCAAGCCGCGAAGCTCAATCATTCGCTTCTCTTGCAGGTGCCACCAAAGGCTCTGATCTGCAAGAATACGATCCAGCAACCTGACCTCATGAGTAATTAAAACAGCATAAGCCCCAGGCCGCAATAACCGGTAAATCTCACGTAGAACCGCTGGATAGAGGTGCTTGTTATGCTCGTGTGATCCAACTAATTGACCGAATGGCAGATCGCTTGTTATGACATCAGCGACTTGCGATACTAGCGGCGTACAGGTGGCATCTGCCAGTATAAAATGGCCGTTAGCATCAAGATTTGTCGTTGCCTTGCGGATTGCAAAGGCGTCATTATCAATGCCAATTTTCCGTGCGGGGTGCTGGTCTATCTCCGCCATGAGCGTGCCAGACCCACTCATGAGGTTGATATATGTTGTATGTGGATGGATGGGTACTAAGCGATTCATCGCTCTGGCGACTGGCCCACTCAGCGCACCTGGCATATCTTCAACTCGCCATTGCCGTGTCATCAACGGTCTAGCAGTCGTCCGGATCAATACCTGCCATTGCCCACGATGCTTTCGGATCCGAATAAGTAAATCCGCCTGGTCATCATCATGCGGGAGCGCAATACGCTGGCTGATGTTGGCTTTAATGCGCTTCATAACGGAAGAATTAGATCCTGCCGCGTTGAGATGAAACGACGAAAAAGATGATAAAGCCAGAATAGACTCAAGGGTGTTGATCAAACGGTCAAAATTTTGTTGGCCCAACAAAGCCTTCGGCCTGGGGATGTCATAATCCAGCAGGACATAAGCCGCGATTGCCAGTGTTAGATTTTCTAGCCTTTGCAATGCCCCAAGATACGTAAGTGTAAGAGTCCCGTTATCGTGAGCCACCAGGTCGTAGTAATCATTCGTATCCAGGCATGATTGTATATCTTGCAAACACAGGTCTTCTAATCCCTGGTGTGTTTCGATTTCAAGTTTTTGCATGATCTTATCTTTATAGATAGTAAAGCATCAGGGAGAATAGGCACGCTCTCCCTGATGGATGAATTACTTTAGGGGAAGATTGTACTGACGATGTTATCCAGTGTCGTCAGTGTGTAGTAGTTAAAGGCGTTTGCGCCGAAAGTTGAATCTGCTGTGATGAAGCCAGCACCATCCGGCGCGACCGTCAAGTTAGCACCGTTGACACCGCTATTCGGCAGTGTGCTCAATGCCCGCCATACATTGAGAACCGGCAGATTACCATTCGTCGCCGCGACATTAAAGATCGTTGTATTGATCGCGTCAATGTTTGCTTGCAGGTTGGCATCCCCAGCCGCCGGCAATGTCGTCACCAGAACTGGGATGACATTCAGGCTGATTGCTTCCTGTACCGCCTGATTCAGGGACGCTTCGAATTGTGCTGGTGGGGTGCCATTGAGTGCGTCTTGGTAACCGACACCAATTAAAATGATGCTTGGATTGGTCTGGTTGATGTAACAACTCAGGGTCGATTGCCCACCACAATTTGGATCTGCGCTTGGTGCGGTAAGATCCTGCACTGTCGCCACAGATTGTTCTTCACTAAAGCTATTGCTGGCAGTGAACTGATCGATAACAGGTTGCAAGTCTTCTGTACCAGAGAGTGTATAGTCTCCCGTTGCCAACGGATCAAGGTAACTAACACTGGTTACGGTTTGATCACCGATGACAGAGAAACGTGTGGTCTCACGCGGGGTCTCTTGCGCGGCACCCTGCTGGAAGATTGGTGAAATCGTGCCCGAACTACTTGGAATGTCCGGTTCAATCGGTTCGACTTCAGGCTGAGAAATGCTGACTGGAACAGGCACTTCAACGGCACTCTGTCCATCATCAATAGTCACTTGTGCTGTGTAGCTCCCAGCGTTGGCGTAAGTGTGCGTGGCCGGATTACCTGTGCCACCGTTGCCGTCGCCGAAGTCCCAACTGTAGGTGTAGCTCCCGGTGCCGCCGCTGGCCTCTGCTGAGAACGTGACAGTCAACGGATTATTTGGATCTTGGCTGGCATTAGTTGTAGCCGTCAGGTCGGGGAGCGGCGGTTGGATCTCGACCGTCTGCGGCGGCGTGGTGACCTGACTGTCCCCGTCGTCCACTGTCAATGTGACGTTATAGCTCCCGGCGTTGGTGTAAGTATGCGTGGCCGGATTACCTGTGCCGCCGTTGCCGTCGCCGAAGTCCCAACTGTAGGTGTAGCTCCCGGTGCCACCGCTGGCCTGCCCGGTAAACGTCAGCGTGAACGGATCGTTGGGATCCGGCGCGAACGTGAAGCTAGCTGCTAAGTCCGGGAGTGGCGTCTCGGTCGGGACTTCCGTTTCGGTTGGAATTGCGGTTTCCGTTGGCTGGTCTGTCTCTGTCGGCACCTGGGCAACGGCAGTTTCTTCTTCTGTTGCCGTCGGGATAGGCGTCTCGGTTGGAACAGCCGTTTCCGTTGGTAACGGTGTCTCCGTCGGCTCCGGGGTTGCTGTAGGAAGTGTCAACGTGATGATTTCTGATGACGTTCTTGTATCGCCTCGGCTATCAGTCACAGTGAGCGTGACTGTATAAGTGCCTGGGGTGTCATACTCAACACTTGCTGACGGTTGCGTCTGATTTTCTAATGTTTGCGTGTTGCCAAAATTCCAGTCGTAATCGACAAATCGGCCCGATCCACCGGTGACGTTTGCTTGCAGATCAACGGCCAGCGGATTTTCTGCACGGACATCTGCATCAATATCAATCTCAATTGGATCACCGACACGAATCTGGCGGGTAGAACTGGTCGTGCCATCTGGCCCTTGCACCGTGAGGATAACGTTGTAGTTCCCAACCTGTGCAAACTCATGAACCGGGTTGACTTCGTTACTGGTCGTGCCGTCGCCGAAGTTCCACGTCCGGGATGTGATCGTACCGCCGGTCGAAACATCGGTAAATTGCACCTCCAACGGGGCCGGGCCTTCACTGCGGTCTACGGTGAAATTTGCAATGGGCGGGTTAGCATTTCGCACGTTAACCTGCCGTGTGACTTCAGATGTTCCCCCTGGCCCGTTTACGGTCAAGCGCACGGTGTAATCACCCGCAACATTGAATGTGTGGTTAGGGTTAGCCTGGGAGCTAGTCGTGCCATCACCAAAATTCCATTCGTATGATGAGATCTGCCCGGTAGACAGATTGTTGAATGCCACCTGTAACGGCGCGTTGCCATTGGTCGGTGTGGCGTTAAAGGCCGCGACTGGACGTGGAATCTGTGGTGTCGCTGTTGGGACTGGGGTGGGAGCTTGATTTCTCACTCGGATGTTGTTGACGACCACCGTTCCACCATCAGAACCATCGCGCAAAAACACTTTCAGTCTTAACTGATAGGTCGCATCGTTAATTTCGGTCGTATTCCAGATGCCCAACAAACCGTTAATGACTGGCGTCTGAACTGAAGTTGTCACCGGGAACCAGAGATTGCCGGGGTTAGGGTCCGGCCCATATTCCAGTTGATACTGGAGAAAATTGGGATGAACCGCAGAGCCGATAACCTGCACCCGACTACCAGAAACGACGTTTCCCGGTATTGGATCAACAATGAAGACACTCACCGGCAGGCTGGTTGCAGATGGTTGAACCTGCTGTTGCGGCGGGCGTGCAGTGGATACAGATGGCGAAAATACAGATGTAGCCGTGAAGAATGGTTGTGGCGATATTAACACCGGCAACCGGGTTGCGATGCCAGCTTGTGAGGCCGGCGTTCGAGACGGTGTTGGTGTGTTGGTCGCTGGAATAGATGTCACATCAATGACTTCTTCCGGCTCATCATCTTCCGGGGATGCGCCCAGACTACAGGCGGAAAGTATCCCGATCAGAAAAATAATTGCGAATAACCGCAATTTTTTGATTCTTGGCATAAAGATTAACCCTCTTCCTATGACGGCACGTTTTGTCTATTATAACCAATCGAGTCAAAACGCACCTGACGATTCAGGCACGCTAACCCGTTGAATGACCCAGGATAGTCAAATGACACCAGCCAAACAGCCTCAACCATGCATTGCCATTGATTACACCCCGGCTTATGAACAATCTGCGGGCATCGGGCGGTATGTCCGGGAGTTGGTCAATGCGCTGAGTCTGCTGGATGAAGAAACACAATATCGGCTGTTCGTTGCCGGTACCAAACAACACATCACACCCCCGGCAGATAATTTTTCCTGTCGCACGACTCGCATAACACCCAAATGGCTGGCGCGGGTGTGGCATCGCCTACAGGTGCCCTTACCTGTCACGACATTCACCGGCCAGATTGATCTCTTTCATGCGACAGATTTCGTCCTGCCGCCCACATCAGCACATACTTTGTTGACGGTCCACGACTTATCTTATGTGCGCGTTCCTGATGCCGCCAGCCCACGCCTAAAGCAATATCTTGACAGGGTTGTTCCCCGTTCTGTAAAAAAGGCAGATCATATCCTTGCCGATTCGCAAGCGACTAAAGATGATCTCATCGCCATCTACGACACACCAGCGGACAAAATAACGGTGTTGCTCAGTGGCGTGGATTCGCGGTTTCAAGTTATGGATGCCCAATACGTGACCCTACAAAACAGATATAACCTACCGCCTGGGCCGTTTCTGCTCAGCGTGGGCACCATACAACCAAGAAAAAATTACACACGACTGATCTATGCCTTGCACCGGTTAAGGCAACAGGGGTTTGACCTTGATCTCGTGATCGCAGGGGGTAAGGGGTGGCTCGATGGCCCAATGTATCAAGCCATTGATGCGACAAACCAACGGAGTCGAATTCATCTCATTGGGTTTGTTGATGACGATGACCTGCTGGCTTTGTACAATCTTGCTTATGGGTTCGTGTTTCCATCACTCTATGAAGGCTTCGGCTTACCCGTTTTAGAGAGTATGGCCTGCGGGACGCCGGTATTAACGTCGTCAGTATCATCCCTGCCAGAAGTCGCTGGCGACGCCGCTATCATCGTTGATCCATACGACTTAGACGAACTGACAAATGGACTTCGACAATTAGTCGATGACGCCACACTCCGCCAGACATTAATTAAACGCGGCCTGGAGCGCGTCAAACAATTTACATGGGGTCGCGCCGCCCGACAATTGCAAGCAGTTTACAGGATGATGCTATAATCGCCACATAAAATCATGTGAAAATAAAGGATTACAATGGCTTCTCAAGCAACCGGTCGCAAAGTTTCTGACTCAAAAGTGACATTAAGCGTGGTCATGGGGCCGCAAGATACCAATGGGCTGGGGAATGTACACGGTGGCGTCATCATGAAATTGGTCGATGAAGCGGCTGGTTTTGCCGCTTTACGCCATGCCCGGCGCCCAGCCGTGACAGTCGCCATTGATTCGATGACCTTTATGTTGCCAATTAAAGTTGGAATGCTGGTAACTTTTAACGCAGAACTGAGTTATGTGGGGCACACCTCGATGGAAGTCCGGGTTGAAGTCATCGCGGAAAATCCAATTGAGGGAAGTTCCAGGGTGTCGAACACCGCCTATCTCGTCTTTGTCGCGTTGGATGATGATGGCACACCCGCAGAGGTGCCACCCCTTGTCTTTGAAACTGACGAGCAAAAAAAGCGGGCCGAGGCCGCCATTGCACGTCAAGCCTATCGTAAACAACGACGTTCCGAAGAGGCGAAAACCCATGACTAAAGACTCGGCACTTGTGAGATTGCTCCAGGATGCCGGCTCTAAGCGCGTGCTGGAAACCGAAGCCCCGGATCTTGGGCTGGCGGAGACACCACCTTATCCCTTCCTGGCGATTGTCGGCCAGGTTGAGATGCGGACCGCGCTACTGCTTTCTGTAATTAACCCGGCTGTCGGCGGTGTGCTACTCATCGGCCCGCGTGGTATCGGTAAAACCACCGCCGTTCGTAGCCTGACCAGTGTGCTTCCTGATGTTGAAGTCAGCGATTGTGAAGAAGGTGTCTTCCCGGAAGACCTGGAACATGAAGATGCTAAGGCGCTTTATCCTGATTGTTACGAGAAACATCATGCTGGCGAAGACATCTCACATTACGAGTCGGTCAAACTGGTTGAACTCCCGCTGAACGCTCGGTTGGAGGATGTGGTTGGCGGGGTAAATGAACGAGTCGCCATCCAGCGAAATGCTGTACGGCTGGAACGTGGGATTCTGGGGCGAGCTGATAATAACCTGCTCTACGTTGATGAGGTTAATTTGCTTGAAGATCAAATTGTTGATGCAATCCTGGATGCCGCCGCCCAGGGAAATTACACAGTGCGTCGTGGTGCGATGGCTGGCACCTATCGATCTCGCTTCGTGATGATCGGTTCTATGAACCCGGAGGAAGGACGCTTGCGCCCACAAATTATGGATCGCTTCGGGCTACGGGTGAACGTGCGCGGCCTGACCGACACAGCAGAACGGCGTGAAGTCTACCAGCGCGTTAAAGCCTATCGCAAGAATCCGACACAATTTGTCAAACAATGGGAAGTTGCGTCTGCCGATGCGCTCGATCAGATCATCTCCGCTCGTGAGTTACTCAAGCAGACCGTCATCAATGATGAGGCGTTGCAGATCGGTCTAAAACTGGTGGAACATTTGCAGATCGACTCTTCCAGGGCAGAATTTACGATGTTTGAAGCATCGCGTGCTTATGCCGCCGCCGATGGGCGATCAGCAGTCACAATCGAAGATGTACGCGCAGTGGCACCGTTGGCATTACGCCAGCGCACCAGTGAGTTTATGCGTAGCTATTTCGAGATTCAGGCAGAAGAAGACGATCAAATACGTCAAGCGTTCGACCAACTAGCGGAAGCAAACAATGCCAAGACAGACTAACCTTATAGGTTTTCTTTTCGTGATGTTACTCGTCATATACGTCATGCCCTGGCTGGTGAATCCGGGTGTGGCATTAACCGGAAACGCAATTGACCTGGCAGCATGGGCAACACTTCATCCACAACCAATTGATAAGCCATCGCCCATGCTGACCGCCCTACTGTTACGGCTTCCGCTGGTGCTCATCACCTGGAGCGCGGCCTTTTACGTTGGGAGCCAACGACTTCCGCATCTCACATGGCGGTTTGCATCAGGCACTTTGCTGGTTTTAATCCTGGTCATTGCTAATTTCCCACCCATTGAATTTTTTACGTCGGAACCAGAAAATGCGAATTATCAGCAACAGGCTGTACTGTTTGCGTTGGCCCTGGCCGGGTCAATCATTGGCCTATCGGGAGTCCTCAAGCGGATTAGCCCTTATCTGGTTGGGTTCAGCTTGCTTGGGATCATACCCTGTGCGGTGCTGGGTGTCCTTCAAGCAAGAGATTTGATGATCGGTTTTAGCATGCCGGTTAGCTTGGGGATTGGCGCGTTTGGAACGGTGGGTGTTGCATTACTCATGGGGTTAATCATATTGCAATCAGGCCGGCTATCGAGTCGGCCTGATTACTGACGCTGTTCAGGATTCAGTTGACATGCGCTCTTTGATGTAGGTCACAGCTTGTCCGACTGTCAGAATTTTTTGTGCGTCTTCGTCGGTGATTTCACCGCCAAATTCTTCTTCAAATGCCATGATAAGCTCTACAAGATCGAGCGAGTCAGCTTCTAAGTCTTTACGGAAATCCGCGTCAAGTGTCACACGCTCTTCTTCAACACCGAGTAAATCGACCACGATATTTGTCACACGTTCTTCAACTGATGCCATTTTGTCCCTTCCCTGTGTAAATATTAAGCAATGGTGAATAACGCCATTATACTGAGTTTCAGGCCCCATGCCAGCCCCATTGACACTGCCCTGCCCCGACATTACCATGATGATACTTTTACTAGAAGGATAAACCAATCATGACGGATGTAAACGCACCGCCGACAACTGAAAGCCGGAAAGTTGACCATATTCGAATAAATCTTGAACGGGATGTTCAGTTCCCGAATGTGACAACCGGGTTAGAAAAATACCGTTTTATGCATCAGGCCGTGCCAGAGATTGATCTGGCAGATGTCAAAATTGATGTCTCGCTTTTCGGGCATACATTGGCCTCGCCTATACTCATATCATCTATGACAGGCGGGACCGATCTGGCGGAACGCATCAACCACAACCTGGCGGAAGCGGCGCAAGCCCACAACATCGCAATGGGGTTAGGCTCCCAACGGGCGGCCATTGAAGATGACGAATTAGCGTCTAGCTATGTAGTACGTCAGCTGGCACCGGATGTTATGCTGTTTGCCAATGTTGGTGCCGTCCAACTCAATTACGGATATGGTGTCCCAGAATGTCAACGGGCAGTTGATATGGTCGAGGCCAACGCCCTGATCTTGCACTTTAACGTCTTACAAGAAGCTGTACAGCCAGAAGGCGACACAAACTTTGCGGGGTTGTTGAGTAAGGTCGAGGCAATTGTGAAGGGTGTCTCCGTGCCGGTTATCGCAAAGGAAGTGGGCTGGGGGTTCTCTCGTCAGAACGTTCGTGATCTGACGAATGCCGGTATAGCGGCAATTGACGTTGCTGGATCGGGCGGTACTTCGTGGAGTGAAGTCGAATATCATCGTGCGCCGAGTACATTTCATGCTCAGGTCGCATCTGGTTTTGTAGATTGGGGCATCCCAACTGCCGACGCAATCCGTTATGCGGTTGAAGAAGCACCGAACGCACCAGTATTCGCCAGTGGCGGTCTACGTGATGGCATCGACGTTGCAAAAAGCATCGCGCTTGGATCTACCCTGACTGGCATGGCCGGCCCTTTCCTCAAAGCCGCTAATCAATCCGCCCAGGCTGTTGATGAATTCATCCGTGTTATCAATCGACAACTTCAGGTCGCCATGTTATGTGCTGGCGTCAAGTCTATCTCCGAACTGCAACAGGTCGAATTGCAGAGGTTAGACTAACTCACGGAAGATAACATTTGATAGCAACCGCCCTTTTGCCGTCAAACGTACCGCTTGTGTTGAGATAGAAACCAGATCTTGCTCGGCGAATCGTTCGAATAACATCGGGTGATAGTCGAGCAAGTCGATCTGAAAACGATCCTTAAACACCTGACGGTCAATGCCATCCGCAAGTAATCGCAAATTAGTGATGAGTGTCTCAGAAATTTCTTCTTGTTGGCTCAGCCGTTGATGTGTTCCAACGGCTGGTGATAGCGGAAAGACACTGGTTGATTCATCAGGGTTATCAAGTAAAGCGTGGACATAATCTACTGGTGAACGTCGAACTTCATATCGTATCCCATCAGCAAAACCATGCGCCCCAGGGCCAAACCCAAGATAAGGCTGGTTACGCCAGTATTGGATGTTATGCTGGCAAGCCCTGCCAGCACGCGCCCAATTGCTGATTTCATACTGTTTATATCCAGCATCATCCAATGCCTGGCTCACCCATTCGTACATATCCGCCGCCAGGTCGTCATCCGGCTCTGGCACTGTTCCCCGCTGAACCCAATCGTCAAGCGGTGTTCCCTGCTCCAGGCCGAGCGCGTACAATGATAAATGTTCGACATCAAGCGCAATGGCCGCTCGAACACTTTGTTGCCAATCTTCCATTGTTTGGTAAGGTATGCCATAGATGAGATCAAGGTTGATGTTATCGAATCCAGCTTGACGTGCCGCATACACTGCTTTGATGACACCCTGATGTGTGTGCCGCCGCGCAAAGAACTTGAGTGTGTGGATCTGTGCAGATTGCATCCCAATGCTTAAACGGTTGATGCCCTGGTTATGCAGAGCTTCTAAATAAGTCGTATCAAGGTCATTTGGGTTGGCTTCTGATGTGATCTCGGCATCGGTTTTTACGTCAAATGCTATCTGGATCTGGTGTAGAATGGCGTTGAACTGTTCAGGTGTAAGGAGTGACGGCGTCCCGCCACCGAAGAAGATGGTATGTACAGGTTGACCATCGCCGACCAGGGAGATCTCATGACAAAGTGCTTCTACAAAGCGCGGGATAAGATTTTCCAGATTAATGTAAGTATTGAATGCGCAATACGTACATTTTGATGTACAAAACGGAATATGGATGTAAAGTGAGTACATGATAAAGCAATTGCCTGATTGCAGTAATGGGCTAGCTTTAATATAATATCACAAAGACTCATCCCAATTATCTCTATCATTGGACGTATTATGCCAGAGACAACACAATTTAGTGGTGACGAGGAACTGATCGGTGAAGGCTTGTTAACCGCCAACACCATCTTGATGAATCGCTACCGTATCCTGGGTGTGCTTGGTGGTGGCGGCCAGGGAGCGGTTTACAGCGGGCGTGACCTGAACTTCCCGGATGCTAAGCGACTGGTCGCAATCAAAGAACTGCGCTACCCGGCAGAAAACCCGAATGTTCGTCAGGTCGCGTTATCAACTTTCCGGCGGGAAGCTAACATTCTAGCCACACTCAATCATCCTGCTATCCCGAAGATCTATGATTTCTTCGATCTCAACAATCGTGCTTATCTCGTGATGGAATACATCAACGGGAGTGACCTGGAACTACTTTTGAGTAAAACTCGCGAACTCCCGATGGAAAAGATAATCGAATGGGCAATCGACCTATGTGATGTCTTGCAATATCTGCATAATCATCAACCCGACCCGATCATCTTCCGCGATGTGAAGCCAGCAAATATCATGATTGATAGCCTGGGCAAAGTTCGGTTGATCGACTTCGGTATCGCGAAGAAATTCGTCAGTGGTGTGAAAAACACCATGATCGGTACTGAGGGATACTCCGCACCAGAGCAGTATAAGGGCGATGTCAACCCGATCAGTGACATATATGGGCTGGCGGCGACATTACATCACATCATCACACGCAAAGATCCACGTCTGGAACCACCGTTCAGCTTCCACGAACGCCCGATCCGCGATTTCAACCCTAAAGCCCCGCAATCGCTACAGGGCATTCTGGATCGTGCGCTTGCGATGGATCCAGTTGAGCGTTATCCCCATGCCGAAGCCATGAAAGATGCTCTGATCCGTCTGCGGAACGGCCCCAAGGTCGTCAGTGCAGATGGTAATGGTGCTGATGGCACGAACTTCTTCGACATGGAAGGGAGAGCCGAAGCAAAATTCGAACCGCGCTGGCATTTCAAAACCGAAGATGAGATTCGCGGTGGCGTGATTGTCAGTCATAAGTTGGCATTGTTTGGTTCCTACGATACGAACATGTGGGCCATTGACATCAACTCCGGTGACTTTACCTGGAAATATGCGACAACTGGTGGCATCGTGACCACGCCAGTCGTCAATGACAAGACCGGATTGATCTACTTCGGTTCTGAAGATAGCAACCTATACGCACTCGATGTCAAATCCGGCAGTCTGGCATGGACGTCCGATACAAAGGGCCGAGTCCGGTCATCACCACGCATCGCACACGATCATGTCTTCTTCGGTAGTGATGATGGTTTCCTGTACGCGGTCTATTCCAGTAATGGGCGTAAAGTGTGGGAGCAAGATCTAGGTGCCCCCATCCGCACACGTCCTTATGTGACGAAAGACCTGATCATCGTAGGTGTAGAATCCGGTGAGTTAGCCGGCCTAGAACTATCGGGCAACCGTAAATGGGGGTCAGATCTTTCGAAACGTGGCCGTCCGGTTTCTTCTTCGCCTTGTGTGGCGGAAGAAGAAGGCATGTGTTTCGTAGGCTGTTTTGATGGTTATATTTATGCGGTAGATATAAGCAGTGGGTTTACCATGTGGCGGTATCGCACTGGCAAACCAATCATCACGACCCCGCTTTACCATGAGCGCACCGTCTATTTTGGTTCGGTTGATGGCAATCTGTATGCACTCAATTCCGAGACAGCAAAAGAACGCTGGCGTTTTTCAACCGAGAAACCAATTGTTGGCTCTCCCATGATCCACGACGATAAGATCTATTTCGGTGGGACCGATGGTGCATTTTATTGTCTGGATTTGCAGACCGGCAAACAACACTGGAAATACGAAACAGAAGAAGCGATTACCGGGTCACCTTATGCAACCGATGAACTCGTACTCATTGGGTCAATGGACTATACGCTCTACGCTTTCCCGATCATATCGTGATGGATAATCATACAACGCTCGTTTGGAGAACATAATGGACTTATTCCGCCGTCTTTTCAGCAAGACCAGTGACGAAATGCCCTCGCAGAATTCATCAGAAGAAGATGATAAGACGCAAAAACCGGCAGGCACTGGGAAAATCGATGAACCGAAGAACGAAGAACCCGAAGAAATTGCTGATGAGATCGATCAAGCTGATCCGTCAACATTACCAATTACGGCTGAGCAACGGCGCACCGCACAGAATATCGCTGATGGTGTCACGCAACCGCTCAGCCCGGAGGTTCTCATCGCCAATACCAATAGCCGGTTAACGTTCGGCCAGACTACGGATGTCGGATTGGTGCGAAATAACAATCAAGACTCTGCTCTCACTATGTTTTTCACCAGTGCCAGTGTAGACGATCATCCTGACTTTGGATTGTTCATCGTGGCAGATGGCATGGGCGGGCATCATGACGGGGAGAAAGCCTCCGCCATCACGACAAAGACTCTGGCAAGCCTGGTAACCCAGAACGTCTATATGCCTATGCTTCATGAACAAGATGTGCCACCGATCTCTGAAGCACTGGTGGAAGCTGTGCAAAAGTCCAACGACGAAGTTATTCGTTATGTGCCAGAAGGTGGAACAACCGTCACGTCGATTGCGGTTGTCGGTGATTTAATCTATGTAGCACACGTTGGGGATACTCGCGCTTATATCATCACGGCAGAGGGTATTGAGCAAATCACTCGCGATCATTCTTTGGTACAACGACTGATCGAACTCGATCAATTGACGCAGGAAGAAGCTAAAAACCATCCACAGGGCAATGTATTGTATCGAGCACTCGGCCAGAACGAAAATGTCGAAGTCGATACACTCACCCGGCGTATGCCAGCGAACTCGCGTTTATTGATCTGTAGTGACGGGCTATGGGGTATGATCGATGACGATGTTATACACAACATCGCCATGAACACACCAGACCCACAAGAAGCCTGTGATCGTATGGTGGCAACTGCCAATACGAATGGTGGGACAGACAATGTAACAGCGATTTTGCTCAAGCTCTCGTAAGATCGATCGGATTAAGTATGATGACATGGCAGAAAGATGCCTATGAAATACTGGGGGTGTCGTCGGATTCATCTGTCCAGGATATTAAATCCGCCTACCGACAGATTGCGAGACGAATTCACCCAGATGTAAACCCGAATAACGAAGCGGCGGCGTTACAATTCCAGGATGTCACCCAGGCACATGAGATCCTGACTGACCAATCTCGCCGGCAAGCATATGATCAAGCACGCCAATCCAGATTATCCGCTCAACAGTACACCTGCGAGATGCACATGATCTCCAGCCGTCAGTTAGTGGCATCACTTGGCGAGCCGCAGGTCGTGTATTTGCTGGTTAACTTACAGCCTGACGAACGTGCCCGCAATGAGATCCAGCAGAATAATGCTCGGGTCAATCTCGCGTTGGTGCTGGATCAAAGTAATTCGATGAACGGCATCCGTATCGAAAAAGTGAAGGTTGCCGCGCAACAGATTATTGAAAATCTGCGAGAGACAGATTTTATCTCGGTGGTCGCCTTTGATGATCGCCCCGACACTTTGATCGAAGCGACCCCGGTTAAGGATAAGCTGTCGCTCAAAGCGCGGGTCAGTATGCTGGAAGCAAGTCGCAGTACAGAAATCTACAAAGGATTGTCAGAAGGGATCCGTCAGTGTCGCCGGTATATGGGGCCGCGGCTGGTCAATCATGTCGTACTGCTGACTGATGGACATACCTACGGTGACGAAGAGCGGACGCTTAAGCTAGCTGAACAAGTCGCTAATGAGGGCATCGGCATCAGTGCGATGGGTCTCGGTCATGATTGGAATGATCGTTTTCTGGATACAATTGCCGGGCGAACTGGCGGAACATCAGAGTACATTAACTCCGTTGGTGCTGTCGTTCGTTTCTTGAACGATCATGTGCGGGGCTTGGCAAATGCGTTTGCAGAGCGCATCAACCTGGCGATTGCGGTTGATCCTGATGTTGTGCTGGAATCTGCTTTTAAGATCGCGCCGAACCCGCAACCGTTATCAATTGATAATTCGGTGATCCCGCTGGGCAATTTACAGGCAGATCGCAGAATGTCGGTGCTTCTTCAACTACAATTACCGAGTAATATGCGACCTGGGCCGCGCTCTATTGCCCGTATCTCAGTCAGCGGTGATATCCTCAACAACAAAGACTCAGAATTTACACTGGTCTCAGAGGCTAAGATCGATGTCTCGGAAGAAGCATCGGTCTATGATGAGACACCCAACGTGATTTTAGACGCGCTCAGCAAATTAACGCTCTATCAACTCCAGGAAAAAGCCCAGGATGCGTTGGACAATGGAAATCCTAACGAAGCAACGCGCCGGCTAGAAAATCTGGCAACACGCTTATTATCGATGGGCCAGGAAGAATTGGCAAATGAAGCCAGTGCAGAGGCGCGACGAGTCTCACATACACACAAGCTGTCCTCTCGTGGGCAGAAGACATTGAAATACCAGACACGCCACCTTCTGCTGGATGCTAGCACTGAGGAATAACCGCTCATGAGACAATGCCCATATTGCACCCATCAAAATCGAGAAGGCATTCTTTTCTGTGAGGAGTGCGGGTTTGGCTTGATGGATGTCGCAAAAAATGCAACCTTGCCAACCCGTCGCTTCGAAGAAGAGACCACTGACTTTGCCGCCAAAGCGACCTGGGGATCTGCCAGTGTGAGTACAACGACCGCTGTTGTGATCCACATCCGCAATGCTGATGAACCAATGGTGTTGGATCTAAAAGAGCGGATCATCTTCGGGCGTGCGGATCAATCTAGCCCGCATCAACCTGATGTTGACCTCTCACCATTTGGTGCGCTGGAAAAAGGCGTTTCGCGGGTTCATGCCGCAATTGATCGTAGTGATGACGTTTTGACACTGGTGGATATGGGTAGCTCCAATGGAACCAATCTAAATGGTCAGCGGCTCACAGCGGACCAGCCCCGTGTATTACGCGATGGTGACGAAATCCGCTTTGGTAAACTCGTTGTCCATCTCTATTTCAAACATTAGCAAAGGAGATCGTGTAGGATGATCAGTCTGCTTCTGCACATTGCAAACGCGCCCCCAATCAAAGTCGATGTAGAGGAAATGCCCAAGGCCTCTGATGTTACGATCATCGGCATGAACCCCCGTGAACGGAGTGATAAAGAACTCACACAGTTCGATGATGGCGTTACGACCGTGATCTTTCCCATTCATCGTATTAACTTCATCCAGGTGCTTCCCAGTGCAGAGGAAGAAGTCGAATTCCCGATGCCGTTCCGGAACGAATAAGGCTTTACCATGCAAAAGAGCAATATGCCGCGAAGTAATCAACGTGATGGCAAACGTATTTTGGTCGTCGATGATGAGCCACGTATGATCGGGTTTATTCGAATGAATCTGGAACTTGAGGGACACCAGGTTCTAGAAGCTCATAACGGTCTTGAGGCTCTGGAATCAATCCGTACTAAATTACCCGATATCGTTCTACTTGATGTGATGATGCCAGAATTAGATGGTTTTGAGACGTTACGTATGTTGCGCGAGTTTTCTAACATCCCGGTTATCATGCTGACCGCCAAGGGAGAAGAAAACGACCGCGTTTATGGGCTAGAGTTAGGTGCAGACGACTACATCAGCAAACCCTTTGGCCCGCGTGAACTCTCCAGCCGGATTAAAGCGGTATTACGCCGTGCAGAGATGCCTTCAACATCACCCGATCAAGCCGTATTGCGAATTGATGATCGGCTTCAAGTTGATTTCAATCGTCATGAGGTCATTGTCAATAGCGAGCGAGTCAAACTTCGCCCGACAGAATATCGCCTACTTTATCACCTGATTGAAAACGCTGGCTGGACGGTCCCACATGACCAACTGTTGGCAAAGGTTTGGGGGTATGAGTACCGGGACGAAGCACATTATGTGCGGTTATATGTCAATTATTTGCGCGATAAAATCGAAGATAACCCATCAGATCCCAGATACATCCTGACTGAACGCGGTGTCGGTTACCGGTTTGTTGATTTCAAACAAGAGGAACAAAGATAACGTGACTGAAAACTTTGACCCGCTCAAGGAGATAGCGCGTGTGCGAGATCGCATCACAAAAAGTATCAAATCGGCCACTGCACTGGATACAAAATTTCCATTGGTAGATGTCTATGCGACGGATGATGCGGTGGTCGTCATCACACAACCCTTATTTCAACTCGATCTCAGTACCCTGGAAGTTGCTGTTGAGGACGACACCCTCACATTACGCGGCAAAACGGGCGAAATCAAGCCGGGAATCAGCGCGGAGGCTTACAGCCAACGGGAGATTCCAGCCGGTGAATTTGAACGTGCTATCCGCCTGCCGTACCCGGTCAAAGCTGAAGACGCGACCGCAACCTACCGTAGTGGCATCGTGACCTGCACGATGCCACGTAAGCAGGAACAACAGAACGGTAAAATCATCTCGGTGACGCCAGTCGATGATTAACGAGCACGAACACAAATCTAATCCTCGACGGTCTCGGCTTGTTCTAGATATTCATCGCCCAACTCATCAAAACTTTGTTCGATTTCGTCAATGAGCGTTTGTTTAAGTTCGTCATCCGCCAGGCTGAACCTTATGGTGTTCAAAACCATTTCATTCAACGCATTGACTGATAAAACACCTTGATCGACTGCGTGGTGATACTCATCAGTCAATGAGATGTCGAGCCACTCAGTAAATTCACCACTCAGTGTCAGTGGAATATGGGTTTTATAGTAACTTTCTAACGGGAATGTGTCCTCACCATCAAATCCGCGCTTCACCGCTTGGAGCGGACTCAATACCAGCGGGATCGAGTCTGTAATCATCTTCTCAATGATCTCAGATGAATCTATCAGGCCGTAACCATCGATAAGACGATTAGGCGTCATCATCTCAAAGACTTCGTTGATCCCATCTAACCCGTATACATCACCGACTCGAACAATTGTCATGACTTCTTTTTTCTGCGCCGTCTGGAAAGCACGTTCGAATTGACCAATAGGCTGTGCATCTTCCGGGCCAAGCAAACCAAATCCTACCACGCTGTGTTTGCGGGCGGTGGCACTAGCCGCCCAGCGGATCGTCTCATCCGCTTTGCGCGGCTCATCACGGGCCACCGTGAGGATCCACCGAATAACAACATTCCATCCCCGTTGCACCCGGTCGCGCCCGTCTTCCAGCGCGTTGATGAACGCATCAAATGACATGCCAGCAGTCATACAAGCGGAAGGACTGATATGTACTTCCGCATAGCGGATATTCTGCTTTGAAAGCACGATTCCCACATCGTAGACCAGGCGTGTTAAATCGTCGGGGTATCGAATCCACTGGCCTAATTGCCTCGTCAAATCAAGAAATTGACTTGGTTTCGGATTTTCTAGTGTCTCCATCAACGTGCGATAGGCTTTCGGCTTCATGGTTGATGCAATCTCATTTTGCTCTGCGAGCAATTGCCATGTTGATCTTCGGATCGTGCCCTCAAATGAGACGTTCAGATCAGCTTTGGGCATTAAATCAATATAACGTGTAATACTCATCTCTCAATCCTCATACTCTTGTACTGTCGAGCTGTCTACTGGAACCGTGCCCGCACGATACGCGATGCTGGCCTGAACAAATGCATGGAATAACGGATGTGGGTCATTAGGCCGGCTCAAGAATTCTGGGTGAAATTGGCATCCGACCATAAATGGATGGTCGCTCAATTCTAAAATTTCGACCAACCGTTCATCCGGGCTGAGGCCGCTAAATACCGCCCCATGTGTCTCAAAAGCCTGACGGTATGTGTTGTTAAACTCAAATCGATGGCGGTGTCGTTCCTGTATCTGGGTGGTATCACCATAAGCATTGGCGGCGACGGTATCCGCCTTGAGTTGGCACGGATATGCGCCTAATCGCATCGTCCCACCCAGGTCTGTGATCCCGCGTTGATCTGGCATCAGATCAATGATGTTATGTTTGCTTGGGGCCTCAAATTCGGAACTGTTGGCGTCTTCCAGGCCGATGACATGCCGGGCAAACTCAATCGACATCACTTGCATCCCCAGGCACAAGCCCAGGTAAGGCACCTTATTTTCGCGGGCATAGCGTGCAGTGATGATCTTTCCCTCTACGCCACGATACCCGAAACCACCGGGGACAATCAACCCATCCACATCTTTGAGTTTATCTAGCGTGTGGTCTTTTTCTAGATCGCCGGAGTGAATCCATTTGATCTCGACCTGTCGATCCAGCGAACTAGCGGCATGAAACACCGCCTCTTTAACACTCATGTAGGCATCGTGTAACTCAACATATTTGCCCACAATGCCGATTGTGACGTAATCCTGCGCGGCACGCATACTTTGAACCATCCGGCGCCAGCGTCCCAATTCTGGCGGTTCAACTTCTAGCTTCAGCTTGCGTACCAGATAATCTCCGAGGCCAGCATCTTCCAGCACCAGGGGGACATCGTATAGCAAGTCGGTGGTTTCCAGCGGGATGACGGCTTCATCGTCCACATCACAAAATAATGCGATCTTATCGACTACATCATCACTAACTGGATGGTCGGTACGGGCGATGATGACATGCGGTTGGATGCCGATACCACGTAGTTCACGGACACTGTGTTGTGTCGGCTTGGTTTTAAGCTCTCCCGTCGCACCGATGTAAGGCAAGAATGTGACGTGAACATATAACGTGTCAGCCCGTTTCAGGCTCATACGCATTTGACGAATGGCTTCCAGGAATGGTAAACCTTCGATGTCGCCGACCGTACCGCCGACTTCAACAATGATGACATCCGCGTCACTTTCTTCACCAACCAGCATAATGCGTCGTTTAATCTCATTGGTGATGTGTGGCACGACCTGGATCGTCCCTCCCAGATAATCTCCCCGTCTTTCTTTGTCGATAACGTGGCCGTATACCTGGCCTGCCGTGACATTGCAGGTACGGTTTAGGTTTTCCCCGGTAAAGCGTTCATAATGACCGAGATCGAGGTCGGTCTCCGCCCCATCGACGGTTACAAAGACTTCACCATGCTGATACGGACTCATGGTGCCGGGGTCAACGTTAAGATATGGATCGAGCTTTTGGATGGCGACTTTTAAGCCGCGTGCTTTCAACAGACGGCCAATTGCCGCCGCCGTTACGCCCTTTCCAACTGAACTCACCACCCCGCCGGTACAGAAGATGTATTTCGGTTTCCTCATCAAATTTTTGGCACAAACCGCCCACTTGTCAGGCGGAAGAAGCCGTTTTTCCTTTCTGCTTTAGGAGGGCTAATACACCAATAAAAAGTGCGGCGGGTAGTCACACTATCCCGCCGGTGCCAGACAATCAATTAAGCCGAGAAAATCTCAGACCAGCTTTTCTAAGTCATCCGCTGTACGGCGCATGTCCAGGAAGATCAAGCCAAGCTTGGCCCCTTCGCGAACCAGGGTCGTCAAAACGGCTTCTTCACCGATTGACATCAAGATGACATACCCCTCTTTCCCCTTGACATAAACTTGATCCAACATCCCACGACCCAGTTCACCAGAGATACGCTCACCCAGTGATAGCATCGCGGCAGACATCGCCGAAACGCGGTCTTCTTCCACGCCAGCCGGCAAAGATGATGCCATGATCAAACCATCAACACTCACCACCGCCGATGCTTCAATTTCTGGCGTGGTCGCTTGTAATTCGCGCAGACGCTCGACCATCAGTTCTGTCCGCGATTTCGCCATGTTCTGTCTCCTCTCAAAAAGTGACCCGGTAGATTAAGACCGGGAAAAGTATTGATCAAAGTTGGAGTCACTAGACGATGCCATCATAATCGGCACCTCAACTTGAGCTAATTATACTAAACCTCGCTTGATCAGCAAGTAAAGGCATAAAGTCGTTGACACGTAGGGCAATCGTCCCTTCTCATTTACACCGGATTGTTCAATACTGTGATTATATGCGATAGCGACGATAAGTGAGTAACATGGCTGACCAAAGTCCCCAAACCCGCCGATCAAACGATTATGTCAATATTCAGATCGTACAGCAAACAGCCGAGCGAATAGCGCAGAGTGTCAGTCAGGTCATCATCGGTAAGCGCAACGAGATCCGTCTGACTATTCTCGGGTTAATCGCTCAGGGTCATATCCTTATTGAAGATATACCTGGAGTCGGCAAGACGATGCTGACCAAAGCCCTGGCGCGGTCTATCGGCGCGAAATTTAGCCGGATTCAGTTCACGCCGGATATGTTGCCGTCCGATGTAACCGGTGTTTCAATGTTTAACCAGAAGACCCGTGAATTCGAATATCGTCCCGGGCCTATCATGGCCCAGATCGTCCTGGCGGATGAGATCAACCGGGCAACCCCGAAGACACAGGCCGCCTTGCTAGAAGCGATGGAAGAACGGCAGGTCACGGTTGATGGCATCACCTATAATATGCAAAAACCCTTTTTGATCCTGGCGACGCAGAATCCCATTGAATATGAAGGCACGTTCCCGTTGCCAGAAGCCCAGCTCGACCGCTTCCTGATCCGTATTCAATTGGGTTACCCCAGTGCGGAAGAAGAATTGACCGTGCTTTCATCTCAGCAATATGTTCATCCTGTTACACAGATGCAACAGGTCGTCAGCGTTGATGAACTGGTGCAAGCACAGCAGGCCGTCCGCGATGTCTATGTTGCGGAAGAGATCATGCAGTATATTGTGCGTATTGTGACCGCAACCCGTAGCCACAAAGATGTTTATCTGGGGGCTTCACCGCGTGGGTCACTGGCCTTGTTTCGCACCGCCCAGACGAGAGCCGCGATGGCCGGACGTGATTATGTGATTCCAGATGATGTCAAAGCACTGGCAGAAGTCACACTGGCGCATCGCATTTTGGTGGGGCCGGAGGCACGAGTCAATCGTGTCTCCCCCAGTACGATCATCCGTGATGTACTCTCGATGACATCTGTGCCAGGAGCATCTGCGCGCTGATGATGTCTGGCCGTCGAAATGCCATCTATCTACTTATCAGCTTAAGCCTGCTGACTGGCCTCGTAACCGGACGGGTTATCTTCTTCACGCTCGCCTATATGCTGGTCGGGGTCATTTTTTTGTCATTCATCTGGGCTTGGGTCTCTGTTCGGTGGGTGGCGATTAACCGCCGCACACGCTCCCGCCGGGCACAGGTAGGTCGAGTTTTCGAGGAACAATTCACCGTTCGCAATCGGGCTTACATCCCAAAGCTATGGCTTGAATTCGATGATGAATCCAACTTGCCTGGGCATAATGCGAGCCATGTTGTCCCGGCATTAGGGATGCGTGGCCGCTACGGTTGGCAAGCACGAACACGCTGTACTGCAAGGGGCGAGTTCCGCCTGGGACCGATGAACGTATCAAGTGGCGATCCATTTGGTTTCTTCACGCTACAACGCCGGCTGAGCGCGACATCGCGTATTATCATCTATCCCAAGATCGTACAATTGAATCATATTGAGCTTCCGATGGGATCACTTTCTGGTGGAGAAGCCCAACGACGGCGTTCACATTATGTGACGACCAATGCATCAGGTGTGAGAGATTATGCACCTGGTGATAGTTTTAACCGGATTCACTGGCGATCAACCGCCCGAAAAGGCCACTTGATTGTCAAAGAATTTGAGATTGATCCGCTGGTTGATATCTGGTTGTTCGCTGATTTTTCTTCTGACTCTTTGGTGGAAGCATCATCGATTAAACGGGTAGAAGACAACGGTCCGATCATTTCCACCAGCGAAAGACTACCGCCTTCTAGCGAAGAATATGTAGCGGCGGTGAGTGCGTCTTTAGCCCATCATTTTATCAACCTGGAACGGGCATTAGGGTTCGCGGCTTACACACCAAATCGTGAAGTCCATCAACCAGAGCGCGGGAACCGGCAGTTAACGCGCATTCTAGAGACCCTGGCCGTTGCTCGTAGCCTGTCACAATATCATCTAGGCCAGATGCTAACGCTAGAAACGCCCTACTTCACACGGGGAACCACGCTGGTGATTGTGACTGCATCAACTAATTCAGAATGGATCAAAGAGGCGCAGATTCTCATGCGGCGCGGCATTCGCCCGGTGTGTGTGTTTATTGATGGAGATTCGTTCGGCCAACTCACCCAGTCAGAAGACAGTATTCGGTTACTCCGTGTTGCCAAAATCCCAACCATCCGCATTCGACATGGTGATGACATCGCATCGGTACTAGCGCAAAGGCCCTTATGACAAACGAAACCAGTTTATCGAAGTCTTTCATCTACCTGACTGTTTTTCTAACCGGGATGGCGACCCTGGCAATCGAACTATCTGCCTCACGTTTGCTAGGAAATGTCTTCGGAGCCAGCAATCTGGTGTGGGCTAATGTCATCGGTTTGATTTTGCTCTATCTTTCTGTCGGTTACTTTATCGGTGGCCGCTGGGCAGATCGTTCACCTTATTTCACGACATTATTTAAGATTATCCTTTGGGCCGCTTTTCTCAGCGGTCTGGTGCCTCTGGTCGCCCGTCCGGTCTTACAGACTGCCGCACAAGCCGTCGTCGGGGCGGAAGCCGCCCTGGCGCTAGGCTCTTTCATCAGCGTGCTGATTTTGTTCTCGGTTCCAGTGACCCTGTTAGGCTGTGTGTCGCCCTTTGCCATCCGGCTGGCGATTGGCGAAGATGGTAAAGATGCCGGGCGCATCTCCGGCCAGATTTATGCCATCAGTACAGTGGGTAGTCTTATCGGCACATTCTTACCGACCTTACTGCTGATCCCTAACATGGGTACTGTTCGAACATTTTTGATCTTCGCCGCCCTGCTTTACTTGATCGGCTTCATAGGGCTTGGGTTAGCCCAGGATTGGACACAGGCCGCCCGGTGGGTATGGATGCCCATTTTAGTCGGTCTCTTGGCTGTATGGGCACTCAACGGCTATTTGCGGCCACCTGTGGAAGGCAGTACTGTGCTGTATGATGCCGAAAGCGGTTATAACTACATTCAAGTCATAGAGACGGAAGACGGCTATCGAGATCTCCTGCTTAACGAAGGCCAGGGGATACATAGTCGTTGGCACCCGGAAGATGTTACGTTCGGTGGCACCTGGGAGTTATTCCTGGCCGCACCTTATTTTAATCCGCCGCCCTATCAACCGCAGAGCGTGGAGAGCCTGCTGGTGATCGGCCTGGCGGCGGGGACGATCCCGCGTCAATACATCGAAGTCTACGGCGACATCCCGATGGCTGGTGTCGAAATCGACCCGAAGATCGTAGAAGCCGGCGCACAATACTTTGACATGAATGCTATCGAAATGCCCAGTCTGGATGTCTACGTGCAAGATGGCCGCTATGTACTGAACCAACTTGATGAAACTTACAGCGTCATTGCCATTGATGCCTATCGCCCGCCTTACATTCCCTGGCACATGACGACAGTTGAGTTCTTCCAGGAGATCCAGGCACACTTGACGGCTGATGGTGTTGTGGCGATTAATGTTGGTCGCACAAACCAGGATCGGCGGTTGGTCGATGCGATGACCCATACAATGTCCCAGGTCTTCCCCGCCATTCATGCGATTGACGTTCCCAGAGCGTTTAACACCATTCTGGTCGCTACCAATCAACCCAGTGAAGCGACCAACCTGGAAGAGAACTTGCGTTTGATTGATCGTGAAAGCTATCCCACATTGCATACCATACTGACCCTGGCGAATGACAATCGGGTGGAAACTGGCGAGTCTACTATCGTGTTTTATGATGACCGGGCACCAGTTGAAACCCTGGTGGACTCATTAGTGCTGAACTTCTTACTCAACGGAGATTTGAATGAGATCCGCTAGCATTCGTCAGGCATCACTTCTGGGTAGCGGGATTCAATTTGGTTATACCGTAATCACGCCGATTTTGCTGGTGTTAATCAGCGTGCGGTTAGTCATGACCCCGGCTTTCCTCCAGTTTGAATATTATCGGGCGGATTTCCCGGAAGATACCTATGGCTTCACCACAGAAGATCGAATGCAGTATGCACCGCGTGTGTTAGGGTATCTACTTAACGGCAAAGACATCAACTATCTAGGTGAAATGACATTCCCAGATGGCGAGCCGCTTTTCAACACACGGGAACTAATTCACATGGAAGATGTTAAGGTCGTCACAAGATCAGCCTATCTGGTTTTGCTTGGCTCTTTGCTGATTACGGTCAGTTTGGGCCTGGCTGTATGGCGCGTGCCTCACCTGCGAGAGCGCGTTCAGATGGGCTTATTTCAAGGTGCCATCCTGACATTAAGTGTGATTGGTGCTATAGTTATATTGTCAATTGTCGCGTGGGATCTGTTTTTCACTGGCTTCCATGAGATCTTTTTCGAGAGTGGAACCTGGCGATTTGCGTATTCCGATACGCTCATTCGGCTGTTTCCAGAACGATTTTGGTTCGACGCGGCATTGGTGATCGGCGTTTTGACGTCATTAGGCGCGGTGGGTCTCATCGTCATAACACGACCCGGTCGTGATTTCATCCGGTGGGTACGGGGGATGTTTAACCGATAATTTATGTTCGAGCGATCAACTCTAAAGTGGCTGACAATTGGCATCGGCGTTAAACGCTGGATATTCCTATGGTTTGTCAGTCTGGTGTTGATTATCTCTGGTGTAACCACCTTCCTGCTCTCTTTTGGGCAACTAACAACTGCATCCCCGTTAGCCGGTGTCACTTTGTCGCTATCCGGCCTGATTTTGATCATGCTGTCAATCTACAAACTATCGCGTAATATTCTCGCCCCTTACCGTGTCCACCAGCATGGGCGTGTTATTGACGTAGTTTATGCCCATAGCCGCCGGCAAAAAGGATTGAAGGTCGTGGCGATTGGCGGCGGCACCGGTTTGCCTGCAGTCCTACGTGGGATGAAAGCCTACACCACCAATATCACAGCAGTTGTCACCGTCGCCGATGATGGCGGCAGTTCTGGACGTTTGCGCCGTGATCTTGGTGTTTTGCCTCCGGGCGATATTCGCAATAATATCGTAGCACTAGCGGATGACGAAAGCCTGATGACCCAATTGTTCCAATATCGGTTTGATACGGGTGATTTGGATGGGCATTCGTTCGGTAATTTATTTATCGCGGCTTTGGCTGGCATTAGTGGCAATCTGGAGATCGCCTTGCCAGAGATTGAACGAGTATTAAATATTCAAGGTCGTGTCTTACCTGCGACATTAGAAGATATTGATCTGGTCGCAGATGTTCGCCTGAATGGTAAAAATCGTTCGATGCGGATACAAGGCGAATCAAAAATCAGTGCAATGCGCGGGTATATCCAACAAATAGCCCTTACACCACACAAACCGACCGCTTATGATGAGAGTGTACGCGCTATCTTAGATGCAAGTCTGATAGTCATCGGGCCAGGTAGCTTATTTACGAGTATTCTGCCCAATTTGCTGGTTGATGGCATAACAGATGCCCTACGGCGATCAAATGCGTTGAAGGTGTATATTTGTAATGTCGCAACCCAACCCGGTGAAACACAAAATTTTGACGTTGCCGATCATGTACTTGCGCTAGAGCAATATATCGGGCGCGGCGCGTTCCAGGTCGTTCTGGCGAATAATGCCCGGCCCAGGGCCAACATCAACACACATTATGTCGATCTCATCCCGGCCAATCATCCCGTTTTACAACGCTACTACATTCATTACACAGATTTGACAGATGCAAGCCAGCCCTGGCGACACGACCCAAAGAAGTTAGCAACGGCCCTGCTCGATATTTTAGAGACGCAGAAACCAGGAAATACCGACGCAACATCGGTTCCTGTTTCTATCAATACATCAGAATCATACAATTGAAAGGATTGTGCTTCATGGCAATTAAAGTAGGAATCAACGGATTTGGCCGCATTGGCCGTCAGGTTGTCAAGACATTACGGGCGAGCTACAAGGATGAGGTCGATATTGTCGCGTTTAATGACCTGGGTGACCTGGAGACAATGGCGCACCTTTTCCGTTACGACTCTGTACACGGTGGTTACGATGGCACCGTCGAAGTCAAAGACGGAGCGTTGATTGTGGATGGTGACGAGATCAAGGCTTTGTCAGAGCGTGACCCGGCAAACTTGCCCTGGGGAGACCTGGGCGTAGACATCGTGATCGAAAGTACCGGGATCTTCCGTGATCGGGATTCAGCCGGGAAACACATCAGTGCAGGCGCGAAAAAGGTAATCATCTCCGCACCTGCAAAAGGCGAAGATCTGACGGTTGTGTTGGGTGTCAACGAAGATAAGTACGACCCGGCGAACCATCACATTGTGTCTAATGCATCTTGCACGACAAATTGTCTGGCGCCTGCTGCCAAAGTCGTCAATGATAAATACGGGATCGTCAACGGTTTTATGACGACCATTCACAGTTATACCAACGATCAGAGCATCCTCGACCTACCCCACAAGGATTTACGCCGGGCACGGGCCGCCGCACTAAACATCATCCCGACGACGACCGGTGCCGCTAAAGCCGTTGCATTGGTCATCCCGGAGCTTAAAGGCAAGGTCGATGGTATGGCCGTGCGCGTGCCGACACCCACCGGATCACTGGTTGATTTTGTCGTCAACGTGGAAAAAGCACCTGCTAGCAAGGATGAACTGATCGCCGCTTTCGAAGAAGCCGCCGCTGGCCCGATGAAGGGCATTCTGGATGTATCGCATGAACCGCTGGTTTCCTCCGATTACATCGGGAATCCGTTCTCCAGTATCATTGACGCCGGTTCGACTTCGTTAGACGGTAATATGCTCAAGGTCATCACCTGGTACGACAACGAATGGGGTTATGCGGCGCGTTGTGCCGACCTCGTTAAGTTTATGGGAGATCGCCTGTAGGCATCTCGCTGATGCTGACTGAAGTTTGAAAGACAATAGGCGGGGTTGACCCTCGCCTATTTTGCATTTGCTCGTAGAAAGGAGATTGTTTGATGAATAAAATGACCCTTCAAGATTATGATTTTAGTGGAAAGCGCGTGTTAATCCGGGTTGATTTTAACGTCCCGTTAGATGGAGATACGGTCACAGATGAGACTCGGATTCGTGCGGCAGTGCCTACCATCCAGCACATTCTGGCACAAAACCCGCGATCTATTGTCCTGATGTCACATCTTGGACGCCCGAAGGGTGAACGCAAACCGGAATTCTCGCTTGCGCCGGTCGCCCCTCGGTTGGCCGATCTGCTCGGTGAGGATGTACAGTTCGTCGAGGACAGCATAGGCGATGACGTGAAGCAAGCCATGGCCGATCTGCCCGAAGGCGGCATTCTCCTGCTGGAAAACACCCGGTTTTATCCTGGAGAGAAGAAAAATGATCCTGACCTGGCAAAAGCATTAGCCAATTGGGGTGATGTCTTCGTCAACGATGCATTTGGCTCGGCACATCGAGCGCACGCATCAACGGTTGGCGTTGCGGATTACCTACCAGCTGTAGCAGGCTTCTTGCTGGAAAAAGAGATCAATTATCTTGCCAATACTATTGCAGATCCGGCCCGGCCATTCGTCGCCATTCTGGGCGGCGCGAAAGTCTCCGATAAAATCGCCGTGATCGAGGCCCTGCTCAACAAGGTCGATTACCTGTTGATTGGTGGTGGCATGGCGAATACCTTTTTTGCCGCACAGGGGCATCCAATGGGTGGCTCATTAGTCGAAGACGAAGCCGTTGAGACGGCAAAGACCTTGCTAGCAACTGGTCAGGATAAGCTGATTCTGCCGACTGATGCAGTAATCGGCGATTCGTTCGATAATGACGCGAAGCGTGAAGTCATAAATGTCAGTGAAGGCGTGCCTGATGGTTGGGCGATTTATGACATTGGGCCGGAGACGATTCAAGCCTTTAGTAAAATCCTGGACGATGCCCAGACCATCGTCTGGAACGGCCCGATGGGTGTGTTTGAGATGTCGAATTTTGCGAAAGGCACGTTCGAAGTCGCGGAGATGCTAGCGAAGCAAACGGCCAGTGGATCTGTAACAATCATCGGCGGGGGAGATTCTGCCGCCGCTGTGGAAAAAGCCGGCCTGGCAGACCAGATCACGCATGTCTCAACCGGTGGTGGTGCCAGCCTGGAAATGCTCGAAGGAAAGGATCTGCCGGGGTTGGTTGCGCTCAAGGACAAAGCATAATCAACTACCCCACTGAACTTATTAGAGATTACAAAAGGAGTACGGAAATATGCGAACACCAATTATTGCCGGTAACTGGAAGATGCACAAGACGGTGCAGGAGTCGGTTGAATTCGTCCAGGAATTGCGCGATACACTGGCTCCGTTCGACTCGGTTGAGCGCGTCGTCGGGCCGGTTTTTGTCGCCATCCCCGGCGTTGCCAACGCCTTAAACGACAGCCCGATTCAGGTAGCCGCGCAAAATGTCCATTGGGAAGAAAGCGGCGCGTTTACATCACAAATTGCCCCGGCCATGCTCAAAGGGCTGGTCGAATACGTCATCATCGGTCACTCAGAATGCCGTGAGTATCTGGGTGAAACCGATGAGATGGTCAACAAAAAAGCACATGCGTTGTTAACACACGGATTAAAGCCAATCATCGCCGTTGGGGAAAGCCTGGAACAGAACGAAGCCGGTGAGACACAATCTTTCGTCAGTGGGCAGATACGCGGCGCATTGGACGGCATCAGCGCGGAACAGATGGCCGATATCGTGATCGCCTACGAGCCGATCTGGGCCATCGGCACCGGCAAAAGTGCCAGCGGTGAGATCGCCAATACCATCATCGGCGGCACAATCCGCCAGACCGTTCGTGATCTTTATGGTGATGCTGTTGCAAATGCCGTCCGAATTCAATATGGTGGGAGTGTCAAGCCGAACAACATGGAAGAATACATGAGCCAGCCTGATATTGATGGGGCATTGGTGGGCGGGGCATCTTTGAAGGTCGATGCCTTTACCGATCTTGTTCGAATCGCGGCGGAGACGAAAGGAAACTAAGCGCGTGTCAGTCGGCGATGTTTTTCTAGCCGTAATTTTGGTGCTCATCACCTATAACGTGATGCGCCAGATCGAACAATGGCTTCACCGCCACATCTTTAAGGTTGGCTGGCTGGTGACGAAAAACTTTCGCACGACGACCATTCTGTACTACACGTTCTTCTTGCCGGGTGTATTCGTCAACCAATTCGTCTCCTGGTTGACGGCTGGGCTACTGGATGTTCGGGCAGATCGTCAGATCAAGTGGCCGGAAAAACAAGAAGTTGGCGAATTACACCTGGATTTTGTCAAATACTCGAACAAAACGAGCGATTGGAAACGCGCTCTCATCGACATCGCACCCTTTGTCGCCGGGTTGGCCCTGGTGCTCTTTATCGCCGATAACATTCTGGATGTCGGTAGTGCCATCACCACTATGGAAGGTGGCGATGTCGATAGTGTGTCTTTGGGTATTCAACAATTGTTCAGCCAATCGGATTTCTGGTTGTGGGCTTACTTGTTATTTGCCATCAGCAATACAATGAATCCGGATTTTAGCTTGCTCAAAAAATATAGCTGGTTACTGTTGATCCTCGGTGGTGTGGCGTTGGCCCCGTTGTTCTTCCTCGGCGTGGGTGAACGAGTCGTCGGGGAAGCCCTCACCGGGCCAGTTGCCAGCATCCTTAATGCTCTGTCAACGGCTTTTGTCATCATCATCGTATTTAATTTTCTTGCGTTAGTGATCCTGGCGACGGTTGAAAATAGTATCGAGTACATCACAGGGGATAGCGCAACATTCAAAAACGGCAAGATGATCGTGATGACCCGTGAAGAAGCCATTGCAGAGCGAGAGAAAGAACGGAAACGCGCCCAACGCCAGCGTAGCCGAAAAACACCAGCAGAAACAGGCCCGCCGTCTGTGTATAAACTCTCGTTGCCCATTCCTGGTTCCCCGGGGGATGAATCTGTGACGAGCCTGCCTACGGCTCTGTTAGAACCAGAAAATACCGATGATGACACACTCCGCAAACCAAAACGCGAAGAACCCGATACCATCATCGGCCAGATCAAATTCAACCCGTCGCGTGAAGAAGCAACTGATACCGGCGATGACGAAATCGAGGCAGATCCTCAGGAAGAGGCAGAGGATACATCCTGACTCAAACGTGCTACCAGGATAAATCCTACGCCGATTAAACAGATCATGGCAGAAAAAGCGATGGCCTTAAATAATTGACTGGTCGTAATCAGAGTCAGCACCCCGAAAGAAGCGCAGAACAGATAATAAATTGACACGATTTGACGTTGTGTAAAGCCAATATCTAACAGGCGAAAATGAATATGTCCTCGGTCTCCATGCATTGGGTTGACACCCCGCCGCAGACGATTGGCGACCTGCCACGCTAAATCCATTAGCGGCAGGCCCATCACCAGCAGAATCGTTGCCATCTTCGCCCCGCCGATGATCGCCAGTGAACCCAGCACAAATCCTATGTAGAGTGCCCCACCGCCAAGGAAGATCTGCGCTGGATAAAAGTTGTAGAGTAAAAAGGCGGCGGATACCCCCATCAACGCGAGTGGAAGCAAGCCCACGCTCACCTGGGCCGGGTCAAGCACGAACACACTGTTGATAAAGAGGACGCCACTGCTGATAAACGCCACCCCACCCACCAATCCATCTAATCCATCCATAAAGTTGACGGTGTTCATCATCAGGCCAAGCCAGAACATGCTCAAAGTCACGGTGACCACGAACGGCCATTCCGGGGTTTGTTGCCCGGTTAGCGGATTATTGAAGGCTTCGATGAAGATCTGAAAGACGACAGCAATGCCTGCCGCCAGGATCTGCCCGATGCCCAATTGTACCGGGTTAAGCTCGTAGATGTCATCAATCAAGCCGACGATAAAAATCACCAGCCCACCCAGCAACAACCCTAAAATACGGAGGACTTCGTATGGATCAAAACGCGGAATATTGAGATACTGCGCGGCGATTACAGCGACAGAAAACCCGGCAAAGACCGCCACGCCGCCCAATTTGGATACCCCGCGAAAGTCGCCGTCGTTCATACGCCGGCCACCCGCTTTAGCGACAATGCCCCACCGCTTACCCAATCGAATCATAAGCGGAATCAATGCGAGTGTAACGCCAAAGCCAATGATGAATGTGATGATAAATGCGCTGGCTTCGGTCGTCAGCATCAATTAAGCCGTTCCAAATTGACGGTCACCTGCGTCACCCAGGCCCGGCACGATAAACCCGATCTCATTGAGATGATCGTCTACAGCGGCGACATGAATCGGAACATCCGGGTGTTTTTCAGTAAAACGCTCGATGCCTTCCGGCGCGGCCAATAAGCCAAGAAACTTGATGCGTTCCACGCCCCACGCTTTCAAAATGTCTACCGTTGCGATAGCTGATCCGCCGGTCGCCAACATTGGATCAAGCACCAGACAAACGCTGACGGTCGGTGTAGTTGGGAGCTTGTTGTAATATTGCACCGGGCGCAACGTTTCCTCGTCGCGATACAAACCGATGTGCCATACCTGCACATTGGGCAATAATTCCATCACACCATCCACCAGGCCCAGGCCCGCCCGCAAAATGGGAACCAGGCCAATTGTCTCTTCTGTAACAGAACCGGTGGCGGTCTTAAGCGGAGTCTGCACGTCATGGCTTTTCAACGTCAAATCTTGAGTCGCCTCATAACACAGCAACAAAGCCAGTTCATACACTAATTCTCGAAACGCACGGTGGTTGGTGTTCACATCACGGAGCATAGTTAATTTATGTTGAACAAGTGGGTGTTGTGAGACATAAACTTGAGACATCGCAGTATCCTCTGTGCGTTCACCGCCAAGATTGTACGTGTTCAACCTGCACTTGTCAAAGCCGCTCATGCTATACTGGCTTAGAACACTTTTTCACCAGATGGAGCGACCTATGGCAGATGGCGACCGTGCGGTTGGCGGCAAAAGACACAAATCAGAACGAGAGAATATCGCATTAAGGCCCCAACGCCTGGATGAAATCGTCGGCCAGGATAAAGTTCGTGAAAACTTACGAATTATCATCGACGCCGCCCGGGCGCGTGGTGAACCAATTGAGCATATTCTATTTTATGGGCCGCCAGGCCTGGGGAAAACGTCATTGGCGCATGTCATCGCCAATGAGATGGAAGCTAAAGTTCAGGTGACTGCCGGGCCTTCCATCGAGCGGGCTGGCGATCTGGCCGCCATCTTGACCCATATGAAACAAGGGGACATCCTGTTTATTGATGAGATCCACCGGCTAGGCCGGGCCGTGGAAGAAATACTCTATCCGGCAATGGAAGATTTTAAGCTCGACATTGTAATTGGCAAAGGCCCTGCCGCGAAAAATGTCCGCCTGAACTTACCGCGCTTCACTGTAATTGGTGCGACGACCCGCTTATCATTGTTGGCCGGCCCATTACGAGATCGATTCGGAGCACGCTTCCGGCTGGATTTCTACGATCAGCAAGCCATGGAATACATCATCAACCGAGCCGCCAGTATGCTCGATGTCGGCATTAAACCGCAAGGGGCGGCTGAGATTGCACGTCGCGCCAGGGGGACGCCGCGTGTCGCGTTACGGTTGCTTCGCCGCGTCCGGGATTTTGCACAAATTCGCGCAGATGGCGTCATAAGTGGCCCGGTAGCGGGTGATGCCCTGCAATTGATGGAAATCGATCATCTGGGATTAGATGAGATCGACCGCCTTATCATTGAAACGATTATCCAGAAGTTTGAAGGCGGGCCGGTCGGCCTGGATACAATCGCCGCCGCAATTAGCGAAGATCGTGCCACCATCATGGATGTCTATGAGCCATATTTGCTCCAATTAGGTTTCCTGGATCGTACACCACGCGGGCGGATCGCAACGCGCCTGGCGTATGAACATCTCGGCATACCCTACGACGAAACCTGGGATTTCCCGGATCAACCGACCTTGTTTGAGAATGAAGTAGATGACGAGGGAGATTAATGGATTTCCAGGATGTCGGGCGGTTGGTGTTCTTTGCTGGTGTTGGCCTTGTCGTATTGGGTGGATTGCTTTACCTTATCGGACGAGTGACCGGCGGTGCTGGCCTGCCGGGAGATTTTCGCATCCAGACTAGCAATGTAACGTGCTTCTTCCCGCTGGCAAGCATGATTATACTCAGCATTGTTTTAACGATTGTCTTGAATGTAGTGATACGGTTATTGAACCGATGAACATAAATGACTTTGACTATGACCTACCGGCTTCATATATCGCACAGTCACCCGCAGAACCGCGTGATTCCTCTCGTCTGATGATCGTCAATCGAGCGCAACAGACTGTGACTCATCGCATCTTCCGCGATGTTGTGGAGTATTTGTCTCCGGGGGATGTACTGGTCATCAACAATACACGGGTGATCCCGGCTCGTATTCCGGCTGTTCGCGCTGATACAGGCGGCAAACTAGAGATCTTGCTGTTGCGTCAGCAAGATGACCGAACGTGGCTCACGCTGATCGGCGGTAAACGCGGTGATGTCGGGATGCCGATTGCGTTCGAGAAGACCGACTTAACCGGGGAGATCATTGAAGTTCTGGCAGATGCAGAGCGTGTCGTGCAATTTAACCAGCCCATACAACCTTATCTGGATCAACTTGGTGAAATGCCCCTGCCGCCATACATCCACACCCGGTTGGAAGACACCGAACGATACCAGACAATCTACAGCAGATACGAAGGATCCGCCGCCGCTCCGACTGCTGGCCTGCATTTTACGCCGGAACTCATGCTTAAATTGCGCGATCAAGGGGTGAAGTTTGCCTATTGCACGCTTCACATCGGGCTGGATACGTTCCAACCGGTACGGGTGGAAAACATCCAGGATCACAAAATACACAGCGAATGGGCGAAGCTAGATGCAGATAACGCACGGATCATCAACGAGGCGAAATTGGCCGGCAAACAGATCGTCGCGGTCGGCACGACCAGTGCCCGCACCTTAGAGACGGCGGGTATCTTGAGTGCCGGGGGTGATCCTGGTCAACCTGAAAAAGTAGATGGCATGTGCGCCTGGCGACCAGTGATCGCATTTGAGCGCAATACCAACTTGTTCATTTACCCCGGTTATAATTGGCGGGTAGTTTCCGGGTTGATTACTAATTTTCATTTGCCAAAATCGACATTACTGATGATGATTTCGTCGCTTATGGGCCGCGAGTTTACGCTTTCGGTCTACGAGACGGCCAAAGCCGAACAGTACCGATTTTTCTCTTTTGGTGATGCCATGTTTATACGTTGACGGTTGCGGGCGATGTCTCGTATAATAAGTAAGCCCCAATGACGGGGCATTTTCTATGTATTTGCCAATTCTTCCCCGTTAGATGCCCGGTCAAGCGGTGCGCTGGCGGCGGCAAGTGAAGGATGGAGTAACGATATGTATGCAATTTTCCGATCCGGGGGGCGGCAATACCGCGCCGAAGTCGGCAAGACGGTTGATGTTGAACGGCTCCCGCATGAAGTTGATGAGACCATCGAAATCGACGATGTTTTACTGGTCGGTGATGGTGACAATGTACAAATTGGTCAACCGACAGTAGACGGGGCCAAAGTCGTCGCCAAAGTCGTCGATCAATACCGTGCGAAAAAAGTCGTCGTGTTCAAGTATCGCCAGCGCACCAATTATCGCCGGCGTTATGGGCATCGCCAACATTACACACGTCTGCTTATTGATGATATTTCGGTTTAATTGAGAAGGGATAAGTTCTCATGGCTCATAAAAAAGGTGGCGGCTCTACCAGTAATGGTCGCGATAGCAATTCGAAACGCCTGGGTGTGAAGCGTTTCGGTGGGCAATATGTCATACCGGGGAACATCATCGTGCGCCAGCGCGGCACCAAGTTCCACCCGGGTGAAAATGTGGGCATTGGCAAAGATCATACACTATTTGCTAAAGCGGAAGGTGTGGTGGTCTTTGAGCGTATGCGTGGCCGCAAAGGTCAAAAGCGCATCAGCGTTTATCCAGAAGTATCTGATGCACCGTCGGCCCAGGCTGGCGACTAACTAACCGTATATCCATCACGCTACCCTGCCTCAGGGCCGTGATGCAGACTCAGAGGAGTAACACCAGATGAAAAAAGATCTCCATCCGGAATGGTATCCGGAGGCAACGGTTGTCTGTGCGTGTGGCAACACCTGGACAACGGGCGCGACTGTCGAAGAAATTCGTACCGATATTTGTTCCGCCTGCCATCCGTTTTTTACCGGCGAACAACGCATTGTTGACACTGAAGGCCGTTACGATCAATTTATGCGCCGCCTGCAAAAGCGGGATGAGAAGAACGCCGAAGTGGAAGCGCGTGAAGCGGCCAAGACTCCGCTCAATATGGAATTATCGGAGCTGGACATCAACGCACGTTTCACCAACATCCTGACCGAAAACGGCATCAACACCGTTCAGGATTTCTTCAACGTGCTAAACGAAAACGGTGATGATGGCATTCTTGATCTTCAAGGCATCGGGCAGAAGGTCTTGAGCGATCTGAAGAAAATGTTACGTAACCGGGGTTACGACGTACCGTCTGAATCGTAAAGCCGAATCGTACAATCTTAAAAGCAGTCATGCACTCGGTATGACTGCTTTTCTATTCTACAGAACAAAAAGGGGGAGCGATGATTCATCATAACGGACGTGTCGAGTTGATCTGCGGGAGCATGTTCTGCGGCAAGACAGAAGAGTTAATTCGACGTGTACGCCGGGCAACCATCGCCAAGCAAGAGGTTCAAGTATTTAAACCTAAAATTGATGACCGCTACGCGCTACGCTCTGTCAGCAGTCATGATGGCCAACAATTTGACGCGAAGCCGATTGAATGCTCGCGTGATATTCTGACGCATCTACGCCAGACGACAACCGTTGTCGCGGTTGATGAAGTGCAATTTTTTGACGATGAAATCATTGAGATTGTCGAGCAACTGGCAGATAATGGTCTCCGTGTGATCCTGGCGGGGCTTGATCTCGATTTTCGCGGCGAAGCCTTCGGGCCGATCCCCCAACTGATGTGCCGGGCAGAAGATGTAACCAAGTTACATGCCATCTGTGTGATTTGTGGTGAAGCCGCTTCTCGTACACAACGACTAGTCAACGGCGAACCAGCCAACTACAATGATCCGATTATTATGGTGGGAGCCAGCGAAGCTTACGAAGCACGTTGCCGAAAACACCATATCGTGATTTAATAAAGAGCTAAAGCACAACCAATCTACGGTTGTCGTGTTATTGTGTAATGTGGAAGATGTTAAAGAAAGGCTAATAAACACATGAGTGTTTCTACCGCGCCGATGACAGAAACCCGTGCCGAAAATGAAGGTATGTGGCTTCGTAACCGACGTTGGGACTTAATCTATATCACGTTTAGCGTCATTGTCGTCCCACTGCCCTACCTGGTTTATCTGTTGGGTGTGCAATTTGGCCTGGATGATGATCTAAGTCGTAATCTGGTAAATGGCTTTGTCGCCGTCGCCATCGGTGGCCCGCACATGATGTCAACGTTCTTAAGAACCGGGCTAGATGATGAGTTTAAGAAGCAATACCCGATGTTGCTTCGATCATCGATTATCATTCCGATTGTCGTTGTATCGATGGCGTTCTTGAACCTGACGCTTCTGCTTACCGTGTTTTTCTTTTGGGCGGCGTTGCATGTGCTTCATCAGGTGACGTACATCGTTGAGCTATACAACCACAAAGAACATAACTACGTTCGCAAGAACAGCGCGATTAGTATGCGTTCCCGGTTCATTGATTATGCTGTTGTGCTCACCTGCTTGTTCCCGATGGCGGCCTTCAAGATCAGCCAGGGGTCTTTCGATGTGGGTGTTAATGACCTGACTCGCGTTATCCCGGATGTTTTCGAACAAACATGGTTGTTCCTCACGATGGCTGGCATATTCGGTGTTGCGCTAACGGCGTATATCATCAAATCCTGGCAGGAATATCGTGATGGCATTCTCAATATCCCCAAGACCGTATTTATCTCGTTTACCGTTGCCATCGCCTTCACCATGCCGGCTCTGCCTAATCTGGATACCGCATTCCAGGGGCTGAATACCTGGCATTCGTTCCAATATCTGGCAATCACGTTTTATATCATCAAAATCAAGCAGGAAATGGGCCAACTGGATCAAGATGCTCCGCTGGTATCACGCTTTAGCAAGATGAAGGACTCACGCGGGTTGTATCTGCTAAGTACGATCATGCTGATCGGATCTGCGGCGATCTTCCTGGTCGTTTATGCGATGGCGCATGTCATCACACCGGGGTCTGCATTGGGCCTGGAGGGTGATCCGACCCAATTGGCGAACTGGCGATTTGATGTCGCTTATTACACCGCGATCCTATCGTTCTTGTGGATACACTATTACCACGATCATTTCTTGTTCACCAATTTCGAAGCACTCGACGGCGCGTACTACAAGATCGATCACTGACGATTGAGTCAAACAGAGAGCCGCTTTTGATGTAAGGGCGGCTCTCGATTTTCACACGCTAAGGAAACGTTTCGATGACCCATTGCATCGGGTCAACCGGAACCCCATTTACCCACAATTCCCAGTGCAAATGTGCCCCCGTCGCCCGGCCAGAGTTGCCCACTGTTCCGATGATTTGCCCGGTATCGACAAAATCTCCCAGTTGCACCAGTCGTTCGGATAAGTGCGAATAATTGGTGTAAACGCCCCAACCATGATCGATGACGACTGAAATGCCACGAATATTAAGGACATCGGCCAGAACCACACGCCCCGGTGCTGTCGCGTACACCGGTGTTCCAGGTCCACCCGCAAAATCAGATCCACTGTGAAAACGGTCAAACGCACCGCCGTTATAAGAGCGGATCGCGCCAAAAGGCGCATTCATGGCCGCCGCCGCTGGCAAGCTCATGCTCCCGGCAAAGTGACGCTCAATTGTGACTGGGCTGGTGAGGTTACGCAAAATATCAAGTTCATTACTTTCTACAGCCGGTGCCAGTAATTCTGCGCGATCTTCCGGCAGGGTGATGGCCTGGCTTCCATAATTCCCAGCTACAATTTCGACGTTCAGCGGGATCACGGTTGTTCGTCCGTCCGCATAAGCAACGGAAATCTCTAATGGGTAGATACCTGCTTCGGTAAAAACCGGTACCGGTAGCAACACGTAATGAATTGTGTTGTTTTCTTGCGATATAACGTTGAGCGCACGCCCTAAAAAGGTTCCAGCCACAGAGGAAAAATCCGTTGTTCCCAGTTGAAGGCGACCTGTGCGGCCTTCAGTCAACGTGAGTGGATTCATGACTAACCCGGTGATGAAGTCTGGTAGGTCGCGTGCGCCATCTGGCGTCTGTGGCCGCCCCCCTGGGATAATCAATTCCTGACCGGCGAAGATCAGAGAATCTTCGGTCAGGTCGTTCACCTCGCGGATCGCGTCAAGTGCTACATTGTACGTTGTGGCAATGCCGAATAAGGTTTCGCCGCTCTGCACGACATGCAAAATATTCAGCGGGCTTGTCTCACTAACCGGCGGTTGTGTACGGGATACCAGATCCAATGTCTGGCCGATTATGATTCGATCTGGATTATCAATCGCGTTCCAGGCGATCAAGTCATTGACGGTCAAACCGTAAAATTCTGCGATACTTTGTAAGGTCTCACCGGGTTTGATCTGGTGTGTAGGGAATGAGGGATCGGTAGCTTCGATCAGTTGCGAAGCACCCGCTATTGGGATTAAAAGGCGTTGCCCGACTTGAATGCTATCGACAGCGGCAATACCATTGGCAACCGCGATCTGGTCAGTCGTCAGATTGTAATCTTCCGCAATCCGAAAGAGTGTTTCGCCCCGTTGAACAATATGAACTAAAACATTCGTGTCAGAGTCGGGGTCTGGTTGCTCCTGGGCGGATGCAACACCAAGAATCCCAACCATAAGCAAGCAGACTAACCAGACATTAAGTTGCCGTCTCATCAAATTGCAAAACATCCCCAACAGCTACCCGATCCAGAATATCTGGGTTCGCCTCGATGAAATATTGCGCTGGAGCCTGGGGAGTGTAAATGGGCCGCCAGGGCTTTGCAAGCTTCTTATCGACGACGCGCCCGTCTTTATCTAACCATACTACACCAATTGTCAGAAACATAAAGAGCATGTGGATCGCACTGCCCTGGCGAGATTCGCGCCCTTCTACGAAAAGCAAACCCTCACCGGCTGGTAGATGCCGCCGGAACATCAGCCCACGCAATTTACACCAAAAAGACGCACACCATTTCACACGGGGCAAAATGGTGTCTTGCGTCGTCGTATTCTTCAGGATGCGCCAATTATCGCTCATGGAATTTGCAGGGTTTCATCGCTGAAGATCAAATTCCGGTTGACGATGTTGTTTGCCAGTGCAATATCCGTGATCGGCACACCAAATGCCAGGCTGATACGATACAATGTATCCCCTGGTCGCACCACATAGGCTCGTGTGGGGGCGGGTACAACATTAGCTGGCGGTTGAATATTAACGGTCGTCCCTGGGATCACTAACCGCTGTCCGGCAAAGATGCGGTTGATATTGACGATTCCATTGGCTTCTGCAATAGATTGAATGGTTGTGTTAAAGCGGGACGCAATAGTCGAAAGCGTATCACCACGATTCACGATGTAGACGCTTGAAACGCTGGTCGTCGCGTTTGTACCGCCAGTTGCCGGTGCGGTTGCATCGTAGATAATCTCCGGGGTCGCACTGGGAATCGGTGTTGGCGATGGCGTAGATGTTGCTGGCGCGGCTAATGGCACCGGAATGATGAGTTCTTGCCCAACAAAGATCAGATTATCCTCGTTGAGGTCGTTTGCACCGTTGATCGCGTCGATTGTACTCCCATAAAGCGCGGCAAGCCGGCCTACAGTATCACCCCGGCGCACTTCGTAGTTAATCGTATCACGGAAGTTAACATCATCGTCGGTCGAAGGTGGATCGTCATCTTCTTCAGTTTCCGGTGTTTCAGTTGGCGCCGGGGTTGCCGATGGTTGCGGGATCGCAATATTGTCGCCGACTGGTGTAATGGTCGGAATGGGGGTGTTGGTCGCGCCTTCGCGGGTCGGGGTCGGGTCTTCATCCGGTGTATTCGTCGGTGGAACTGCTGTATTTGTCGGCGGAACCGCTGTTGCGGTGGGCTGTGGCGTATTGGTGGGAACCGGCGTCTCAGTTGGGCCTTCCAGTGTCGGTGTTGGGTCCGGTGTATTCGTCGCAAGTTGGGTTGATGTCGCTTCAGGTTCATCGGTGTCATCTGGCACCACGCCGACTGTTTCCGCTAATGTCGCATCATCCACATAGACATAAGTGTTCTGCACCGGGAAGCCGACGGTTGATTTGACCCAGACTGTTACTGTGTCATTGGTCGCTGTTGCGATCTGGCTGTATGGACGGTAGGCATCATAAGCATTGACCAGTGGAATTGACCAGACAATGTCATTGCTGAGCGGATCTGTCCCGCCATTAGGATCAATACCGACTTCGATTTCAACATCACCCGGTTGTTCGCTGTTTCCCCGGTCATTAAAGCTGGACGACCACACGTAAACGTAAACGTTGAACCGCAATTCTGTCCCCGGTTCGATACCGTCAACTTGTTGATACAGGCCGGCAGTATGTGCCCAGAACGTATCATTATAAAATAATTGCGCGTTTTGCCCGTTGCGGATGCGGGATGTATCTGGCGCGGCTGGTTCATAGATGGGTTGCCGGTTTTGCCAGGGTTCTGTATCTGGCTGGCGAGAGATGTTCCAGGCTGTCCAATCCTCTGCGACAAGCCGCACTGGCTCCCCCCCCTGTTCGACGAATGTTCCTTCAAACCCTGGATTGGATAACAGATTTTCTTCTTCCTGGGCCATCACTTGCAAGGTACCCAGCAAGAGCAGAATGACAAAAATCATCAATGTGCGAATTTTTTGCATATCGCTCCCCCGATTTGGGATGCACTATAATAATATCAGACTTGCCAAACAGTATACACAACCTGCCTAAATTTTAAAAACGATGGTGAATGTATGACGACAAAAAATGCTATGATTGGTCTGGGGCAATTGGAGATCCATCTGTCAGGAGTTCGGTCATTAAAAGAAAAACGATCAGTCATCCGACCATTGATTAATCGTTTGACGAAAAAGTTAAATGTCGCCTGCTCAGAGATCGACCAGCATGATGTATGGCAATCAGCCACGATTGCTTTCGTCAGTGTAAGTAATTCTAGCGCACATTCAGAGAAGGTGATTCGAGCGGCCATTAAACTTGTTGAAGACGAATTCCCAGATGCCATGATTACACGCGAGCATATCGAGATCTTATAGCGGATGGAGCGGAATTTTGAAATTACACGATCATCAAGTGCGTGCATACTTCGCACAATATGATATTCCAGTTTTATCTGGCGAAGTCGTGACGACCGCTCAGGCCGCCCGTCACATCGTCCAGGGCTTGGGCACGCCTGCCCTACTACACGCCCAGGCCGGCCAGATGAGTTTTAAAGATAGCATTCAACGGGTTGATTCGCCCGAAGAAGCGGAAAAATTTGCTGAAATATTACTCAATTACACGGTTAATGGTCAGCAAGTGGAGCAAATCCTGGTCGAACCAGATCTACCCGCAGTCCGTTCGTTATTTCTTGGCATCGCACAAGATCATCAAGCGGCGAAAATGCTTTTAATCGCTTCCCCTACTGGCGGCATTGAGGTCGAGAAAGCGGCATTTGCCGATCCTGAAACAGTCTGCCAGGAAGACATCGAACCCTTGATCGGTCTCCGGTCATATCAGGTCTTACGAATTGCCAGCACACTAAACTTACCACGCGCCACCTATCGCAAGTTCGATGAGATCGCCCAGGCGATGTATGCATGTTATGTCGCCAGTGATGCAACCGTATTAGAGATCAATCCATTGATCTTGACGCCTGACGATGAACTAATCGCCCTGGATGGCAAAATTGTCGTTGACGATAACGCACTCTTTCGTCAGCCAGAATTGGCCGGCTTACGAGACACAACGGAAGAAATACCGAGCGAATCGCTGGCACGAGTCGCCGGTATGACCTATATTCGGCTGGATGGCAAGATCGGTTGTATCGTCAACGGTGCGGGCCTGGGCATGGCGACGATGGATATGATTGATAAAGTGAGTGCAGGGGAGATCCAGGCGGCGACGTTCCTGGATGTAGCAGGCGGGGCTGACCCGGAAAAGATCAAGCTGGCTTTTAACATCACACGGGCAGATCCAAATGTACAGGTCTTGCTGGTCAACATCTTCGGCGGCATGACCCGATGTGACGAAGTCGCACATGGCATCATTGCATCTCACCGAGAAAAACCCATCCGAAAGCCGCTTATCGTTCGGTTGCGCGGTACATCTGCGGATGAAGGTAAAGCAATTCTGCAAGATGTATCCATCCCGACGTTACGGCTAGAAGATACCCTCACACAGGCAGTAACCGCCAGCATCCAGGTAGTCAGGGGAACCGTATGATTTTATCCGATGATCGGTTGGTTCTCATCCAAGGCATGACCGGACGACGTGGCCGCTATCATACCGCACGGATGACCGCCTATGGTACGCAAATTGTCGGCGGTGTGTCGCCTGGGCGCGGTGGAGATTGGGTCGAAGGTAAACCCGTCTTCGATAGTGTCGAGATCGCAGTTGAGACGACCGGGGCGAACACGTCGATTATCTTTGTCCCACCAGCCTATGCGGCAGATGCCATCTACGAAGCCATTGATGCCGGAATTGACCTGATAATTTGCATCACAGAGGGCATTCCGATCATGGATATGCTTCACGTTTATCATTATGCTAAAAATAGCGAAAGTCGGCTGATAGGGCCGAATTGCCCCGGTGTATTGTCACCTGGGAAGATCAACCTGGGCATTATTCCGGTAGAGGTCGCATCGCCTGGTCATGTCGGGGTCGTCTCCAAAAGCGGGGCCTTGACGTATGATCTGGTGAATACATTATCAGACGCCGGCATCGGCCAGAGTACGATTGTCGGCATTGGTGCCGATCCGGTTTTGGGCACATCATTCGTGGATATTCTGGAAATGTTCGAAAGCGATCCTGAGACTGATAGCATCGTTCTACTGGGTGAAATCGGCGGACGTGCGGAAATCGACGCCGCAAATTATATACAATCCAGGGTGACGAAGCGCGTGATTGCCTTCGTAGCCGGTCGCACCGCACCGACCGACCGGCGTATGGGTCATGCTGGTGCCATCATCGAAAGAGGCTACGGCACTGCCGATGAGAAGATCGACGCGCTAAAAAAAGCAGGGGTTCAAATCGTACTGAACCCAGAACGCATTGTCACGGAATTACGTTGACGAGTGTATAATCCAACCGTGAGATCCACCCCTGACGATTATCCGGCGTGACGAAACGCGCATAACTGCCATCAGTCTGTAGGATACGAACCTCTGCCCCGCTGTAAATCGCTTCGATCACCGGGTAATCGTTGCCTGGCCCACTGGTCACCTCAGCTTGTAGTGTCGTGATGACCGCACGCGGTCGTGCCTTGTCTGTATATAATCGACTCCCGAACAAGCCAACGGTGACCAATGTTGTGATGGTGACAATGAGCAAAGCGGCACGCATAGTCGTGGATCGCCGATAATAGGCTACAGATATTAGCATAAACCAGATCAACCAATTGAAGAACGCTAACAGACCCAGTTCGACCTCGGTCAAGACGTTGATTGTCAGATCTGCGAGATAATCTGCCCAATGGGCCGGCGTCGTCTGATAATCAGCACGCAGGGCGCGAATGCGCGAGATCATCTCGTTGGTCTGGGTATCGCGTGGGGCCAGTGCATGTGCGCGTAGATACCACACCAGCGCATTGCCATAATCTTCTTGCTGGAAGTAAGCAGATGCCAGATTAAAGTAAAGGCTGTCGTTCTGTATACCGCTTTCGATAGCATCGGTATATAACGCAATCGCCCGATCATACTCTGCACGCTGGTAAGCATCAGTGGCATCATCGAGCCGTTCAATATTTTGATTTTGCGCCAGAGCCAACAAAATAATGAATATCCACTGCATTAGGTGACCGCTTTCTGCTTATGGTTGATCTCGCGTAAGATCTGCTTGAGTCGCTTTTTATCAGCCGATGTCAGATCAGCATCACTGGGGTTATACTCATGGGCCAGTATCATTTGAATCTGACGGTCAAACCGGGTACGCAAGGCTTCATCAACCGGAGCACTTGAGGCCAGGTTGACGAATGGCAACGCATGATTGGGCTGATTTGTCAGATCTGCGATGTAAGCTCGTAAAATGCTCAAGATTTGGGAATGGTCGTCGGTAGCATCTAAACGGCTTAAAGCGCGTTTGAGGGCTGTCTGGCGGCGTCTGTGAACCCGGTGTTGTTCTTGCCGAGAACGATAAACCCGGTATCCGATGACCATAATGGCCCCCAACGGCGGAATCGACCATAACAACCAGAACACAAGCGATACACGCGGGCGTGATTGAAAGCTTGCATCCGCCGGTTTGAGGACGATTTGCGGTGGTTGAATCAGCGCAGAGTCGATGTCGAGTTGTTCGACACCATCCACGCCAGGAAAGACACTGATATTAAATGCAGATGTTTGTTCTTGCACATAGGCTTCTGCCTGTGGGTCAAAGTAAACCCAGGTCTGCGGTGGAACAGTTAATTCACCAGTTTGTTGTGGAACCAGCACCCATTCGACGATCAACTGTTGGGTGAATTGTAGACCAAATTGATTATCTGCTCGACGTAAATCTTGTGCGGGTCTTCCGACAACGCGCCAGGCATCGCCCACTTGCAAACGCGGCGGATTCAGAATTTCGAATGTCCCACTGCCGGTAATGTCGATTGTCAGGGTGATAGGTTCGCCCAGTTGTACCTGTGTCGCGCTGACGAAGGCATTGTTGAGCCGGTATTGACCAACAGAGTCGGTAAATCGATCTGGTGGCGGTTGTGGTAAGGCTTGCACGTCGATAAAAACCCGGTTTGATGCAAATTGTTCGCGCTCGAAAAAGACATCTTCTTCCAGGGATAATATGGCTTCCGGTATGATCAAGGTCCCAGGCTGAAGCGGAGTCAATTCGGTAATGAACTCGTATTGTGTGTACTGTACCCCGCCGATTTGCACGTTACGTGCTGGTTCACTGATGGTTTCCCCGCGCCAGACATTGCGAAAGACGGGAAAATCAACCGGGTTGGGTGTTTCGAGACGATCCGGCAGATAAGCATAATATCGCGTGTGATATAAAATCTTTTCACCAACGAATGGTTGGGGGTTGCTGACCCAGGTCGTGATGAAAAAATCGCTCTCACCACTGAAATCTTCCTGTGCTTGGCTGGTTCCACCGGCTATCAGCAAAAGCGCGATCAGCAGGCTACCAATCCTTTTCATCGCTTCGCCCTTCCCCGCCAACGTCGAACATAAAAGACTGCAAAGCATTTTGATCCTGTTGGATGCGATCTAGCAGGGCTTCAGCCGCGGCTGGATCCATCGTCCCTTCTGTTTCATCCGGAAGATTATCGGACTCATCTTCTGGCATCGAGTTTGCAGGTGGTGTTGGAGTCGGGGTTGGCGGGGTATCCTCTGGTTGCGGGATTTGTGCCGTCGGTGTCGGTTGATTCAAGCGTGCTGTGACGACTTCTAGATTGTATCGAGCGGCATCGTCGTCTGGCTGTAGCCGTAGAGCATTCTGATAAGCGTCGATTGCGTCAATGTTCCGGTTGACCGCCGCATAGGCATTACCCAGATTGTAATAAATATCAGGCAAAAGAGCAGGATCCGCCGTTAACAAAGCTTGTCCTAAGAACACGATGGCCTGGTCAACATCATCAGCGGCCAGATAAGCTGTCCCGGCATTATAGTAACTCGCCGCTTCATCAGGCTCTACTACCTGTGCTTGCTGGTAAGCTTCGACTGCTTGTGCATAAGCTCCAGAGCTAAACGATCGGTTCCCCGCATTATTATAATTTTCAACCGGACCAGCACAACCGGCCAATACCAGCATCAGACTCACGCTGAATTGTCGGGGCTTCATAGGGCTGGCGAGCAAAGCGACAATGGCGACAAAGACGAAAATCCCGAATCGCTCTACACGCCGAATCTGGCTGGCGGATACACTTTGAGAAATTGACATCTCACGGATGACGTTCAGCAGGTCAACGACTTCGATGCCGGACTCCGCTGCCCGACGGTAAATGCCTCCGCTTTGTTGGGCGATGATTTGTAAAGCTGTATCGTCCAACCGCGTAATGACTGTCTCACCATCCGGGCCGATGACATTTCCGGCATCAACCGTCGGAATGGGGCTACCATCCAACGTGCCATACCCGACCGTGTGAATGGGAATCCCGGCATCTGAAAAAGTTGAAAGCAGGCCGGGCCGGGTTGGCTCATGTGTTTCGCCATCGCTGAGTATGATGAGGGCGGTTTGCGCGTTAAAGCGTGGATCAATGACATCTGACGCGGTTTGTAAAGCGATGTTGAAATTCGTACCCTGGTTACCAATCATCTGCGTACTGACTGAATCCAGAACATTTAACATAGATGGTGTGTTGTTGGTCAAGGGAAAGGCTACGAAAGCACTTTCAGCAAATGCGACTAGCCCGAAGTTGACCGCGGTCTCGGTTTCGAATAATTGCCGTACTGTAATCTTAGCACGTTCGAGCCGGCTAGGAGCTAGATCACGGGCATCCATACTGCGACTGACGTCAATCAGCACGATGACGGCGATCCCTTCCGCTTCGATAATCTCTTCGGCGATTCCCCATATTGGGCGTGCCAGCGCGATAATCAAGGCGATTAAGGCGATGCTCCAGGTTATCAACCGCCAGGTCTCATTTACTGGCCTGCGCTTGAATTGATCCAGTATGGCAGGGTCTGCTACGATACGTTTTTGAGTCCGCCGTTTGTAAAGGACAAAACCTGATAGCGCGATAGGCACCAGTACGATCAACCATAAAGCGGATGGATAGATAAACGTCATATCACAATTACCCTGAAAATCGTTTGACGCAATACTTGCTCTGCTATTACAAGAAGCAGACCGGTGATAAGCCAGAAAATTGCTTGATCCTGCCAGCGAACGACAATCGTGCGCTCAACATCAGATCGTTCGAGCCGGTCAATCTGCTCGTAGACATTTTGCAGAGTTTCGGTATCTGTCGCACGGAAGTATGCCCCGTCTGTCCGTTGGGCGATGTTGGTCAATGTTGCCTCATCTAATTGACCTTGCTGACTCTCGGTTTCGTCTGTCGCTGGCCGCCCCATGCCAATTGTATAGACTCGAATACTCAGGGCCGCCGCCGCATCGGCGATAGTCAACGGATCAATGCCGAAATTGTTGTTACCATCTGTCAGCAAGATGATAACCTGGCTTGCTGATTCTCGGTCACGGAGCATGGTTGCGGCAGAAGCAATCCCCAGACCCAGAGCTGTCCCATCAGTTTGTGGGACAGCCAACTCGTCGATAAGTTGGATTGAACCGACCTGACGACTTAAGAGAGCGTAATCCAGCGTGAGCGGTACAAGCTGGTAGGCATCCTGTGCGAACACGACCAGACCGATAGGATCAAATTCGCGCTCAGCAATAAATGTCTGGATCACATCTTTGGCCGCCTGTAGACGATTATTCAAACCAAAATCCATCGTCCGCATACTGGTTGAAATATCGACAACGAGAACGATGTCAATCCCCTGGCCGCGTAAGACCTCCACGCCCTGACCACTTTGCGGCCTTGCCAGGGCGATAATCAGGCTAACCAGCGCGATGAATTGCAAAACATCCGGTAACCGCCGCAAACGCACCCGCCACGAAACCGGCAAGGTCTCCACCAGGCGCGTGTCAGAGTAAGTGAAGCCGGATGAAGCCGGACGCTTGAACAAAAACCAGCCCCAGGCCACCAGCACGATAATCAACAAAAAGGCCACTGGAAACGCAAACCGGAACATCAGCGTTGGTCAGCCTCAACTTGCTGGAACCAGTGTGCTACCCACGTTACCAGACGATAGAGAGCTTGCCGATCATCTGATGTTGGGCTGAAGCGTAATTGTTCGTACTGACGCACGATCTGCTCAAATGCTTTGAAGGTCTCTCTTGGCAAACGGCTTTGCAGTTGATGCAAAGTCTCGTTAAAGCTAGACTCAGAAGCGTTGAACCGAAACCGCGCACCCAGGTAAAACCAGATCGCTTCGAATACCTGACGCACATCGTCAATGTCAATTGCCTCTTGCTGTGATAAGACCGTTTCGATTGCTACGTTCACCTGCTGAACCCGATCAATTGAGGGGGCTTCTGCGGTTGAACGGCTGTTCGTGCGATGGTTTTCCCACCAGGTGCGGCCAATTACGTAAGTCCCACCGCTGGCGATAATAGTGCCGATCAACACTAACCAGGGTGGGATGACACTGAATCCAACCGGATCGCGGTCTGGTTGTAATCGAGGGATCTCATCCGTCGGGATGATCGATGGAACTGAGAAAAATAGATCTGGGATGACAGTAGTCAGCGTTTCATCCAGTCCTTGTCGCCGGTAATCAAGCGTTGTCTCCGGGGTGACGAAATCCCCGACTTGCCACAAGACCGCAGTAAAGATTTGGCTTTGGATGATTTGATCGTCGTTCTGTTCGGTTGTGATGTCGTCCCGCTCGATAATCTCAAACGCACCCCATTGATCCGGTAATTCCGGCCAGTGGATGATCTCGATAAAATCAGGATACATCACACGCAATGTAAATGTCACCGGTTCGCCCACACGCGGTGTCGTTGTGTCAGCACGTAAGGTCACGGTGATTTCATCCTGTTGGGCCAATGTCATCATGAAAGCGACCAGCACGAAAACCCACATCAGCGCGCATCACGCCGGCGGTGCGACCGAAAAAACCTGGATAACGCACTCACAACGTCTTCGTCAACCCGTAAGTCAATTTGATCGACACCTGTTCGGCGGAACAGATCGCGCTGGTACTGGCGAAAGCGATCTGACTGGGCTTTAAAGCGATCATGCCAACCGGGTGCATGTGTATCAATCCAGCGGCTTTGTCCAGTCTCGGAGTCAACCAGCCGAACAAGTCCGACATCCGGCCAGGCTTGCTCTAATGGATCCTGCAACGTGATTGCAATGGTATCATGCCGCCGGGCGACAATGTGCAGGTTCCGCTCGAATTCAGTGTTACTTGCCAGGAAATCCGATAGCAAAAATATAATGGCACCCTGCCGTAACACCTGGTTGAGTGTTTCCAGGGCCATCGCAAGATCTGTCCCTTGCGCGGTGGGGGTATCGGCCAGCAACTCCCGGATGATCCGCAAGATATGATTACGTCCTTTACGCGGACGGATGTACTGCTCGATCTGATCGGTAAAGGTCAACAGACCGACGTTATCGTTATTTTGCGTGGCAGAAAGGGCCAAAACAGCACCGATCTCGGCGGCCAACGCTCGTTTCTGGCGTTGAACGGTCCCGAAGCGACATGATGCGCTAAGATCGACACAAATCATCACGGTCAGTTCACGTTCTTCCATATATTGCTTCACATACGGCTGATTGGTACGGGCGGTCACGTTCCAATCAATTGACCGAATGTCATCGCCCGGTTGATACGGGCGCACCGACTCAAACGTGATGCCACGCCCTTTGAAGACGGCATGATACGCACCAGCAAACGACGAATTGACCAGGCGGCGTGTTTGAATTTCAATTTGACGAATGCGCTGTAGAACATCCGGGGTAATCATCGCGGGACATCCAGCTTACTGAGAATCTGCGAAATAACTCGATCTGGCGTAATATTTTCAGCTTCTGCTTCAAATGATAGGACGATGCGATGCCGCAATGTCTCCAGCGCGAGTGATTTAACGTCATCTGGCGTTACAAAGGCCCGCCCGCGCAAAAAGGCGTAAGCCTTAGCCGCCTGGATGAGTGCGATAGTCGCACGCGGCGAGGCCCCGACTTCGATGTAGGACTTGAGTCCGGCCAGGGATCCTTCTGGAGATCGTGTGGCAAAGACAATATCTAACACGTAATCTTTAAGCCGATCATCTACATAGATATCAGAGACGATTTGACGCAGGCGGCGGATATTGTCTAACGCCATAACGGCTTCTGGTGATTGTGGCGGCATCCCGGTCATACGATCAATAATCATGCGTTCTTCATCACGAGTTGGATAATTGACCAGAACCTTTAACATGAAGCGGTCAAGCTGGGCCTCTGGCAGAGGATAAGTCCCTTCTTGTTCCAGTGGATTCTGGGTTGCTAGCACCATAAACGGATCCGCCAGGATATGTGTTTCGTCACCCAGGGTGACCTGGCGTTCTTCCATCGCTTCCAGCAAAGCAGATTGCACCTTGGCCGGTGCCCGGTTGATCTCATCGGCCAGCACAATGTTAGTAAAGATTGGCCCTTTGCGGGCAGAAAAATCACCATTGCGTGGATTATAAATCTGCGTGCCGATCAGATCGGCAGGGAGCAAATCAGGTGTAAATTGGATGCGTCGGAATTCTGCCTGGATAGTATCAGCCAGGGTTCGTACCGTCAGCGTCTTTGCCAGCCCTGGCACGCCTTCGATTAAAACATGACCGTTACAAAGTAACGCGATCATGAGCCGGTTAACCAACCGCGATTGCCCTACGATGACTTGCTGGACAGTTTGCAGGACTTCTTGCAGGATTTGTGCTTCACGTTGCATTTGTTCGTTGCGTTCTTGCATCAGGAGGTATCTCTCAGGGTAAAAAACGACAGAGGTTAACGGCATCGGCGGTGTTACAGGTCGAAAGCACATCAGCCAACCATACACTACCGGCGGCACACCCCGCACACAGGCCCAATACCACTACACATCCACAGCCCGGTACCGGCCCCAGGGTCGCCAGATCAATACTTAACTCGACGATCCCGGCGATGATACTGAATAAATCTGCCAGGAATGGCAAGACGAAAACGACCACAATACCTAAAACACACATCCCACCGCAGATTAAGATAACCGGTGAGATGCTATCCAGCATCACAACTTCCCTCTTCAGAGCTGATTGACAACCAATCGGCGTCGGGGTCATCGCGTTCGTAGCATTGGCAATAACTTGCTGGGTCGCCCTCTCCCTCCCACAAAATAAAGCGGACGTTGTTTTGAATGCAAAAATCGTTTTCACCTTCGCGGTACAGTGATGAATTGGTGATATTCAATCCGCGAAAGTCTTCTTCCATCACCAGCTTGAGTTGAAACAACGGATGTTGAAATTTATTAGGCACATCCCCGCCATGCTCGATGGTAATGTCACCCTCAACTGCCAATATAATCATCACCAGCGGTGTAATAGCAAATAAGAGCCAGATCGGGATCATCAATAAACACCCAATACGCTGATATAGCGGCCGGCGTTTTTTCTCTACAACGACGTATTCGATTTCAGGGTAACGCTCTGTCATAATGTGATCTCGGTGAATCGTATCTGAATTTTATCATGGGTATCGTAACTGATATGGGCGTAATAAGGTGGCTCATGATCGCCCATGCTTAAAACCTGCGGGATGATAACCGGTAAGTCCTCGACCAATTCCAGGGATAAAACGTCGTTCTGTTTGATCCAATGCAAAGTACCCTCTTCTCCTGGGTCTATAAAGTCGCGTGATGTGGCCGTTGCTGTATAGACGAACAACAAAATGCCTGTTTCCGCTTCGGTATCAATGTGATGAATGCCGCGTAAGATCACATCTTCGACATCTAGCCCGGCTTCTTCCCGAATTTCGCGGATGGCACCACTCAGCGGAGTCTCATGACGCTCGATGTGCCCGCCTAACCCATTATACTTGTTGGGGAATACCCGACGGTGCGCCGCCCGTTTCATCAGCAAAATATCATCATCATATGTGACAAAGCATAAGGTGCGTGGTATCGTCAACCAACGATTTTTTGTGGCATCTGCCCCTTGATCTCGTGAACCCATTGTTATGCTACTCGCTTCGTGCTACGCTTGCAGAGTATTGATTTCTTTGAGGAATATTTTATGTCGGATCATTCCAGTGCTCCACCGCCAGATTTGCGAATTGTCTCGGTTGATGCTGTGCATCCGCATGAGGAACATGATAGCCAGCGGTCTAAGCCGTTGATAGATCAACTGCGCGATGCTACTCAGTTTACCAATCCGCCGATTGTCGCGCCGATGGGCATCAGCCAATTTGTCATCCTGGATGGTGCCAACCGCTGTTTTTCATTTAAGCAATTAGGCTATCCGCACATTTTGGTGCAGATCGTTGATTATAACAGTGGTTATGTCGATCTCAATACATGGCAACATATCATCAGCGATTGGTCACTTGATGACTTTTTAGATCAACTACGCCAATTGCCAACCATTCAAATCCAGGATGGACAAGCCAGTGATGCAATCTGTCACATCGCGCTACCCGATGGCCGCGTCTTGTCAATTCATGCGCCGGTTAATACAACCCACGAGCGAAACGCCGTCTTACGGGATGTCGTCGGCATTTACCAGCGCAATGCACGTCTTTATCGTACCGCAATCAGAGAACCAGGGGAAATCTGGCCTTTATATGAGGATGCGATTGCGGTGGTATTCTTCCCAAATTATCAACCGTCAGATATTATCGCCGCCGCGAAGTATCACGCATATCTTCCGCCTGGCATTAGTCGGCACATCATTCATGGTCGCGCTCTTTTGGTCAACTACCCGATGCAAATTCTGCGAGACGAGACGACACGTCTTAACGAGAAGAATAATCAACTGAACATCTGGGTGCGGGAAAAACTGGCAAACCGGCGAGTTCGTTATTATGCTGAACCGACCTATCAATTCAATGAATAGAAAGTGTGATTATGTCTCAGTCTGTCGATGATGTGTTAAAGTCGATGCCAATTAAATCTGACGACGTGGTTTATCGATTGGTTCAGTTACATCCCAAAGCGGTGACGGTGGCCGCCAGCATCATCGCAGAAATACGAGATCCATTTTGTGCGTTGATCGTCGATGCGGACGAGATCACACTTATCATGCCGGATAACTTGATCGACGAATTTAACAACCGTCTACGTGATCACACCGTGACAGAGCTAGCCTATCGACTAATCACGCTGGATGTCGTATTATCGCCCGATTTTGTTGGATTTATGGCTCGAATCAGCGGGGCACTGGCTGATGCCGGCATTAGCTTATTACCGGTCGCGGCTTTCAGTCGAGATCATATTTTCGTTACAGAGTCTCAATTTGAACAAGCTGTAAGTGTTTTGGAACAGATGACCCATGAGTAATGACATACAATTTTTCAACAGTGACCAGGTACCACAACCGAAAAGCCAGATCAAGATCGAAGATCTAGCATTAGAACTTTACCCGGATCGTCGGCGTATCTGGATCAATATCAAGGTAACACCATTTCAAGAACGGCCAAACTTGTTTCTTGTCGCACGGAATACAGATGATGTGATCGTCGGTGAATTAAGCATCATCGAAACCATGCACGCGGATATGGAATTTACCCTGCACATCCGCAATGTGGATGAACCCGCCGGAGACTACGAATTAGTGGCCGATCTGTTTTATGAGACACGTAATCCGCCGCAAGATCAACACCGGGTTACGTTCAGCATCCCGGCTGAAGACGAGATGACGTCATGACGACGTTGGTGTTTTCACCAGATCTTCAGGAACGTATGATCAAGCATGCGGCAATCGCCTATCCTTGTGAGGCTTGTGGATTCCTAGCGGGGCGCGGTAACGTGATCATGCAGGTGATCCCGCTGGAAAACATGGCAAACACACCGGAGACTCAATTCAAAATTCACCGTCAGGCGTTTGAGACACATCTTCCGGCTATCCGTGCCGATAACCAACGTATCCTGGCGATTTATCACTCGCACCCAGATGGCCCGCCGATTCCGTCTCCTGACGATAGACAGCAGGCACCAGCATACGGTGATTGCCTTCATGTCATCATTGGGTATCGGGTTAAACAAGCTCGGCTGGCCGCCTGGCGCATTGACTCTGGTCGTGTCGATGCAGTTGATCTGGTTGATCGCAGTGACTATATCCGCCCGTCATTTGTTGAAAGCCCAGCACAACGTTGGGCTATTTTAATCGGTGCAGTGTTACTCATTGCATCGTTGATCGTGATTTCGGTCGCCTTATTACCGCCGGCACCGGAACTACCCTAGGATGCGCTTATGATCGTAGAGTTATTTTTCGCTGTCATGTGGGGCTTAGTCGCTGGTGGCATCGTCAATGTCCTGGCAGATGACCTGCCGTTACGGCGTGCGCCCCGCCTCCCTCGTTATGTGCCAGAGGCTAAAAAGCGAGCCATTCATATTCCAGTCGAAGACGCACAGGGTAACGACATCACCCAGGAATTTGTCGAAGCTGACGATGAACCGCGTCCACCATTGGCGTGGTTGGGCCTTACCGCATTCTTGTTTGGAAAGCGTGAGTCTTCCGACGGCCAGGTTAAGCTAAGTTGGCGGTATCCACTCACTGAGATCCTGACGATTGGGTTGATGGTCATCACAGTTTTAGCCATTGACTACATTAACGTTAACGTCGAACCGGGTGAGCCGACCATCGGCACATTGCAAACGATCTTCTGGATGCTCTATATGGCAATCTTTGCGCTTATCATCGTGATCGACATTGAGCATAAGCTGATCTTATTCATCGTCATCATTCCATCGGCTGTGTTAGCGATTCTTGACGCGGCGACGACCGGTTATCCGCCAGATCTCATCACGGCCCTGGCGGGCGGCGCGGCAGGATTCGGCGTTTTCTTCATTATGTACGGTGGTGGATTTTTGTTTACCTATGTCCTGGGGTCACTGCGTGGGCAATCCATTGATGAAGTCGCGTTTGGATATGGCGATGTCATGATGGCAATGTTAGCAGGGCTTATCCTCGGCTGGCGGGTGCTAATCTTTGCCATCTTCATTACGGTATTTCTAGGGGCTTTCGGCGCGTTGATTTACATTCTGTCACGCGCATTATTTGGCGGCAAATACAGCGCATTTACTGCCATACCGTATGGCCCCTACATCGTCGTCGGGACCATATTGATGTTATTGTACCGGGATACACTTGGGCCAGCGATGTTTGGCGCAGTTTTCCCACCCTAGTCATACTCAACAGATCGCTCGATGATGCCGCCGCCTAAACATACATCACCGTCATAAATGACGGCTCCTTGCCCTGGTGTAACATCACGTAGCGGTGTTGCAAGTGCGACATGCATTCGATCATCGGGTAAGGGTGTGATGGTCGCCGGGACGGGCTTGGCCTTGTAACGAATCTTCACAGTTGCCTCTATAGCTGATTGTGGTGGCACGCCGTTGATCCAATTTACTCGTTTGGCTGTGAATAGACTCTGTCCTAGCTCATCCCGTATGCCAACGATGAGCGCATTACGATATGGATTGGTGGCAATGACGTAAAGTGGTTCGTGGTAAGAAACACCCAGTCCCTTCCGTTGACCAATCGTATAATTTGCCAGCCCATCATGCTCGCCGATAACTTCACCCGTTTTTAAGACAATCGGCCCCTTTTGCATAATCGCTGGCGAATGATCCCGCAGGAAGCGTCGATAATCACCATCACCTAAAAAGCATAGATCCTGGCTATCCTGTTTGCTAGCAGTCGGCAAACCGAACCGTTCTGCGATTTTACGCACTTCGTCTTTGGGATATTCACCTACTGGGAACAGTGTATGTGCCAGGTGATTTTGTTGGAGTACACACAACACATAGCTTTGATCTTTTTTCGGGTCGATCCCCATTCGCAGACGATAGCGATCATCACGCTGATCGATGCGTGCATAATGCCCGGTCGCTAAATAATCTGCATCTAATGCCATCGCATTCTCGAAAAGATAAGTAAACCGAATGTGCCGGTTGCACTCGATACAAGGATTCGGAGTCACGCCCTGGCTGTGCTGGTCGATAAAGTATTCGACTACTGTATTCCGAAAGACGTCTTTTGTATCCAGCACATAAAACGGAATACCGAGCTTATCCGCTATGCGTCTGGCATCATTCATCTGTTCTGGTGTGCAACAGCGGTTGTGTGCTCCGCCTTCGGTCGTCTCCTCAGACCAGAGGCGCATCATCATGCCGACGACATCATAACCCGCTTCGACGAGTAAGGCCGCCGCAACTGAACTATCAACCCCGCCGCTCATGGCGACGACAACACGCTTATCTGCATTCATAGCGATAAAGCTTTTCCTAACTTACGTAACGTCTCAACTGTCTTTTTCAACGTTTCCACCGTGTAATTAATGTCTTCTTCGGTCGTCTCTCGACCGATTGTAAGCCGCAAACTGCCAATCGCTAATTCTTCTGGCAGGCCCATTGCCAGGAGCACATTGGATGGTTCCGGATTGCCTGTCTTACAGGCAGAAGCTCCGCTAGCGGCGATCCCTTTCATATCCAGGTGCATCAATAATTTGGTGCTGTCAATGTCTTCGAAGACAAAACTAGCATGAGAAGGCAGGCGATCTTCCGGGTGCCCTGTTGTATGTGATCCGGGAATTTCAGATAGGATTCGATCACGCAGTTGATCGCGCAATGTACGATAATGCTTGGATCGCTCCGGCAATTCAGCGTAAGCTAACCGTAGAGCTTCCGCCATGCCGACAATCCCAGGTGTATTCAATGTGCCAGCCCGCCGGCCTGATTCGTGACTGCCGCCTGTTTGACTCGGCTCCAGGGTCAAGCCATCACGACAATATAACACGCCGACACCTTTCGGCCCGTAAAACTTATGGGCGGAAATACTCATCAGATCGACGCCTAACGCATCGACATCAAGTGTTAACTGACCAGCGGCTTGAACAGCATCCGTGTGCAACAACACATCATGCGAGTGCAAAGCCTGGCTGAGTTGCGGTAAAGGCGCAATCGTACCAACTTCATTGTTTGCATAAATCACACTGGCTATGGTCGTAGTCTCACGTATTGCCTGGATCATATCTTCAACATCAACACCGCCTTGCGAGGTCACCGGTAAGATCGTTTGCTCAAAATCATTGAATTCGGTGAGTTGATTCACGGTACGAGTTACCGCGCTGTGTTCTACAGGGGTTGTAATCAGATGATTGCCACGTCCTGTTTTATAACGCGCCCACCCTGCCCCACGAATCGCTAAGTTATCACTTTCTGAACCGCCGCTGGTAAAGATGATCTCGTGTGGCTTGCAATTGAAGATCGACGCGATGGTCTCGCGTGCCGTCTCGATGGCGTCTTCAGCTTTGCGGCCAAACCCATGTGCGGAGGATGTATTGCCAAATGTTTCTGTAAAATATGGAAAAATCTTATCAAGCACACGCGGATCAAGCGGCGTTGTGGCAGAATAATCGAGATATACCTTACGCTGGCTCATGGCAAACCTTACTTAAAATTCTTTACAGATGCTCTATCGTATCATTGTAGGGGATGTCTAATAACCGATCAAGAACTTTAAATGTCGTTTAAAGCAGTCGATGTGGTTTTTCCTAGCAACCGATGTATGATATACAGGAGTCTATCAAAGTAAGGAGTTAAACATGTCTATCATTGATATGATCCATGCACGCGAGGTATTGGACTCTCGCGGTAATCCGACAATCGAAGTCGAAGTGAGTCTTACAGATGGCGCGTTTGGACGTGCAATCGTGCCGAGTGGTGCATCAACCGGCGAACATGAAGCGATTGAACTTCGTGATGGCGACAAAGACCGTTATGGAGGTAAAGGCGTACAGAAAGCAGTCGAAGCGGTGAATGGCCCGCTGGCCGATGCGTTGATCGGTATGTATGCCATGAACCAGATCGAAATCGATCACGTTATGCTGGAAGTGGATGGAACGCCTAACAAGGCAAACCTGGGTGCCAACGCGATTCTAGGCGTTTCAATGGCTGTTGCACATGCGGCGGCAGATAGCGTTGAATTGCCACTCTATGCCTATCTCGGTGGTGTTCATGCTCATGTGTTGCCAGTGCCGATGATGAACATCATGAATGGTGGCAAACATGCCGTTAACAGTACCGACTTCCAGGAATTCATGGTGATGCCCGTCGGTGCGGAAACGTTCAGCGAAGGATTGCGCTGGGGTGTGGAGATCTATCAAGCACTCAAGCAAGTTATCCATGATAAAGGCTATTCGACCAGTGTCGGTGACGAAGGTGGTTTTGCACCCAGTCTTGGCTCGAACCAGGCCGCGTTGGATGTCATTATGGAGGCAATCGAGCGCGCCGGGTATCAACCGGGCGATCAGATTCGGATCGCACTTGATCCGGCCACCTCAGAAATTTATGATGCCAAAACCGGTAAGTACAACCTGGAAATCGAAGGAAAACAACTGACAGGCGAAGAGATGATTGATTTCTGGGCGGATTGGTGTGATCGCTATCCCATCATCTCGATTGAAGATGGCTTGGATGAAAATGATTGGGCAAATTGGACGAAATTAGTCGCACGTATCGGTGACCGTGTTCAGATCGTCGGTGATGATTTGCTCGTCACCAACACCGAACGAGTTGAGCGGGCTATCAAAGAAAAAGCCGCAAATTCATTGTTATTTAAAGTCAATCAGATCGGCTCTTTGACCGAAGCTCTGGCCGCCGCCCAGTTATCACAACGGCATGGGATGACAGTTGTCACCAGCCATCGAAGCGGTGAGACAGAAGACATCACGATTTCTGATCTGGCTGTTGCAATGAATGCCGGTCAAATCAAGACTGGTGCCCCAGCACGTAGTGACCGTGTTGCCAAGTATAATCAACTGTTGCGGATTGAAGAACAACTTGGTGGGGCCGCACAGTACGCAGGCCTATCTGCATTCACCAATCTTAGTCTGTAAAGGATAATTCGTTAGCGCGTGTGTGACGTCTATCATACATAAGGCGTCACACATTAAGACAAGGAGTTGCGGTCTGTGGTAGAAAACCAGATTTATAACAAACGAACAAAAATTGTTGCGACAATTGGCCCGGCTTCCTGGGATAAGGAGACTTTGCGGTTGATGATCCGTGCGGGTATGGACGTTGCCCGGATCAATTTTTCTCATGGCGAGCATGAGCGGCACCGTGAGTCAATACGGCTGGTTCGAGAGGTTGCCGAAGAGGAAAAGCGCGTCGTCGCGGTCATGTGCGATATTCAGGGGCCGAAGATACGAATCGGCAAGGTTAAAGAACCGATCATGTTGGCACAAGATGATCAGGTAACCCTCACGTTAGATGATGCTGATGGGACGGATAATATCGTTTCATTACCGCATCCAGAGTTTGTTCGCGATATTAACTCTGGTATGCGCTTATTATTAGATGATGGAAATCTAGAATTTATCGTTGAAGAAGCATACAGCCGGAAGTTGATCTGTCGTGTCATCTTAGGCGGGGAATTAAGTTCGCGTAAGGGCGTTATGGCTCCTAATGCCCATTTGACACTATCTGCTATTACAGATAAAGATCGCCGTGATATTGAATTTGCACTTGAACAAGACACTGACTATATCGCGATGTCATTTGTTCGAAACTCGGATGATATTCGTGAGCTACGTTGGCTAATGCGTCATCTGGGTAAACATGCGGCTGTTATTGCCAAGATTGAAAAGCATGAAGCTCTGGCGAACATCGAAGAAATCATCGGTTCGGTTGATGGTATTATGGTTGCTCGCGGTGATCTTGGCCTGGAAGTTCCGGCGGAGGAAGTCCCTTTCCATCAAAAGCGTATTATTCGGCTGTGTAATGAGAATAGTATTCCGGTTATCACAGCCACTCAGATGCTTAGTTCGATGGTTGATTCGCCTCGTCCAACCCGTGCGGAAGCCAGTGATGTTTATAATGCCATTATTGATGGCACCGATGCTGTGATGCTCAGTAACGAAAGTGCTGTTGGTTCTTACCCGGTGGCGGCGGTAGAGACGATGGCGACAATTTCTACGATTGCGGAGCAGAACATATGGCATAATGATGGCTCCGATTGGTCTACGGCACAAGCTAAAGATGGACAAGATGCAATCTCTGATGCAATCAGTGAAAGCACCTATCATATTTCGGAGGCATTAAACCCGCGTGCGATTGTTACGACGACAATCAGCGGATATACTGCCCGTCGCGTAGCGCGTGAGCGTCCTCGCACGCCCATCTTGTGTATTACACCCAATAAAGTTACCTATCATATGATGGCTTTAGTTTGGGGGGTTTTCCCGTTGCTTGTTCCGGAATTCCACTCAATTGATGAGATGATTTCAGTCATCATTGAGACATCTATGCGTGAAGAATTAGTGCGCCGGGGTGATACACTGATTATTATTGCTGGTGTCCCATTTGGTGAGGGTGGTCAGACGAACTTGCTAAAAATTCACACAGTGGAGTAGTGGTGCACCCCCGGTAAAATAGAGTAACAGTTGCTCCTAGAAGATGTACAATGAGATGACAAGAGGAGGAGCAAATGGGACGTAAGAGCAATTATAGCGAGACCTACA